>CAVUEP010000001.1:0-79327 GCA_963740395.1 uncultured beta proteobacterium
GCGCCGCGCCTGCCAGCCCGTTGAAGGCGGCGAGCGATGCGCACATGGCCATGCGATGGTCGTCGTAGGTGCGCAGGCTGGCAGCCATCCAGCGCGCCGGCGGCGTGACGCGAATCCAGTCCGGTCCTTCGTCGACCGCGGCACCGAGCTTGCGCAGCTCCTGTGTCATGGCTGCAATGCGATCGGTCTCCTTGACGCGCCAACTGCCGATGTGGGTCAGCGTGCTGGGCCCATCGGCATACAGCGCCATCACGGCCAGCGTCATCGCCGCATCGGGAATGTGATTGCAGTCGAGCGTGATGGCCTTGAGAGGCCAACTGCCGCGGCGCACCTCCAGCGCGTTGGCCTCGGCGGTCACGTCGGCACCCATCGTACGTGCGGCCTCGATGAATCGGATGTCACCCTGGATCGAATCTGCGCCGACGCCTTCGATGCGGATTGGAGCGCCCGTGGCGGCCAACGCGCCCAGGGCAACAAAGTACGACGCCGACGAGGCATCACCCTCGACATGGATCGCACTTGAGGCACGATAGCGGCTGTGCGCGGGGATCGTGAAGCGCCGCCAACCCTCGCGCTGCACAGTGACGCCGAACCGGGCCAGCAGCGCCAGCGTGATCTCGACATAGGGGCGCGAGATCAACTCACCTTCGACTTCGATCGTGATCGCCCCGGCCTCGCTGGCCAGCGGCAGCGCCAGCAGCAACGCGCTCAGGAACTGGCTCGAGACATCGCCACGCACGCGGATCGGCTTGTCGATGCCAAGCGTAGCGCCAGCCGTGCCGAGGACACGCAGTGGCGGATAGCCGGGTTCGCCGAGCGCTTCGACGTGGCAACCGAGTTGGCGCAGCGCGTCGACCAGGTCACCGATCGGTCGTTCGTGCATGCGTGGCACGCCGCGCAGATCGAAGCGCCCCCCTTGACGCGAGGTCAACACCGCAAGGGCCGCTGCCAGCGGACGCATGGCGGTGCCCGCATTGCCGAGGAAAAGGTCGCCTTCGTGCACCGTGAGGCGCCCACCCAGGCCATGCACGCGCAGCACGCCGTCGGCGTGATCGAGCGTGCAGCCCAACTGCCGCAATGCGGCGAGCATCACGCGCGTGTCATCGGAATCCAGCAATTCGTGGATCTCGGTCGGGCCTTCGGCCAGCCCGGCCAACAGCAGCACACGATTGGAAATACTCTTGGAACCGGGCAACTTGACCGTGCCGGCGGCGCCTGACAGCGGTGGCAGGTCGAGGAACGGGATCGAGTACACGACCGGGTCAGCGCGGGCTGGGTACCTTGCCGCTGCCGCCGTTCATCTGCCATCCGCCGCGCGCGTCAGCGGCCTGGCGCAACAGGTCTTCAAGCGCCTCGACATTGCCTGAGCGCATCACATGCTCGATCGCGTCCAGGGTATGGCGGAATCGCAAGGACTGTTTGAGGATTTCCTCGCGGTTGGCGACGAGGATGTCGCGCCAGACGGTCGGGTCGCTGGCGGCAATGCGGGTGAAGTCGCGAAAGCCCGGGCCAGCCAACGCCAGGAAGTCGCTTCCCGACGGTTGCTTGACCACCGCACTGAAGTAGGCGAAGGCCAGGAGGTGCGGCAGATGGCTGACGGCAGCGAAGGCAGCGTCGTGGTTCTCCGGCGTCATCTTCAGTACCTGGGCGCCGATCGCGCTCCAGACGTCGGTGGCCTTTTGCACCAGGTCCGGATCGGTACTGTTCAGTGGCGTCAGGATGACCTGGCGGCCGTTGTAGAGCGCGGCGTCGGCATGGGCGACGCCGGCGACTTCCTTGCCTGCAATCGGGTGCGCTGGAACGAAGTGGGGCACGCGCTCCTTCAGCACCCGGCGCGCGGCATCGACCACATCGCGCTTGGTGGAGCCCACATCCATGAACAGTACGCCGGGCTCGACAAGATGTCGGATGGCCCTGAATGTGGCCTCAATGGCCGACACGGGTATGGCGATCAGCACGATGTCCGCCCCCGAGACAGCCAGCAGCGCCGATTCGGCGGCGACGTCGATCACGCCGAGCTTCTTGGCACGGTCCGTCGTCGACGGTGATTTGCTGTAGCCGACGACGCGCTTGACGAGCCCGGCGCGCTTCAACGCCAAAGCGAAGGAGCCGCCCATCAGGCCGCAGCCGATCAATCCGAGTTGATTGAACATGGGATCAATGGCTGTCCAACGGGTAGGAGCCGAGCAGCTTGTAGAAAGCGCACACGCTGCGCAGTTCCTGCAGTGCCGTCGCGACCTGCGGCTCGTCGGGGTGTCCGGCAATGTCGATGTAGAAGTAGTACTCCCACTGACCGGAGCGGGCGGGGCGCGATTCGAATCTCGTCATCGACACGCCATGGGCCTTGAGCGGCACGAGCATGTCGTGCACGGCGCCTGGACGGTTGCTGACGGACACGACCAGGCTGGTGCAGTCGTGACCCGACGCGCGCGGTTGCGGGTGCCGCTCGGGATGGGTCACGATCGCAAACCGTGTGCGATTCTGCGGATCGTCCTGAATCGCGGGCGCGACCACATGCAGGCCGTACTCGCTGGCGGCGCGATCGCTGGCAACGGCGGCCAGCGCGTCGTCGAGCGAGGCCAGTCGAGCCCCTTCGGCGTTGCTGGCCACGGGTCGGCGCTCGACGGTGGGCAGGTGGTTGGCGAGCCAACCCTGGCATTGCGCCAGCGCCTGCGGATGCGCGCACACGGCGCTGATGCGTTGAAGGGAATCGGACTTGCGCAGCAGGTTGTGGCGCACAAACAGGCTGGTCTCGCCAATGATGCCCAGCGGTGTACTCAGGAACAGGTCGAGCGAGCGTGCGACCACGCCTTCGGTCGAGTTCTCCACCGGCACGACGCCGAAGTCGGCAGCGCCACCCGTGGTGCTTCGAAACACCTCATCGATGCTGACGCAAGGCACACGTGCGATGGACGAGCCGAAGTAGGCCAGCGCAGCCTGCTCGCTGAAGGTGCCGGCCGGGCCGAGGTAGGCCACGCGCGTCGGGGTTTCGAGGGCGCGACATGCGGACATGACTTCGCGCCAGATCGGCGCCACGCTGTCGGGTCGAAGCGGGCCCGGATTGGCGGCTTTCAGGCCTTCAATGACCTGGGCCTCTCGCTCGGGCCGAAAGACCACCGACCCTTCCTGCTTCTTGATCTCACCGACCGCGAGCGCCAGCCCCGCACGCCGGTTCAGCAGCGACAACAGCTCCTGGTCCACGGCATCGATCTGCTGGCGCAACGCCAGCAGGTCAGGTGGAGGTGGCGTGGACTCGGCCATCATCGACGCGTCGGGCGAGTGTCGCCTGCTACTTCCTCGGGCCTGACGGGCCGCTTGGCGGCGGCGCGGCGGGCACGCCCAGGCGCTTGGCCAAGCTGGCTTCAAGCGCCTTCAGGCGCGTTTCCATCGTGCCGCGCGTGTCGGCCACCACCTTTTGCGCCAGCGTGTTGCCGACGTCGCTGTCAATCTGCTGGAGCTTCTTGGATACCGGCGATTCGAGCCACGCGATTACCTGCCGCAACTCGTCCTCATTGAATCGCTCCTCATACAGAGGGGCCAGCGTGGCCGGAGCCAGTTCGATCGCGCGCTTGCGCAGCACAGGCTCCACTTCATCGTAGAACCTGTTCACATCGGTCTGGACTTCCTTGGCCGCGGCCTCGCGCCTGTCAGCGGGCAGTCGCGGTATGGCCTGGCCGGCTGCCTGCAGGACGCGTTGCGATGTCTGGGCCGCGAGTGCCCGACCAATGTTCTCGATGCCAGCCTGCTGCAGTGATACCAGCTTGGCGACAAGCTCGCTCTTGGTCTGGGCCTGTGCGCTACCCGCTGAAGCAACTGCAATCAATGACGCCACCAACAGGGCCTGCCACATCAACCGTTCTCCACGTCAGTTGCAGCGTCGTCGTCACCGGCATCGTTCTCAACGATCCGCTGCAGACCCGTCAACGACGAGCCGTCGTCGAGAGCAATCAATGTGACGCCCTGCGTTGCGCGACCCAGCTCGCGGATCTCGGATACGCGGGTCCGCACCAACACGCCGCGATCGGTGATGAGCATGATTTCGTCGGCGGGACGCACGAGCGTGGCTGCCACGACCCTGCCGTTGCGCTCGCTCTGCTGGATCGCGATCATGCCCTTGGTGCCACGGCCATGCCGTGTGTACTCGACGATGGACGTTCGCTTGCCATAGCCATGCTCCGTGGCCGTCAGCACCGACTGCGATTCGTCCACCGCCACCAGCATCGCGATCACGCTCTGGCCAGTCTCGAGCATCATGCCGCGCACGCCGCGTGCATTGCGGCCCACCGCACGCACATCATCCTCGTCGAACCGCACCGCCTTGCCGCCGTCGGAGAAGAGCATCACGTCGTGCTTGCCATCGGTCAGGGCAGCGCCGATCAGGAAGTCGCCCGGATCGAGGTTCACGGCGATGATGCCCGCCTTGCGCGGGTTGCTGAAGTCGTCCAGCGAGGTCTTCTTGACGGTGCCCAGTGCGGTGCCCATGAAGATGAAGTGGTCGGCCGGGAAGGTGCGGAACTCGCCGGTGAGCGGCAACACCACCGTGATCTTCTCGTCGCCCTGCAGCGGGAACATGTTCACGATCGGTTTGCCGCGCGAGGCGCGCCCGCCTTGGGGCACTTCCCAGACCTTGAGCCAATAGACGCGGCCGCGGTCGCTGAAGCACAGGATCCAGTCGTGCGTGTTGGCGATGAACAGCTGGTCGACCCAGTCGTCGTCCTTGGTTTGCGTGGCCTGTTTGCCGCGCCCACCGCGGCGTTGCGCGCGGTATTCGCCCAGCGGCTGGCTCTTGATGTAGCCGGTGTGGCTGAGCGTGACCACCATGTCGGCCGGCGTGATCAGGTCTTCGGTGCCGAGCTCCTGCACGTTGTGTTCGATCACACTGCGCCGCGCGGCCAGCTTGGAGGTGCCGAACTCGGCCCGCAACGCGGCGAGTTCCTCGGCAATGATCGTCGTCACGCGGTCGGACTTGGACAGGATGTCCAGCAGATCGGCGATCTGCGCCATCACTTGCTTGTACTCGCTGACGATCTTGTCTTGCTCCAGGCCCGTCAGCCGCTGCAGGCGCATCTGCAGAATCTCCTGCGCCTGGTCCTCCGACAGTCGGTACAGGCCATCGGGCTGCATGCCGTACTGGGGCGGCAGGCCCTCCGGACGGTAGGCGGCGCGGCCACCGGTCGTGTCGGCTTCGGCCCGCACCAGCATCTCACGCACCAGCGCGCTGTCCCAGCTCTTGGACATCAGCGCCGACTTGGCCACCGGCGGCGTCGGCGAGGTCTTGATGGTTTCGATGAATTCGTCGATGTTGGCCAGCGCGACGGCCAGGCCTTCCAGCACATGACCGCGTTCGCGGGCCTTCTTCAGCTCGAACGCGGTGCGCCGCGTCACCACCTCGCGCCGGTGCTCCAGAAAGATCTCGAGCAGTTGCTTGAGGTTGCACAGCTTGGGCTGACCGTCGATCAGCGCGACCATGTTGATGCCGAAGGTGTCCTGCAGCTGCGTCTGCTTATACAGGTTGTTAAGCACAACCTCAGGCACTTCACCGCGCTTGAGCTCGATCACGACGCGCATGCCGGACTTGTCGCTCTCGTCCTGAATGTGGCTGATGCCCTCGATCTTCTTCTCGTGCACCAACTCGGCGATGCGCTCGAGCAGCGTCTTCTTGTTCACCTGGTACGGAATCTCGTCGATGATGATCGACTGGCGCGCGCCCTTGTCGATGTCTTCGAAGTGGCACTTTGCGCGCATCAATACCTTGCCGCGGCCGGTGCGATAGCCCTCGCGCACGCCATTGATGCCATAGATGATGCCGGCGGTCGGGAAGTCAGGCGCCGGAATGATCTCCATCAATTCTTCGATCGTCGCCTCGCCGTTCTTCAGCAGGTGCAGGCAGGCGTCGACGACCTCATTCAGGTTGTGCGGCGGAATGTTGGTGGCCATCCCGACTGCGATGCCGGCAGAACCATTGACCAGCAGGTTGGGCAGCCGGCTTGGGAGCACCAGCGGCTCCCTTTCCGAGCCGTCATAGTTGGGCCCGAAGTCGACGGTCTCCTTGTCGATATCGGCCAGCATCTCGTGGGCGATCTTGGAGAGGCGGATTTCCGTGTAACGCATGGCCGCGGCGTTGTCGCCGTCGACCGAGCCGAAATTGCCCTGGCCATCGACCAGCATGTGGCGCAGCGAGAAGTCCTGCGCCATGCGCACGATGGTGTCGTACACGGCCGTGTCCCCATGCGGGTGGTACTTGCCGATGACGTCGCCGACGATGCGAGCGCTCTTCTTGTAGGGCCGGTTCCAGTCATTGTTGAGCTCGTGCATCGCGAACAGCACGCGGCGATGCACGGGCTTGAGGCCATCGCGGGCGTCGGGCAGGGCCCGGCCGACGATCACGCTCATCGCGTAGTCAAGGTACGAGCGCCGCATCTCCTCTTCGAGGCTGACGGGCAGGGTTTCCTTGGCGAAGGATGTCATGGGGTGCAGGGGAAAAATCGGCGCAACAAGGCGCGCGGGCGCGGACGGGAGCCGTTGATTCTATTCGGCGGCGGATGTAGCACTCACGCAACATAGAGGTCGCTGCCTACCCCTCCCGGGGGCAAAATGCAGTCGACCGAAGAACCTCTGGCACAATCAGTTGATCGGTGGTGAGCGCTCGCCAAACCGGGCGTTTGCCAGGTTTTCTCGCTTCCGAATCAGACATTTCGCAGGCAACTGCGGCTTACCTCGAGAGGATAATCAATGAAGAAATTGAACAAGGTGGCGATGCTTTTCGCATCTGTCGCGCTCGCCGCTCCAATTGCTGCGCTTGCCGCTGCCCACGGTGGCATGGCTCCCAAGGCTGTCGATAACTGGCGTGCCGCTGATGGCACCGTGTGGAAGAACGGCACCAATGAACTCTGCTGGCGTGACGGCTCCTGGACGCCGGCTACTGCAGCAGAGAACTGCGACGGCGCTCTGAAGCCGCCGCCCCCGCCGCCCCCGCCCGCGCCGCGCGTGGCCCCGCCGCCGCCGCCCCCGCCGGCTCCCCCACCGCGGCCGGCTCCCCCGCCGCCCCCGCCGCCGGCTCCGGTGAGCGAGAAGGTGACCTTCGCCGCTGACGCGTTCTTCGACGTCGACAAGTCGGTGTTGAAGCCTGAAGCTCGGGCCAAACTGACGGATCTCGTCAGCAAGACCAAGGACATCAACCTCGAAGTCATCATCGCGGTCGGCCATACCGACAGCGACGGCTCCGACGCCTACAACCAAAAGCTGTCTGTGGCTCGTTCGGAATCGGTCAAGGCGTTCTTGGTGAGCGCTGGCGTCGAGAAGAACCGTGTCTATACCGAAGGCAAGGGCGAGAAGCAGCCTGTGGCCGACAACAAGACCAAGGAAGGCAAGGCGAAGAATCGCCGCGTCGAGATCGAGGTCGTCGGTACGCGCACCCGCAAGTAACCGGTTCACCGGGCTTGCAACGAAACCCCGCTTCGGCGGGGTTTGTCATTGTGGGGCCGTCAATCGCTAGGATTGCAACATGACCGTCAACGCCGACCCGCAGGAACTGGCCAAGTTCAGCGAACTTGCTCACCGGTGGTGGGATCCGAGCAGCGAGTTCAAGCCGCTGCACCAGATCAACCCACTGCGTCTGGACTGGATCGAGCGGCTCCTGGGCCCCTCGGGTGTGCGCGGCAAGCAGGTTCTGGACGTCGGCTGTGGCGGCGGCATCCTGGCCGAGGCCATGGCCCGCCGCGGGGCGGCGCAGGTGCTAGGAATCGACCTCGCGGACAAGCCGCTGAAGGTGGCGCAACTGCATGCGCTTGAGGCTGGCATTGAGAATGTCGACTACCGCGAGGTCGCGGTCGAGGCGCTGGCCATCGAGCAGCCGGCCACATTCGATGTGGTGACCTGCATGGAGATGCTCGAGCATGTGCCGAACCCTGCTTCGGTCGTGCGCGCCTGCGCAATGCTGGTCAAGCCCGGCGGCCAGGTTTTCTTCTCGACGATCAACCGCAACGCGAAGGCATTTCTGTTTGCCATCGTCGGCGCCGAGCATGTTCTGAATCTGCTTCCCAAGGGCACCCATGAGTACGCCAAGTTCATACGGCCCAGCGAACTTGCGCAAGCATGCCGTGATGCCGGCCTGCAACTCGAAACCACGCGGGGCATGGAGTACAACCCGTTGAGCGACCGCTACTGGCTGTCGGACAACACCAGTGTCAACTACTTGTTCGGCTGCCGTTTGCCTGCGCAATGAGTTCGGCAACGCGGTTGGTGCTGTTCGATCTCGACGGCACCTTGATCGACAGCGCGCCGGACCTCGCCGCGGCTGCCAACGCAATGCGCCTGGCACGGAGCCTGGAGGCGCTACCGCTGTCCTCACTGCGACCCATGGTCGGTTCCGGCGCGCGGGGGATGGTCGGCGCGGCGTTGGGGATCCATCCTGGCGACGCGAGCTTCGAATCGCTGCGCCAGGAGTTTCTTGATCGGTATCAAGACGGGCTGCTTGACCGCACTGCCGTGTTCGCCGACATGGTGCCGGTGCTCGAAGGCCTCGAGGCCGCAGGCACGCGCTGGGGCATCGTGACCAACAAGGCGGAACGCTTTGCCTGGCCCGTGATCGACGGCTTGCGCTTGAGCGCGCGGGCCGCGGTGGTCATCTGCGGCGACACGACGCCCCATAGCAAGCCGCATCCCGCGCCGTTGCTGGAGGCCGCACGCCGCGTGGCCGTCGAGCCCTCGCGATGCGTCTATGTCGGCGACGACCTGCGCGATGTTCAGGCCGGTCGCGCGGCGAGCATGTTGACGCTGGCCGCCGCCTGGGGCTATCTGGGCCAGGGGGAATCGATCGACACCTGGGGTGCGCACGCGGTGCTTGCCAAACCGGCGGCGCTCTTGCAATGGCTGCAAGTGGCCTAAAATAGGGGTCTGGGGCCGACCTGGTTTCGACGTGGGTTCGGATCCGACGTAGGGCATGCCGAGCACCAGTTCGCTCGTAAATCCACTGGAAACAAAGTAACTGCGAACGATCAAACGTACGCACTCGCCGCTTAAAACCGGTGAGCCTCTCAACGGCAGGCCGATGGGCCGGGTTGAAGGTCGCGAGACCAACGACTGAGAGGTCATTCACATCGGCTGGTGCTGAACCGCGTCATTCGGTTCAGGACGAGATCAAGTGACTGGCTCCGAAAGTAGCGTGCTGCTGCGCGACCTAGGAGTGAGAAAACAAATCAGTCAGCTACGCATGTAGAACTGCCCGGTGATGGCTTGCGGACGCGGGTTCGATTCCCGCCGGCTCCACCAATCTTGAACGCGTGTCACGCGCGCCATGCACAGATGCGCGTGTGCATGCGCACGCTTGTGCATGCCGGCTCCTCGCTCTTCTGCGTACGCGCCAATATGTCCAGGCTGCCTGTCGGCGCTTTGGCTGGTCGGTGCGTTCGCTACCATCGCTGCCTCTGTCTTTTGCAAGGAGCCGAGTTGCATGGCAATGGATGTCGTCGACTACGAGATCAAGGGCGAGGAGTTGCAGTTCGTCGAGATCGAGCTTGACCCCGGCGAGGCTGCCGTCGGCGAGGCCGGCAGCATGATGTTCATGGAGGCCGGCATCTCGATGGACACGGTCTTCGGCGACGGATCAAACGATGGCGGCGCAGGCTTGTTCGGCAAGCTGCTTGGCGCGGGCAAGCGTTTGGTGACCGGAGAGTCACTGTTCACGACGGTCTATACGAACGGCGCCGTGCAGAAGCGCAAGGTGGCGTTTGCCGCGCCCTACCCGGGCAGGATCCTGGCAATGGACCTGCGATCGCTCGGTGGCACGCTCATTTGCCAGAAGGACGCATTCTTGTGCGCTGCACGAGGCGTGTCGCTGGGCATCTTCTTCCAGAAGAAGCTGGGCGTCGGATTCTTCGGTGGCGAGGGCTTCATCATGCAGAAGCTCGAGGGTAGCGGCCTGGCCTTTGTCCATGCGGGCGGGACCATATTGAAGCGGGAATTGCGGGCGAGCGAGACCCTGATGGTCGACACAGGCTGCCTCGTGGCGCTCACGCCGACAGTCAACTTCGAGATCCAGTACGTCGGCAAGATCAAGACGGCACTCTTCGGCGGCGAGGGCCTGTTCTTCGCCAAGGTGACCGGGCCCGGCACGGTATGGCTGCAGAGCCTGCCGTTCTCTCGCCTGGCCAGCCGCGTGTTCGCCGCGGCGCCGCAGCGCGGCGGCTCACGCGAAGAGGGCTCCCTGCTCGGCGGTTTCGCCGCAGGTGGGCTGCTCGGTTCGGTGCTCGGCGGCGATGACGCAGACGCATAGCGTCTTGCAGCCCCTGTGCTGGCTGCGCTTGGCGCTGCTGGTTCTCGCTGCAGGCAGCGCGGTGCCGGCGTCCGCGATCGACGTGCATCTCGAAGCCCTGACCTGGACCGAACTGCGCGACCGCGTTGCTGCCGGTGCGACAACCGTGCTGGTCCCCATCGGCGGCACCGAGCAGAATGGGCCGCACATGACGCTGGGCAAGCACAACGTGCGCGCGGCAGCTCTTGCAGCGCGCATTGCCGAACGCCTTGGCAACGCCATTGTCGCGCCCGTGATCGCCTACGTGCCCGAGGGGGCGATCGAGCCGCCGACGCAACACATGCGCTATCCCGGCACGATCTCGATCCCGGTGCCGGTGTTCGAGGCCACGCTTGAAGCGGCGGCGCGCAGTCTGAAACGGCATGGGTTGACAGACATCGTGTTCCTCGGTGACCACGGCGGCTACCGTTCAAGCATCGACCGCGTGACTGCCAAGCTCAATCGAGAGTGGGGCGCCGCCTCAAGAGTGCACGCGCTGCCCGAGTACTATCGCGCGGCGCAGGATGACTTCGCGGCCGCGCTCAAGGCGCGCGGATTCGGCGCCGACGAAATTGGCGTGCACGCAGGGTTGGCAGACACGGCGTTGATGTTGGCGCTGGACGCGCGCCAAGTGCATATGCAGGCCGCGCTGGCACGTCCCCAGGGCGCGTCGGGCGACGGTGCCACCGGTGACGCGCGCCGCGCGACGGTCGAGTTGGGGCAGGTCGGCGTCGAGCGCATCGTCGAGGCCTCGGTCGCGGCAATCCGGGCACGCGCGGTCAAACTCAAGTGAGTGGCGTAACGATCGATATATGGATGGAGCCGTTCGAATGAGTGCGAGCCAGATGAACGTGATGGGTGGAGTTGCCGCGTTGGCGCTGGTCGTTGGCTTGTTGGCGTGGGGCTTGCAGGGCAACATCGCCGTTGCGCAACAGGCATCGGCCGCCCCCTCCGCGGCGCCCACGGCCACTGCGGTCCCGACGGTCCCAGGCATGCCGCCTGTCGTCGATGCACACAATGTCTACAGCGAAACCGCGGCCGGCAAGATCAGCCCGGTATTGGCGGGCGACTTGGCGCGCATTTACGTACCCAACCTGCGTGGCCATGATGTGCATGTGGTCGACCCGGCGACGATGAAGGTCGTCGATCGGTTCAAGGTGGGGTACAGCCCGCAGCATGTGGTGCCCTCGTGGGATCTGCGAACCCTGTGGGTCACGAACAATGCCGAGCGCCGTACCGATGGCAGCCTGACGCCGATCGATCCCCGAACCGGCAAGCCCGGTCCCGCGATCGAGGTCGACAATCCGTACAACATGTACTTCACGCCCGACGGCAAGTCGGCGGTCGTGGTGGCCGAGGCACGCAAGCGGCTCGACTTCCGTGACCCGAAGACCATGGCACTGCAATACTCGATCGAGGTGCCCGGCTGTCCCGGTGTGAATCACGCCGACTTCTCGATCGATGGCCGTTTTGCGATCTTCACCTGCGAGTTTGCTGGCACCTTGGCCAAGATCGACCTGGTCGAGCGCAAGGTCACGGGCTACCTGAAGTTGTCGATGCCCGCCCGACGGTTCAAGGAGGTGCCCGGCGCGCCGCGTGTCAAGCCGGGCCAGGTGTGGGAACCGGGCGAGACCGAGGCCTGCACGGTCACGACGGGCATGCCGCAGGACATTCGCATCTCCCCTGACGGCAAGCGCTTCTATGTTGCTGACATGCATGCTGATGGCGTGCACATCATCGACGGCGATTCGTTCACGCAGCGCGGATTCATTCCGACCGGCCTGGGTGCCCACGGTCTGTACCCAAGCCGCGACGGCAGGCTGCTGTACGTCGCCAACCGCGGGTCGCACAAGATCCATGGATCGCCCAAGGGCAATGGCGGTGTGGCGGTGATCGACTTCGCGACGGAGAAGGTGGTTTCTCGCTGGGGCGTGCCGGGCGGGGGTAGCCCCGACATGGGCAACATCAGCGCGGACGGCAAGTACCTGTGGCTGGCCGCAAGATACGACGACGTGATCTACCGCTTCGAAACGGCCACGGGTGATGTGGCGCAAGTCAAGGTCGGCGCCGAGCCTCATGGCCTGACCGTCTGGCCGCAGCCGGGGCGCTACTCGCTCGGCCACACCGGCAATCTGCGCTGAGCCCGTTGGATATGTGGGCATGAACCCGGTGCTTGACGCCTTCTGGCGCGCCGCGGCCTACTGCATGCTGCCACGCGTGATGCTGCTGTCGTTGGCGCCCCTGCTGCTCGCAGGCGGCACGACATTGGCGCTGAGTTATTTCTTCTGGGAGCCTGGCGTCGCCGGCATGCGGGCGCTTCTTGAGGGGTGGGCGCTGATCGAGACGATTCTCAAATGGCTGGAAGCCGTCGGCGCTGGTGGACTGCGCGCGCTGATCGGACCCCTGGTCGTGGTCGTGTTGGCATTGCCGGTCATCATGGCGCTGTCTTTGCTGCTGGTGGCGCTGTTCATGGTGCCAGCGCTGGTGACGCTGGTGGCCAAGCGGCGGTTCGTGCAGCTCGAAGCGCGGCAAGGCGCGGCGTTCTGGCAGTCGGCATTGTGGTCGCTGGGTTGCACCGGTGTGGCCCTGCTGGCGCTGGGCTTGAGCCTCCCGCTCTGGTTCGTGCCACCGCTGGTGCTGATCCTGCCGCCTCTGATCTGGGGCTGGCTGACCTGCCGCGTGATGGCGTTTGACGTGCTGGCCGAGCACGCCAGCGCGGAGGAGCGCCGTGCCATCCTGCGCAGGCACCGCTGGCCGCTGTTGGTGATCGGCGTGGTGTGTGGCTACCTCGGTGCGGCGCCAGCACTGCTGTGGGCACTCGGCGCCGCCACCCTGGTGCTGGCGCCGCTGCTGGTGCTGGTGTCGGTGTGGCTGAACACCTTGGTATTCGCGTTCGCCGCACTATGGTTCGCGCATTACGCGCTGGCGGCGCTGCAGCAGACGCGCTCCAATGCGGCGACGCCGGTCGCGCCCACCATGAGGGCCCTGTCATGAATTTCGGCTTGATCATCGTCGGCGACGAGATCCTTTCGGGCAAGCGCCAGGACAAGCACCTGCCCAAGGTGATCGAGTTGCTCACTGCGCGCGGACTGGCCCTGGCCTGGGCGCGCTATGTCGGCGACGATCGCGCGCTGATCACGGAAGCGCTGCACCATGCTTTCGCCAGCGCCGACGCCGTGTTCTGCTGCGGCGGCATCGGCGCGACGCCGGACGACCATACGCGCCAATGTGCCGCCGCAGCGCTGGGCGTCGAACTCGCGTTGCACCCGCAGGCCAAGATACTGATCACGCAACGCATGCAGGATGTCGCCGCCGAGCGTGGCGTTGCGTTCGAGCCTGACGCACCCGACAACATCCATCGCCTGAACATGGGTGTGTTCCCGGTGGGCGCGCAACTCATCGGCAATCCGTACAACAAGATCCCTGGTTTCTCGCTGGGCGAGGTGCACTTCGTGCCGGGCTTTCCCGTGATGGCGCACCCGATGATCGAAACGTTGCTCGACACTCGCTACCGCCCGCTGCACGGTACGTTGCGCGAAGCCGAGCGCTCGGTCATCGTCTACGGCGCGATGGAAGCGACGCTGACGCCTCTGATGCATGCGATCGAGCGTGATCACGCCGGGGTTCGCGTGTTCAGTCTGCCCAGCGTCGACCATCCGGTGCACGGTAAGCACATCGAACTGGGCGTCAAGGGACGCGAGACCTTGCTGCCGGCCGCGTATACGGCGTTGCTTGAGGGTTTGGCGGCCTTGGGCGCAAGAACAGGCCCCGAACTGGTGCGTTAGGGTGGGCTAAGGCGCCCCGCGATGGTGCCGTCCGGCGCCTTGAAATGGGGCGTTTCTCCACTTTGCAGGGGGCCAGCGCATGCACCAGTCGCTGGCATGGTTTCTGCTACATTGAATTGCGCCTGCTTGCGCAATCGGTTGCCCTGATCCGACCGGTGCGCAGGGCCGCTTCCCCTATCCCCCCAGCCCCTGCCAGGAGAGCCCTGATGGCCAGCAAGACCGTTGCCGACGTAATGAAGATGGTGAAGGACAACGAGATCAAGTTCGTTGACTTCCGCTTCACAGACACGCGTGGCAAAGAACAACACGTGACCGTGCCCGTGTCGCATTTCGATGAAGACAAGTTCAGCGACGGCCATGCCTTCGACGGCTCGTCGATTGCCGGCTGGAAAGGCATCGAAGCCTCCGACATGCTGTTGATGCCCGACCCGAATACCGCCAACGTCGACCCCTTCTTCGAAGAGCCGACGATCATCCTGACCTGCGACGTGCTCGAGCCTGGCGACGGCAAGCCCTACGAGCGTGACCCTCGCTCGCTGGCACGTCGCGCCGAGGCCTACCTCAAGAGCAGCGGCATCGGCGACACCGCCTACTTCGGCCCGGAGCCCGAGTTCTTCGTCTTCGATAGCGTGCGCTGGAACGCCGACATGTCCGGTTGCTTCTCTAAGATCGAGAGCGAAGAGGCGGCCTGGAACAGCGGCAAGGACTACGAACAGGGCAACTCGGGCATGCGTCCGGGCGTCAAGGGCGGCTACTTTCCGGTTCCTCCCGTCGACAGCTTCCAGGACATGCGCTCCGAAATGTGCCTGCTGCTCGAGCAGCTCGGCATTCCGGTCGAAGTGCACCACCACGAAGTCGCCACCGCGGGCCAGATGGAGCTCGGCACCCGCTTCAGCACGCTCGTGCAGCGCGCCGACTGGCTGCAACTGCAGAAATACGTGGTCCTCAACGTGGCGCATGCCTACGGCAAGACGGCCACCTTCATGCCCAAGCCGATCGTCGGCGACAACGGCAGCGGCATGCATGTGCACCAAAGCGTCTGGAAGGACGGCAAGAACCTGTTTGCCGGCGACGGCTACGCGGGCTTGTCGGAGTTCGCGCTCTACTACATCGGCGGCATCATCAAGCACGCCCGTGCGCTGAACGCCATCACCAACCCGGGCACCAACAGCTACAAGCGCCTCGTACCTGGCTTCGAGGCGCCGGTCAAGCTGGCCTACAGCTCGCGCAACCGCTCGGCGTCGATCCGCATTCCGTATGTGGCCAATCCCAAGGGTCGCCGCATCGAGGCGCGCTTTCCCGACCCGCTGATGAACCCGTACCTGGGCTTCTCCGCGCTCCTGATGGCCGGTCTGGACGGCGTCGAGAACAAGATTCACCCGGGCGAGGCCGCCAGCAAGGACCTGTACCACCTGCCGCCGGAAGAGGACGCGAAGATCCCGACCGTCTGCCACAGCCTGGACCAGGCGCTCGACTACCTGGACAAGGATCGCGCGTTCCTGACCAAGGGGGGCGTCTTCACCGATACCTACCTGGACGCCTATATCGAGTTGAAGATGCAGGAGGTCACGCGTTTCCGCATGACCACGCACCCGATCGAATTCGACATGTACTACGCGGCCTGAGCGGCCGTTTCCGACCAATTGGTCACGAGGCGGGGGGGTGGCGCGAGCCACCCCTTTTTCTTGTGCACCAACCCTGGGCCACAATGCGTTGAATGGCCATGAACAATCCCCTCGCAACGAAGCTCGGAGTTGGCGTCCTGCTGTGCAGTGCGGTTGCGGCTGCCTGGGCGCAGACCGGGACGGTCTACCGCTGCCCCGGGCCGCCGGTGCTCTACACCGATCAGATCACGCCCCAGCAAGCCAAGGAGCGTGACTGCCGCACGATCGAGGGCGCCCCGATCACGGTGGTGTCGCCGCCCAAGCCGCGGCCCGTGGCGGCGACGCAGCCGCGCGAGGGCCGAGGCGAGGGCGAGGGCAAGGTCGAGGCCCGCGACCAGCGTGTCCGCGACAGCGACGCACGCAAGATCCTGGAGGTCGAGCTCAGACGCGAGGAAGCCAAGCTGGCCGAGCTGCAGAAGGAGTTCAACAACGGCACGCCCGAGCGTCAGGGCGGTGAGCAGAATTATCAGAAGTATCTGGACCGCGTCGAGCAAATGAAGGCGGCGCTCGAGCGCAAGCAGAGCGACGTCGCGGCCCTGAAGCGGGAATTGGCCAAGCTACCGGCGCCCAAGGAATAGGCATGCTCGAGAAGGGCCCGGTCGACTCGACCGCCGTCCCGCTGGCTGCCTTCGATCTGCTCGCCACCATGGTGGCCATCGTGCGCGCCGACGGCCATTGCCTGCACGCCAATGCCGCCTTCGAGAACCTGTTGGGCGTCGCGCGTCGTGCGCTGCTGGGTACCGAGCTGCCCGATTGGCTGGCCGACCCGCTGCCGCTGCGGGAGACTTTGGCCGCCGTGAGCGCCAACCGCATCGCCAGCGGCCGCTTTGACGCCCTGTTGCGTCGACCGGCCGCGGCGCAGCACGATCTGCTGCCGGTGCACGTGATCGTCAACCAGACCGACGACGCCGATCGGGTGTTGGTCGAGATGATCGAGATCGAGCAGCAGACGCGCCAGGACCGCGAAGAACGCACCCAGGGCCAGGCGCAAGCCAACAAGGAGCTCATTCGCAACCTGGCCCATGAGATCAAGAACCCGTTGGGCGGCATTCGCGGCGCGGCGCAACTGCTGGGCATGGAACTCGAGAGCCGATGGGGCGAGCGGCGCGAACTCACCGAGTACACGCAGGTCATCATTGCCGAGGCCGATCGCCTGCAGCTGCTCGTCGACCGCCTGCTGGCGCCACACCGGCGCGCCCCGGTCGTGGCCGACGTCAACATCCATGAGGTCTGCGAGCGCGTGCGCTCGCTGGTGCTGGCCGAGTACCCGCGCGGACTCGTGCTGAGGCGCGACTACGACACGTCGATCCCGGAGTTCCGCGGCGACCGGGAGCAGCTGATCCAGGCGGTCCTGAATATCGCCCACAACGCGGCGCAGGCGCTGGCGGAACGGATCGCGGCGGGCGATGCCGAGTTGACTCTGCGCACCCGCGTCGCCCGACAGGTGACGATCGGCAAGCTGCGTTGGCGCCTGGCACTCGAATTGCATGTGGAGGACAACGGGCCCGGCGTGCCCGAGGCCATTCGTGAGCGCATCTTCTTTCCGCTGGTGACAGGGCGAGAGGGCGGTTCGGGCCTCGGGCTGACCCTGGCCCAGACCTTTGTCCAACAACACCAGGGCACGATCGAAGTGGCGAGTGAACCGGGCCATACCGTGTTCACGATCCTGATTCCCTTGCCCTGACAGAACTGCACCTGCCATGAAACCCATCTGGGTGGTTGACGACGATCAGTCGATTCGCTTCGTGCTCGAGAAGGCACTCGCGCGCGAGCAGTTCGCGGTGCGCGCCTTCAGCAATGCACGCGACGTGCTGGCCGCGCTGGACGACGACGAGCCGCAGGTGCTCGTCAGCGACATTCGCATGCCCGGGGGGTCGGGGCTGGACTTGCTGACCAAGATCAAGCAGCGCCTGCCGGGGCTGCCCGTGATCATCATGACCGCCTATTCCGATCTGGACAGTGCCGTGTCCTCGTTCCAGGGAGGCGCATTCGAGTATCTGGCCAAGCCGTTCGACGTGTCGGCCGCGGTCGAACTGATACGCCGTGCGGTCGAGGAGAGCCTGCGCGAGGCCGTGGCCAACGAGCGCCCGAGCGCGGCGCCTGAGATGCTCGGTCAGGCACCGGCGATGCAGGACCTGTTTCGTGCCATTGGCCGACTCAGCCAAAGCCAGGTCACGGTCCTGATCACGGGCGAGAGCGGCTCGGGCAAGGAACTCGTGGCCAATGCACTGCACAAGCACAGCCCGCGCAGCAACGGCCCCTTCATCGCGATCAACACCGCGGCGATTCCGAAGGACCTGCTGGAATCCGAGCTGTTCGGCCATGAGCGTGGCGCCTTCACCGGGGCTCAGACGATGCGCCGTGGCCGCTTCGAACAGGCCGACGGGGGCACGCTGTTTCTCGACGAGATCGGCGACATGCCGCTTGACCTGCAGACGCGATTGTTGCGGGTGCTGTCCGACGGACAGTTCTACCGCGTCGGCGGCCACCAGCCGCAGAAGAGCAATGTGCGCGTGATCGCCGCGACGCACCAGGACCTCGAGCAACGCGTCAAGGACGGCGCTTTCCGTGAAGACCTGTTCCATCGCCTGAACGTGATCCGCCTGCGCCTGCCGGCCCTGCGCGAACGGCGTGACGACATCCCGGTGCTGGCGCGGCAGTTCCTCGAGCGAAGTGCCAAGGACCTGGGCGTCGACGCCAAGCGCCTGTCCGACGCCGCGCTGGCCAAACTGATGGCGTTCGACTTCCCCGGCAACGTGCGGCAACTCGAGAACATCTGCCATTGGCTGAGCGTGATGGCGCCGACGCAGGTCGTCGCGGCCAAGGACCTGCCGCCCGAACTGCAGGCGATCCCAGCGCCTGCGCCTGCCACTGCAGCCGCAGCCGTCGACATGCCGCCGCCCGTTTCGGTGCCGCAGACTGAACCGGACACGACCCTTGTTGGCATGTCGCCGACCGGCCATTGGCTAGGCGACCTCGAGCGCGAAGCCCGCGCGCTGCTCGACGCCGGTTCGCCCGAAGTCTGGGACACGCTGACGCGCAAGTTCGAGGCCGCACTGATCGTGGCCGCGCTGGAGGCCACACGCGGCCGCCGCATCGAGGCCGCGCAGCGCCTGGGCATCGGCCGCAACACCATCACGCGCAAGATCCAGGACCTCGGCCTGGACAACTGACGCGTCCGCGCTGCAAGGCGCCTCAGCGGCGCCATACGAAATCGGCCACTTTGCCGGCTGCCGCACGTTCGCATGCGCTCAAGTTCGGTTATGCGTTGCCGAAGACCTGATGGGTCATGCGGCCAAAGCGGCGACCTGCCGCACCAACCCAGCCTGCGTGAGCCACCACTTGAGACATCTGTTCAACCTGCGGATCGGCCAACGCCTGAGCCTGGGCTTTGGCGTCGTGATCGCCATCTTCCTCGTGATGGCCACGTTGGCCTACACCGGACTCGGCTCGCTCAATGCGGCGATCACATCGCTGGTCGGGCGCGAGTACCAGCAGACCGTTTTGACCAACCGCGCCAAGACTGAACTGGCCGACGCGTCGCGGGGCATGATGAGCACACTGCTGATGAGCAGTGACGAGCAGATCAAGAAGGAACTGGCCAGTATCCAGACATTGGTCTCGTCGCACCAAAGAACGATGGCCGAGCTCGACAAGATCGTGACGAACGAGACCTCCCGGGCGCATCTCGCGGCGATGACCGAGGTGCGCGACAAGTTCATTCCGGCACAGGCGTCCATTCTGAAGCTGGTGGCCGAGGGGAACAAGGACGAGGCCACATTGAAGTTCTTGTTCTCGATTCGGGCGCTGCAGCTGAAGTACCTGGGGGCGATGGACAAGTTCGTGGAGTCGCAGCATGCGCTGATGGTCTCTGCGGGTGAGCGCTCCAAGTTCGTCAACCAGCTGGGCAAGTTCGGCGAGATCTTCGTCAACGTCGGCGCCTTGAAGAAGGGCGACCAGATGCACATGGACTGGGTCCCCGGGACCGGCACCTAGATCACACTGAATGGCAAACCGCAGGGCGACGCCTTGCCGGACGTGGGCTTCTACAACGCGGTGCTCAAGATCTGGCTGGGCGAGAAGCCCGTGGACGTCTCGTTGAAACCGGCATTGCTGGGCGCCAAGACCTGATCCCGCGCTCGGCAAGGCGGGGCTGCGCCGCGGCGCGAATCCAGTCGCTTCGCTGCCCGCAATCGCCGAGCTCGACTGCCGCGGACTCAGGCCAAGGTCAGTATGACCGGGGCGTGGTCGCTTGGCCGCTCGTTCTTGCGCGTGGCCTTGTCGATCGTGCAGGCCTGCACCGAGGCCTTCAAGGCCTCGCTGACGAGGATCAGGTCAATGCGCAGGCCCTGGTTCTTGCGGAAGGCCAGGTTGCGGTAGTCCCACCAGGACCATGACTTCGGCGGCTGCTCGAAAAGCCGAAATGCATCCACGAGGCCGAGCGCGATCAGCTTGCGCAGGTGGTCGCGCTCCTCGTCGGTGCAGTGAATCTGCCCGGCCCATGCCACCGGGTCATACACGTCGCGATCCTCCGGGGCGATGTTGAAGTCGCCCAGCAGCACCAGGTTCGGGTGCCGCGCGATCTCGTCGCTCAGCCAATCGCGCAATGCACGCAGCCACTGCATCTTGTATTCGAACTTGTCGCTGCCCGGCGCCTGGCCGTTGGGAAAGTAGCCGCCCACGATGCGCAGGCCGTCGACCGTGCCCGTGATCACGCGCGCCAGTGCGTCGTCGAAGCCGGGGATATTGCGCACCACGTCGGTGGCCTCGGCCTTGGACAGCAGGGCCACCCCGTTGTAGGTCTTCTGCCCGAACCACTGCACCCGGTAGCCCGCCGCTTCGATCTCGACATGCGGGAACTTGTCGTCGGTGAGCTTGGTTTCCTGCAGCACCATCGCGTCGGGATGGTGTGTGGCCAGCCAATCCAGCAACTGGGGCAGGCGCACCGTCAGCGAGTTGACGTTCCAGGTGGCGATCTTCATGTTGTCTCAGTCGAATGACCACGCACGGGCCGGGCACGCGGTGTCGGTCGGGCCTTCACTGTCATGAACGGTCCAGGCGGTTGTCGACTCGCACCGCCATGGCCTCGGCCTTCAAGGCCAGTTCCGTGGCCAGGAAACAGTGTTGTTGCGGCATGGCGGTCTCGGTGCGATGGAGCACGTCATGCACCAGGCGCGGGCCGTAGGGCAGTGCCTCGGCCTGGCAGTCGATGTGGCGCAGACCGTGGCCGTCGACCAGGAAGAGGTGATCGCCGCCTGGGCGCCCGCCAATGTCGATGTACTTGCGCAACTCGATGTAGCCCTCGGTACCCAGGATGGTGAGCCGGCCGTCGCCCCAGACGCCGAGGCCCTTGGGCGTGAACCAGTCGACGCGAATGAAGCCAGTGCCGCCATTGCCGCGCAGCAGTACCTCGCCGAAGTCTTCCAGTTCGGGCGTGTCGGGGTTGCCGAAGTTGCCGATGTGCGCGGCCACGACGTCGGCCTGGGTCGAGCCGGTGAAGTGCAGGAACTGGTCGCACTGGTGCGCGGCAACGTCGCACAGGATGCCGCCGTAGCGCTGGCGTTGGAAGAACCACGCGGGTCGCGGGTTGTTGCGCAAGGAGTGCGGGCCCAGGCCGACCGTCTGAATCACCCGGCCAATGGCCCCTGCCGCGACCAACTGGCTGGCCTTCTCGGTGGCCCGGTTCTCGAAGCGTTCCGAAAAGCAGACGGAGAAGATGCGACCCGTCTCGCGCTGCACCTGGCGCACCGCGGCCAGTTCATCCAGGCGGATCACGCCGGGTTTGTCGACCATCACATCCTTGCCGTGGCGCATGATCTCGATGGCCGTGGCGGCACGCACGTCGGGAATCGTGGCGCTGACCACGAGCGCGATGCCCGGATCTTCGAGGATGGCGCGTTTGTCCTGCGCGCGGCGAGCGTTCGGAAAGGCGCGGGCGTAGTCGGCCGCCAGATCGTCCTCCGCGGCGTGGAATGCCACCAGCTCGGCCCCGGCGTCGAGCAGGGCGCGGGTCTGGCCGTAGATGTGGCTGTGGTTCAGGCCGATGGCCGCGATGCGCAGGGGAGCGTGGAGGGCAGTTGTCATCAAGGGCTGCTTGCTTGTGTGGCGCCATCATGCTTCAGGCAGCAGGCTTGTGTCTCGGGTTTGCCCGAGGGCGCCGCGTCAATCACCATGTCACGCTAGAGGCTCCGGACGATTCTGACATTGCCGCTCGCGCCGCGGGAAACTCACCCAGGAGACTTCACAGTGAAATCAATTCGTGCGTTGACAGTGGTCGCTGCCCTGGTTGGCATCGGCGGCCTGAGCCTGACCTCCGGCGCCCAGGCGCAGTGGAAGCCGAACAAGCCGATCAACATCATCGTGCCCTGGGCGGCCGGCGGAGCCACCGACCAGATGATCCGCATCACCGCGGGCGACCTGGAGGCGGCGCTGGGGCAGAAGATCGTCGTGCTGAACCAGCCGGGCGCGTCGGGCTCGATCGGTACCAAGAACGCGTTCGAAGCGCCGAAGGACGGCTACACCTGGGCCTCGGGTGCACCCAAGGATCTCGGCTCCTACAAGATCCTGGGCATGGTGGACACCACGCTGCAGGACTGGAACCTCTACCTGCACCTGGCCCTGCCGACCATCGTCAGCGTGCCGGTCAGCTCGCCGTACAAGGACATGAAGTCCCTGCTCGAGGCGATGAAGGCCAAGCCGGGCCAGGTGTCCGTGGCCACCGCGGGCGTGAATTCGAGCGGTCACACGGCCATCGAGCAGATCGCCGCGGCCACCGGCATCAAGTACAAGCATGTCACGTATGACGGCGGCAACCCGGCAGTGATTGCCACGGTGGCCGGCGAAACCGAGGTGACCACCCAGCTCTCTTCCGAGCAGTCGGAGATGATCCGCGGCAAGCGCCTGCGTCCGCTGGCGGTCGTCGGCGACAAGGCGATCGAGATCGAGGGCCACGGCACGATCCCGCCGCTGTCGGAGTTCGTCCCAGGATTCAAGACGCCGATCAGCTACTTCGGCATCTTCGTTCCCAAGGGTGTGCCCGCCGAGGTCACCGCGACGCTGGACAAGATCTGGATGGACAAGATCGCCAAATCGGAAGTCATCAAGAAGTACGCGACCAGCCGCGGCGCGTTGATGGTCGTGACCGCCGGCGCCGAGGCGCAGAAAATCGCCATGCCGGCCGTGGCCGATGCGGCCTGGCAGAAGTTCAACTCCGGCCAGGCCAAGATCTCGCCTGACACCGTCGGCATCCCCAAGCCCTGACAGCGGGCGGGCTGCGCCGCGTCGGATGAGCACGGACAAGAAGGTCTCGCCACAGGCCGACTTCATTGCCGCGTGGGTCTGGGTTGGATTCGGCCTGGCGGTGCTGGTCGCGGCCTGGCGCATGGATAGGCTGGAGAGCCAGGGCGCCTCGCTCTACACCGCGCCCGGCCTGGTCCCCGGCATTCTTGGCGCGGTGCTGCTGCTGTTCGGTTTGCTGCTGGCGCTGCGGGCGGCTCGCGCGGGGGGACTGCGGCTGCGCACGATCCGCTGGGTGCCGGACGGGCCCGCACGCGCTGCCGTCATGCGCGTCGGCGCCTTTGTGGCGCTAGGGCTTGCCTACGCAGCGGGCCTGGTCGGACATGGCGGCATTCCGTTCTGGCTCGCCACCTTCGTCTTCGTGACCGTGTTCGTGCTTGCGTTCGACTGGGCCCGCCGCCGCGACGCAGGGCAGACCGCGAGGGGCGTGCTGTTCGCGCTTGCCATCGGCGCAGGGACCGCCTTCCTGGTCAGCTACGTGTTCCAGGAAGTCTTCCTCGTGCGCTTGCCCTGAGTATGTTCAGCGGGCTCATCGCCTTCGGCCAGTCGATCTGGAGCTTCATCACGCCGGAGTCGATGTTCTATGTCTTCGCCTCGACCCTGGTCGGTCTGATCATCGGTGCGCTACCCGGCCTGACCGCGACGATGGGCCTGGCGCTGATGACGACGCTCACGCTCAAGATGGAATCAGGTCAGGCCCTGCTGGTCCTGATCTGCACCTACGTCGGTGCCATCTACGGCGGCTCGCGTTCCGCGATCCTGCTCAACATCCCGGGCACGCCGGCCTCGGCCGCGTCCTGTCTCGACGGCTACGCGCTGGCGCGCCAGGGGCACGCCGGCCGCGCGATGGGTATCGCCACCTCGGGCTCGGTGCTCGGCACTTTCATCGGGATGTTCTTCCTCGCCTTGTTCACGCCGCTGCTGGGCGAACTCGCACTCAAGTTCGGCGCCTATGAATTCTTTTGGCTGACGGTCTTCGGCGTCGTGATCTCGGGCACGCTCACGGGCGACGACCCGCTCAAGGGCTGGATGGCTGGCTTTCTCGGCCTTTTCGTCGCCGGCATCGGCCAGGAAGCGATCTACGCGTTCGACCGCTTCACCTTCGGCAACCGCGACCTGGCCGGCGGCATCGCGCTGGTGCCGGCGCTGGTCGGCGCCTTCGGCTTCGCCGAGTTGCTGTCGGTGATGAAGACGCGCAGGGCGCCGGTGAAGATCAACCCCTTCGATTCCGTGATTCCGAAGCTGGTCGATGTCGCTCGCCACTGGAAGACCATCCTGCGCTCGGGCTGCATCGGCACCTTCATCGGCATCGTGCCGGGCGTTGGCGAGGACATCGCGGCCTGGTCCTCCTATGCCGCGGCCAAGCGTGCGAGCAAGGAGCCGGAGACGTTCGGCAAGGGTTCGATCGATGGCCTGATGGCGGCCGAAACCGGCGACAACGCCTGCGTGCCCGGGGCTGTCATCCCGGTGCTCACACTGGGGATCCCCGGTTCGGCACCGGCGGCCGTGCTGATGGCGGCGATGCTGATCCACGGCGTGCAACCCGGCCCGATGATCATGGTGCAGTCGCCGCAGTTCGTCTACGACATTGTGGCGATGATGATGTTCGCCACCCTCGGCATCCTGTTCTTCGGCCTCACGCTGACCAAACTGATGGTCCGCGTGCTGCAGGTGCCGCAGACTGTGATGGTGCCCATCATCCTGGTGTTGTGCACGGTCGGCTCGTTCGCGATTGCCGGCCGGCTGTTCGACATCTGGGTCATGCTGGGCTTCGGCCTGCTTGGCTTCATCCTGCGCCAGGGCAACTATCCGATGGCGCCACTGGTGCTCGGCATCGTGCTCGGTGACCTGCTGGAGAAGAGCTTGCGCCGTGGCCTGGTGCTTTCGGACGGCAGCCTCGAGCCCTTCTTCACGCGACCGATCTCGCTCGTGATCTGGGTCCTGATCGCGCTGATCGTCATTCTGCGCCTCGAGCCCGTGCGCGCTATGCTGCGGCGGCGGCGCCCCGGCACCGGCGCAGCCGCGGTGCGTCCACCAATCGCGTCAGACAAGGAGCAATGACCATGGCGCTGCACACTCCCGGCTTGCAGGCGCAGCATGAGCAGTTGGCAGCGCTCTCTTCGCGCTACATCGATGTGCCGTCGCTGCCGTGGCAGCCCACGCGATTTGCCGGTGTCGAGGTCAAGGTACTGATGGAGGACCCGCAGTCCGGGCTGCAGACTGTGCTCACGCGCATGGCGCCGGGGGCCGTGCTGACCGACCACATGCATGTCGAGGTCGAACAGACCTGGGTCCTCGAAGGCAGCCTGGTCGATCATGAGGGCACCGCCACTGCGGGCAATTTCGTCTGGCGCCCGGCGGGCAGCCGCCACACCGCGACGGCACCTAACGGTGCACTCTTGCTCGGCATCTTCCAGAAGCCGAACCAGTTTTTCTAGATCGCATCCGCAATGAAGTTCGGCGACATCACGAAGATCAAGGCGCTGGAGACGCCGAGCGGTTTCCGCGACAACCTCCAGCGCCTGGGCATCGACATGCCCTGCGACGACATCGTCGAGTCGGGCCCAGGTGCGCCGCTCGCGGCGGCGCTGACCGTGGGCCCGCTGAACGTCGGCAACCGTTTCGCCATCCAACCGATGGAAGGCTGGGACGGCACTAGCGACGGCAAGCCCAGCGACAACACGGTCCGGCGCTGGCGCCACTTCGGCCTCTCGGGCGCCAAGCTGATCTGGGGCGGCGAGGCGGTGGCGGTGCGCCCCGACGGGCGCGCCAATCCGAACCAGCTGGTGATGAGCGCCGACAACCAGTCCAGCATCGCGGCGCTGCGCGACACCTGGTCGCCGCGCACCGCGAGGCGATGGGCGACGATGCCGGCCTCGTGATCGGATTGCAGCTCACGCATTCGGGGCGCTTCTGCAAGCCCAACGACCAGCACGCGCTTCGAGCCGCACATCCTGTACCGGCACCCGATCCTCGATCGCAAGTTCCACACTGCGCACGACCATCCGCTGCTGACCGACGGCGAGATTCGCGCCTTGATCGACGACTACGTGATCGCCGCGCAAGCGGGCCTGGGACAGCGGCTACGAGTTCGTCGATCTCAAGCATTGCCACGGCTACCTCGGCCACGAATTCCTGTCGGCCAAGACGCGGCCCGGCGAGTTCGGCGGCTCGCTGGAGAACCGCACGCGCTTTCTTGCGCGAACTGGTGGCCGGCATTCGCGCCGAGGCGCCGGGCCTGGAGATCGGCGTGCGCGTCTCGGCCTTCGACTTCGTGCCGTTCAAGCCCGATCCGGCACAGGCCGAAGCCGACGAGCTGGGCCCGGGCGTGCCCGACGACTACGCGGCCTGCCTGCCCTATCGCTATGGCTTCGGCGCCGACGAGGCCGACGCCGATCGAGCCCGACCTGTCCGAAACCCGCGCCTTCCTCGACGATCGCGCAAGGCCTGGGCATCCGCCTGATCAACATCACGCTGGGCAGCCCCTACTACAACCCGCATCTGACGCGCCCGGCGCTGTACCCGCCGTCCGACGGCTACCAGCCGCCCGAGGATCCGCTGATCGGCGTGATGCGCCATCTGGACACGGTGCGCGATCTGAAGCGCGCCTTTCCGCGAGCTCGCCTTCATGGGCAGCGGCTACACCTACCTGCAGGAGTTCCTGCCCAATGTGGCGCAGGCGGTGGTGCGCGAAGGCTGGGTCGATTTGGTCGGCCTGGGCCGCATGGTGCTGGCCTACCCGGAGCTGCCGGCCGACGTGCTGGCCGGCCGGGCCGTGCAGCGCAAGCGCCTGTGCCGCACCTTCAGCGACTGCACCACGGCGCCGCGCAACGGCCTGGTGTCGGGCTGCTATCCGCTCGACGCGCATTACAAGAAGTCGCCCGAGATGGCGAAATTGACCGCGGCGAAGAAGGCCGCTCACCTGGCCTGAGCCTGCGCAGCATGAGCTTGCTGGGCCGCGGCGTGGTGGCAATCTGGCATGGCCTGAAGGACGTAGGCCGCTTGGGCTTCTACGAGTGGCACAACACCGAGCACATGCCCGAGCGTGCGGCCATTCGCGGCTTCCTGCGCGGCCGCCGCTACATGGACAGCAACCAGCCGGCCGAGCTGTTGACGCTGTACGAGACGCTCGACACCGACGTCCTGACCAGTCCTGCGTACCTGGAGCGGCTCAACGCCCCGACGCCGTGGACGGTCGAGTCCATCCGCGCCTTCAACCATCTCTCGAGGGCCCTGGCCGAGGTGGTATTCAGCCGCGCGACAGGCGACGGCGCGGTCATGCGCGCCTTCAAGTTCGACGTCGCGGGCGGTGACGCGCCGGGTATCCGTGAGCGGCTCATCCACCGGCTGCAATCGATTCGCCTGGTCGAGGGTGTCGTCGGCGTCCACCTGTGCGCGACGAAAATCGACGCCAGCGCCATTCAGTCCGTGGAGAAGAAGGGCCAGGTGCTGGACCAGCCGGCCGCGTGGACGGTATTGATCGAGTTCGGCGCGGACCAGCATGACATCGGTGCCGGCCATCCGATGCAGGCAGACCTGCTCGGCGCGGAGGCAGGGATCACGGAGCTGCGGTCCAATGTCTTCCACCTTCAGTACCAGGTGCTCGGCATCGAGCTGACGCGTTCGGCCGCGGCCGAGGGCCCTCAAGGCGTGCGGCGGTAGGTCACGAACGCGTAGCGCGTGCCGTCGGCACCGCGCTGTTCGTCGCGCTGGACCTCGGCGAATACGGTGCGGTCGAAGGCCGGAAAGTGGGTATCGGCGGCGTCGAATGTGGTGTCGATCTCCGTCAGCACCAACTCGTCGGCCAGGGGCAGGGCCGATGCATACAACTCACCGCCGCCGATCACGAAAACCTTGGCGGCGTCGGTGCACATGGCCAGTGCAGCCTCCAACGAGGCCGCGACCTCGGCTCCGTCAGCACGCCACGCCGCGTCGCGCGTGAGCACGATATTGCGCCGCCCCGGCAAGGGCCGGAATCTTGCCGGCAGCGAGTCCCAGGTCTTGCGCCCCATGATCACGGGGCAGCCCATTGTCACGGCGCGAAAGTGCTCTTGGTCCGCGCGCTCATGCCACAGCAGCGCGCCGCCGCGGCCGATGGCGCGCCGACTATCCAGCGCGGCGATCAGGGCCAGGGTCGGGCGCTTGCTCATGGCGCAGGATTGTCGCCGCGCCCGCGCCGCCACCGTGCGCCGGTGGCGCTGGCGATGGCGAGCGCGATCAGCAATGCCGCCAGCCAGTCCGTGGCTTGAGGCACCTCGCCAACGACGAGCGTGGCCGAGGCGATGCCCACCAGGGGCACTGCCATCACGGAGAACGCGCTCGCCTGCGCCGGCAGCGCGCGCGCCAGGCCAAACCAGATGACCTGCGCATAGCCGAAGTTCAGGAAAACACCGTAGGCCAGCGACCACCACGTCGCTGCGTGCCATTCGGCCCAGCGCGGCCAGGGTTCGACCAGCGGCGCCAGGAGCCAGAACACGATGGAGCCATAGAGCATCATCCAGACTGTCACGGTCTCGGTTGGCAGCTGCAGCATGCTGCGCCGCATCAGCACCGTGCCCAGCGCCCAGCACAGCGCGGCCGCCTGCAGCCAAAGAATGCCGATCGGCCGCCCGGCCAGGGCCAGCAACTCGTTGGCGGCGAGCAGACCCACCGCCGCGCTCGCCGCGACCACCGACACCCAGGAGCGCGGGGTCATGCGTTCGCCGAACAGCAACGCGGCCAGCAGCACGGTCCAGACCGGCATCGTGAAGGCCAGGATGCCCGCGCGCCCCGCCGGCAGTTGCGACAAGCCGATGATCGAGCACAGGTGCCAGCCGATGATGTTGGGCAGCGCCAGCCAGACCAGCCGCGCAGGCCTGCATGCCCGTGACGACGAGCGACGCACCGCGCCACGAGAAGAAGGCAACGAGTACGAGCGTGCCGCCACCCATCGTCAGGGCCCGAAAGTACAGCGGGCTGACCTCACGCAGCGAGAACTTCATCATCGGCCAGTTCAGCCCCCACAGCAGCGTGAGCGTGCCGAGCAGGAGCCACTGACGCCGCGTCAACGTCATCGCGACGGACGCGAAGAGACGACGATGCCGCCGACGATCAGCGCAAAGGCCATGGCGTGGTAGCTGCGCGGCGCTTCGCCCAGCAGCAGGGCAGACAGCAGTGCGGCGAACAACGGCGTCAGGTTGGCGAAGAACGAGGCGAGCGCGGGCCCGCCCAGCGCGATGCCCAGGCCCCAGCAGCGGTAGGCCAGGATCGACGGCCCGATCGCGAGGAACAGCAGTGCAGCGAACAGCCAGGCGTTGCGCCAGTCGATCGCGGCGTAATCGAGCAGTACCGCCTCGCCCGCCGCGGCAGTGCCGGCCGCCAGCAGCCCGAACAGCATCTGCACCAGCAGAATGCCGGCCCAGCCCCAGGCTTGGAGTGTTTCGCGCGGGGGCGGCCGCAGGCCCGGCGGCGGTTGTGCCAGCAGCCAGCTGTAGGTGGCCCAGCACAGCGCGGCGATCAGGATGTAGACGTCACCCGCGACCAGTTGCACCTGCACCAAGGTCGCCCAGGACCCGCGCGAAACCACCAGCACGACGCCAGCCAGCGACAGCACCGCGCCCGCGATCTGCCGCCGCGTCGGGTGCTGCCCGAATCCGACCGCGCCCACGGCAAGCATCCACAGCGGCATCGACGCCGCGATCAGCGTCACGTTCAGCGGTGTGGTCGTGGTCAGCGCGAGGTACTGGAACGCGTTGTAGGCGCCCACGCCCAGGCAGCCGATCGCCAACAGGTAGCGCCAGGCCGACGAAATCGCCCGCCAGTCGCGCAGCGCATGCCAGCCCAGCGGTGCCAAGAGCAGGGCGGCGAGCACCCAACGCGAGAAGTTCAGCGTCTGCGGCGGGATGTGGCCCACGAGCAGGCGGCCGACCACGGCATTGCCGGCCCACATCAGCGGCGGGACCGTCATCAACAGGGCCGTGCGCGCCTTCATGGCGGCATCGCCGCGCCGCATTGCCAGCACTGCTCGAAGGGGCCCTCGATGCGCTCGTGGCAGTTGCGGCACACCCAATGCCGCCAGGCTGGCCGCTGCAGTTGTGCGAGCAGCGCACGCGCCTCGTCGACCCGCTCGTCGTCATGGATCCACACTTCCGGCAGGGCCTGGTCGGGCGGAATCTCGCCGGCAATGCTGCCGGCGTACGCGCGCTGTACGCTGACCTCGAAGCCGGCGTGCTCGAGCATGTCGCGCCACAGCGAGGCCAGAGCGAGATTCGGGGCTTGGACGAGGCGTTTCACCAGGGCGGCAGGGGGTCGTCACGCATGTGGGATTCTCGCTGCTCGCGTAACCTTCGGCTTTTGTGCAGTGACCCCAGGAGCATCGTGATGAGCAAAGCCATTCAGATTCAGCAGTACGGCGGCCCCGAGGTGATGAAGATGATCGACGTCGAGGTCGGTGAGCCCGGCGCCGGCGAGGTGCGCATCCGCCACCATGCCTGCGGCCTGAACTTCATCGATGTCTACCAGCGCACGGGGTTGTATGCGAATCCGCTGCCGTTGAATCTGGGCATGGAGGGCGCGGGCGTGATCGAGGCCGTGGGCGCAGGCGTCACGCACCTGAAGAAGGGTGATCGCGCGGCTTATGCCGCCAACCCGCCGGGCAGCTACAGCGAAGTGCGCGTGATGCCCGCCAAGACGGTGTGCAAGCTGCCCGACAGCATCGCCTTCGACACCGCGGCGGGCATGATGCTCAAGGGCCTGACGGCGCAGTACCTGCTCAAGCGCACGTTGCCGGTCGAGGGCCTGCACAAGGGCGACTTCGTGCTCTTCCACGCTGCGGCTGGCGGCGTCGGCCTGATCGCATGCCAGTGGGCCAAGGCACTGGGCCTGCAGCTGATCGGCACGGCCGGCGGCGCCGCCAAGTGCGCCCTGGCGCTCGAGCATGGTGCGGCCCATGCCATCGATTACACCAAGGAAGACTTCGTCGCCCGCGTCAAGGACATTACCGGCGGCAAGGGCGTCAAGGTGGTCTACGACTCGGTCGGCAAGGACACCTTCGAGAAGGGCCTGGACTGCCTGCGCCCGTTCGGCCTGATGGCGGCCTTCGGCAACTCCTCGGGTCCGGTGGCGCCGTTCGCGCCTGGCATGCTCGGGCCCAAGGGCTCGTTGTACGTGACGCGCCAGACCTTGTTCACGCATATCGCGACACGCGAGGCCACGCAGGCGATGGCCGACGAGTTGTTCACGGTGGTCGGCAGCGGCGCGGTGAAGATCCGCATCGACCAGCGCTATCCATTGGCTGAAGTGGCTGACGCCCACCGCAATCTCGAGGCGCGCAAGACGACCGGCTCGACCGTGTTGACGCCCTGAGGCTTGCACAGCGGGTTTTGATCGCAGCGCCCGGGCCCGTTGCCGCGTGCTTCCCTCGGCGCGTGCCGCGAGCGTAGGGTGGCCGCTTTCGCTCATGTCCCCCGACGACAGCCTCGCGGCTGCCGTCTCCTCCTTTACTTCGCTACAGCGGCCACCCCACGCCCGCGGCAGGCTGCATGGGTAGCCTTCGACGACGGCGAACCGCCGCTGCTGCCGGATCGGGCCGCTGGGGTGCACTGCGCAGCGAAGTAAGGGAGGAGGCGTCGGCCGCAGGCCGAGGCCGGGGGACATGAGCGGAGCAGGGCGCCCCAGTGGCCTGATCCCGCGCCGGTGCAGGCACGCAAGGGCAAGCGAAGACGCGAACACGTTCGCAATTTGCGCCGCGAATGCTGCCCACTACCCAACATGCCCGCACGTCTGCAGTCCATTGCATCGCGGGCATAGGAGGCACGGTGGCCCAGTGCGCCTCGCGGACCACCCCGCAGATGCGATCGAACGTTGCTTGGCGTCAGACCTTGATTGCGCTGCGGTAGGCATGCCACGTGGCATGCCCGAGCACCGGCCCGACGACCAGCAGCCCGGCAAACCACGGCAGCATTGCAGCCACGACCAGCAGCGTGATCAGGGCGCCCCAGAGCAGCATCACGCCCGGCTGCGTGAGCACCAGGCGCAGGCTGGTCAGGCCGGCAGTGATCGCGTCGACCGGGCGGTCCAGGATCATCGGCATTGCGACCACGCTGATGGCGAAGATCAGGCCGGCGAAGACCCCGCCCACTGCCAGGTAGGCGGCGATGAAGCCCAGGTTCTCGGGGTCGAGCAGGGCCCGGATCGAACCCTTGAAGTCGGGCATGCCGTCGAAGCTGACCGCGAACACGACCAGCGCGGCGCGGCCCCACAGCATCTCCAGCACCAGCAGCACGAAGCCGAAGATGGCCAGGGCGCCGGTGCGCGTGTCCCAGGCCAGCAGCGAGTCGCCGAAGTCGGGCTTCTCGCCACGCTCCAGACATTGGCTGGCGCGGTACAGGCCCAGGCACAGGAAGGGCCCGAGCAGCAGGAACCCGGCCGACAGCGCGAGCAGGTAGGCCGCGGCGTTCTCGTAGACCTTCATCAGCACCCAGCCCATGACCATGAAGCAGCCGCCGTAGAACAGGCCGATCCCCGGGCAACGCAGGAAGTCGCGCGCGCCCAGCTGCAACCAGCGAAACGGGTCGCTCCAGCGCAACGTATTGAGTTCGATCGCGCTCGGGGCGGTGGGTGCGGTAGGCAACTCGTCCATGGTCAGATCACGTTGTGCTCGATCAGGCGCTCGTTGCGCAGCAGGCGTTCTGCGCCCAGCGGGGAGAGATCCAGGCCGGTGTAGCGGCCCCCGGCAATGCGCTCGGCCAGCGCGCTGCCGACGGCCGGCGCATGCTGCATGCCGTGGCCGGAAAAGCCGCAGGCGATGAAGGCATTGTCCCAGCCGGGCAGGGCGCCGACGACGGCGTTTTGGTCGAAGGCATTCATCTCGTAGTAGCCGGCCCAGGCTGAATGCACGCGCAGCGCCTCGAAGGCCGGGATGCGCGCGGCCAGGTGGGGCCAGATGACGTCGTCGAACAAGCCGTGATCGATGGCGTCGAGCGGGGCGTCGTCGGCATCGCTCGCCGCGCGGCGGCGCGCCGGCCAGGAAGTACGCGCCTTCGGGCCGCAGCCACACGCCAGACGGGTCGATGACCAGTGGGCAACCCGGCAGGGCGGCCGGCGACGAGAGCACAAACACATCGCGCTTCTTCGCGCTCACCGGCAGCGCAAACCCCAGCTGCGCGGCCAGCGGCGCCGTCCAGGCGCCGGCGGCCAGCACGAGGGCATCCGCCTCAAAGCGCTTACCCTGCGCGTCGATCACGGCTCGCGCGCGGCCGGCATGGCCCTCGAGTGTGATGGCGTCGGCCTTGACGAACTTGGCACCGCAGGCGATGGCCTTGCGGCGAAACGCCGCGTGCAGGGCCGGGCCGTCGAACCAGCCTTCGCCGCGCGCCCCCCAGGCGCCCAGCGCGATGCCCGCGGTCGCCAGCCAGGGCCAGCGCGCCTGCAAGGTTGCGGCATCGAGCAACTCGATGTCGGCGCCGTTGGCGCGCTGCACCACGTGGTTCTGCTGCAGCTGCGCAGCCCCCGCCGCGCTGGCCAGGTAGAGGTAACCCGCCTCGACCAGGCCCAGTTCGGGCCGCTCGCCGTTGACGGCCAGCTCGTCGCCGACGCGGCGCAGGAAGGCCAGGCTGGCCTGCGACAGCGCGATGTTGATCGGGGTCGAGAATTGCTGGCGAATCGAGCTCGCCGACAATGCGCTCGAAGCCCGTGCGTAGCTCGGGTCGCGTTCGAGCACGGTCACGCCAATCTGGTGGTCGCGGGCCAGGAAACAGGCGCAGGCCGCGCCGATCACGCCCCCGCCCACGATCACTGTCTGGGATGTCTTCATGCCGATCCGAGTGTATTCAGCCGCCGACGTCCACGCCGCGTTGCCCTGGCCGCAGCTGGCGCAGGCACTGAGCGTGGCCTTTGTGAGTGGCGACACCGAGGTGCCACTGCGCCATGCGCATGCGCTCGGTGACGGCGGCACGCTGCTGTTGATGCCGGCCTGGTCGGGCACGGCGCTGGGCGTCAAGCAGGTCACGGTGATGCCTGGGGTTGCCGCACGGGGTCTGCGCACCGTTCAGGCCAGCTACCTGCTCAGTGACCGCATCAGCGGCGCCCTGCTGGCCTTGTTAGACGGCGAGGCATTGACGTTGCGCCGCACGGCCGCAGCCTCGGCGCTGGCGGCGCAGCATCTGGCGCGCAAGGACGCGCGCACGCTGCTGATGGTCGGCGCCGGGCACCTGGCGCCCTGGCTGGTGCGCGCGCATGCGGCGCTGCGTCCGGGCCTGTCGCGGGTCTGGGTCTGGGCCCGGCGCGCCGAAGCCGCCGAGGCCCTCGCGCTTCAACTGCGAGCCGAGGGGTTGGACGCGACGGCCAAGACCGACCTGGCCAGTGCTGTGGCGCAGGCCGACATGATCAGCTGTGCGACCACCGCCACAACACCGGTGGTGCAGGGTGCCTGGCTGAGGCCGGGCGTGCACCTGGACCTGGTCGGCGCGTTCCGGTCCGACATGCGCGAGGTCGACGATGCGGCAGTGGCGCGCTGCGACCGCATCGTCGTCGACACGCGCGCCGGCGCGCTGGCCGAGGCGGGGGATCTGGTGCAACCGCTGGCGCGCGGCGTCATCACGCCCGAGCGCATCACGGGGGACCTGGCCGAGCTGCTGCGCGGAGAGTGCGCGGGGCGCGGTGACAGCGATCAGATCACGCTGTTCAAGTCGGTCGGCACCGCGCTCGAAGACCTGGTGGCGGCGCAGCTGGTGGTGCAGCGCTGAGCCGGGCCGCGCAACCCGCGCGCGCTCACGCGCTGCGACGCACGCGGCGAATTTCGTCCAGGATCAACAGCACCGCGCCGAGCGTGATGGCGCTGTCGGCCAGGTTGAAGCTCGGGAAATACCAGCCGCCCCCGTGCACCTGGATGAAGTCGACCACGTAGCCGTGCAGCATGCGGTCGACGACGTTGCCGATGGCACCGCCCATGATCAGGGTCACGGCGAAGCAGAACAGCTTCTGCGTTGGGTGGCTGCGCAGCATCCAGACGATGAAGCCGGTAGCGACGAAGCCCAGCGTGATGAAGAACCAGCGTTGCCAGCCGCCTTCGCCGGCCAGGAACGAGAACGCCGCGCCGGTGTTGTGCACGCGCACGAGGTTGAAGAACGACGTGACGTAGCGGCTGTCGCCCAGCTGGAAGGCTTCCAGAATCAGGGTCTTGGTGAGTTGGTCCAGGACGACGACGACCAGCGCCAGGCCGAGCCAGACGGCCAGGCGCGGTGCCTGCGGAGACGGCACTGCCGCGGTCACGCGATGGTCCGGGACTCGCCGGCGCCGAACAGGTTGCTGGTGCAGCGGCCGCAGAGCGCCGGGTGCGCGGCATCGTGGCCGACGTCGCTGCGCCAATGCCAGCAGCGCTCGCACTTGGTTGCAGTCGACGGCGTCACGCTGACGGCCAGCGCGTCGCCGCGCGCCAATGTGACCCGCGAACTGATGAGGACGAACTTCAGGTCTTCTCCGAGCGAGCTCAGCAGGTCATGGTCGGCTGGCGCCAGGCTCAGGGCCAGGTCGGCCTGCAGCGACGAGCCCACTGCGCCGGCCGTGCGTACGGCCTCGATGGCTTTGTTGGCCTCGTCGCGGATGGCACGGATGCGCTGCCATTTGGCTAGCAGCGCCGCGTCGGGCGCGTCGAAGGTCGAGAAGGTCTCGGTGAAGATCGACGGTGACTTCCCAGGCGCCAGGATCGGCCAGGCCTCTTCGGCGGTGAACGACAGGAACGGTGCCATCCAGCGCAGCATCGCGTGCGTGATCTGCCACAGCGCGGTCTGCGCCGAGCGGCGTGCGATCGAGTTCGGCGCGGTCGTGTACAGCCGGTCCTTCAGCACGTCGAGGTAGAACGCGCCCAGGTCTTCGCTGCAGAACAACTGCAGCTTGGCCACCACCGGGTGGAACTCGAAGCGTTCGTAGTGCGCCAGGATCTCGGCCTGCAAGCTCGGCGGCGCGCGCAAGCGCCCAGCGGTCGATCTCGAGCAACTCGGCGCTCAGCAACGGCGTCCTTGGCGGCGTCGAAGTCGGCGACGTTGGCGAGCAGGAAGCGCAGCGTGTTGCGGATGCGGCGGTAGCTGTCGACGACGCGGGCCAGGATCTTCTTGTCGATCGGCGGGTCGCCGGCGTAATCGGTCGAGGCGCACCACAGGCGCGTGATTTCGGCGCCGGGGTCCTTGGCGAACTCGCGGATCTCGATGACGTTGCCGAGCGACTTGCTCATCTTGCGGCCCTGACCGTCGACTGCGAAGCCATGCGTCAAGAGGCCGCGGTAGGGCGCGCGGCCTTCGAGCGCGCAGCCGATCAGCAGCGACGAGTGGAACCAGCCGCGGTGCTGGTCGTGGCCCTCGAGGTAGAGGTCGGCCTCGGGGCCCGGAGCGCCTGTGCGACCGTCGATTTCCGTGTGGCAGCCGACGTCGCCCGCCGGGCCCGCGTGCGATCCGCGCAGCACGTGGAAGAAGGTCGAGCCCGAGTCGAACCAGACTTCCAGGATGTCGCTGCTCTTGGTGTAGTGGGGTGCGTCCGCGGCGCCCAGGATCTCTTCTGCCGTGACGCGGCTCCAGGCTTCGACGCCGCCCTGCTCGACGATGGCCGCGGCGCGGTCGAGGATCGCCATCGTGTCGGGGTGCAGTTCGCCCGAGTCCTTGTGCAGGAAGAACGGCAGCGGCACGCCCCAGCTACGCTGGCGGCTGATGCACCAGTCGGGGCGGTTGGCGATCATGTCGCGCAGACGGGCCTTGCCGTTCTCGGGAAAGAAGTTGGTGGCCTCGATGGCCTCGAGTGCCATCGCGCGCAGCGTGCGCGGCGCCTTGTCCTTGGTGAAGACGCCCGTGCCCTCGTCCATGCGCACGAACCATTGGGCTGCGGCGCGGTAGATCACCGGCGACTTGTGGCGCCAGCAATGCGGGTAGCTGTGGCTGAGGGTCGAGGTGGCGAACAGCCGCCCGGCGTCCTTCAACGCATCGATCACCAGGGGCACGGCCTTCCAGATGTTCTGGCCGCCGAACAGCGCGAAGTCGGCGGCGTAGCTGCCGTTGCCCTGCACCGGGTTGAGGATTTCGTCGACCTGCATGCCATGCGCGGTGCAGGAGTTGAAGTCGTCCACACCATAGGCCGGCGAGGAATGCACGATGCCGGTGCCGTCGTCTGCCGTGGCGTAGTCGGCCAGGTAGACCGGCGCCAGTCGGTCGTAGCCAGCGTGCACATGGGCCAGCGGATGGCGGAACTGGATGCCGGCCAGTTTCTCGCCCAAGGTCGTGGCCATGACGCTGCCCTGCAGGCCGTAGCGCTCGAGGCATTGCTCGACCAGCGACGCCGCCAGCAACAGATTGCCACGCTCGGTATGCACCAGTGCGTATTCGAGGGTCGGGTTGAGGTTGAGCGCCTGGTTCGCGGGAAGGGTCCAGGCCGTGGTGGTCCAGATCAGCGCGAAGGTCTCGCCGACAAGTTCGGCCAGGCCGAACGCGGCCGCCAGCCTGTCGGGCTCGGCGCACAGGAAGCCGACATCCAGCGTCTGCGACTTCTTGTCGGCGTACTCGATCTCGAACTCGGCCAGCGCGGAGCCGCAGTCGAAGCACCAGTAGACGGGCTTCAGGCCGCGGTAGACGAAGCCGCGCTCGACCACGCGCTTGAAGGCGCGGATCTCGCCGGCCTCGTTGGCGAAGTCCATCGTGCGGTAGGGGTGCTCCCAGTCGCCGAGCACGCCCAGGCGCTGGAAGTCCGCCTTCTGCTGTGCGATCTGCTCGGTGGCGTAGGCGCGGCTCTTGGCTTGCATCTCGTCGCGGCTGAGGTGCCGGCCATGGGCCTTCTCGATCGCGTTCTCGATCGGCAGGCCATGACAGTCCCAGCCCGGCACATAGCGCGCGTCGAAGCCGGCCAGCTGCTTGGACTTGACGACCATGTCCTTGAGGATCTTGTTGACCGCGTGGCCGATGTGCAGCACGCCGTTGGCGTAAGGCGGACCATCGTGCAGCACGAACAACGGCGCGCCGCGGCGCGCGACGCGCAGCTGCTTGTAGATGCCCTGCTCGTTCCAGCTCTCGATCCAACCCGGTTCGCGCTTGGGCAGGTCGCCGCGCATCGGGAACGGCGTGTCGGGCAGGTTCAGGGTGGTGCGGTAGTCGGGCTTGGCGTCGGTCATGGTGCGGGTGCTGCAAAGGGCGTCACGTCAGGGGCGACGCGCGTCATGGGCGTTTGGCCCGCGCAATCACGGGCCAGGCGGCGGATCGCGGATGCGACCGGGCTAAATTCGATCGCGCGTGGTCTGCCGGCGCGTCGCGGTGCGCCAGCGGAAGTGATCGAGCGGGGCCTTGCCTGCAGACATGCGGCGCATTCTACCGAGCCCGACGGCGCCTCCCGCGCCGTGCGGGGCGAGTTTCAACAGCGCCGTGGCAAACCAGGCTCGCGCGTCGGCCACGTCGGCGGCGATGCCGGCACTCAAGGCCTCGAGCGAGTCGTACTTGCGCTCGTCGTGCAGCTTGTGCAGCAGGTCGACGCGCACGATGCGGCCGTAGCCGCCCTCGTTGCCGAGCGCGGCCGGCCACTCGAGGCAATGGGTTTCGAGCCGTACGCGGCCGCCGTCTTCCACCGTCGGCCGCACGCCCAGGCTGGCGACACCGGGCACGGGCTTGTCGGACAGGCCGTGCACGTGGACGGCAAAGATGCCCATGGCCGCGGGACGAGCGTGGGCGAAACTCAGGTTCAGGGTGCGGAAGCCGTCGCCTCGGCCCACCGTGGTTTCGCCCAGCCTGCGTCCGAGCATGCGTCCCCGCAGCACATGGCCGCTGATGCTGTACGGGCGGCCGAGCAGCGCGGCGGCACGTTCCATCTCGCCCGCGGCCAGGGCCGCACGGACGGCCGAGCTCGACACGCGCTGGCCATGCACTTCGTAGCTCTGCATGCGTGCCACGTCGAAGCCCTGGCGCTCGCCTACGGCGTCGAGCAAGGCGTAGTCGCCGGCGCGGCGGGCACCGAAGCGGAAGTCGTCGCCGACCAGCACGTAGCGGGCATGCAGGCCCTCGACCAGCACATCGTCGATGAAGGCCTGGGGTGTCTGGGCGGCCAGTCGCTCGTCGAAGCGCAGCACGACCACCTGCTCGATGCCGCAACGCTCCAGTTCGGCCAGCTTGTCGCGCAGGGTGGCGATGCGTGCGGGCGCGTCGTTCGGGCGGCCTGCGCGGGCCGCGAAGAAGTCGCGCGGATGGGGCTCGAAGGTCAGGACGCAGGGCGCAGAGCTGGCGATGCCGAGCCTCGTTGATCAGCAGCGCCAGCATGGCCTGGTGGCCGCGGTGCACGCCGTCGAAGCTGCCGATCGTCAGGGCGCAGGCCGCCGAGATGCCGGGGTGATGAACACCGCGAAAGACTTGCATGGCCGCGATTATTGCGGCCGCGAGGTTCTGGACGGCCGCGCCTGACGTTCAGTGCCGAGCCAAGGGCGTCATGGCGGTGCCGACAAAGAAGTCAGAACCATAGTCCGGCTCGATGATGACGCTGTCGAGCAGCAGTTCGACTTCGCTCGGCGACAGGGGCCGCGAGAGGTGGAAACCCTGGCCGTTCTCGCAGCCCAGTTCCTGCAGCTGTGCGAGTTGCGACTGGGTCTCGATGCCTTCGGCCACGACCGACTTGCCCAGCGAGGCACCGAGCGAGATGATCGTGCGCACGATCTCGGTGTTCTTCGAGCCCACGCGCATGCCGTTGACGAAGGAACGGTCGATCTTCAGGCTGTCGATCGGCAGGCTCGAGAGGTAGCTCAGCGACGAGTAGCCGGTGCCGAAGTCGTCGATCGCCAGGCCCACGCCGATGCGGCGCAGCGCCTCCAGCGTGGGCATCACGCCGTCCACACGCTGCATCAGGATGTTCTCGGTCAGCTCCAGCGTCAGCAGGTGCGGCTCGACCCGCGTCTCGCGCAAGACGCGCCCGACCCGCTCGGCCAGCGCGCTGTGGGCGAGGTCGTTGCTCGAAATGTTGACCTGCATCTTCAGCCCTCGCAACGACTCGTGGCGCATCTGCCAATGCCGCAATTGCTGGCAGGCCTGGGCCAGTACGAGATCGGTCAACTCGGTGATCAGTGCGGTCTCCTCGGCAATCGGAATGAAGCTCGACGGATGGATGTCGCCGCGGATGGGGTGTTTCCAGCGCGCCAGAGCCTCGAAGCCGCGCAGTGTGCCGGTGCGCAGGTTGAACAGCGGCTGGTACGCAACCTCGAGCGCGCCGTCAGCCAGGGCCTGGCGCAGGTCGGCCTCCAGTCCCAGGCGATCGGCGACGGCGCTGTGCAGATCGACGTCGAACACCTCGTAGCGGGCCTTGCCTGCTCCCTTGGCGCGGTACATCGCGATGTCGGCATCACGCAGCAGGTCTTCGGGCGTGTCGTAGCCGAGTACGCTGAAGGTGATGCCGATGCTCGCGCTGGTGGTCACGCTCACACCCGCGACTTTCAGAGGCTGGCCGAGCGCCGATTGCAGCCGCTCGGCCAGGGTGGTGGCGCATTCCGCGCGTTCGACACGGTGCACCAGGATCGCGAACTCGTCGCCGCCCAGTCGCGCCACGATGTCGCCAGGGCGTACATGGTCCTGCAGACGGCGCGAGACATGGATCAGGAACTCGTCGCCGGCCGAGTGCCCCATGCTGTCATTGATCAGCTTGAAGCGATCGAAGTCGAAGAACATCACCGCGAAGTGTTGCGACGGGTCGGTCTTGGCTGCGGCCAGGGCTTGCACCAGCAAACTGTGGAAGCGACTGCGGTTGGGCAGGCCGGTCAGCCCGTCGTGGAAGGCAATGTGGTTGAGTTGCGTTTCTGCGTGTCGCCGCGCGCTGATGTCCTGGACTTGCAGGATCAGGCAGGGCGACGCCGAATCCGCCTCGGAAAAGAAGCCGCAGTGCAGCGCAGCCCAGATCTGCGTGCCGGCGCGGTCGCGGCAGCGGACTTCGATGGCAAAGGTCTCGGTCTGCTTGGCGTGGATGCGCGCGAATTCGCGCTCCACAGCCAGCAGGTCGCTGTCGAGCACGTAGGTTCCGAAGCGCTTGCCGACGGGCGACTCGACCTGCTCCTCGCCGAGCAGGGCGGCAAGCGCGGGGTTGGCCTGCAGGATGCGGCCCTCGAAGGACACCAGGGCCATGCCGATCGAGGCGTGCGTGAAGGCGCTGTGGAACCGCCGCTCACTGCGCTGCAGGGCCGCGACGTGGTTGCTCGACTGCTCGGCCTCGCGCGCGGCGGCCTCGATCTGGCTTTTGCGTGCCGTGTCGGTGGCTTCTTGCTGGCGCAGGAAATAGTGCACGGTGCTGAGCAGCATCGCGATCACGGGCAAGGCGCCGAGCAGCACGCTGATGCCCGAACTTTGCACGATCAGGAAGAGCAGCGCAGCGACCAGCGCGCTACCGCCGTAGGCGATGCCGATGGAGCCGAAGCTGCCGACGAACTCGCCGACGTTGAATGGCTCGTTGCGTTTGAGCGTGAACACGAGTGTCACGAAGAGTGTGTTGGCGACGAAGTAGACGAACGCCACGACCATCGCCGCCAACAGCAGAAGACCGGGGTTGCCGACATGCGTCTCGCCCATCCAGCTGAACAGCGTGAGCATCAGTTGACCGGCCAGGAACATGGCCAGCGCTGCCATCGTGGGGCTGGCAATCCGGCTGGTCCAGCGCTTGGAGGAGCGGTAGGCGCCCACGAAGGCCTCGCCGGCCGCGGCGATCACGGCCGCCGGTGCGCCGTGCATCAGCAGCAGCAGGAAGATGAAGATCTCGCCGGCGACAAAGGAGTTCTTCGACCCCGGAATGCGCACCGGGAAGAATCCGGCGATTGCCGCCAAGGTGCCGCCTGCGAAGATCTGGGCGATGACTTCGAAGGGCAGGCTGCGAACAGACAGCAGTGAATAGACCAGGGCCGCCGTGCCGAGCGACACCATCGCCCACCAGTAGGCGGCCGCTTTGAGGTTGTAGTCCGGCATCAGCGCCTGGTGCAGGCGCTGCAGCGGGTTCAGCCGAAGCAGGGGCGTGTCAGTCGCGCTCATCGATGACGCCTTGTTAGCACGTCAGCGAAGTGTGCGGCCGCCCGCCGCCATCCGAGCGTTACTATTCCCCGGTCAGGACGCTTTCGCTCATGACGACACCCTCGCTCATGACGACGCCCTCGCTCATGACGACACCCTCGCTCATGACGACGCCTTCGCTCATGACGACGCCTTCGCTCATGACGACGCCCTCGCTCATGACCACGCCCTCGCTCATGACGACGCCTTCGCTCATGACGACGCCGCTGCCCGAGATGAACCAACTCGACAGCGTCGGCGTCAGCGTGAAGATGCCGGTCTTGCCGATCAGCGAGCTCGCACCCAGCATGGCGCTGCCGTCGCTGACGCCGCTGGTCAGCAGGGTCTGGTTGCGCAGCGGCAACTCCCAGAACCAGTAGACGAACATCTTGTTGGCGTCCCAGTAGCTCGGGTAGCGCTCGAGCACGGTGTTGCGCGCCCAGACGACGCGCGGGTTGTACATCGGCTGGTACTTGGTGAACAGGGCGTCACCCGTGACGACGCGGTTGCCGCCGGCGAACACGATGCGCGACCAGTTGAAGCTCTGGCTACCGATGGACGAGTTGCGGCTGGGCATCGATTTGCCGGCCGCCAGCAACGCGTCGCCCGAAGCGATGGTGCCCGCGGCGATCGCGGTCGACACGTCGGTGCGCAAGACCTTGGCCAGCGTCACGGCGCCGGAGACATTGAGCAGTCCGGCACCCTGCTGCAGCAGGCTGGCGCCGGCGATCGGCTGGGCCGAGTACTGCAGGATCGCCTTCACCAGCGCCGGGGTCAGGCCCGGATTGGCCTGTAGCAGGACGGCCGCGGCGCCCGCGACCACCGGAGCGGCGACGGAGGTACCCGACAGGTACATCTGTGTCTCGCCGTAGGCCTGCACGATGCCGGTGGCCGTCACCAGCGGAACGTACAGGCTGGTGGCGAGCAGGTTCCACGTCGGCAGGAGGGCATTGGCCCGCGTGGCGGCAGCGCCGATGACGAGGTTGCCGGGGGCCACCAGGTCGGGCTTGAGCAGGTTGTCGGGCTGGCGCACGCCGTTCACGAGGCGCCCGCCGCGGGTCGGGCCGCGCGAGCTGAAGCCGTTGACCGAGTCGTCGGAGCGCGCCGTGCTGGCCTTGTAGTGGGCCGAGCCAACCGTGATCACGCGTCGGATCGTTGCCGGGCGACGAGATCGTGCCGTAGGTCTCCTGGCCGAGAAGGTTCTTGCCGAAGTTGCCGGCGGCGACGACGACCGTGATGCCCACCGAGACCGCGCTGCGCGCGGCCACGCACAGCGGGTCGTCCTGCCAGCTGTCGGTCGAGTCCATCGCCAGGCTCAGGTTCATCACGCGGATGTTGTATTCCTTGGCGTGGTAGATGACCCACTGGATGCCCTCGAGCGTGTCGCTGAGGGTGCCGAAGCCGAGGTTGTTGAGCACCTTGACGTCGTAGACGTTGGCGTTGGGTGCCATGCCCGTCAGGTCCGGGGCGACGGCGTACGTCGCGGGGCGGCCGGCGGCGACGGAGGCCACATGCGTGCCGTGGCCATAGCCGTCCTGCACCAGGTTGTTGCTGTTGTCGATCGCGGCCTCGTAGGCCGCCAGCGCCGCGCTGCCCGGTTGGAGCGAGGTGCTGTTGTCAAAGCCGTTGGTCCAGTCGGCCAGCGAGGTGGTCATGAACTGGACGTTCTTGACCACGCGCGAGGTGCCGGACGAATTGTGGAATCCCTTGTGGCTCTTCATCACGCCGGAGTCGACGACGGCGATGCCGATGCCGGTGCCGTCCAGGCCGGTGTAGCTGGTCTTGGTCGAATTGGTCCGCACGGCACTCGTGGTTGCGCCCGTGATGGCCTCCAAGGTGCTGGCAGTACGGCGCGTCTCGCGATTGGGCGCGACGAACCGGACATCGCTGCGCTCGGCGACCTTGGCGACCTTGCGCGCTGGCAGCGTGGCCGTGAGCATGCGCAGGCCGGGCATGGTCGCGTCGATCGTGCCGCCCGCACGCCTTATCTCCTTGCGCAGGTCGGTCATGTCCTGGTCGGCGTCGCCACTGACGAACACCACCTGCACCATTCGCTGGCCCCGGTGCTCCTTGGCCCAACGCTTGGACGGCGTGGCACCCGAGTCGATGGCGTCTTGCAGGTCGCGCGAGACTTTCCTTTCCGCAGGTTGGCCCTGGCCGTTGCCAGGCGCAGCGACGGCCATCTGACCTGTCAGCAGCGACAGGACCATGGACGCCACGGTGGCCAGCTTGGCGAGGTACCTCAGCGCGCGGCGCTCGATCAGTACCGTGAACTGGGTGAGGTGGTTCATTCAGGACTCCCGTGCCTACTTTTGACTTTTTGCTGCTCTGCGCGCCGGTGGTCGGGACTTGTGTCGTCGCGTACAACCCGGTAAGCAGAGGTGACGGCGAGATCGTAGGCAAATGTGTCGGGATGCAACACGGGGTCGCTTGGCGAGTCGTGACGGATGCACGCTGACTAGTTCACGCCAGGCCGGCGTGTTGCAACTTCCGCGGCTTCAGCGCCTCGTCGTGGCGCTGCGCGGGGTCAGCTGTCGGCCGTGTCTCGCACCCAGCGCCACTGGCCTGCCGCCAGGTCGGCCGGCAGCACCCAGTCGCCGAAGGCGCTCCGGTGCAGGGCCTCGACGCGGTTGCCCACGGCCGCCACCATGCGCTTGACCTGGTGGTAGCGGCCCTCGGTCAAGGTCATGCGCAATTGCTGTGCTGCGGTGGCTTCGCAGGCGAGGGCGCGCACCGGCGCCGGGTCGTCGTCGAGCACGACGCCAGTGATCAGGCGTCGCACCGTGTCAGCCGCCAGCGGGTGTTTGCAGGTGACCTCGTAGACCTTGGCGACATGGTGCTTGGGCGAGGTCAGCCGGTGGATCAGGCTGCCGTCGTCGGTCAGCAGCAACAGGCCGGTGGTGTCGGCATCGAGCCGGCCCACGGGCTGCACGCCGCGCTCGCGCAAGGGCGCGGGCAGCAGTTGCAGCACGCTGGGGTGGTGTTTCGGCTTGGTCGAGCATTCGTAGCCGACGGGTTTGTGCAACATCACGAGCGCCTTGGCGTGGTAGGTCCAAGGCTGACCGCCGACACTGAAGACCAGGCTCTCGGTCGGCAGGGCGGCGCGCGGGTCGTCCAGCGTCACGCCGCCGACCTGCACCTGCCCCTGCGCGATCAGTGCCGCGCAGTGGCGCCGGGTGCCGAAGCCCTGGCTGAACAGAACCTGCGCCAGGGTCTGCGTGTCCGCCACCGTCACACCGCGCCGCCGATGTCGCGCGCGGCCGGCAGCCCGGGCAGTCCGGTGGCGTGGTGAATGGCACTGACGACCGCGCGTGCGGTGACTTCGGCGGCCAGGGTGCCGATCAAGGTCACGTCGCCACGCTGCCCGTTCGACCCCGTCGCCAGCGCGAACAGGGTGTCGCCGTCGAATGGCGTGTGGATCGGGTTGATGCAGCGCGCCAGGCCGTCATGGGCCATGCTGGCCACTTTGCGGCATTGCGCCTTGTCGAGCTGTGCGTCGGTGGCGACGATGCCGATCGTCGTGGCCATGCCGGGCGTCAGGCGCGGCGGCAGTTCGCCGCGGGCCAGCGCGGCTGCGGTGTTCAGCAGGTGGCGGCTGTCTGCCTTGGTGCGGGCGCCGGCCAGGAGGCTGCCGTCGGCGGGGTCGATCACGTCGCCGGTGGCGTTGACTGCGACCATGGCCGCGACGGTGAGGTTGCCCACGCGGATGGAGGCCGTGCCGATGCCGCCACGCATGGCGCGTTCAATGCCGAACAGCTTACCGACCCGCGCGCCCGCACCGGCACCGACATTGCCTTGTGCCGGCCGCGCGGTGTGGGCGGCGGTGCAGGCGGCATGGCCGGCCGCAGCGTCGGGCCGGATCGCGAGGTCGCCCTGCCAGAGGTCGAACAGCACGGCCGCGGGCACGATCGGCACGCGCACGGCGCCGACCGCCAGCCCGTGACCCCGTTCTTCGAGCCAACGCATCACGCCGCCGGCGGCGTCCAGGCCAAAGGCGCTGCCGCCGGTGAGCAGCACGGCGTGCACCTGATCGACGAGGTTCTCGGGTCGCAGCAGATCGGTCTCGCGCGTGCCCGGTGCGCCGCCGCGCACGTCCACGCCCGCCACCGCACCCTGCGGACACAGCAGCACGCTGCAGCCGGTGGCGCGCAAGGGGTGCGTGAAGTGGCCGACCGCCAGGCCGGCCACGTCCGTGATCGCATCGTGCAGCGGCACGTTCATGACGCGCTCAGCAGCATGGCCGTGAACGCAATCCACATGCCGACGAGCACGGCGCTGCTCGCGGCATAGGCCCTTAAACGGTGTTTGACGCGATTGCTCGTGCAATGGATCCAGCTGTGCAACACGCGCAGACCGACATACAGCCAGGCTGCGGCCAGCATCCACGGCGAGACGAGCTGGGTCATGGTCAGCGCCAGGCACAGCACATAGAACAGCACCGGGGCTTCGAACAGGTTGCGGAAGTTGTCGGCGCAGTTGACGCGCTGCAAGATGGCGTTGGACTGCACCGACGAGGCGATCGTGCGCAGCGCAATGTGACGCTCCCGCACCTCTGCGACGCGCTGCGCCAGCATCGCCCCGGCAACCACCGAGGTCAGGCCGACCATGGCGGCGATCGGCAGCATGGGGGCCGTGTTCATGGGGTTCATGCAAAGACTCCTGCGTTGTCCTGCATCCGTTCACTGACCTCGCCCAGGTGGTGCAGCGTGTCCCCGTGGGCAAATTCGAGCGCGGTCAGGCGTTTGAAGTAGTGGCTGGCGGCACATTCGTCGGTGACGCCGATGCCGCCGTGAAGCTGGATGCATTGCTGGCCGACAAAGCGCATCGACTGGCCCAGCTGCACCTTGGCCTGCGACAGCGCGCGTCGGCGCTGCGGCGGGCGCATCGCCGAGCTTCAAGGTGGCGAAGTAGCTCATCGAGCGCGCCAGTTCGAGCTGCATCTTCACATCGGCCATGCGGTGGCGCAGGGCCTGGAAGCTGGCGATCGGCGCGCCGAACTGCTTGCGCGTGTTCATGTACTCGACCGTGATCGCCACCAGGCGCTCCATCAGGCCGACGCCCTCGGCACAGGCTGCGGCGATGCCGATGTCGTTGCCGAGTTCGAGTGCCGCGGTCGCGTCGGGCATCACGCAGTGCGCCGGTGAGGTGGCCAGCGTGATGTCGGCCGCGCGCCCACCGTCGTGCGTCGGGTAGGCGCGCAGCGCGCAGCGCTCGCGCTCGACGATGAAGAGTCCGATCGGTGCCACCGCGTGCGGCCCCACCCGCGCCGGCACCAGGTAGGCGTCGGCCTCGTCGCCTGCGGGCACCAGGCCCTTGCGACCGGTCAGCGCCCAACCACCCGCGGACTGCGTGGCCGTGGTCGTGCACAGTTCCAGTCGGTAGCGCGAGCCCGCCTCCTGCTGCGCCGGAACGACCAGGGCCGAGCCATCGGCGATGCGCGGCAGCCATTGCGACTGCAGCTCCGCGTCGGCGTGGGCGAGCAGGGCCGGCGCAACCAGGGCTGCGGCGGCAAAGGGGGCGTTGACCAGTCCACGGCCGAGCTCCTCCATCACGACCATTGCCTCGACGGCGCCGAACCCCAGGCCGCCCTGCGCCTGCGGCACGGCCAGCCCGGTCAGGCCGAGTTCGGCGAGCTCGGCGTGGACAGCGCGGGTCTTGCCGCCGGCCTTGGCCAGTTTGTGTCGGCGCTCGAAGGAGAAGCCCTTTTCAACCCAGCGTTGCACGGCGTTGCGCAGCGCGACCTGGTCCTCAGTGAATTCGAAGTCCATGTTCAGCTCCCCAGCACCGTCTGCGCCACGATGTTCCTCTGTACCTCGTTGCTGCCGCCGTAGATCGTCGTCTTGCGCAAGTTGAAGTAAGTGGCTGCCAGGGGCGCGCAATGCGCCGCGCCGACATGTTCGCCCTGCCAGCCCGCGTCCATCGCCTCCTTGATCCAGGGCAGCGCGAAGGGCCCGGCGGCCAGCATCATCAGCTCGGCGTAGCGTTGCTGGATCTCGCTGCCGCGGATCTTCAGCAGTCCCGCCACGTCCAGGCTCTGCTTGCCGCTCTTCTCGCCCGACAGCACGCGCAGCACCATCATCTCCAGCGCGACGATGTCGATCTCGAGCAGCGCGATCTGGTCGCGCAAGCGATGGTCGTCCCACAGGCCTTCGGCCTTGGCGATGCGCTTGAGGCGCTCGAGCTCGCGCTTGGCGCGATTCACGTCGGCGATGTTGGTGCGCTCGTGCGAAAGCAGGTGCTTGGCGTAGGTCCAGCCCTTGTTCTCCTGGCCGATCAGCTGGTCGGCCGGCACCTCGACGTTGTCGAACCAGACCTCGTTGATCTCGCGGCTGCCGTCGAGCATCTCGATCGGCCGCACGCTCACGCCCGGGCTCTTCATGTCGATCAGCAGGAAGGAGATGCCGGTCTGCGGTTTGCCTTCGTTGCTGGTGCGCACCAGGCAGAAGATCCAGTCGCCATGCTGGGCCAGCGTAGTCCAGGTCTTCTGGCCATTGACGATGAAGTAGTCGCCGCGGCGCTCGGCCTTGCACTGCAGAGATGCAAGGTCCGAACCGGACCCCGGCTCGCTGTAGCCCTGGCTCCACCACACGTCGCCGCTGGCGATGCCGGGCAGGAAGCGGCGCTGCTGCTCGGGTGTGCCAAAGCTCATGATCACGGGCGCCACCATCACCGGGCCGAAGGGCACCACGCGCGGCGCGCCCGCCAGCGCGCATTCTTCCTCGAACAAGTGCCGTTGCACCGCGCTCCAGCCCGGCCCGCCGAACTCCTGCGGCCAGCTCCAACCGAGCCACCCCTTGGCGCCCAGGATGCGGGCCCAGCGTTGCATGTCTTCGCGCGTCAGGTGCAGCGCATGGTGCACCTTGTGGCTGATCTCTGGTGGCAGGTTGGCAGCCACCCAGTGCCGGATCTGCAGGCGAAAGTCGGTTTCTTCGGCGGTGAAATTCAGGTCCATCACGGGTCTCCACGTCGCTGCAGTTTGTAGCACGGCCGCCTGGCTCGGCGTCGGTGCGGCCATGTTTCGATAATCGGCCCATGAATGATCTGTCGATCGACCTCGCTGACGCCTGCGGCATGCGCGCGGCGACGAGCGACGCGCTGTCCCTGGCGCTGATCCAGTCGCGCAATCGCACGCTGGCCTGGCTGGCCCTCTTCGAGGGTGACGATCCGGCGCAGGGCCAGCCCGCACTCTGGCTCGCCGGCCGTGCCGCCTGGATGCAGGAGCGCGGCATCGCGCGCAATCTGCAGCGCAGCCGCGGCCATGCGGTGGCCGATGCGCCAAACGCGCCGCTGGCCTCGATCGACGTCAATGCCGACCGCTGGTGGGGCCACGAGTCCGCGTTCGAGGGCGAGGCACCCTCCTTCGAGGCCACGCGAGCCTATCTTGCCGAGACGCTGGAGATCACGCTCGATCTGCTGCACGGCGCCGCGCCTGACGACAATGGCCTGCACGTCTACCGCGCGGCGTTGTTTGCAGAGGACGCGCAACTGCTGCGATTCGTGGCGCTGGCACAGGCACAGCAGCAGGAGCGGGCGCTGCGGCTGCTGCCCGAGCGCGGACTGCGCGCGGCGCGCGAACCGCTATGGTTTGCGGCGCAGTCTTGGTCGCTGGGCTCGCCGCCCGGCGGCTATGTACCGGCCAACGAGCAATGGGCGCATGACGAGGCGGTGCCGGAGTTCGAGATCGACGCCCAGCCCGTGGCGTGGACGCAGTTCGCCGAGTTCGTCGAGGACGGCGGCTACGATGATCCGCGTTGGTGGAGCCAAGCCGGCTGGCAGTGGCTGCAGATGAGCGAGCGGCGCGCGCCGCGCGACGTCGAGCAATTGCGTCACGGTGTCGTGCTGCGTCGGTTCGGGCAGCTGCGGCGCGCGCCGGCCGGCGAGGCAGTGTCGCTGCTGTCGTGGTACGAGGCCGACGCCTGGTGCCGCTGGGCCGGCCGGCGGCTGCCGACCGAGGTCGAGTGGGAGCTGGCAGCCAGCCTGGGCATGTCACGCGGTCTGGCCTGGGGCGACGTGCCCGAGTGGGTCGCGGGCCGCGCACGCGCCTGGCCCGGCGGCACGGCCGTCGACGCCGCACTGCGTGTGCAGCGCGGCGTGGCCTGGTTCGAACCGCGGCGGCTGGCGCATCCGAAGGCGCGCCGCTTCGCCGCTGCCGATTCTGACGAGGGCTTCGCCGGCTTTCGCAGTTGCGCGGGCTGAGGGGATCAGAGCCGCGTGCGCAGGGTCGGCGGCCGCCGTGGCACCAGCCAGCGCCACAGCCGGCGCAGACCGCTCGGCTCGAGCGCGGGTGGGGCAGGTGCCAGGCACGGGACGTCGCTGGGCGGCCTGTCGGTCGGCACGGGTGATACCGAGGGCGCGCTTGGGCGCCGGCTGGTGGATTGCTTGTCTGCTTGGTCTTTGAACGTCGTGTCGAGCCAGGCCAGAATCGGCCGCCACTGATCAAGGTCGGCCTGAACTCTGGCAGGTGGCAGGTCAAAGATGGACAGGCCACGATCGGCGCAGCGCACGTAGACCTGGGTCTCGCGCAACACGCCGACGACGGGCAGGCCCAGCGCAGCGGCCCAATCGCGCACGGCTTGGCCGCCCTGGGTGCGCGCGTCCACGCGCATGCCGATCGCGGCCACGCGGCAACGCCCGCTGGTCACGCGTGGGTGTCGACTCAGATCGCCATAGCAAGCGGCGGCGGACTCGAGATCGAACGTCGACGCGCAGACGGGGATCAGCACGACATCGGCCGCGATCAAGCAGCGCGCCAAGTCGAAGCCCTGCAGTCCGCCAGGCGTGTCGAGTACGGTGTGCGAGACGCCGACGGGTACGCGCAGCACACTGCGCGGGTCAATGCTGCGGCCGACAATGGCCGCACCGGGAAGTGCCAGCGCGGCGCGACGGCGCAGCCAGGCGCTGGTCGACGCCTGGAGATCGGCGTCGCCGAGCATCACGCCCAGGCCGCGGTGCGCCAGGGCTGCTGCCATGTGCGTGGCCAATGTGCTCTTGCCGCTTCCTCCTTTGCGATTGACAACGGCAATGACTGGCATCCGACCTCCGCGACGGCCCTGGCGACTGGCGACATTGTGCCCAGATCGGACCGCTGCGCTCGCCCCACGCCGCTGCACGCCGCGCGGGTGCGACATATTCAGCGCGTGTAGCGGGCCTGGTGTGCGTCGTCAAGAGGCAGTCACGGCGTGTGGGGTGTGAACTGGCTCTAATCGGCCCTGGCGCCCGAGGCCTTGACGACGCTCTCGTACTTGGCGTGTTCGGTGCGCACGAACTGCGTGAACCCGTCGGGCGAGGTCGGCGAGGGCTCGGCCATCATCAGGCTCAGCCGCGCCTTGACGTCGGGCGCACCCATTGCGTCGACGAAGGCGCGGTTCAGTCGCGCCGTCACGTCGGCAGGCATGCGCGCCGGACCGAACAGGCCGAACCAGGTATTGATGTCGAACTTGGCCAGGCCCAGGTCGGCGGCACTCTCGGCAATCGTCGGCACCTCGGGCATGGCGCTCGAACGCTTGGACGTGGTCACGGCCAGCGCCTTGAGCTTGCCGCTCTTGATGTTGGCCGACGCAGTGGCGAGGTTGTCGAAATTGAGGTCGACCTGACCTGACAGGAGGGCCAGCTGAGCGGGTGCCCCGCCGCCGAACGGAATGTGGACCATGAACAGGCCGGCCTGGGTCTTGAACATCTCGCCCGCCAGGTGGCCGGCGCTGCCGTTGCCGCCCGAGCCGTAGTTCAGACGGCCCGGATTCTTCTTGGCGTACATGACGAGGTCGCGTACCGAGGCGATGCCCAGGCGCTGTGCGGACTCGGCATTCATCACCAGCACATTGGGCACCTGCGCCACCAGCGTGATCGGCGTGAAGTCGTTCAGCGCGTCGTACGGCATCTTGGCGTAGAGCCAGGGGTTGATGGCATGGGTCGCCACGGCACCCATCACGATCGTGCTGCCGTCCGCGGCGGACTTGGCCGCGGCATCGGCGCCGAGGTTGCCGCCGGCGCCGGGCCGGTTCTCGATCACGATCACGCCCAGGCTGGCCTTGGCCTGGTCGGCCAAGAGGCGCGCCACGAGGTCCAGCGGGCCGCCGGCCGGGTAGGGAACGATGAGGCGAATCGGCTTGCTTTGCGCCCACGCAGTGGTGGCGGCAAGCATGAGGGTGGCGGCGGCAAGGGCAACGCGGCGTCGCATGAGATCTCCCGTGGGCTGTGAAAGTAGAGACCCAGTCTAGCGGCCGCGCCGCAGCGGCGACAATCGGCGTCGATGCAGACGGCATTCGTTTCGAACGGCGCTGCGGGGCCCCGGCGCAGTCGCTGTGCCGATTCTTCCAACGGCGCCATCGGTGCCTGATCGACCCTCGATGATTCACTACCACGTCGAGCTGCACGACCTGCATGCTCACCAGTACCGCGTCACGCTCACCGTGCCGGCGCCCGCCGCCCAGCAACGCGTCAGCCTGCCGGTGTGGATTCCTGGCAGCTATCTGGTGCGCGAGTTCGGTCGCCACCTCTCCGGACTCGAAGCGCGGCAGGGCCGCAGCGCCGTGACGCTGCAGCAGCTCGACAAGACCACCTGGCAGGCCGACTGCACGGGGCGCGCCGCGCTCAAGTTGAGCTACCTCGTCTACGCGTTCGACACCTCGGTGCGAACGGCGTTTCTGGACGCTGGGCGCGGCTTCTTCAACGGCACCAGCCTGTGCCTGCGCGTGGAAGGTCGCGAGGGCGACCCGCATGGCCTGCGCCTGGGCGGCCTGCCGCGCGGCTGGTCGGTGGCGACGGCGATGCGGGATTCTGGCAAGCGGGAGTTTGTTGCCGGCGACTATGACGAGCTGGTCGACCACCCCTTCGAACTCGGCCGCTTCTGGCGCGGCAGCTTCGAGGTGGCCGGCGTGGCACACGACTTCGTGGTGGCCGGCGCCTGGCCCGGGATGGACGGCGAGCGACTGCTGGCCGACACGCGCCGCATTTGCCAGACGCAGATCCACTTCTGGCACGGCAAGCGCAAGCCCAAACCGCCGTTCGATCGCTACCTCTTCCTGCTGCATGCTGTGGAGGAGGGCCACGGCGGCCTCGAGCACCGCGCCAGCACGGCGCTGATCGCAGCGCGGCGCCAACTGCCGCGCACAGGCCAGGGTGGCGCGAGCGAGGGCTACCAGTCGCTGCTCGGCCTGATCTCGCACGAGTACTTCCATGCCTGGAACGTCAAACGCCTGCGTCCGCGCGAGCTGGCGCAGATCGACTACACGCGCGAGAACTACACGCCGCTGCTGTGGTTCTTCGAGGGCTTCACCGCCTACTACGATGACCTGCTGCTGCTGCGCGCGGGACTGATCGATGCGCCGACCTATCTGAATCTGGTCGCGAAGACGGTCAATGGCGTGGCCGCGACGCCGGGGCGCCAGGTGCAGAGCGTTGCGCAGTCGAGCTACGACGCCTGGGTCAAGTACTACCGCAGCGACGAGAACACGCCCAATGCCACCGTCAGCTACTACACCAAGGGCTCGCTGGTCGCCCTGGCGCTGGACCTGACGCTGCGCAAGGAGCGGCGCGGCACGCTCGACGACGTGATGCAGGCGCTGTGGCGCACACATCGCGACGGCTCCATCGATGAGCAGGACATCGCGGCGGCGTTGCGCGAAGTCGGCGGGCGAGGCTATGCCAAGGAACTCGCGGCCTGGGTCCATGGCACCGACGAGTTGCCGCTGTCGACCCTGTTCGATGCCGCCGGCCTCGCGCTGCGTCAATCTCCGACGACCCTGAGCGCCGCCCTGGGCCTGCGCCTATCCGAAGGGGCGCTCAGCGGGGTGCAGGTCAAGACCGTGCTCGCGGGCAGTGCGGCGGCCGAGGCCGGTGTGTCGGCGGGCGACGAGTTGCTGGCGGTTGACGGCTGGCGCGTGCGCCGACTCGACGATGCCCAGCAGTGGTTGACCCCCGGTGAGCCCTTCGAGCTGCTGCTGGCGCGCGATCAGCGGGTGCTCACGCGCGTCGTGCGCCCGCCGCGCGTGGTGTCGCAGATCTCGAATCTGTCATTGGCTGCCAAGCCATTGCCCGCGGCGGCTTCGTTGCGCCGCGGCTGGCTCGGAGCCTAGCCGTGCGGAACGGGCGCCGATGGGTGTGAACGCACAGGGCGAGGCGCCACGAGCGATTCGCTCGCGCACCGCGCGGCGGGTCGGCTGGTGGAGCGTGCTCGCGGCGGTGCTGCTGGGCCATGCCGTGGCCACACTGTGGCTGCAGGCCAGTCTGGTCGGCTGGGGTGATGCGAACAAGCCGACGCTGCAGCGCATCGAAGTCGCTTTCGTCCAACCGCTCGCGCCGGCGGCACCGCCGGCCGCACCGCCGCCGGCCGCGCGCGCCGTCAAGAAGCCCAGCGCGCTGCAGCCAGTCCCACCGGCGGCGTCGGCACCGACCGTCGAGGCGGCAGCGTCCGCGCCCCTCTCCGAGCCTGAACCCGAGCCAGCGCCGGTACTGGCCCAAGCAGAACCCGACATGGCACCGTCCGCTGCGGCCTCTGCGCCAACGGCGGCAGCGTCGTCTCCCGACACGACCGCCACCTCCTTTGAGTGGCCGCCATCGACGCGATTGAGCTATGTCTTGACGGGCAACTACCGCGGCGAGGTGCACGGCAATGCGCGCGTGCAATGGGTGCGACAGGGCGATCGCTACCAGGTCCACCTGGATGTTGCGATAGGCCCCAGCTTCGCGCCATTCATTTCGCGCCGCATGACCAGCGATGGCGAACTTGGCGAACAGGGGTTGACGCCGCAGCGCTACGACGAAATGACCAAGGTGGCCTTTCAGCGGCCACGCCAGGCGACGATTCTCTTCAACGCCGACCATGTCACGCTGGCCAATGGCAGCCACCATCCCGCGCTACCTGCCGTGCAGGATGCCGCCAGCCAGTTCGTGCAGATGACCTGGCTCTTCACGACCCAACCGGCCCTGCTGCGCACGGGCAATTCGGTGACGATCGCGCTGGCATTGCCCAAGCGCGCCGGCCTTTGGGTCTATGACGTGCTGGGTCAGGAGCGGCTGAGCACGCCGGTGGGCGACCTGGACACGTTCCATTTGAAGCCGCGGCTGGGGGTGCGGCGACCCGGCAACGAGCTCAGTGCCGAGATCTGGTTCGCGCCGACGTTGCAATACCTGCCCGTGCGCATTCGCATCCAGCAGGAAGCAGATACCTATGTCGACCTGATGCTCGATGCGGCGCCGTTGCAGGCCGCTGCGCAGGAGGCTGCCTCGGCGCCGCGCTGACGAGGGCGGCCCCCGACGGACAGGGGCACAGGGGCGGAGTCAGGACTCCGGCGTGGTGATGAAGCGTGCAGCAAAGGCCTCGGCGGCTGCGCTGCCGCGCATGTTGCGCAACAGCTTGGCCGCCTGCACCAGCAGGGGTTGCATCTCGGGCATGCTCTTGGCGCGTTCGATCTTGATGGCCACGATTTCAGCCGCCGGCCCGAGCTGGTCATTGAGCGCGCGCACGGCATCGCGTCGCAGCGACTCGAAGGCCGCGCTGTCGCTCGCCGCAGGGCGAGGTGCCGCCGTCGCGGGCGGCGCCGCCTTGCGCTCGGGCGGGCGCTCGGCGGGTCGGTCTGCCAGGGTCGTCAGCACCTCGATGAAGCCATCGGCCAGCAGGCTGGCCAAGGTGCCGGCGGGATCTGCGAGGATCAATTGCGCGAGCTCCACGTCGGTCTTGCGGCCGTCGACCAGGATCAGCGCGCTGCGCTGGCGCGGCCCAAGGCGCAGCGCGCGCGTGGCAATTTCGTTGACGCCCTTTTCGGTCTTGCGGTAGACGGTGCTCATTTCGCGCGCAGGATAGCGCCAGCCGGCGCAAACTCCATTGGGGCCAGTACCGTGGGCAACGTCAAGTCGTGCGCTTGCGCACGTATAGTGAATGCTTTGCCACTGCCTGCGACTGGGAAATCGAGCCATGGACTACGAATGCATCCTCGCCGAGCGCCGCGACAACGAGCCCGGCACATTGGCGACCGGCCTGATCACGCTGAATCGACCCGCCATGCGCAATGCGCTCAACGATCGCCTGATGGACGAACTGGGCCATGCGCTGCACAGCTTCGACGCCGATACTGGCGTCGGCTGCATCGTGCTCACCGGCAACGACAAGGCCTTTGCCGCGGGCGCCGACATCAGCGTGATGGCCAACTACAGCTACATGGACGCCTACCTGGGCAACTACATCACGCGCAACTGGGAGTCGTTGAAGGCGGTGCGCAAGCCCGTCATCGCCGCCGTGGCCGGCTTCGCCCTGGGCGGGGGGTGCGAACTGGCGCTGGCCTGCGACTTCATCATCGCTGCCGATACGGCCAAGTTCGGTCAACCCGAAATCAGGCTGGGCATCATTCCTGGCGCCGGTGGGACCCAACGCCTGCCGCGCGCGGTGGGCAAGGCCAAGGCGATGGACATGGTGCTGACGGCGCGCACGATGGACGCGGCCGAGGCCGAGCGCGCCGGCCTGGTCAGCCGCGTCGTCGCGGCCGACAAGCTGCTCGACGAAGCCTTCGCTGCGGCGGCCGCCATCTGCAGCTACGGGCTGCCCAGCGTGATGATGGCCAAGCAATGCGTGAACGCGGCATTCGAGTCCGGCCTGGCCGAGGGCGTGACCTACGAGCGCGGCATCTTCCATTCGCTGTTCGCCACCGAGGACCAGAAGGAAGGCATGGCAGCATTCATCGGCAAGCGCAAGCCGGTGTTCAAGCACCGCTGACGAGCCGGCTGTGCCAGGAAGGCGGTCGGCATGAGCCCCGAGTCGAAGCCACTGGACGGCGGTTGCGCCTGCCGCTTCGTGCGCTACCGCCTGACGAGCGCGCCGCTGTTCGTGCACTGCTGCCACTGCCGCTGGTGCCAGCGCGAGTCGGGCTCGGCGTTCGCGCTCAACGCCTTGATCGAGGCCGACCGCGTGCAGTTGCTGGCCGGCGAGATCGACGTCGTCGACACCCCAAGCCAAAGCGGCAAGGGGCAGAAGTTCTCGCGCTGCCCAAGGTGCCGGGTCGCGTTGTGGAGCAACTACGCGGGCGCCGGCGCTGCGCTGCGCTTCATTCGCGTGGGCACGCTCGACGAGCCCGACCGCTGCCCGCCCGACATTCATATCTACACGGCGTCCAAGCAGCCCTGGGTCGTGTTGCCGCCGAACGTGCCGGCGGTGCCTGAGTACTACCGGGCCAGTGAACATTGGCCGCCATCGAGCCTGGCACGGCGCGCGGCCCTGGCTTCGCGCCCGAACGTGACCTGAATCGGGTTTCCAGTTTTCTAGCGTGAATCGAGGTGTCCATGAATCCATCGCTGTTTGATCTGACCGGCCGTGTCGCGCTCGTGACTGGATCCTCGCGCGGCCTGGGCCGGGCGATGGCGGAGGGGCTCGCGGCCGCCGGTGCGCACATCGTCGTCAACGGCACCGACGCATCGCGTGTCGACACGGCCGTGCGCGAGCTGCAGCAGGCCGGGCACCAGGCGCAGGGGGCCGTTTTCGATGTCACGAACGAGGCCGCCGTCCTGCAGGCCTTCGAGGGCTTCGATCAGCGAAGTCTTGCCGTCGACATCCTCGTCAACAACGCGGGCATCCAGTTGCGCAAGCCGATGCTCGAACTGAGCACGGCCGAGTGGCACCGCGTGCTCGACACCAACCTCACGGCCGCCTTCGTGGTTGGTCGCGAGGCCGGGCGCCGGATGGTGGCGCGCGGGCGCGGGAAGATCATCAACATCGGCTCCCTGACCAGCAAGCTCGCGCGCGCCACCGTGGCCCCATACACGGTGGCCAAGGGCGGCATCAAGATGCTCACGCAAGCCATGGCCGCCGAGTGGGCGGTGCATGGCGTCCAGGCCAACGCCATCGGACCCGGTTACATGCTGACCGACATGAACCAGGCCCTGATCGACAACCCGCAGTTCGATGCCTGGGTCAAGGGGCGCACGCCGGCCCAGCGCTGGGGCCGGCCCGACGAACTGGTCGGCGTGACCGTGTTCCTGGCTTCGCAGGCGTCGGACTACGTCAACGGCCAGATCATCTACGTTGACGGCGGCATGACCGCGGTGCTGTAGGCGCCACCGCGCAGCAGGCCGGCCCTCAGGGTTTCTTCAGCAGCACCTTCTTGACCCAGCCGTCGCCCTGCGGCGACGTGACTTTCGCGAAGCCGTTGCGCTCTTCGCCGAGGTAGAGGACTTCGTCGGTCTTGCCCAACGACATCAGCACGCCGGCGCTGTCGGCCGGGCCGCGCAACACCTTGACGCCGGCAATCTTGGCCACCATCACGTCGCCCTCGGCTGCCGCGCCGGCCTGCACGCTGCCGGCCTGGTTGGCCGTCGAGGCCGGGCCGGCCTTGGCCTGGATCAGGCTGGCGTTGTTGCGGATCGCGCGCACGATGTTGTTCCAGTTGTCGAGGAACGACGCGGTGATGACCTTGCCTTCATTGGTATTGGTGTACCCGCCCAGCGCGGCACCGCCGCCGCCGCCGAACAGGGCACCGCCAAGATTGAAGTCGGTCTGCTTGGCGCTGCCCTCGGCAGCCGCGACCTGAATACCCGAGCGCGTATCGGCCAGCAACATGCTGGTCTGCGCCTCCTTGAACTTCAAGCCACCGGCCACTGCGCCGACCACGGCACCGGCTCCACCGAGGCGGCCGAACAGGCCGCCAAGGGCACCACCGACCCCGCCGGCGTTGCCTTCGCTGAACACCACATTGGGCGTCACGATGAAGTCCGCGGCGACCATCTGACCCTTGCCGATGTTCTGGTCGGACTGCATCTGGCCGCCCGCGGCCAGGGCGCGTTCCTGCATCATGTTCTGCATCGCGACGCCGCGTTCGACGACCTGGAAGCAGTTGGATTGCTGCACGATCATGCGGATCAGGCCGGTGGGCGATTGCAGGCCGTAGCGACCCAGGCTGGCGATGACCTGGCTCTGCGCTTCGACCACCGCCAGCGTGCCCTTAGGGGCGTCGCACTTCTCGAGTTGCGCGCTGGCGTTCTGGGCGCCTTGCGGGCCGGCGCTGCCCTGGGCCGCGGAGCCTCCTTCGCCCAGGGTCTGGCCCCTTGCCCCAGGGGCCACAACGGCCGCCGCCACGGCCAGAAGTGTCATGACGGTTCGAGTTTGCATGGACATGCGAACTCCCTCTATGACGTGGCGCGCCGTCACGGCGCCGGACACACATTCTGGGCGCGAATCAGCGGTTTGTCATGCCTTTGAATCTTGGGGGGTCCAGGGCCCCTGGGGCCGGCAATTCAGGTGCCGTGCTTGTCGGCCTCCGACGTGAAGCTGTCGGCGTAGAAGGCCTCCTCGGGCAGGCCACAGCGGGCTTTGAAGTCGCGTCGCGCCGACTCGACCATCACCGGCGCGCCGCAGGCGTACACGACATGGCCCGAGAGGTCAGGCAGGTCCGACATGACGGCCTGATGCACCAGGCCCGTTCGGCCCTGCCAGCCGTCGGCGGGCAGCGGCTCGGAGAGGACGGGCACGTAGCGCAGATTGGGCATCGCCGCTGCTGCCTCGAGCGCCCAGTCGTGCAGGTACAGGTCGGCCCGGGTGCGGCAGCCCCAGTAGAGAACGGCCGTTCGCTCACTGCCCGTGGTTTGCATGTGCTCGATGAGGGCCTTGATCGGCGCAAATCCGGTGCCCGAGGCCAGCAGCACGATCGGTGCCTGACTGTCCTCGCGCAGAAAGAAGCTGCCGAATGGGCCCTCGACACGCAGGATGTCGCGCTCCTTCATCGCTGCAAACACATGGTCGGTGAACTTGCCGCCGGGCATGTGCCGCAGGTGCAGTTCGACCACGGGCGGCTCGCCCAGGCGTTCAGGTGCGTTCGCCATCGAGTAGCTGCGGCGCGCACCATCCCGCAAGATGAATTCGAGGTACTGGCCGGCGCGGTACTTGTAGGCCACCGTGGCCGGCAACTGCAGACGCATCAGCACGACGTCGGGGGCTGGGCGCGACAACGTCGCCACGCGTGCGGGCATCTTCAATTGCGGGTACTCGCCGGCGCCGGCCACCGTGCGCGCCTGGATCACGCAATCGGTCTGGGGCGTGGCGCAGCAGGTCAGGATCCAGCCATCGGCTTCTTCCTGTGGTGGCAGCGCCTTGGCCTGGTGCGCGCCATGGATCACGCGACCCTCGAGCAGCCGGCTCTTGCACGAGCCGCAGGCGCCGTCGCGGCAGCCGTAGGGCAGGCCGACACCGGCGCGGATCGCCGCCGGCAGGATCGCTTCGTCGCGCACCACCTCGAATTCGAGGCCGGCGGGTTGAACCAGGATTTTGAAGGGCATCGCTCGGATCTCTCGGGCTTCTACACTGGGTGGAATTGTGCCCGGTGGCTTGCTGCCGAACCCCGCCGCCTCGATGCCACCATGCTGCCCCCGTCACGCGCCCGCCGTCCTGCCCTGCTGATCGTCGGTTGCGGCGACATCGGGCTGCGTGTGCTGGGTCTGCTGCGGGGCCGCGTCCGCCTGCTGGCGTTGACGCCCACGCCTGCACGGGTGTCGATCCTTCGCACAGCCGGCGCGATCCCGCTGATGGGCGACCTGGATGACGTCGCGTCGCTGGGCCGGCTGGCGGCCCTGGCCGACATGGTGTTGTACCTGGCGCCGCCGCCCTCGAAGGGCGTGGCCGACCCGCGCAGCCGGCGACTGCTGCAGGCCCTGGCGCGCAGTGCTCGCGTTCGATGCATCGTCTACGCCAGCACCAGCGGCGTGTACGGTGATGCGGGGGGCGCGCGCATCGACGAGACCCGGTCGGTTGCGCCGCAGACGGACCGAGCCCGGCGGCGCGTCGACGCCGAGATGCGCATGCGTCACCACGGCAGGGCCTTGGCGCGACGCGTCAGTGTGCTGCGCATACCGGGCATCTATGCCCTGGATCGCGATGGCGGCGATCCGCGCGAACGCGTGCGGCGCGGCACGCCGCTGCTGCAAGCCGCTGACGACGTCTACACCAACCACATCCATGCTGACGACCTGGCGCGCGCCTGCGTGCTGGCGCTGATGCGCGGGGCGCCGCAGCGGATCTACCATGTCAGTGACGACGGCGAGTCGAGAATGGGCGAGCACTTCGACGCAGTGGCCGACGCCTTTTCCTTGCCGCGCGCGCCACGCCTGTCACGCCAAGAAGCCGAGCGCGCGCTCTCGCCGATGCAAATGAGCTTCCTCTCGGAGTCGCGCCGGCTCGTCAACCGACGCCTGCATCAGGAATTGCGCCTGCGCCTGCGCTATCCGACGCCTGCGACAGCCTGGGCCGCTGACTCAGATGCCTGAGGCGCGCTTGATCGCCTGCGCGCGGTCGATGCTGTGCAGGTCGACGCCGCGGCGGGTCCCGTCGCGTTCTATCTCCAGCGTCAGCGCGCGCTCGGCGGGGCCGCCGGACCACAGCCGTGTCCACAGTGAGTCGAGCGTCGACACCGCTGTGCCGTCGATGGCGTGGATACGGTCGCCGACTTGCAGGCCAGCCACGTCGGCCGGGCTGTCCGCGGCAACGCGAACGACATGCAACACGCCCGCCTGCTCGACACAATTCACGCCCAGCCAGGCGCGCCGGCTCGCGCTGGAAACGCCACGCGTGCGCAACTCGCCCAGGATCGGGTGCAGCAGGTCAGTGGGTACGAACATGTTGCCTGGCCGACGCGGCCCCTCGGCGGGTGTGTTGCTGCGCGTGTCGGCCACCATCAGCGAGCCGATGCCCACCAGTTCGCCGCGGCTGTTGAACAAACCTGCGCCGCTGTGGTCGGTGCGTGGCGGCGCCGTGAACAGGGCGTCGTCGATGCGGTACTCCCAGTAGCCCGCGAAGGGGCGCCGCGAGACCAGTCGGGCCATGCTGAGCTGGCCCTGCTCGCCGCCGCTGGCGACCAACAGCGACTCGTCGGGCGACACCGCGCGCGAGCCGCCCAGGGGTGCCGGGGACACGCGCAACGGGGCCAATGGCTGCAGCAGGCCGAACCCGGTGGCCAGGTCGTAGGCGACGACGCGCGCAGGCACCGCCCGGTCGTCGTCGAGAACGAGTTGCACCTGGTCGGCCTCGAGGATCAGGTAGCCGATCGTCAACACCAGGCTGTCGGGGCCGATGACGACGCCAGAGCCTTGGCGGATTCGCCCCAGCGTGGCGTTCGAGCGCGCGCCCTCCAGGGCCAAGGCCTGCACGCCCACGACGGCCTGGCTGGCCCGCTCCAGGGCGCGCGACTGCGCTTCAAGCTCGGTCGGTGCAGCAGATGGCGCCGACGGCGTTGCGGCCAGAGCCGCCGAGGTCAGCCACCACGTCATCCACATCGCTTGTCGAATGAGCATCCGCATCGCACGCCTCCTTCGGCCAGACCGAAGAATGCGCCAAGCCCCGGCGCAATGCAATGACGCCCGCGCCGCGGGCGACGGTCAGCGACGGCGGCCGAAGGGCGCCTGCCCGCGCCAGTAGCGAATCATGAGGAAGCCGCCCAGCATGCCGCCGAGGTGGGCAAAGTGCGCGATGCCGCTGCCGCCCGTGACGCCGAAGATCAACTCGAGCGCGCCGAAGATGGCGACGAAGTACTTGGCCTTCATCGGAATCGGCGGGAACAGCGGCATGATCGTGCGGTTCGGAAACATCATGCCGAAGGCCAGCAACAGGCCAAAGGTCGCGCCCGAGGCGCCGACCGTCGGTGCGCGCGAACCGATCATCAGGGTCCACAGCAGTTGCACGACCGCCGCGGCCAGTGCGCTTGCCAGCAGGAAGTGGATGTAGCGCCTGCCGCCCCACAGCCGTTCTATCTCGGCGCCGAACATCCACAGCGCGAGCATGTTGAAGAAGAGGTGCAGCATATCGCCATGCATGAAGGCATAGCTCAGCGGCTGCCACGGCATGAAGGCGCCACTCTGCAGCGGCCACAACGCGAACATGTTCGTCAGCGCTGGCGGCAGGATCTGCTGCGCCAGGAAGATGCCAACGCAGATCAGCAGCAGGTTTTTCGTGACCGGTGGGATTGGCGGCATCGTGTTGGTGGTGGTGCCCGGGGCCGGACTCGAACCGGCACGCCTTGCGGCGAGGGATTTTGAGTCCCTTGCGTCTACCGATTTCGCCACCCGGGCAGGTCAGTCAGAGCACGTGGTAGCGCGTCGGCGCGAATTATCACATGCACCCTGCGCGGTCGCGGGCCTTCGGGGCAAGGCGAGCGCTTTGCACCCCGGACTGCCACAATGGCGCCATGCCCGCCTACAAGAGCCTCGAGGACGTGATCGGCGCGACGCCGCTGGTACAACTACAGCGCCTGCCCGGTGCCGCCAACACGCAACGCGGCAACGTGATCCTGGGCAAGCTCGAGGGCAATAACCCGGCCGGCTCGGTCAAGGACCGTCCGGCCATGAGCATGATCCGGCGTGCCGAGGAGCGTGGCGACATCGCGCCGGGCGATGTGCTGATCGAAGCCACGTCGGGCAACACCGGCATCGCGCTGGCCATGGCCGCCGCGATCCGCGGCTACCGCATGCTGTTGATCATGCCGGAGGACCTGTCGATCGAGCGAGCGCAGACCATGAAGGCTTTCGGCGCCGAGCTGGTGCTGACGCCACGCTCGGGCGGCATGGAGTACGCGCGCGATCTGGCCTTGCAGATGCAGGCCGACGGCAAGGGCCGAGTGCTCGACCAGTTCGCCAACGCCGACAACCCGCGCATCCACTACGAGACGACGGGCCCCGAGATCTGGGCCGACACCGAGGGCCGCATCACGCACTTCGTCAGCGCGATGGGCACGACCGGCACGATCACGGGCGTGTCGCGCTTCCTGAAGGAAAAGAATCCGGCGGTGCGCATCGTCGGCGCGCAGCCGAGCGAAGGCTCGCGCATCCCGGGCATCCGCAAGTGGGCGCAGGCCTACCTGCCCAAGATCTATGACGCCACCTACGTCGACGAGATCGTGCTGGTCGGCCAGGCCGACGCCGAGGACATGGCGCGCCGCCTGGCACGCGAAGAGGGCCTCTTCGCCGGCATTTCTGCGGCGGGCGCCTGCTGCGTGGCCTTGAGCCTGGCCGAGCGACTTGAGAATGCGACGATCGTGTTCATCGTCTGCGACCGTGGCGACCGTTACCTGTCCACAGGCGTATTCCCGGCCTGACCGTTGCACGGTGGCCCCGAGGCCGGGCCGCGCCGCATGACGTTCGAACGCGCGCCATGACCGTCGAATTCCGCTACTGCCCTGCCTGCGCCATGCCGCTGGCATCGATCGAGCAGATCGAAGACAGCGGGCCGAAGGTGCGGCTGCGTTGCGCGGCCTGCGGCTTCACGCATTGGAACAATCCGACGCCCGTGCTTGCGGCCGTCATCGAGTGCGTCGACCGCGACGGGCTCGTGCTGCTGGCGCGCAATGCCGCGTGGCCGGGCGGCAAGTTCGCGCTGATCACGGGTTTCATGGAGGCGGGCGAGACACCGGCCGCGGGCATCGTGCGTGAAATTGCAGAAGAGACCGCGTTGAAGGTCGATGCGGTCTCGCTGATCGGCGTCTACGACTTCCAGCGCATGAACCAGGTCATCATTGCCTACCACGCGCGGGCGCGCGGCGACGTGCGCTTGTCGCCGGAGTTGGCCGAGTACAAACTGATCGCGCCGCAGAATCTGAAGTGCTGGCCTGCGGGAACCGGCCAGGCGCTGGCTGACTGGCTCACGAGCCGCGGGCATGAGCCGGTGTTCCTGGACGCCACGGCCCGCGCCTAGAATCAACGCCGCTCTGAAGGAATACCCGCATGGAAGCGAACAAGGAAATCGACACCCGCGGCCTGAACTGCCCGCTGCCGATATTGAAGGCCAAGAAGGCGTTGTCCGACATGCAGAGCGGCGAAGTGCTCATGGTCGTGGCAACCGACCCCGGCTCGGTGCGCGACTTCCAGGCCTTCGCGCGCCAGACCGGCAACGAACTCGTCGAGCAGACCAGCAGCGAGAAGGAGTTCGTGCACTACCTGCGCCGCAGGTAGCGCCGTCGGCTAGAAGTCCAGCGCCTTCAGGTAGTCGCGGAACCCCGGCCCTATCTGCGGGTGCACGAGTGCCAGTTCGACATTGGCCTGCAGGAAGCCTTCCTTGCTGCCGCAGTCGTAGCGCTTGCCCTCGTAGCGATAGGCGAACACCTTTTCACGGCGCAACAGATCCGAGATGCCGTCGGTGAGTTGAATCTCGCCGCCCACGCCCCGCGTTTGGGTGGCCAGTTCGCGCATCAGGCCGGGTGTGAGGATGTAGCGGCCCGCCACGCCCAACCGCGAGGGGGCGTCGGCGGGCGCCGGTTTCTCGACGATGCGTTCGATGTCCATCAGCCGGTCGCTGACCGGCGTGCCCGCGACGATGCCGTAGCGCTTCGTGTGCTCCGCGGGCACCTCCTGAACGGCCAGGATCGACACCTGCCATTCGTCGTACTGCGCCACCATTTGCGCCAGCACCGGCGGCTCGCCGACCATCAAGTCGTCTGCCAACAACACCGCGAAAGGCTCGTTGCCAACCAGGCGCTGAGCACACAGGACGGCGTGGCCCAGACCCAACGCCTGGGGTTGGCGCACATAGATGCATTCCATGTCATCGGGCTTGACGCTGCGCACAACGTGCAGTAATTCCGCCTTACCCGCCTGTTCAAGGGCTACTTCGAGCTCGAACGTCATGTCAAAGTGATCCTCGATGGGTCGCTTGTGGCGGCCCGTGACGAAGATCATCTCCCTAACGCCGGCGGCGTACGCCTCTTCAACCGCATATTGAATCAGCGGTTTGTCGACCACCGGCAGCATCTCCTTCGGCTGGGCCTTCGTGGCTGGCAGGAATCGAGTTCCGAGTCCTGCAACGGGAAAGATCGCCTTCTTGATGTGCATTTACTTACAATCGATAGTGGGGAGACGGGCAGATTCTGGCACGCGGCACCGTCGCGGCCGGCGTGAAAACTGCCCTGTGGGTGCATGGACGTCCTGATCGTTGAGCCGCTCGAGCCGGAGGTCATGCAGTGGCTGGGCGAACGCCATGCCGTGCGCTATGCCCCCGAGTTGGCGCACGACGCGCGGGCCTTGCGCCAGGCCCTGTTCAACGTGCGCGCGCTGATCATCCCGCCGTCGGTGGCGATCGACGCGCAGGTGCTGCACTTCGCGCCCGTGCTGCGGGCCGTCGGACGCCTCAGCGCCGGCGCCGAGAACATCGACCTGGACGCCTGCGGCCGCGCGGGCGTTGAAGTGGTGCGCAGCGTCACCGCCAGTGCCGTGGCCGAGGCGGAATTCATGGTCGGCGCGTTGCTGGCACTGCTGCGGCGGGTCCCAGTCGTGAATGCCGAAGGTCTGCTGGTCGGCCGAGAACTCAGCGGCGCGACGATCGGCCTGATCGGGATGGTGCCGGCGGCGCGGTCCCTGGCGCAGTTGCTGGGGGCATTCGGTTCTCGCGTGGTCGGCTACGACCCGACCGTGCACGCGTCCGACAACGTCTGGGGCCGCTGGCGCGTCGAGCCGTTGCCGCTGCGCGATCTGATGGAACAGTGCGACGGGGTGTGCGTGCAGTTGGGCTACTTCACGCGCTACCAGGGGCTGATCGGCGAGCGCTTCCTGCCCTTCTGCAAGCCCAATCAGGTGATGGTCAGCATCGCCCACTCGAGCCTGTTCGATGAAGCCTCACTGGCCGAAGTGCTGGCCACAGGACGCATGGCGGCGGCCTGGTTCGACAGCATGGAGCCCGGCGCCATGGACCAGGGTCGCCCGCTGCACGATATCGACACGCTGCAGATCACGCCTCGCGTGGCCAGCACGACCCGCGAATCGCGCATCCGCAGTGCCTGGGCCGTGACGCGCCGCATCGATGAACTGTTGAATGCGGCGGCAACGGCGCAGCGCGCGGAGTTCAAGGCGACGTCGCCAGACCTGCCGCTTGATCTTCCAGCCGACGAAGCGTCTGGCTGAACTCGGCCAGACGGGCGCGCTCCTGCTCGACCACGGCCGCAGGCGCGCGCGCCACGAAGCCGGCATTGCCGAGCTTGGCCTCGGCCTTCACGACCTCGCCCTGCAGGCGGGCGATCTCCTTGGCCAGGCGCTGCTGCTCCGCGGCCACGTCGATCGTCACTTCGAGCGCCAACCGAACAGCACCCTGCACGACCACGGGCGCATTCTTTGTCGCCTGCACGAAGGCGGCCTCATCCGGCTCACGCTTGACCTCCGACAAGCGCGCCAATGACTTCAGCAAGGGCGTGGCCGCATCGATGAAGCCGGCGTCGCCGTAGGCCAGCAGCGGCACGCGCTCTGCGGGTGACAGCGACATCTCGCTGCGCAGGTTGCGGCAGGCGCCGACGAGCGCCTTCAACTGCGCAATCCAGGCATCGGCCTGCGGGTCGATGCGCTCGACCTGTGCCTCGGGGTAGGGCGCGCTGACGATGCTGTCGGCGGCGCCGGCGACCTTGCGTTGCGCGACCGGCGCCACACGCTCCCACAACTCGGCGGTGATGAACGGCGTCAGCGGGTGCAGCAGCCGCAGCACGGTCTCCAGCACACGGATCAAGGTGCGCCGCGCGGCGCGTTGCTGCGCCGCGTCGCCGGTCTGGATCTGCACTTTGGCGATCTCGAGATACCAGTCGCAGTATTCGTCCCAGACAAAGCTGTAGAGCGCATTGGCGACGTTGTCGAACCGGTAGTCGGCGAACCCCTGGGCGACCGCGGCTTCGACGCGCTGCAGTTCGCCGACGATCCAGCGGTCGGAGGGTGAGAAGTCGAGGTAGCCTCCTGGGACACATTCCTCGGCACCATGCGGCGCGAAGCCGCAGTCCTGACCTTCGCAGTTCATCAGCACGAAGCGGGTGGCATTCCAGAGCTTGTTGCAGAAATTGCGGTAGCCCTCGCAGCGCTGGGTGTCGAAGTTGATGTCGCGGCCCAGGCTGGCGTAGCTGGCCATCGTGAAGCGCAGCGCATCGGCGCCGTAGGCCGGCATGCCCTGCGGGAATTCCTTCGTGATGCGCGCGGCGATCTTGGGCGCATGTTCGGGCCGGCGCAGGCCGACGGTGGACTTGCGGATCAGCGACTCGAGGTCGACGCCCTGGATCAGGTCCACCGGGTCGAGCACGTTGCCTTCGCTCTTGCTCATCTTGTGGCCATGCGCGTCGCGCACCAGGCCGTGGATGTAGACGTCGCGGAACGGCACCTTGCCCTCTGGGCAATCGTCAGTCCGCGTGAAGTGCAGCGTCATCATGATCATCCGGGCGACCCAGAAGAAGAGGATGTCGAAGCCCGTGACCAGCACGGTCGAGGGCAGGAACAGGTCCTGCTCGGCGCTCTTGCCTGGCCAGCCGACGGTCGAGAAGGGGAATTGCGCGGCCGAGTACCAGGTGTCGAGCACGTCTTCGTCGCGCGTCAATTCGCCGCGATAGCCGGCCGCGGTGGCCTTGACCCGGGCCTCGTCCTCGCTGCGCGCCACGAACAACTCGCCGCCGCTGCCGTACCAGGCCGGGATCTGGTGCCCCCACCAGAGCTGGCGCGAGATGCACCAGTCCTGGATGTTGTTCATCCACTGGTTCCAGGTGTTGACCCATTGCGGCGGCACGAAGCGCACGTCGCCGCGCTCGACCGCCGCCATCGCGCGGCCGGCGATCGACTGCGCCGTCGGGGCCGGGCTTGGTCATGGCCATGAACCACTGGTCGGTCAGCATCGGCTCGACGATCTGCCCGGTGCGCGCGCAGCGCGGCACGGTCAGCTTGTGCTTCTTGGTCTCGACCAGCAGGCCCTGCGCATCGAGGTCGGCCACCACGCGCTTGCGGGCGACGAAGCGGTCCAGGCCGCGGTAGGCTGCGGGCGCGTTGGTCGTTGATCGTGGCGTCGAGCGCGAGCACGCCGATCAGCGGCAGGCCGTGACGCTGGCCGACCGCGTAGTCGTTGGCGTCGTGCGCCGGCGTGACCTTGACCACGCCGGTGCCGAACTCGCGGTCGACGTAGGCGTCGGCGATCACCGGGATCGTGCGTTCGCACAGCGGCAACGTCACCTGCTTGCCGACCAGGGCGGTGTAGCGCTCGTCGTCCGGATGCACCATCACCGCGGTGTCGCCGAGCATCGTCTCGGGCCGTGTGGTGGCGACCACGACCGAGCCGGAGCCATCCACCAGCGGGTAGCGGATGTGCCACATGAAGCCGTCTTCCTCCTGGCTTTCGACCTCGAGGTCAGAGACCGCGGAGCGCAGCACCGGGTCCCAGCTCACCAGGCGCTTGCCGCGGTAGATCAGGCCCTCGTCGAACAGGCGCACGAAGGTCTCGTTGACGACGGCCGACTGCGTGGCGTCCATCGTGAAGTACTCGCGCGTCCAGTCCACCGTGTCGCCGATGCGCCGCATCTGGCCGGTGATGATGTTGCCGCTTTGCTCCTTCCACTCCCACACGCGGGCGACGAAGTTCTTGCGCCCGATGTCGTGGCGGCTCTTGCCTTCGTCCTGCAGCTGGCGCTCGACGACGATCTGTGTCGCGATGCCGGCATGATCGGTTCCCGGCAGCCACAGCGTGTTGAAGCCGCGCATGCGGTGGTAGCGCGTCAGCGCGTCCATGATCGTGTGGTTGAAGCCGTGCCCCATGTGCAGCGTGCCCGTCACGTTGGGCGGCGGCAGCTGGATCGCGAAGGACGGCTTGGCCGGATCCAGCGTTGGCGCGAACAACCCCGGCTGGGCCCACAGCGGCGCCCAATGTGCCTCGATGGCGGCGGGCTCGAAGGACTTGGCGAGTTCGGTCATGGGGCGACAAGCAATGGCGACACGCACCGACACAGTTCGTGTCAACGCAGGCGGGGTCTGGGGGGTTGGAAGGATTCTAGGTCGTGCACACTTGGCGCCGGCCCAACCGAGGAGACCCCGCATGGTTCTGAATTCCGGCAAGTCCTGGCGCACCTGGGCCTGCGCCCTGCCTGTTCTGCTGGCCGCCTGCGGGGGCGGTGGCGATGGCGGTCCGCCGCCGCCGCAGAGTTGCAGCATCGCCGGCCAGCAGGACTGGCTGCGCGGGTACATGGACGATTGGTACTTCTGGTACGCGCTGAGTCCCAAGCCTTCGCCGGCGGGGTACGGCAGCGTCGAGTCCTACTTCGATGCGCTGATCTACCGCAACGAGGATCTGATCCCGAACGGGGGCGGTGCGCGCTGGCCGATCGACCGCTACAGCGGCTACCAGTCGACCGAGAGCTTCAACCGCTTCTTTGGCGACGGCCAGACCCTTGGATACGGTGTCGCCGTGGCCGGCATCGAGGTGACGACACCGACGCCGCAACCGAGCGCGCCGCTGTATGTCCGCTACATCGAGCCGTTGTCTCCTGCGGCGACGGCGGGCGTGGTCCGCGGCGACCGGGTCATGTCGATCAACGGCGTCGCCGCCTCCAGCGCAATCGCCAACAACGACTTCAGTGGCCTGACGCCCAATGCAGAAGGCGAGCGGTTGACGCTCGTGCTTCGCGACGCTCTCGGCGACCGCACCGTGGTCTTGACGGCCGCGGTGTACGGGCTGACACCGGTGCAGAACGCGCGGAACCTGCTCAGCCAGGGCAACCGCCGACTCGGCTACGTGAGCGTCAAGGACATGATCAGCCAGGCCGCGACGCCGCTGTCGACCACATTCGATTCGTTTCGGGCCAACAACATCCAGGACCTGATCCTGGACCTGCGCTACAACGGCGGCGGCCTGGTATCGATGGGCGGCACGGTGGCGTCGTACGCCGCCGGTTCGCGTGGCACCGGCCAGGTCTTTGCACGCCTGCTCTACAACGACCGCCACGTCGGCAACAACCAGGACTTCATCTTCGGCAACCCGGCGGCCTGGGCCGGTTTTTCGACCGTCTACGTCCTGGCCGGGCCGCGCACCTGCTCGGCCAGCGAACAGGTCATCAATGGCCTGCGCGGTGTGGGCGTCAACGTCGTGGCCATCGGCGACACGACCTGCGGCAAGCCGGTCGGCTTCCTGCCGCAGGGCAATTCCTGCGGCACGACCTACAGCGTGGTCAACTTCGAGAGCGTCAACGCGCGCACCGAGGGCCGCTACTTCGACGGCTTCGCGCCCACCTGCGCGGTGGCCGAAGACTTCAGCCTGCCCACCGGCGATGTCAATGATCCGTTGCTGGTCGCGGCGGCGCACCATGCCGACAACGGCACCTGCCCGGTCGGCACGGCGCTGCGCGAACAGCTGCAGTCACGCTACAGCACGCCGCGCGCGCGCTACGACGGCGCCGATGGCGGCGAGCGCACGGGAATGTCCGGACGTTGAGCACGCGCACAGGTTCAGGCCGCATCCATGTCATGCTCCTGTCGTCTTGACAGGGGATTGCGATGCGTGAGGTGGATTTGTTCGTCATCGGTGGCGGTTCGGGCGGCGTACGCGCGGCCCGGGTGGCGGCGCAGCATGGCGCAAAGGTCGCGTTGGCCGAGGAGTACCGCGTCGGCGGCACCTGCGTGATCCGCGGTTGCGTGCCCAAGAAACTGATGGTGATGGCGTCGCGCTACGGCCAGGCCTTTGTCGAGGGCGCCGGCTACGGCTGGCAGCAGTCGGCGGCGCCGCGTTTCTCCTGGCCCGACCTGATGGGCCGGGTGCGCAGCGAAGTGACGCGCCTTGAAGGGGTCTACACCGCCAACCTGCAGCACGCCGGGGTGGTCCTGCATGCCGAGCGGGCGGTGCTCGAGGACGCGAAGACGGTTCGCCTGGTCAGCAGCGACGAGCGCGTCCGCGCGCGCCAGATCCTGATCGCCACGGGTGCCACGCCGCAGATGACGCCCGACATTGCGGGCGGTGAGCTGGCTTCCTCATCCGACGATGTGTTCGACTGGCCCGAACAGCCGCGCCATGTCGTGGTGCAGGGCGCGGGGTACATCGCGCTGGAATTCGCCTGCCTGCTGCGGCGCCTGGGCTCCGAGGTCAGCGTCGTGCTGCGGCGTGACCGTGTGTTGCGCGGCTTCGACGAAGACGTCCGCACGCACCTGCAGGCCGAGTTGGCATCGCAGGGCATCCGCCTGCTCAATGGCGCGTCGCTGGCGGCCATCGAAGCGCGGCGTGACGGCCTGACGGTGATGCTCGACAACGGCATGGTCCTCAATGCCAATGCAGTGTTGCGCGCATTGGGCCGGACCGCCAACACCACCGGGCTCGGGCTCGAAAAGGCTGGCGTCGCGCTGGCGGCCAACGGTGCCGTCGTCGTGAGCCTGGATGGCCGCAGCTCGGTGCCGCATATCCACGCCATCGGCGACGTCACCGACCGCGTGCAGTTGACACCGGCGGCGGTGCGCGAGGGCCAGGCCTATGCCGACGCCATGTTCGGCGGGCGCAGCAGCACGCGGCTGTCGCACCTGGGCCCGCAGGCGATCGTGCCGCTGGCGGTGTTCACGACGCCCGAGGTGGGCAGCGTGGGCCTGAGCGAGACCGAGGCGTTGGCGCTGCACGCCGACATCGACATCTACATCAGCAGCTTCAAGCCAATGAAGTCGGGATTCGCCGGCAGCGCCGAGCGCATGCTGATGAAACTCGTCGTGCAGCGCCCGAGCGGTCGCGTGATCGGTTGCCATCTCGTCGGGCCCGAAGCGGCCGAGATGATCCAGCTGGTCGGCGTCGCGCTCACGCTGGGCGCGACCAAGGACGACCTGGACGCGACCCTGGCCGTGCACCCGACCGCGGCCGAGGAACTGGTGACGATGCGCACGCCCACGCGCCAGCATGGCGCGCGTCGAAGCGCTACATGAACAGGTGCTCGCCGGCGTTCTCGCCGCCCAGGACGACGTAGTTCACCTTCTTCAGGTCGGCCAGCTGGGTGCCGCCGGCGTAGCTGATCGAGCTCTGCAGGTCTTCGCGCATCTCGCGCAGCGTCTCGGCCAGCTTGCCCTTGATCGGCTCGAGGATGCGCTTGCCCTCGACGTGCTTGTACTCGCCCTTGTTGAAGTCGCTGGCGCTGCCGAAGTACTCCTTGAAGAGCTCGCCGTCGACCTCGACGGTCTTGCCCGGGCTCTCCTCATGGCCGGCGAACAGCGCGCCGATCATGACCATCGCGGCGCCGAAGCGCACGCTCTTGGCGATGTCGCCATGGTGGCGTATGCCGCCGTCGGCGACGATCGGCTTGGTGGCCACGCGGGCGCACCACTTCAGCGCCGACAGCTGCCAGCCGCCGGTGCCGAAGCCGGTCTTGAGCTTGGTGATGCAGACCTTGCCCGGACCGACGCCGACCTTGGTCGCGTCGGCGCCCCAGTTCTCGAGGTCGATCACGGCCTCTGGCGTGGCCACGTTGCCGGCGATCACGAAGGCCTGCGGCAGGCGCTTCTTGATGTGCTCGATCATCCTGCGCACACTCTCGGCGTGGCCATGCGCGATATCGATGGTGATGTAGTCGGCGCCGAGGCCCTCGGCGGCCAGCCGGTCGATGATCGCAACGTCGCTGTCCTTGACGCCGGAGCTGATCGAGACGAAGAGCTGCTTGTCGCGCATGCGACGCGCAAAGGCCACACTGTCGAGGGCGAAGCGGTGCATCACATAGAAATGGTCGCCGCGCGCCAGGGTCTCGGCGATCGGCTCGTCGAGCACGGTCTTCATGTTTGCCGGTACCACCGGCAGCGTGAAGCGCCTGCCGCCGAACTCGATCGATGTGTCGCACTCGCTGCGGCTCTGCACGCGACACTTGCGCGGCAGTAGCAGGATGTTGTCGTAATCGAAGATTTCCATGGTCGCGCAGTTCGTCAGTTGACGACGGCGTTGGTGCAGTGCCGTCGCAGGGCTGCGAGCGCTTGACCGGGTGCCGGTGCATCCCTTTTCCGTGATGTCGCAAGCCTGCGCGGGACGGAAAATGAAAACCGGGCGCCTGTATTTGGGCCCGGTGGCGGATTCTACGCGGGCCGCCTGGCGCCTGGGGCCGTGAACAGCCCGGCCAAGTCGACGCTCGAACGCCGACCCACCTGCGCAGCCGCGGTGGCCAGCCAGCGCCGCGCCCGATCGCGCCCCGCGTCACGCAGGCTCTCGAGGAAGGGCCGGTGCGCAATCAGGCGCGACTCCTGTGTCAGCCGCGACAAGGTCTGTTCGCTGTCGATCAGGTGCGTGCGCAGTTTCAGGAGCCGGCGCTCGAGCAGGCCGAACGGCCACAGCGAGCTGCGCGCCGTGGCGCATGATTCGGACAGCAGCGTGGCCTCGCGCAGGAAGGACGCATTGAATGTGAATTCGAGGGCGCGGGCGCGGATTTCCTCGGCCGTGGTCGGCACCTCGGCGTAGACCAGCGGGCTCAGCATCACGATCAGCAGGTCGGGCGTGCCCTGACGCACCAGCGGAAACAGGGCCGGGTTGGCGCTGTAGCCGCCGTCCCACCACGGTTCGCCGTCGATCACGACCGCGTGTTGCAGCGAGGGCAGGCAGGCCGATGCGAGCACCGCGTCGACGCTGAGGTCGGCATTGTCGAACAGGCGCAGGCGCCCGCTGTTGGCGTGGGTCGCGGCCACGTACAGGCGCACCGCGTCGGGCCGGCGCAGGCGCTCGAAGTCGATCTGCTCGGTCAGCAGCCGGCGCAACGGATTCAGTCCCAGCGGGTTGAGCTGACGCGGCGACAAGAGGCCGCTCCAGTGCATGAAGAGCCGTGCCGTCGGCGCGAAACCCGGGCTGTCCACGCGGCCCACGAGCAGGCCATCGAACGACACGCTGGTGCCGACGGCGTGCCAGAACCTTGCCAGGGCCTCGCGCGCGCCGGCTATGCCGCCCTCGCAAAGACCGTGGGCCAGGGCCACGGCGTTCATGGCCCCGGCGCTGGTCGCGCTGACCGCCGTGATCGGGAAGCGGCCGTCCTCGAGCAGCGCGTCGAGCACGCCCCACGTGAAGGCGCCGTGCGCACCACCGCCTTGCAGCGCCAGGCTGATCGGGGTCGGGCGGGAGCCGAACGGCGTCATCACAGGTGGCAACAGTGCAGCATGGACGTGACAAGCAGCTTACGTGCCGTGGGCCTCCTAGAATCGTTCGATGAGAGACAACGAGATTCACCACCGCGACATTTCGGGGCATGACGCCCTGCTGCGCCAGCTCAATCCCGAACAACTCGCCGCCGTGACGCTGCCCGCACAGCCGGCGCTGATCCTGGCCGGCGCGGGCTCGGGCAAGACCCGCGTGCTGACCACGCGCATCGCCTGGCTGCTCTCCACGGGTCAGGTCTCGCCCGGCGGCCTGCTGGCCGTGACGTTCACGAACAAGGCGGCCAAGGAGATGCTGACCCGCCTGACGACGATGCTGCCGGTGAATGTGCGCGGCATGTGGATCGGCACCTTCCACGGCCTGTGCAACCGCTTCCTGCGCGCGCATTGGAAGCTCGCCGGCCTGCCGCAGTCGTTTCAGATTTTGGACAGCGCCGACTCGCTGTCGGCGGTCAAGCGCGTGATCAAGGGCATGAAGCTCGACGAAGAGCGCTTCGTGCCCAAGCAGGTGGCCTGGTTCATTGCCAGCAGCAAGGACGGCGGCCTGCGCCCGCGCGACATCGAGCTGCGCGACGAGCAGACGCGCCAATTGGCCCTGATCTACCAGGCCTACGAAGAGCAGTGCCAACGCGAGGGTGTGGTCGACTTCGCCGAACTGATGCTGCGCACGGTCGAGCTGTTGCGCGACAACGACCCGCTGCGCGCGCATTACCAGCATCGCTTCCGCCATGTGCTGGTCGACGAGTTCCAGGACACCAACCGCCTGCAATACCGCTGGCTGCAGATGTTTGCACCCCCGCCTGGCCAGGCGGGGACCGGTCAATCCACTGGGGCTGCCGATCAGAGCGTGTTCGCGGTCGGCGACGACGACCAGAGCATCTACGCCTTCCGCGGCGCGCGCGTGGGCAATATGGCCGACTTCGAACGCGAGTACCGCGTGCAGCGGGTCATCAAGCTCGAAGAGAACTACCGCTCGGTCGGCCATATCCTGGACGCCGCCAACGGCCTGATCTCGCACAACCTGCAGCGCCTGGGCAAGAACCTGCGCACCGAGGCGGGGGCCGGCGAGCCGCTGCGCGTGGTGGAGGTGACGAGCGACTATGCCGAGGCGCAGTGGGTGCTCGACGAGTTGCGGCAACTGCATCGCGGCGGCATGCCGCGCTCCGAGATCGCGCTGCTGTACCGCAGCAACGCCCAGAGCCGCGTGCTGGAGAGTGCGCTGTTCAACGCCGGCATACCGTACCGCGTCTATGGCGGCTTGCGCTTCTTCGAGCGCGCCGAGGTCAAGCATGCGCTGGCCTACCTGCGCCTGCTGGAGAACCCGAACGACGACACCAGCTTCCTGCGCGTGGTGAATTTCCCGACGCGCGGCATCGGCGTCGCGCACGCTCGAGCAGTTGCAGGATGTCGCGCGCAGCAGCGGCCGCAGCCTGTACCAGAGCGTCGGTGCCGTGGCCGGCAAGGGCGGCGGCAACCTGGCGGGCTTCAACGCGCTGATCGACGGCCTGCGCGAAGCCACGCGCGGCCAGACGCTGCGCGAGATCATCGAGGCCGTGCTGCAGCGCTCAAGCCTGGTCGACTTCTACCGCAGCGAAAAGGAAGGCCAGGATCGGATCGAGAACCTGGACGAACTGGTCAACGCGGCCGAGGCCTTCGTCACGCAGGAAGGCTTCGGCAAGGACGCGGTGGCGCTGCCGGTCGACGAGCAGGGGCCCGGTGCCATCGCCGGCGGCGTCGCGCTGCTGGCCGAGGCGCTGACGCCCGACGCCGAAACCGGCGAGATCATGAGCCCGCTCGCGGCGTTCCTCACGCATGCCGCGCTCGAAGCTGGCGACAACCAGGCCCAGGCCGGGCAGGACGCGATCCAGCTGATGACGGTGCACGCGGCCAAGGGCCTGGAGTTCGACGCGGTGTTCATCACCGGCCTGGAAGAAGGCCTGTTCCCGCACGAGAACTCGATGTCCGACCACGACGGCCTGGAGGAAGAGCGGCGCCTGATGTACGTGGCGATCACGCGCGCCAGGAAGCGGCTGTACCTGAGCTTCTCGCAGACGCGCATGCTGCACGGCCAGACCCGCTATCACGTCAAGAGCCGTTTCCTGGACGAGCTGCCCGAGGGCAACCTGAAATGGCTGACGCCGAAGAACTCGGCCTTCGGCTCGGGCTACGAGCGCGAATACCAGAGCGCCTGGGCGCGCGGCAGCGGCGTGGGCGGGATGGTCGGCGCGGGACGCGTGGCGCCGGCTCCTGCCGCGCCGGCGTTCACGCCGCGCACGCCCGCAGCGCATGGGCTGCGCTCAGGCCAGAGCGTGTTCCACACCAAGTTCGGCGAGGGCGTGATCCTGACCCTGGAAGGCAGCGGCGACGACGCCCGCGCCCAGGTCAATTTCGGCCGTCATGGCGCGAAGTGGCTGCAGCTGTCGATCGCCAAGCTGACGCCCGTGAACTGACGGCCCCAAGCTCGCTGCGCTCGCGCCCCCCGAGGGGAGCTCGGGCCGCTTGGGAGCGGCCCGGCGCGTCCCGAACTGACGGCCCCAAGCTCGCTGCGCTCGCGCCCCCCGAGGGGAGCTCAGGCCGCTTGGGAGCGGCCCGGCGCGTCCCGAATTGACGGCCCCAAGCTCGCTGCGCTCGCGCCCCCCGAGGGGAGCTCAGGCCGCTTGGGAGCGGCCCGGCGCGTCCCGAGGTCGATGTCAATCGGCGCCGTCGGCGAAGCAGCCCTGGTAGGTGAAGATCAGCGAGGCATAGAACGCGGTCGAGAACATCAGCGCGGCCGGCACGGCGGCGATCGTGACCAGTTGCGGTGCGCCGATCAGGGCGAAGAGGCCGCCCGCAACGACGCCGAAGACGACGATGGTCATGGTCCAGGCCAGGATGTACGCGACGAACGCGCCGCGGTTGCGCCAGCAGGCCAGCGTGCTCGAGAACAGGGCCTGGGCCACGCCCTGGCCCTGCCACCAGACCAACGCCGGGGCATGCCAGAACGGGATCGACAGCAGCGCCGTGCCGCCCAATCGCAGCAGCATGCCATTCAGGAGGCCGGGCTCGCCAAGCAGGGCGTCGATCTCCTTCTGCGTAGCCTCGGTGCGGCCGCTGGCCAGCAGGATCTGCAGCTTCTCGAACGCGCCGTCGTCGAGGGCGTCGCTGGCCAGCATCACGAGCGCCGTGCCCAGGGCAAAGGCGCCGCACAGCAGCAGGAGCTGCTTGCGCCGCGCGACGGCCACATCGCTGCCGCCGCGCAGCGGCTCGAGCAGCTGACCGGCATGCACCGGGCCGCCTGCCAGCGCCGAGCGCGAGGCGATCATGAAGCCCAGGCCGAGCAGCGGCATGGCCATCAGCAGCATCACCGGGCCGATGTAGGGCAGCACCAGGAAGACCAGTGCGGCGAACAGGAACAGCGCGAACAGCGCCGACAGCGCCAGCGGCTTCTGCAGGAACAGCGCGAAAGCGCGGCTGACCCACGCAACTCCGTCGCGCGCGCTCGCGTCGAGGATACGAATGCTCATGGTGTGTCGGGGTGCCAGGGTTGAGCGATGCGCTCGCGCAGCAGGCGCTCGAAGTGGGTCGGGTCGTGGGCCTTGAGCATCGTGGCATCGCGCGGCAGGTGCAGGTCCCACAGCCGCGAAAGCCAGAAGCGAAACGCCGCGGCGCGCAGCAGAGCGGGCATCAGACGGCGCTCGTTCGAAGTCAGAGGTCGGGCATAGGCGTAGGCGGCGACGAAGGCCTGGGCGCGGTCCTCGACCATGCTGCCGCTGGCCAGGTCGACACACCAGTCGTTCAGGCACACCGCGAGGTCGAACAGCAGGCAGTCGACGCCAGCGAAATAGAAGTCGAAGAAGCCCGAGAGGCGCTCGTGGCCGACCTCTCCGGGCTCGAACATCACGTTGTCGCGGAACAGGTCGGCGTGGATCGGGCCGTGCGGCAGGCTGGCATAGGCGGGCGACGCCGCCAGCTGCTGTTGGAAGGCCAGCTCGCCGTCGATCAAGTCGCGTTGCGCGTCGTCGAGAAAGGGGCGGACCAGCGGCACGGTCTCGGTCCACCAGGGCAGGCCGCGCAGGTTGGGCTGCACCATCTCGAAGTCCAGGCCGGCGAGGTGCATGCGCGCGAGCATGGCACCGACCTGGGTGCAGTGGTGCACGTCGGGCGCGAGCTGGTGGCCGCCGCCGAGCTTGTTCACGAGGGCGGCGGGCTTGCCCTTGAGCCGGTGCAGGATCGCGCCGCTGCGATCGGGCTGCGGGCCCGGCACCGGGATGCCGCGTTGCGCCAGATGCCGCATCAGGTGCAGGTAGAACGGCAGCTGCTCGAAGCTCAGGCGCTCGAAGATCGTCAGCACCCAGTGTCCCCGGGTCGTGTCGACGAAGAAGTTGCTGTTCTCGATGCCGGCCTGGATGCCGCGAAAGCCGGTCAATTCGCCGACATCGAGCCGGGCGACGAAGGCGCGCGCCTCGTCGACCGAGACTTCGG
>CAVUEP010000002.1:0-25749 GCA_963740395.1 uncultured beta proteobacterium
GGATCGATTCTTACGCCTTGATGGCGGACGCCGACGTACGGCTCGAACTCGCGAAGTTACTGTGTGAGTACCGACCGTGGCGTGGCGGTTCCCTGCGCGATGCGGCGCCTTTCGCGCAACCATTGCCGTGATCGCGTCTGGCTCGAGATTCTCCTCACCGCGACGCGGAGCTGTTACTCATTCCTTGTAGTCGAAGGCCTGATATCCAGCCAGTTTGACTAGGTTGTCGCGCTCGGCGGCGACGTAGTCACTCTCGACCATCTCGCGCACCAATTCGCCCAGCGTTGTTGTCGGTGACCACCCCAGCTTTCGCTTTGCGTTACCAGGGTCGCCCAATAGCGTCTCCACTTCCGTGGGTCGGAAGTAACGGGGATCGACGCGCACGACCACGTCGCCCACCTTGCACGACGCCTTGTCGCCGCTTACCGCCGACACGGTGCCGATTTCACTCTCACCCTCGCCACTGAATGCGACCGTGATGCCCAGTTCGGCCGCCGCGCGCTGCACGAACTCGCGCACGCTGACCTGCACGCCGGTGGCGATGACGAAGTCTTCGGGTTGCTGCTGCTGCAGCATCAGCCATTGCATCTCGACATAGTCGCGCGCGTGGCCCCAGTCGCGCAGCGCGCTCAGGTTGCCCAGGTACAGGCAGTCCTGCAGGCCCAGCGCGATGCGCGCCATCGCGCGCGTGATCTTGCGCGTCACGAAGGTTTCGCCGCGCAGCGGGCTCTCGTGGTTGAACAGGATGCCGTTGCAGGCATAGATGCCGTAGGCCTCGCGGTAGTTGACCGTGATCCAGTAGGCGTAGAGCTTGGCCACGGCGTAGGGGCTGCGCGGGTAGAAGGGCGTGGTCTCCTTCTGCGGCGTCTCCTGCACCAGGCCGTAGAGCTCGCTGGTGCTGGCCTGGTAGAAGCGGGTCTTCTTCTCCAGGCCCAGCATGCGGATGGCCTCCAGCAGGCGCAGCGCGCCGATGCCGTCGGCATTGGCGGTGTACTCGGGCTCCTCGAAGCTCACCGCCACGTGGCTCTGCGCGGCCAGGTTGTAGATCTCGTCGGGCTGCACCTGCTGGACGATGCGGATCAGGTTGGAGCTGTCGGTCATGTCGCCGTAGTGCAGGATGAAGTTCCTGGCCTCGACATGCGGATCCTGGTACAGGTGGTCGATGCGGCCGGTGTTGAAGCTCGACGCGCGGCGCTTGATGCCGTGCACTTCGTAGCCCTTCTTCAGCAGGAACTCGGCCAGGTAGGCGCCGTCCTGGCCGGTCACGCCGGTGATGAGGGCGACTTTCTTTGCTTGCGTCATGTGTCAGGTACTCAGGAATTGAAAGGGGCGGCCGCATAGGCCTGCGCGATGCCGTCGCGCAGGCGGCGTGCGGGCGCGCCAGCCCAGGCTGGCCAGGCGGCTGACGTCGAGCAGCTTGCGCGGCGTGCCGTCGGGCTTGCTGGCGTCGAACACGATCTGCGCCTTGCAGCCGACCACGTCCATCACCGTCTCGGCGAGTTCGCGGATCGTCACGTCCTCGCCGCAGCCGATGTTGACCAGCGGGCCGTCGTAGTCGCGCTCCATCAGGTGCACGCAGGCGTCGGCCAGGTCGTCGACATAGAGGAACTCGCGCCGCGGCGTGCCGCTGCCCCAGACCACCAATTCGGCGTCGCCGCGCTGCTTGGCTTCATGCGCCTTGCGGAGCAGCGCCGGCAGCACATGGCTGTTGGCCAGGTCGTAGTTGTCGTTGGGGCCGTACAGGTTGGTCGGCATCACGCTGATGTACTGCCGGCCGTACTGGCGGTTGTAGCTCTCGGCGAGCTTGATGCCGGCGATCTTGGCGATCGCATAGGGCTCGTTGGTGGGCTCCAGCGGGCCGGTCAGCAGGTAGTCTTCGCTGATCGGCTGCGGGGCAGTCGCGCGGGTAGATGCAGCTCGAGCCCAGGAACATCAGCCGCTGCACGCCCGCCAGGTGCGCGCCGTGGATGAGGTTGGCCTCGATCAGCAGGTTCTGGTAGATGAAGTCGGCGCGGTAGGTGTTGTTGGCCTGGATGCCGCCGACCTTGGCCGCGCCGACGAAGATGTAGTCGGGCGCTGCTCGGCCAGGTAGGCGTGCACGGCGCGCTGGTCGGTCAGGTCGAGTTCGGCGCGCGTGCGCGTCAGCAGGTTGGTGTAGCCGCCGGCCTGCAGGCGGCGCACGATGGCGCTGCCGACCATGCCGCGGTGGCCGGTGACGAGAATCTTGGCGTGCTTGTCCATCGACATCGACTCAACTGCGCCCGTAGGTGTCTTCAAAGCGCACGATGTCGTCTTCGCCCAGGTATGAGCCCGACTGCACCTCGATGATCTCGAGCGGTTCCTTGCCGGGGTTGGCCAGCCGGTGCTTCTGCCCGACCGGAATGTAGGTGCTCTGATTTTCGCTCAGGGTCATGACCTGGTCGCCGTTGGTCACCTCGGCAGTGCCGCTGACGACGATCCAATGCTCGGCGCGGTGGTGGTGCATCTGCAGCGACAGCTTGGCGCCGGGCTTGACCATGATGCGTTTGACCTGGAAACGCGGCCCCGAATCGACGCTGTCGTACCAGCCCCAGGGGCGGTGCACCTTGCGGTGCAAGGAGTTTTCGCTGCGGCCCTGCGCCTCGAGCGTGGCGACGATCTTCTTCACGTCCTGGCTGCGCGCGCGGTCGGCCACCAGCACGGCGTCGGGGGTCTCGACCACCATCACGTCCTGTACGCCGATCAGGCTGACCAGTCGGCTGGTGGCGTGCACCAGGGTGTTGCGGCTGTCCTGCACCAGGGCGTCGCCGAGCGCGGCATTGCCGTCGGCGTCCTTGGCAGCTGCCTGCCACACGGCGTCCCAGGCGCCGACGTCGCTCCAGCCGGCGGCCAGCGGCACCATGCGAATGTCGAAGGCGCTGCCTGGGCAGCGCTCCATCACGGCATAGTCGACCGACTCGGCGGGCACGCTGGCGAACTCATCCTTGCCCGGACGCACGAAGGCTGCGTCGCTCGTGCGCGCGGCCCAGGCCGCGCGCGTGGCCGCGGCAATGTCGGGTCGGAACTGTTCCAGCGCGGCCAGCCACACCGACGCGCGCACCACGAACATGCCGCTGTTCCAGGTGTAGTGGCCGTCGGCGAGGTAGCGCTCGGCCGTGGCGCGATCGGGCTTCTCGACGAATTGCTCCACGCGCGCGGCGCCGCCTGCACAGGCCGCGCTCTTGATGTAGCCGTAGCCGGTCTCGGGCGGTCGGGCGTGATGCCGAGCACGACGATAGCGCCCACGCGACGCTTCCTGCATGGCCGCGTGCAATGCGCAGCGTGAAGGCGCGCAGATCGGCCATGACATGGTCGGCCGCCACCACCACCAGCACCGGGTCGGCGCCGCCAATGCTCGCCTGCAAGGCCGCCAGCGTCATGGCCGGCGCGGTATTGCGTGCGGCGGGCTCGAGCACCACCGGCCCCGAGTCGCCACCCACCTCGCGCAACTGGTCGAGCACCAGGAAGCGGTGCTCCTCGTTGCCGATGGTCAGTGGCGGCGCGAGGACGACGTCGTCACCGGCGAGGCCTTGCATGCGCAGCACGGCTTGCTGGAACAGGCTGCGGTTGTCGGCGGTCAGCACCAGGAACTGCTTCGGGTAGCCCGCGCGCGAGAGCGGCCAAAGGCGGGTGCCGCCGCCGCCGGCCATGATCACGGGCTGAACGGGGATCGGTGTCGTCATGGGGTGGCCTTGAAGGTGTCTGCCTCGGCAAGGGGTGGCGCGGCGGCATCCTTGTCAGCGAGCGTCGGTGCACTGCCCAGCGTTGGCCAGTCGATGCCGATTGCCGGGTCGTTCCAGGCGATGGCGCGCTCGCAGTCGCGGGCGTAGTAGTCGGTCGTCTTGTAGAGGAAGTGCGTGTCGTCCTCCAGCGCCAGGAAGCCATGGGCGAAGCCGGGTGGGATCCAGAGCTGGCGGTGGCTCGTGGCGTCCAGCGTCACGCCGACCCAGCGGCCGAAGGTGGCCGAGCCCTGGCGGATGTCGACCGCAACGTCGAATGCGCTGCCCTTCACCACGCGCACCAGCTTGCCCTGGGCATGCGGCGGCAACTGGTAGTGCAGGCCGCGCAGCACGCCGCGCTGCGAGCACGAGTGGTTGTCCTGCACGAAGGGCACGGCCTCGCCGACCGCGGCTTCGAAGGCACGCTGGTTGAAGCTTTCCATGAAGAAGCCGCGCTCGTCGGCGAAGACCTTGGGCTCGAGGATCAAGACCCCGGGCAGCGCGGTCGTGGTGACTTGCATCAGTACACCCGGTCGCTCAAGAGCTTGAGCAGGTACTGCCCGTAGCCGTTCTTCAGCATCGGCTGCGCCAGGGCTTCGAGTTGCGCGGCGTCGATCCAGCCACTGCGGAACGCGATCTCCTCGGGGCAGGCGACCTTCAGGCCCTGGCGCTTCTCGAGCGTGGCGATGAACTGGCCGGCTTCCATCAGGCTGTCGTGGGTGCCGGTGTCGAGCCAGGCATAGCCGCGGCCCATGATCTCGACGGTCAGCTCGCCCTGGCGCAGGTAGGCGGCGTTGACGTCGGTGATCTCGAGTTCGCCGCGCGCGCTGGGCTTGATGGCGGCCGCGATGTCACACACCTGCGCGTCGTAGAAGTACAGCCCGGTGACCGCGTAGTTGCTCTTGGGCGCCTTGGGCTTCTCTTCGATGCTCTGCGCGCGGCGCTGCTTGTCGAACGCCACCACGCCGTAGCGCTCGGGGTCGTGCACGTGGTAGGCGAACACGCTGGCGCCTTCGGTGCGCCCGGCGGCGCCGGCGAGCAGGCCCTGGAAGTCGTGGCCGTAGAAGATGTTGTCGCCGAGCACCAGCGCGCTGGGCTGGCCGGCCACGAAGTCGCGCCCGAGGATAAAGGCCTGCGCCAGGCCGTCGGGGCTGGGCTGCACGCAGTAGCGGATGTTCATGCCCCAGCGGCTGCCGTCGCCGAGCAGGGCCTCGAAGCGCGGCGTGTCCTGCGGTGTGCTGATCAGCAGCACCTCGCGGATGCCCGCCAGCATCAGCGTGGCCAGCGGGTAGTACACCATCGGCTTGTCGTACACCGGCAGCAGCTGCTTGCTCATGCGCCAGCGTGGCCGGGTGCAGGCGGGTGCCGGAGCCGCCGGCCAGGATGATGCCTTTGCGCGCGGTCATGGGGTGATCTCCTGGAGCATGCGCTGTACGCCGATCTGCCAGTCGGGCAGGGTCAGGTCGAACGCCCTGCGTAGCTTGGTGGTGTCGAGCCTTGAATTCAGCGGGCGGCGTGCAGGCGTCGGGTAAGCGCTCGTCGGCACCGCCTTGATTGCGGCGGCGGCGACCTTGACCGGCAGACCACGGGTGCGCGCCCACTCGATGACGAATCGCGCGTAGCCATGCCAGCTGGTTTCGCCGGCGGCCACCGCATGGTACGTACCGCCGAGCTGCAGGTCATGCTGTACCGAGCGCAAAGCATGCGCGGTGATATCGGCCAGCAGGTCGGCGCCGGTCGGCGCGCCGATCTGGTCGTCGATCACCGTGAGCGCATCGCGCTCGGCGGCCAGCTTGAGCATCGTGCGCGCGAAGTTGCCCCCGCGCGCGGCGTAGACCCAGCTGGTGCGAAAAATCAGGTGCTTGCAGCCGCTGGCGCGAATGTGGTCTTCACCCTCGAGCTTGGTGCGGCCGTAGACGCTCAAGCGGCCCCGTGGCCGCGTCTTCGTTGCGCGGCGCCGTTCCGCTGCCGTCGAACACATAGTCGGTGCTGTAGTGCACCAGCCAGGCCCCGAGGGCTGCGGCCTCGGCGGCCAGCACGCGCGGGGCCTCGGCGTTCAACGTGGCGGCGAACTCGGGCTCGCTCTCGGCCTTGTCGACGGCGGTGTGCGCGGCGGCATTGACGATCACGTCGGGCCGCAGCGCGCGCACGGTGCCTGCCAGCGCGGCGGGGCGGCCGAAGTCGGCGTGGTGGTCGGTGCTGTCGAAATCCAGCGCGGTCAGCTCGCCGAGGACGCTGAGCGAGCGCTGCAGTTCCCAGCCGACCTGGCCGCCCTTGCCGAACAGCAGGATTCTCATCGCGCGTTGTAGTTCGTCGAGAGCCAGTCGCGGTAGCCACCGCTTTGCACGTTGGCGACCCACTCGGGATGATCCAGGTACCACTGCACCGTCTTGCGAATGCCCGATTCGAAGGTCTCGGCCGGACGCCAACCCAGTTCGCGTTCGATCTTGCGTGCGTCGATGGCGTAGCGGCGATCGTGTCCGGGGCGGTCAGTCACGTGCGTGATCAGGCGGCGGTACGAGCCGGCCGGGTCGGGCCGCAACTCGTCGAGCAGGGCGCAGATGGTATGCACGATCTCGAGGTTGGCCTTCTCGTTCCAGCCGCCGATGTTGTAGGTCTCGCCGACGCGTCCGCCCGCGAGCACGGCGCGGATGGCGCTGGCATGGTCGCGCACGTAGAGCCAGTCGCGCACCTGCTGGCCGTCGCCGTACACCGGCAGCGGCCTGTCGGCCAGCGCCTTGACGATCATCAGCGGGATCAACTTCTCGGGGAAGTGGAATGGACCGTAGTTGTTCGAGCAGTTGGTCGTCACGACCGGCAGGCCGTAGGTGTGATGCCACGCGCGCACCAGATGGTCGCTCGCCGCCTTGCTGGCCGAATAGGGACTGTTGGGCTCGTAGGTGTGGTCTTCGGTGAACGCCGGCGCGCCGGGCGCCAGCGAGCCGTAGACCTCGTCCGTGGACACGTGATGGAAGCGAAAGGCCGCCTTGTCCTCGTCGGGCAGCGTGCTCCAGTACCCGCGCACGGCCTCGAGCAGCGTGAAGGTGCCCATCACATTGGTGCGCATGAACTCGCCCGGGCCGTGGATGCTGCGGTCGACATGGCTTTCGGCGGCGAAGTGCAGCAGCGCCCGAGGCTTGTGCTCGGCCAGCAGGCGCTCGACGAGCGCGCGGTCACAGATGTCGCCCTGCACGAACACATGCCGCGCATCGCCCTTGAGCGCGTCGAGGTTGTGCAGGTTGCCGGCGTAGGTCAGGGCATCGAGGTTGACGATCGGCTCGTCACTCGCCTCGAGCCAGTCGAGTATGAAGTTGCAGCCGATGAAGCCAGCGCCGCCGGTGACGAGCAGGGTCATGGCCCGGTCACTCCAGCGCGGCGCGCAATTGCGCCACCTTGGCGGCCTTGTCCGGGCGCGTCAGGCTTTGGCGCCAGAAGTGACGCATGACGACGAATGCCGCGATCAGCAGCAGCGCGACCAATGCGGTGGCCACGGCCGTGATGGCACGCTTGGGCTTGCTCTTGCGCTCGGCGGGCTTGGCCACGTCGACCACCTGGATCAGCGCGCCCTCGCGGCTTTCGTCCAGGCGTGCCAGTTCGTACTGGCGCGAGAACAGTTCGAACAAGGTCTCCTGGTACTTGAACTCGCGGTACTTGCTGATGTAGTCAGGACCGCCGCTGCAGGTCGGTCGACGCCTCGGCCTTGCTGAGCTGCGCACGCAGCGCGCTGAGCATGGTCAAGGCCTGCTGCACCTCGGGCGTCGCGTCCGACAAGTTGCCGCGCAGGGTCTGTAGGCGCACCTCTGCTGCGGTGACCTCGGCCTTCAGCCGCGCATAGCCCTCGGCCGCCGCCTTCGGCTCGGCCTTGAGCGCCCCAGGATTGAAGCCGCTGGTCTGCAAGGCCTGTTGCGCCTTGCGTCAAGTCGTCGCGCGTGTCTTTCAACTGCGTCTCGAAGAACACGCGCCGCTGCTGCGCCTCGGTCAGTGCCAGTTGCAGACGTCAGACGGCGCAATTCGTCGACATGGCGGTTGGCCATCTCGGCGGAACGCGGCGGGTCGATGTCGTCGACCTCGACCGTGATCAGGCCGTCCTTCTTGCCCAATGAGATGCGCACGTTGTTGGCCAATGCTTTGCGGGCGTCGAAGCGATAGTCGGCCTCGTACACCTGCATCAACTTGAACTCGTCGATCAACCGGTCGGCCACCGTCGTGCTTTGCAGCAGCGCGATGTACTGCTCGGCCGGGCTCTTGATGCCCGCGGCCCCGCCGACAAGACTGGAGAGGGCGCCGAGCGATGCGATGGCCGAAGCCGCCGCGCTTTGCTGTTGTTGCGGCGGCAGGAAAACCGTGCGCGCGGTGAACGTCGGCTTGATCAGGTACGTGATGCCCAGCGCCGCCAATCCGGCAAGCAAAGGCATGATGACGAGCAGCTTCCAGTGCTGCAGCAGTGGCAGCACCAGGTCGAGCAGGTCGACACCCTCTTCGTCGTCGTAGGCCTCTGCGGCCGCAGCGTGTTCCTGCATCAGTTGCCGACCGTCTTGATCGCCGCAATGCCGATGCCGAACTGGTACAGGATCTGCGTCCAGTCCTTGGCGTTCTGCACGAACGTGGTCTTGTTCATCTCTTCAGGCACGAACACGGTGTCGCCGGCCTCGGCCTTGAGCCCCTCCAGGCCGGTGCCGCGGTTGAACCAACCGCCACTCTGGCGGCCGGAGATCACGCTGCCGTTGGCACGGATCACGAAGGTGCTGCCCTCGTCGGCGCCGCGCGTCGGTCCGCCGGCCAGGTTCAGGTACTCCACGACGTCGCGACCCTCGCCGTAGAGGTAGCTGCCAGCATTGAACACGCTGCCGAAGACACCCACCGATGTGGGGCGTGGTGGAATCAACAGGCGGTCGCCGTCTTCCAGCGCCAGAGGCGGCAGTTCACGGCTCGTAGGAAGCAACTGCAGCACGACGCGCCCGGTCGGGCGCTGTGCGCGCAACGCGGCGATCAGCCGCGAATTGGCCGTGTCGCGTGAAGCGCCGGCGGCAACTTCTTCGGCGGTGGTGGTGCGCTGCGAGGAGGTGTTGCGTGCCAAATCGGTCTCGAGATCGCGCAGCGCGCGGTCGTAATTTTGCTGCTGGGTCGCGCGAACGCTCTCGCGATTGAACTCGGTGCCGAAGGGGTAAGCCCTGTCCGTCATGCCGCCGGCTGCGGCCAGTGCGTCGGCAATCGACGTCTCCGGCGGCAGCACGTACTCGCCCGGCCTGAGCACTTCACCCTCGACGCGCACGCGCTTGTTCTGGCGCTGCACGGGCAACGCCGAGTCGACGGCGCTGAACGCGCGCAGCACGTCACCATTGGCCAGTGTTGTCGTGTTCGAGGCCGGCAACGCGAGCTGAACGATACGCACTGTGGCACGGTCGTCCAGCCGCTCGACGGCGAGCCGCGAGCGGTCAGCGACGGCGGAAAACCCGCCGGCCATGCGCAGCAGGTCGGCCACGGTTTCGCTGGCGGTCAATTCGAAGATCGCTGGCCGGTTGACACTGCCGATCAATGCCACCTGCGTCCCGACCGCGCCGACATGGATTACGTCGTCGGCCTGCAGGATGCGATCAGCGCTGCGATCGCCACCGAGCAGCAGGTCGTAGAGGTCGAAGCCCCCCACGCGTTGGTTGCCGCGCTTGATCTCGATGTTTCGAAAGCTGCCGGCGGCTGACGGGCCGCCCGCCTTTAGCAAGGCCTGAACCACGGTGGCCAGGCTGCTGACGTTGTAGCTGCCGGGCTTGGCGACGAAGCCCGTGACATAGACGCGCAGGCCGCGCAATTGGCCGAGGGACACACTCAGTTGGAAGTTGCGAAAGACCAGCGCCATGCGCTGGCTGATCGTGGCGGGCAGGTCGGCGTAACGCACACCCGACACCAGCACGGAGCCCACGCGCGGAATGCTCACGCGGCCACTGCGATCGACCAACAGCCGCATTTCCGCGTCGACCGAGCCCCAGACCGTGAGCAGAATCTCGTCACCGGGCTTGATCAGGTAGTCGGGCGGGACGAGGGGTTGCGTTTCGGCGACGTCGGGATCGTCCACCGGCGTCATCAGCTCTGCGCCGAATCTACGAATCGCGAGGGGATACGTCAGCCTCTGGACGAAGGCTTCAAATTCGCCCAGCGAAGCCATCGTGGGCATTGCTTGGCCGTTGAGCCCCATATTGGCGGGGCGGGGCGCCTGCCGTGAGGGGCGCGCGCTGTCGGTCGGCTCGTTCGACTGCGTCTGCGCCGCGTCACGGGGTTGTCGCAGCCGGACCGGGCCGCCAGCCGGTGCGACCTGCGAGTCCGCCGTGGTGGTCGTCGATTGGGTCTGCGCGACCGCCGTCGCAGCGAAGCCAACGAGCACGACGAGCCCAAGCGCCGTTGCCCAGAATCGCAGGATGCCGGTGCTCAGTTCCGCGAGTTCGGTGCAGTTGGTCGTGTGATCGCTCATGGATATCAAGGTGGCTGCGTGGGTTGCCGGCGTGTGGCGCGCCACTGGAACCCAGGACGGCACGGACGCGCTGCCCTGCGACAACGGCGGGCGATTCTAGCCCGCGACCCCGGAGTGGTGAGCCGCAGCCGGCGGCCGGGCTCGTAGCCGCCAATGATGCTGAACTTTGGTACCAATGGCACCTTCGTCGGCGCGGTGGTCGTCAACCAGGAACATCCCAGCGCCCGTGGGGATGCCCGACGGCGCCCGTCTGCACAGCCTGATCTATCGACGCTTCATTCGATGGGCTGCCGGCGAGCGCAGCGCCCGTGAGTTGACACGGCGCAATTCGATGACCTCGCCTTACCTGTGGATGCTGTGCTCGCTGTCCGTCGTACCTGCGGTGCTGTGGTTCGAAAGCACCGCCATCCAGGCCGGTTTTCTCGCCCTTTTTTGTGTCACTTACGTGTTGCTCTACTGGCGCATCGTGCGGTTCAAGGCGCCGCGTTGGCTGCGATGGCGGCATTCAAAATCGCGCACCTAGAGGTGCCTGGCGACGCCCGAGGGATAATCCCAGGGTGACTACAGAAACCATTGACACCTCGACCGACATCGAACAAGCCCCCGCGCCTGCCCGTTTCGACACCCTCCCGCTCGACCCGAAGCTGCTGCGCGCGGTGGCCGACTCGGGCTATACGGCCATGACGCCGATCCAGGCCAAGGCGATCCCGATCGTCCTTGCGGGCCGCGACGTGATGGGTGCAGCCCAGACGGGCACCGGCAAGACGGCGGCCTTCACGATCCCGCTGCTGCAGAAGATGCTGCGCCATGAAAACGCCAGCATGTCGCCGGCGCGACACCCGGTGCGCGCGCTCGTGATCACGCCCACGCGCGAGCTGGCCGACCAGGTGGCCAACAGCGTCAAGACCTACGCCAAGCACACGCAACTGCGCTCGACGGTCGTCTTCGGCGGCATCGACATGAAGCCGCAGACGCTGATCCTGAAAGGCGGCGTCGAGGTGCTGGTGGCCACACCGGGGCGCCTGCTCGACCACATCGAAGGCAAGAACTGCGTTCTGAACCAGGTCGAGTACGTGGTCCTCGACGAGGCCGACCGCATGCTCGACATCGGCTTCCTGCCCGATCTGCAGCGCATCCTGTCGTACCTGCCCAAGGAGCGCCAGACGTTGCTGTTCTCGGCCACCTTCTCGCCCGAGATCAGGAAGCTGGCCAACAGCTACCTGCAGGACCCGGTGCTGGTCGAGGTGGCGCGCCCGAACGCCACCGCCACCAACGTCGAGCAACGCTTCTACAGCGTCACCGACGACGACAAGCGGGCGGTGGTGCGCCAGGTGCTCAGGAGCCGCGGCCTGGCGCAGGCCCTTATCTTCGTCAATTCCAAGCTCGGCGCGGCGCGCTTGGCGCGTTCCTTCGAGCGCGACGGGCTGAAGACGCAGGCCCTGCATGGCGACAAGTCGCAGGATGAGCGCCTCAAGGCGCTGGCTGCGTTCAAGGCCGGCGAAGTCGATCTGCTGGTGGCCACCGACGTCGCCGCCCGCGGCTTGGACATCGCCGACCTGCCGGGCGTCTTCAATTTCGACGTGCCGTTCAACGCCGAAGACTACGTGCACCGGATTGGCCGAACCGGCCGCGCCGGGGCCTCGGGCCTGGCGGTGACGCTGGTCACGCGGGACGATACGCGGCTCGTGTCCGATATCGAGAAACTGATCAAGAAGAAGATCGAGCTCGAGCCGTTCGAATTCGAGGACGACCGCCCGCGCCGCCCGCGTCCGCGCGCTGAGGCCGAGCCCGAGCAGCTTGAATCGCGCGCGCCGACCCCCGCGCGCGCAGAGCCACCGCGGCGCCCGGCAGCCAAGTCGTCCGACCCGTTCTTTGATCGGCCGTACGAGGCGACGGCCACGACCGCCCCCGCCTGGGAGCCGGCGGCCAAGGCGACCGCGCCCGGGACGGCGCGCGGCCTGTCGCCGAGCATCAAGCCCCGGCGCAAGGTGGCTGCGCTGCTGGGTGGCGTGAAGTCTTGAGGCGTCTCGGCCGGCGCCATGGCGCGCCGGTAGGCGGCCTCAGCTGGCCAGCCACAGGAACACCGCGGGCAGGTGCTTGCTGTCAAAGGACGGTGGCTTCTTCCGCCACTGAGCCACGCTTCGCGTAGCGCACCAGGCGCCGGGCAGCGTCAGGCCGCAGGCCACCGACAGCAGCGTGTCCGGGTGCAGGGCCTGCAGCATTGCGGCCATCAGCACTGCATTGCGATAGGGCGTCTCGATGGCGATCTGCGTCTGGCGCTCGCGCTTTGAGAGTTGCTGCAGCGCCTGTAGCCGCGTCGCGCGTGCAGTCGCCTCCGTGGGTAGGTAGCCCACGAACGCGAAGCTCTGACCGTTGAGGCCACTTGCCGCAAGCGCCAGCAGCAGCGAGCTCGGCCCGGGCAACGGCCTCACGTCGATGCCCACGCGGTGGGCGGTGGCGACCAAAGCCGCGCCGGGATCCGCCACCGCAGGCAGCCCGGCTTCGCTGATCAGCCCGATGTCTGCGCCTGCCATGGCCGGCGCCAGCCACGGATCCAATGGCGTGTCGGCCGCGGGCGCTTGGCCGCCCTTGGGGGGACGCGGCAGTTCGCGGATCGAAATTTCCTGCAGCGGCCGGCACAGCGGAATGATGGCGTGTACGCGCTTGAGGAAGGCGCGCGTTGTCTTGGCGTCCTCCGCGACCCAATGCGAAAGACCGGCCGCCTGACGCAGCACACCGGCAGAAAGTACCTCGTCGATCGGCACGGCGTCCGGGGCGCCGAGATCCAGCGTGTTGGGCACCAGGAAGAGGGTGCCGCGTGGCAGCGTCACGGCGCGCTGCCACCGAGTCTGCCGCCAAGACGCCTGCGGCGTCGGCCCCCCAAGGGGGCGTCGCCCGCTTGGGGCGGCCCGGCGCGGGCTAGCGGGTCGAGCCCCGCCTCGCGCAGGAGCGCGCAGGTTCGAATCAACGGCAGGCCAACCAATGCGGTGGGGTCGTCCGACTCGATCGCTGCGAGCAGCGCAATGCCCAGCGCTTCACTCTTGGCGCTGCCGGCGCAGTCGTAGGGCTGCTCGGCGCGCAAGTAATGTTCGATCTCTGCGTGATCCAGAGATCGGAACGTGACGACGACCGGCGCGAGCATCCCGCGCGCATAGTCTCGGTCGCGGCGCACGACGGCCACCGCGGTATGGAAGACCACACGGCGCCCGCTCATGGCCTGCAGTTGTGCAATCGCGCGCTCATGGGTGTGCGGTTTGCCAATCGGCATGCCGTCGAGTTCGGCCACCTGATCCGAGCCGATCACCACGGCGTCGGGGTGTTTCGACGCCACGGCGACGGCCTTGGCCATGGCCAGTCGTTCGGCCAACCCGTTTGGCAACTCGCCGGGCAATGGGGTTTCGTCAACCGCGGGCGCCACCACATCGAATGGAACCCGCAAACGCTGCAGCAGGTCGCGGCGGTAGCGCGACGTGGAGGCCAGGATCAAGCGAGGGGTGTCGCGCATGGCGCGCATTTTTACATCCACCTCGTTCACGGCATCGACGTATGTACGGCGCCGTAAACTGCAGCTGATGACCTCGCGCGCCCCTGACCCCCGCAAGTTCGACGTCGCGGCCTTTGCTTCCGAGGCCGGTCAGCTTGAGGGCCGCTGGCCGCTGGCGGACTTTGCGCGCCTGGGTGCCGGATCGCCCCAGGAAGGTGCAGTTGAGTGGTCGATTCGCGGACAGCAAGTGTCGGTCGCGGGTGGCGAGCCTGAAATCTGGCTTCATCTGACGGCGCGTGCGCGCATCCTGCTCGACTGTCAGCGCTGCCTGCGGCCGGTGGCCTGGAACCTCGACGTGCAACGGTCACTGCGCTTCGTCTCCGGCGAGGATGCCGCGGCCGCGCTCGATGCGCAGAGCGAGGACGATGTCCTGGAACTGCAGCGCAGCGTGGACCTTCGCGACATGATCGAAGACGAACTGCTGCTGGAATTGCCGTTGGTTCCCATGCACGAGCATTGCCCGCAGCCACTGTTGGCGTCTGCGAGCGATGCCGAAGCGGTCCCGGCATCTGCGCAGCCCGCCAACCCGTTTGCTGTGTTGGCAAAGCTCAAGCGCAATGGCTCCGTCGGCAGTGAGTAAGCTCGACCCTGCCCCAGATGCCCGCTCTGCTATACTGCTCGGCTTTTCGCGCTGGTCCGGATTCTGCTTGGACCATGTCGCACGGCTGGCCGCCGGCAAGCATCCGGCTCGGCCCCGCATCAGGAGAACCCCATGGCTGTTCAGCAAAACAAGAAGTCGCCTTCAAAGCGCGGCATGCATCGCTCGCACAACGCCCTGACCACGCCGGGTACCGCGATCGAGCCGACGACCGGCGAGAACCACCTGCGCCACCACATCAGCCCGACGGGCTTTTACCGTGGACGCAAGGTGCTGAAAACCAAGGCCGACGCCTGATCGGTCCTCGCGGACCTGGCAAGCCGCAGACCCGCTGCGGCCGATCGGCCTGAACTGCAGCGCCTGCGGCCCGACTATCTTGCACGCATCGCTGCCACCCCTGTCGCTAGTTCGTCTGGCCGTCGACTGCATGGGCGGAGACCATGGCGCTGCGGTCACGCTGCCCGCCTGTCGCGCCTTCCTCGACAAGCACCCGCAGGCCGAGTTGGTGCTGGTCGGGGCCGAGCAGGCCCTGACTGCCGCTGCTGACTGGCCTCGCACCCGGTGCGTCATGGCCACCGAGGTGGTGACGATGTCCGACACGATCGAAGTTGCGCTGCGCCGCAAGAAGGACTCTTCGATGCGTGTGGCGATCATGCAGTTGAAAGCGGCCGAAGGCGCGGAGCCCCTGGCTCATGCCTGCGTTTCTGCGGGCAATACGGGGGCCCTGATGGCCGTTTCGCGCTATCTGCTGAAGACGATGGACGGCATCGATCGTCCCGCCATCGCCGCGGTCCTTCCGAATCGTCGAGACGGTTTCACGACCGTGTTGGACCTTGGCGCCAACGTCGACTGCACGCCCGAGCACCTGCTGCAGTTTGCCGTGATGGGCAGCGCCCTGGTGGCTGCGATCGACGGCAAGGAAGACCCCAGTGTCGGCTTGCTCAATATTGGTGAAGAAGCCATCAAGGGCAGCGAGACCATCAAGCGAGCCGGCGAGTTGCTCCGTACTGCCGCCGCCGATGACCACGTGAATTTCTACGGTAACGTCGAAGGCAATGACATCTTCAAGGGCACGACCGACATCGTCGTCTGCGATGGATTCGTTGGCAACATCGTGCTCAAGGCGTCGGAGGGGCTGGCCGGCATGCTCGGCGAGTTCATCCGCCAGGAGTTCAAGCGCAACCTCTTGACCAAGTTCGCGGCCTTGGTCGCGATGCCGGTGCTCAAGCACTTCCAACGACGTGTCGATCCGCGCCGATACAACGGTGCCGCATTGCTGGGCCTGCGCGGCCTGGTGTTCAAGAGCCACGGCTCGGCCGACGCGGTGGCCTTCGAGAATGCACTGAGTCGTGCGTATGATGCCGCTCGCAACCGCCTTCTTGATCGCGTGCACGACCGCATCCTCGAAACCTTGGAAGCCATGCCGGCGCGGGTACCCGCGCCGCAAGTTGCATGAGCTCGATGGACAAGCTGCCGCGCACGTCGCGCATCGTCGGCACCGGCAGCCACTTGCCGCCACGGCGCCTGACCAACGCCGACCTGGCGCGTGAACTGGCGGGGCGCGGCATCGAGACGTCTGACGAGTGGATCGTCGAACGCACCGGTATCCGCGCGCGCCATTTCGCCGATGACGGTGTGGTTTGCAGCGACCTTGCTGTCGCTGCAGCGACCTTGGCACTCGAGGCGGCTGGGTGCCGCGCGGCGGACATCGACCTGATCATCGTCGCGACGTCGACACCCGACATGGTGTTCCCGTCGACGGCCTGCATCGTGCAGCAAAAGCTCGGCATTCATGGCTGCCCGGCGATGGACGTGCAGGCGGTGTGTTCGGGGTTTGTCTACGCGCTGACCGTCGCCGATGCGCTGATCCGCACCGGCACGGCAAAGCGTGCGCTCGTGATCGGTGCCGAGGTCTTCTCGCGCATTCTCGACTTCAATGATCGGACCACGTGTGTCCTGTTTGGCGACGGCGCCGGTGCCGTGGTGCTGGAAGCCAGCGACGAGCCGGGGCTGTTGGCCAGCGACTTGCATGCCGACGGCCGCCACGTCGGCATCCTGTGCACGCCGGGTACCGTGGCCTGCGGCAAGGTGCTGGGTGACCCGACGCTGAAGATGGATGGGCAGGCGGTGTTCAAGCTGGCCGTGGGGGTGCTCGAGGACGCCGCACGTGCCGTGCTGGCCAAGGCCGGCAAGCAGGCCGAGGACATCGACTTTCTGATCCCGCACCAGGCCAATATCCGCATCATGCAGAGCACGGCCAAGAAGCTGAAGCTGAGCGCCGACAAGCTGATCGTCACGGTCGACGAGCATGGCAACACCTCGGCCGCGTCGGTTCCGCTCGCGCTCGACGTCGCGGTGCGTGACGGGCGTATCCAGCGCGGACACACCTTGCTGCTCGAGGGCGTCGGCGGCGGCTTTACATGGGGTGCCGTGCTGCTCCAGTACTGATCAGGACGTTTGGATGCAGCCTTTCGCGTTTCTCTTTCCGGGCCAGGGCTCGCAGGCCGTGGGCATGCTCGACGCTTGGGGCGACCACCCGGCTGTGCGCGACACCTTGGCCGAGGCGTCGTCGGCGCTGGGCGAGGATCTGGCCAGGCTGATCGCGCATGGGCCCGCGGAAACGCTGGCGCTGACGACCAACACGCAGCCGGTGATGCTCACGGCGGGCATCGCCTGCTACCGTGCCTGGCGCGCCGAGGGTGGCGCCGAGCCTGCCGCAGTCGCAGGGCACTCGTTGGGCGAGTACACCGCATTGGTGGCGGCGGGTGTGTTGACGCTGACCGACGCGTTGCCGTTGGTGCGTTTTCGCGCCCAGGCGATGCAGGATGCAGTGCCGGTGGGTACGGGCGCAATGGCGGCCATCCTCGGTCTGGATGCCGCCGCGGTATTGCAGGGTTGCGCCGAAGCGGCGGCAGCGACTGGGGAGGTGGTCGAGGCCGCCAATTTCAACGATCCGAAGCAGACCGTGATCGCCGGCACCAAGGCAGGCGTCGACAAGGGGTGCGAAGTCCTGAAGGCCAAAGGCGCCAAGCGGGCGTTGCTGCTGACCGTGTCCGCACCCTTCCATTCGAGCCTGATGAAGCCCGCGGCGGAGCGCTTGCGTGACAGGCTCGCGGGCGTCGCCTTTGCGCCCGCGCGTATCCCGGTTGTCAACAATGTCGACGTTGCCGTGGTCGACGAGGCGGCCGCGATCCGCGAGGCGCTCTATCGCCAGGCCTTCAGCGCCGTGCGCTGGGTCGAGGTCGTGCAGGCGCTGCGCGCACGCGGACTGACACACTTGGTTGAATGCGGCCCGGGCAAGGCCCTGTCGGGTATGGTCAGGCGCATCGATACCGAGGCCGCCACGATGACCCTGTTCGATCCGCAGACGCTCGCCGAGGCCAAGAGGATGCTGGCATGACTGAGGCATTGCAAGGGCAGATCGCCTTGGTAACGGGCGCGTCGCGTGGCATTGGCCGAGCGATCGCGCAGGCATTGGCTGCCCAGGGCGTGATCGTCGTCGGTACGGCAACCAGCGAAGCTGGCGCTGCCGCGATCAGCCAGGCATTGGCCGCTCAAGGTGGTCGCGGCATCGTGCTCGACGTCAACGACGGTGCAGCGCTCGAGGCCAGCGTCGACGCCATCGTCAAGCAGCACGGCGCCCTGCAGATCCTGGTCAACAACGCAGGGATCACGCGTGACACGCTGGCCATGCGCATGAAGGACGGCGACTGGGACGCCGTGGTCGACACCAACCTGAAGGCTGTCTTTCGCGCCAGCCGCGCCGTGATGCGCACGATGATGAAGCAGCGCTACGGTCGCATCGTCAACATCACGTCCGTCGTCGGTGCGTCGGGCAATGCCGGCCAGGCCAACTACGCTGCGGCCAAGGCCGGCGTGGCCGGCATGACGCGATCGCTCGCTCGCGAACTCGGCAGCCGCGGCATCACGGTCAACTGCGTGGCGCCTGGTTTCATTGCCACCGACATGACCGACGGCCTCGCCGACGCCCAGAAGACGGCGTTGCTGGCGCAGATTCCGATAGGTCGCCTGGGTACGCCCCAGGAGGTCGCCGATGCGGTACTGTTCCTGGCCTCACCAAGCGCCGGCTACGTCACAGGCACTGAGTTGCATGTCAATGGCGGCATGTTCATGAACTAGAGATCAGCCCGGCCGGTCCCGGCGGGAATCGCGCGTTTCTAGAGGGTCGCCTCTTGCGCCGCGTAGAATTCGGGCCGTTTTGAGTAGCTACTCCTGGAGGAGTCAATGAGTGATATCGAAGCACGTGTCAAGAAAATCATCGCCGAGCAACTCGGTGTGCCCGAGGCCGACGTCGTCAACGAGAAGGCGTTCGTCGCCGACCTCGGTGCCGATTCGCTGGACACGGTGGAACTGGTGATGGCTCTCGAGGATGAGTTTGGAATCGAAATTCCTGACGAAGAAGCCGAGAAGATCACGACCGTTCAGTTGGCCATCGACTACGCGGTCGGCCATCAGAAGGCCTGATGAGAGTGTGGGTCCCTAGCCTGCTCGCATCGCAACGCGCTGCGATCTACTGGTGCGTGGGACCTTCCGATGGCACCCGGAGCGGGCATGAGCCGGCGTAGGGTCGCCGTCACGGGTCTCGGGCTGATCAGCCCGGTTGGCAACAGCGTCGACGAAGGCTGGGCCAATCTGCTGGCCGGGCGATCAGGCATTGCCGATATCACCCGCTTCGATGCCTCCGCCTTGTCGTGCCGCTTCGCGGGGGAGGTCAAGGGCTTCAATGTCGAAGACTATGTCCCGGCCAAGGAAGCGCGCCACATGGACACCTTCATCCATTTCGGCATGGCGGCGTCGATCCAGGCCGTGCGCGATGCGGGGTTGGTGACGGGCGACGCCCTGAGTGAAGACGAGGCCGAACGCATCGGGGTCATGGTGGGGTCGGGCATCGGTGGCTTGCCGCTGATCGAGGCCACACACACGGAGTACAGCGAACGCGGCCCGCGCCGTATCTCGCCGTTTTTCGTACCGGCGTCGATCATCAACATGATCTCGGGCCACGTCTCGATCAAGTTCGGTTTCACAGGTCCGAACCTTGCCATCGTGACGGCTTGCACCACCGGGCTGCACTGCATTGGCGCAGCCGGACGCATGATCGAACATGGTGACGCCGATGCCATGGTCGCCGGCGGCGCGGAGTGCACGATGTCGCCGTTGGGGGTAGGTGGTTTTGCCGCCGCTCGGGCGCTCTCTACGCGAAACGAAGACCCGGCAACGGCTTCACGGCCCTGGGACAAGGATCGCGACGGCTTCGTGCTCGGCGAGGGTGGCGGCGTGCTCGTCCTCGAGGAGTACGAGCGCGCCAAGCGACGCGGCGCCAAGATCTACGCCGAGTTGGCCGGGTTCGGCATGGGCGCCGATGCATTTCACATGACCGCCCCCAACGTGGACGGCCCCAAGCGATCGATGAAGGCTGCGATGCGCAGCGCCGGCATCAATGCCGGCCAGGTGCAGTACCTCAATGCGCACGGCACTTCGACGCCGCTGGGCGACCTGAACGAGACGAATGCGATCAAGCTGGCATTTGGCGACCATGCGAAGGAACTCGTCGTCAACTCGACGAAGTCAATGACGGGGCACCTGCTCGGCGGAGCGGGCGGCATCGAGTCCGTCTTCACGGTGCTGGCGTTGCATCATCAAGTCAGCCCGCCGACCATCAACATCTTCAACCAGGACCCTGAGTGCGACCTGGACTATTGCGCCAACACGGCGCGACAGATGAAGATTGAGTTCGCGGTCAAGAACAATTTCGGCTTTGGCGGCACCAACGGTACGTTGGTGTTCCGACGCGCCTGAGCGGCGCGCCGTCGCTGTTTGACTGTCATGCATGCGGCACCACCGGTGCGCATGAGCCTGGCGCAGGACCGGGCTTGGCGGGTATTCGTCACCGTGTGCGCCAGCGCAGCGGCGGCGAACGTTTCGGCATGGGCGGCCCCGCACTGGCACGGGGCGGCCGAAGCTGCCGTCATCGCCGCAACGGTGGCCGCGGCAGTGGCGGGCACAACGGTCTGGCTGCGCATCGGTCGAGACGATGCGACGGCTGGCGTCCTGGCATGGGATGGTGCAACTTGGCATTGGTCGCGGCGCGGCTCGGTGCCAATTGAGGGGGAGGTGCGCGTGATGGTCGACCTCGGGGCTTGGCTGCTGCTGCACTTTTCGCCCGCACCGCCGGTGCGTCGGAGTCGCTGGGTGCCCCTGTCGCGCGGCACAGCCGGTCCGCATTGGGCTGCCTGGCGTGCCGCGGTGTATGCGCGGCGACCTGCGCCTGACGCGCAGTCGATGCCGGATCGGACATGACCCCTGACACCGAACCTGACGCGCTGTTGGTAGAGCGCACCAAGCGCGGTGACGTCCGTGCCTTCGAGATGCTGGTCGTCAAGTACCAGCGACGCATCGAGCGCCTGATCTCACGCATGGTGCGCGACGTCGACCTGGTCGAGGACATCGCCCAGGAGACCTTCATTCGCGCGTACCGGGCACTCCCGCAGTTTCGCGGCGACAGCGCCTTCTACACCTGGCTCTACCGGATCGCCGTAAACACTGCCAAGAAGGCGCTCTTGGAGCTCAAACGCGACCCGCTGGTGATGCAGGGAGGTCTGGTATCCCATGACGACGGCGATGAAACTTCACGGGCCGAGAGCGTACTAACCGACGGCGAAACACCTGAGTCGCTGCTGGCCAGCAAGGAAATCGCCGGGACGGTCAACGCTGCGATCGATGCGCTGAGTGAGGATTTGCGCCAGGCGATCGTGTTGCGCGAAATTGAAGGTCTGAGCTATGAAGAGATTGCTGCCGTGATGAGTTGCCCAATTGGCACCGTGCGTTCGCGGATATTTCGTGCCCGAGAAGCGATCGCAGAACGGTTGCGGCCCTTGTTGGGTACCCGCGATGGCGAGCGTTGGTGAAGTGCGGCAAGGACTTGGAGTGCATTGACATGGATCGTGACGAGCAAGGTGATCAACAAGCCCAGCGGCAGGCGCTCAGTGCGATGCTGGACGGCGACGCTGCCGATGTCGACCTGGCCTGTCGCGCTTGGCGCGAGGATTCGCAATCCCGCGCCGACTGGCATGTCTACCACCTGATTGGCGAAGTCATGCGCAGCGACGATACGCGCGCCGAGCCACAACGTGATGCCCAGTTTCTGCGCCGGCTGCGTGCGCGGCTTGCCGCGGAGCCAGTGGTCTTGGCACCGGGTGCCGCGGCGCCTCATCCTGAGCGCACGCCGTGGGCGCGTCGCGCCTGGGCCGCGCCGGGTGCAGTCGCTGCGGGCTTTCTTGCCGTGGCGGGCTTGGTGGTTGTCGCCGGAGTGGCGGTTCCCGTGGACATGCCCCAGGACAACTCCGCACGAGCAACCGGGACAGTGAGTTCAGGTGGCCTGGTGAGTGCACAGGCCGGCACCGCGGCGGCATCTGCCGTGCCGGTACCGCTTGGCGACGGGGTGCTGATTCGCAATGCCGAACTCGATCGCTATCTCGCGGCCCACAAGCAATACAGCAGTACTTCGGTGTTGGCTGTGCCTGGTGGCGCGGTGCGCAATGCGGCCGCCACGGCGCCGGGGCGCTAAGTGCAGCCCCACGCGATTCAGCGAACGCTCGGCCGCCGGTGGGTGGTCGTGGCTGCGACGGTGGTCGCGGTGCTCGGTCCGTTGCTGGCGCAGGCGGGCGAAGTGCCGGTCGCCAGTACTGATGCTCGCAGCTGGTTGCAGCGTATGCATGCCGCCGCCAGCCGCCTCAACTACCAAGGCACATTGGTCGTCAGCGCGGGCGGTTCGATGTCCAGCTCTCGATTGGCTCATTACTGCCAAGGTCAACAGTATCTTGAGCGCATTGACATGCTCGACGGGCAGCCGCGTCGTGTCTACCGACACAACGAAGAGGTGCTGACGCTGTGGCCCGCAGCCAAGGTAGCCCGTGTCGAGCAGCGCGAATCGGTGGCGATGTTTCCTGCCGTGCTGAGCGGCAGCGAGGAGCAATTGCTCGATCGGTATGACATGCTGGCCGAAGGCGTGGATCGCGTCGCCGGCCTCGATGCGGCCGTCTTCGTCCTGCGCCCGAAGGATTCTCATCGGTTCGCGCAACGCCTGTGGGCAGACCGCGCCAGCGGCCTGCTGCTGCGGGCCGACGTGTTGGCGCCCGATGGCCGTGTCCTCGAGGCCGCCGCCTTCACCGAGGTGAACATTGGCGTCAAGGCGCAACCAGATTCGGTCTTGGTGCCGATGAAGAGTCTTGACGGATATCGTGTGCTTCGCAGCGCGCCTGAACGTACGGCGCTCGACGCCGAGGGATGGCGCTTGACGCCGCCGGTCGCTGGTTTCAAGCAGGTCAGCTGCGTCAAGCGTGGCATGGCGATGGCGAGCGACGGCGGGGGCAGTCCTCAAGGTGATGTGCTGCAGACCATATTCTCGGACGGGCTGACCCATGTCTCGGTCTTCATCGAGCCCTTTCGTGCCGGCCGCCACCGTCCCGGCACGGTTGCCGTTGGCGCGACGCACACCCTGATGCAGCCCCACGGCCCGTCCTGGATCACGGTCATGGGTGACGTTCCCATGGCCACTCTGAAGAAGTTCGCCGCGGCGCTGGAGCGCCTGCCTTGATGTTCCACATTGACAACTAGACATTGAATTCATGCACAACCAATCCAACCTCGATGTTTCCCTGATTTCGTTGCGCCGGATCCTCTGCGCTGGCATGACCGCGCTGGCCGTGGTCGTCATGGCAAGTCCGCCACTGCCTGCGCATGCACAGCCCCGTGAATTGCCTGACTTCACCGAGTTGGTCGAGCGGGTGGGTCCGGCCGTGGTCAACATCCGGACCGCTGAGCGCAGCCGTGCTGCGGCACAAGGGGGTGGCGGCGAGATCGACGAACAGATGCGCGAATTCTTTCGCCGTTTCGGCATTCCGATGCCAAACAGCCCCCAGCAACCACGCCGGGGCGGCCCGCGTGACGAGGACAACGAGCCGCAGCAACGTGGTGTCGGTTCCGGCTTCGTCCTCACGGCCGACGGCTACGTGATGACCAATGCGCACGTTGTCGACGGTGCGGACGAGGTCATCGTCACGTTGACCGACAAGCGGGAGTTCAAGGCACGAATCATTGGCGCTGACCGTCGTACTGACGTTGCCGTGGTCAAGATCGAGGCCACCGGACTGCCGACCGTGAAGATCGGCGACGTCAATCAGGTCAAGGTGGGTGCCTGGGTGATCGCCATCGGCTCGCCGTTCAACCTCGACAACACCGTGACCGCCGGCATCGTCAGCGCCAAGCAGCGTGACACCGGGGAGTTCCTGCCGTTGTTCCAGACCGACGTGGCCATCAATCCGGGCAACTCGGGTGGGCCATTGATCAATATGCGCGGAGAAGTCATCGGCATCAATTCGCAAATCTACAGCCGCTCGGGCGGCTACATGGGAATCTCGTTCGCGATCCCGATCGATGAGGCGATGCGCGTCTCAGATCAATTGCGCACCAGCGGACGCGTCATACGTGGCCGTATCGGTGTCACGATCGCCCCGGTGACCAAGGAGGTCGCAGAGTCGATCGGATTGGGCAAGCCCACGGGTGCACTGGTGCAGGGCGTCGAGGCGGGCGGACCGGCCGACAAGGGGGGCATCGAGGCTGGCGACATCATCACCAAGGTCGACGGCAAGATGGTCGACAAGTCTGGCGACTTGCCGCGCATCGTCGGCGGCACGAAGCCAGGATCCAAGACCACGCTGCAGGTGTTCCGCCGCGGCGCGAACCGCGACATCGTCGTGACCGTCGCTGAATTCGAGCCGGAAAAGTCACGCCGCGTCGCGCAAGCGGGTGAAACCCAGCCGGCGCAACCGAAGACGGCGATCGGATTGACCGTGTCCGACCTGACCGAGGTGCAGAAGCGGGAGCTGAAACTGCGTGGGGGCGTGCGTGTCGAGGCAGCGGAGGGTGCTGCCGCGCGGGCAGGGCTGCGCGAGGGGGACGTCATCGTCACGCTCGACAACACCGAGGTCACCGACGCCAAGCAGTTCAGTTCGCTGGTGGCGAAGGCAGACAAGTCGCGCCCGATCAGTGCAATGGTGCGCCGTGGCGAATGGACCAACTACGTCGTGATCCGGCCGACGGCGCGCTAGCCGTGGACGTCAAGCCCCTCAGTTGACTGGCCCGTCGGGGCTTTTCGTCTGGTGGAATTCCTCGGAGATGGTCGATGACCGCCGGATGTGAGCTTGCGCTCACGTTTGCTGGTCTGCCCCGAGCATTGCTCGCCGCCGCACATATAATCAAGCCTTGAATTACCGACTTTCCAGGCGCTTGGTGGAAGGACAGATCGTCATCGAAGCTGTCCCCAGCGCATCCACAGGGGAATGTGGATAAGCTGTTGATGGATTTTCATGTTGGTACCCCGCAACGACGAAATATCGAGAGTTGGCGCGGGTTCCAGCAAGGTGGCTTTGGCTACAATGAAATCCCAACAAGCAGTTGCCATACGTTTCGTTGGAAGGCGCGTCACTCATTCGACGCGCCTTTTTTTATGCACTTCGCAGGCCCACGCTCCCGCGTGAGTTGCACTCGCCGCGCCCACCGGGGCTTCGATGAATCACATCCGTAATTTCTCCATCATTGCCCACATCGACCATGGCAAGAGCACGCTGGCCGATCGTCTGATTCAACGTTGCGGCGGACTGTCGGACCGCGAGATGGAGGCGCAGGTGCTCGACTCGATGGACATCGAGCGCGAGCGCGGCATCACCATCAAGGCCCAGACTGCAGCGCTCGAGTACACGGCGCTCGACGGCCAGGTCTACCAGCTCAATCTGATCGACACCCCGGGGCATGTCGACTTCAGCTACGAGGTCAGCCGCTCGCTGTCCGCCTGCGAGGGGGCTCTGCTTGTCGTCGACGCCAGCCAGGGGGTGGAGGCGCAGACCGTGGCCAACTGCTATACCGCGCTCGAGCTAGGTGTCGAGGTCGTGCCGGTCCTGAACAAGATGGACCTGCCGCAGGCCGACCCGGAGAGCGCCAAGGCCGAGATCGAAGACGTGATCGGCATCGACGCCAGCCACGCCATTCCCTGTTCAGCCAAGACGGGTCTGGGTCTGGAGGAGATCCTGGAGGCGGTGATTGCGCGCATGCCACCCCCCAAGGGCCAGCCTGATGGGCCGCCACGGGCCATGATCATCGATTCCTGGTTCGACAACTACGTTGGCGTTGTGATGCTGGTTCGAGTGGTCGACGGCTCCCTGTCCAAGGGCGAGCGCATTCGCATGATGGCCACCAACGCGGTCTATGGCATCGAGCATATGGGTGTCTTCACGCCCAAGTCGGTTCCGCGTGAGGTGTTGAAGGCCGGCGAAGTCGGATTTGTGATTTGCGGCATCAAGGAGCTGCAGGCGGCTCAGGTCGGCGATACGCC
>CAVUEP010000003.1:0-22377 GCA_963740395.1 uncultured beta proteobacterium
AAGAAGGGCAAAGTTCAACCCCGATTCATGTGGCGGGTTGGGGCTCGCGGTCGAAGGTCACGACATGGTCGACCACGGCACGGATGCCGATCCACTCGCCGACCTGATGGTCATGGTGGCTGGGCACATGCGCCAGCAGCCGCTCGCCGCTGGCCAGGCGCAACGTGTAGAGGAACTCAGAACCGCGAAAGGCCTTGCGTTCGATGCGCGCTTTGACGCGGGCTTCGTCGTCGTGAACGATGTCGTCCGCACGCAGCAGGACGTCACAGAGGCCATCCGGGTAGGCGGCGGGCAGGGGGCACTCGGCAGCGTCGGCCAACGCGCCCAGGGGTGTCTGTACGCGCGGGCCCTCGTCGGTGGCGACGATGCGCGCCGGCGTGAACACGCCATGACCGATGAAGTCGGCGACGAATCGCGTGGCCGGGCGGTGGTACAGCGTGTACGCGTCGTCCCACTGCTCGAGGCGGCCCTGGTGCATGACACCGATCAAGTCGCCGATGGCAAAGGCTTCGATCTGGTCGTGCGTCACGAAGAGGGCGGTCGTGCCGGCCAACTGCAGGATGGCGCGAATGTCGTGCGCCAGGCGCTCGCGCAGGTCGACGTCGAGGTTGGAAAAGGGCTCGTCGAGCAGCAACAGCTGCGGCTGCGGCGCCAGGGCCCGCGCCAACGCCACGCGCTGCTGCTGGCCACCCGAGAGCTGGTGCGGCGCGCGCCGCGCGGCATGGGCCAGGCCCACCAGGTCCAGCACCTGGTCGATGCGCTGCTGGCGCGCCACAGCCGGCAGGTCGCGTACACCGAAGGCCACGTTGTCGCGCACGTTCAGGTGCGGGAACAGGGCGTAGTCCTGGAACACCATGCCGATACGCCGCGCTTCGGCGGGTACATGCGTCTGCGTGTCGGCCAGCAGCCGGCCGTCCATGCTGACGCGGCCTGCGGCGAGTCGCTCCAACCCGGCCACGGCGCGCAAGAGCGAGGTCTTGCCGCAGCCCGAGGGGCCGATCAAGACGCCGATCTGGCCCTTCGTCAGGGTCAGCGAGACCCCCTGCACCGCGTCGTGCGCCGCCTGCCCGAGCGCGCCGAGGCGGGCACCGGTTTCGGGAGCGGCGGGCGACGCCTGGGCGCGCTGGCCGACGTAGCGGACGCCCACCTGGGCGAGGTCGAGGAACATGCACCGTATGATACGCAGTACATAGGAATGCGGACTATTCGCATTTGCAACATATGCCGCGATGCGCATTCTGCTGAGCCTGATCTGCCTGCTGCTGGCGCTGCCGGTGCTTGGCGTGCTCGGCGCCTGGCTGGCATTCGACGCGGCGGCCTGGGCCGTGCTGGTGCACCAGGCGCAGACCGTGCTAGGTGGCTATGTCCTGCAATCCCTGCTGCTGGCTGTGTTCGTCGGCCTGGGGGTGGCCCTGCTGGGCGGCGGAGCGGCCGTGGCCGTGGCCCTGTTCGAGTTCCCCGGCCGGCGCGCCTTCGAGTGGGCGCTGCTGTTGCCGCTGGCGATGCCGGCCTATGTGCTGGCCTATGCCTACACCGACTTCCTGCAATACAGCGGCCCGCTGCAGACGGCCTTGCGCAGCCTGACCGGGCTCGAAGGTGCGCTGTGGCCCGATGTGCGCAGCCTGGCCGGCGCGATCGTGCTGTTCGTGTTGTGCCTGTATCCCTATGTCTACCTGCTGGTGCGCACTGCACTGGCCGAGCGCGGGGTGCAGATGATGGAGGCGGCGCGCCTGCTCGGGGCCGGGTTGTGGCGGCGTGTTTTCGCCGTGGCGCTGCCGCTGGCACGTCCGGCCCTCGTGGCCGGCGTCGCGCTGGCCCTGATGGAGACCTTGGCCGACTATGGCGTTGGTGCCTACTTCGGGTTGACGACCTTCTCGACCGGCATCTACAAGGCCTGGCTGGTGATGAACGACCGCATCGCCGCGGCGCAACTGGCGTCGATGCTGCTGGTGCTGGTGGCCGGTCTGCTCTGGGTCGAGCGACATGCACGCCAACACCTGCGCTTCGCCGGCAGCCGCGACAGCCACCTGGCGCATGGCAATGAAGGCCGCGCCGTGGTGCTGCGCGGGCGTCTGGCCTGGCTGGCCTGGGGCCTGTGCGCGCTGCCGGTGACGCTGGGTTTCGTGCTGCCGCTGGCGATGCTGGCAGGGCTGGTCTGGCAGGAGGCGCGCTTCGGTGATTACGGCCTGCCGCTGGTCCGCTTTGCACAGTGGTGCCTGACCAGCTTCAAGCTTGCCGCCATCGCCGCCTTGCTGGCAGCGGGGCTGGCGTTGGCGCTGGCCTTCGCACTGCGCGTCGCGGCCTCGCGTGCCGACCGCAGCTGGCGCGCGCGCGCGTTGAGCGCCGCGGTGCGCACGGTGTCTCTCGGTTACGCGCTGCCGGGTGCGGTGATTGCGGTGGGCATCCTGCTGCCCGTGGCGGCCGTGCAGGCCCTGTGGCCGGCAGCGCCGCTGTCGTTGATCGTCACCGGCACGGTGGCCGGCCTGCTATACGCCTATCTGGTGCGTTTCTCGGCCGTGGCGCTGCAATCGCTGGAGGCCGGCTATGACCGACTGCCGGCGAGCCTGGACGACAGCGCGCGCATGCTGGGCGCCTCGCGGGTGCGGCTGCTGCGCGAGGTGCATCTGCCGCTGCTGCGCCGTTCGGTGCTGGTGGCCGCGTTGCTGGTTTTCGTCGACGTGATGAAGGAACTGCCGGCGACGTTGGTGCTGCGCCCGTTCAACAGCGACACGCTGGCCGTCGTGGCCTACAACCTGGCGCGCGACGAACGCCTGGCCGAAGCGGCGCTGCCTTCGCTGGCGATCGTCGCGGTGGGGCTGCTGCCGGTGCTGCTGCTGTCGCGGGCGATGCGGCGCGATCGCTGAGGCGGCGCTTGTGCACGCGGCGGGCGGGCGGATGTGGTGCCTCCGACAGGAATCGAACCTGTATCTGGCGCTTAGGAGGCGCCCGTTCTATCCGTTGAACTACGGTGGCGTGGTGGTGATTGTAGGCAGGCCGACCTGCCATGCCGCAGCGCTCCGGGCTTGCGTTGCGGCCCCGCCTTGCCCATGATCGACGCATGCTGATCTTTCGCCAACTCTTCGACGCGGCGTCGTCGACCTACACCTACCTCCTCGCCGACCGCCCCAGCGGCCAGGCGGTCCTGATCGACCCGGTGTTCGAGCAGGCGCGACGCGACGCGGCGCTGGTGGCCGAGCTCGGCCTCACGCTGGCGTGGACGCTCGAAACCCATGTCCATGCCGACCACGTGACCGGCGCCTGGCTGCTGCGCGAGCGCCTGGGCAGCCGCATTGCGGTGGCGCGTGCCGGCGCGGCGCAGGGCGCCGACCGGCTGCTCGAGCATGGCGAGCGGGTCGAGTTCGGTGCGCGCTGGCTCGCCGTGCGCGCCACACCCGGCCACACCGATGGCTGCCTGACCTACGTGCTCGACGACGAGAGTCGCGCCTTCACCGGTGACTGCCTGCTCATCCGAGGCTGCGGCCGCACCGACTTCCAGCAGGGCGACTCGCATGCGCTCTTCGCTTCGGTCAAGCAGCAGATCTTCACGCTGCCCGCCGCCTGCCTGATCTACCCCGCCCACGACTACAACGGCCTGACCGTGACCAGCGTCGAAGAAGAGCGCGCCTACAACCCGCGCCTGGGCGGTGAGGTCAGCGAGGGTGACTTCACCGGCCACATGCGCAACCTGCACCTGCCGCATCCGAAGAAGATCGACATCGCGGTGCCGGCGAATCTGCATTGCGGCCGCCCGGATGGCGATGCCTGGGCCAGTTCGGACCCGACCTGGGCCCGCCTGCGCTGCAGCTTCGGCGGCCTGTGGGAAATCGAACCGCAGGCCCTGGCCGACATCCTGCATGACGATGTGGTGCAGGTGCTCGACGTGCGCGAAGCGGCCGAGTTCCACGGGCCGCTGGGCCACATCCCCGGCGCGCTGCTGTTGCCGCTCGGCAAGCTCGAAGAGGCGCGGGGCCAGCTCGATCGCGATCGACCCGTGGTCGCGGTGTGTCGCTCGGGCTCGCGTTCCGCGCGTGCCGTTGCCATGCTGCAGCAGGCCGGGTTCAAGCAGGTTGCCAACCTCGCCGGCGGCATGCTGCGCTGGCGAGTCGACGGCGCTCCGGTCGAGGAGGGGCTGGAGTAGGCCGGTTGGCCGCACTTGCGGCGCCTGTGCGCGGCGCCTCAGAAGCGGCAGCCCAGCCCCGCCTGTGCCTGCACGTCCAGTTGCATGCCGTTGCTGGATTCCCGCGACTGCTTGATGCGCGTGGGCAGGCGAAACCGCATCGTGCATTCGGTCGCGTCCAGGCCCAGGCTGCGCAGGAACGGCTTGGGTGCGTCGGTCGCGATGCTCAGCGCATGATGCGCCCTGCCTTGACCCAGGCCGGGCGGCGTCGTGGCAGGCAGTTCGATGATCTTGAACCGCTGCGGTGCAGCCGAGGGTGCCGATGCGGCTGCGTCACCGGCGAGCGTTTGCAAGCTCGCCATCGCGACCAACCCACACAAGAATAAACGAAGGTACGTGATCGAGGGGGACATCGCGATGCTCAATCTGCCGTGGTTGCGGGCAGTGTCGAACGCGATGCTGAAGCGCAACTGAAGCGCCGAGGTCGCTGTGTCAGGGCGTGTAAGCCGTTCCCGTGCCCAATGCCAAATCGACCACGAAACCCTGTGCCGAGTCGGGCAGGGTGAGTGCCCCGCCATGCGCGCGTGCGACCAAGTCGGCCAGCATCAGTCCGAGGCCGGTCGCACCGTCATAGCTTTGCGTGCGGATCGACTCCCGCAACTGGTGCAGGCGTTCGGGCGACGCGCCGGGGCCGTCATCGGCCATGCGCACGGTGTCCGGCGCAGGCACGCTGACGACGGCGCGGTGCGCGCCATAGCGCTTGGCGTTGTCGAGCAGGTTGGCCAACGCGGCCGCCAGCAGATCGGGGTCGGCGACCAGGGCCCCATCGCCTTGCACCCTGACCTCGAGCCCCTCGACAGGCAGGTGGGCCAGCAGCGCGTTCAGGTTCACCGGTGCGCGGCGCACATCGGCGCCGGCACGAAACAGGTCGAGCAGGGACTGCACCACGCGCTGCAGGCGACCCGAGGCTTCGCGCACGCGCTGCAGTCGCAGCTGCACGGCCGGCGGGGCCTCGCGAAGCGCCACCGCGAGCTGCGCGTCCATGCCGGCCAGCGGCGTGCGCAGCGCATGCGCGGCATGGGCGCTGAACGCGCGCTCGTGCGCCATGCGGCGCGCCAGGCGCTGGCCCAGGTCGTCGATGGCGGCGTGCACCGGTGCCAGTTCGGCGCGCTCGGGCGAGCCCAGCAGGCGCGCGCGGTCAAGCAGATCGTGCCGCAGCAGCTTGTCGGTCAGGCGCTCGAGCGGTCGGAGCTCGTGGCGCACGCGCGCGCGCAGCCACCAATGGGCCAGCAGTCCGATCGCCAAGGCAGCGAGGACCCCGCTCAACGCGGCCTCGGCGGCGGCCTCGCCACGCTCCTGAACGGTGTGTGCCACGTAGAGCATGCGACCCTCGCTGCCCATTGCGGCACCGAAAACGCGCCATGTGGGTGTATCGCCGAAACCTGCCGTGGCCACCGACTGCAGCGCCGTGGCGGGCGCGTTCTCGGAGCGCAGCACGATCGCGCCGCGAGCGTCGACCAATTGCCAGGCGAAGTTGCTCTCGCCGCTCGACGGCAGCGGGGGCGCGGCCTCGGCCGTGGGCCCGCCCTCCCGGTAGGCCACGGTCAGCGCGCTGGCCAGCAGCGTCGCGGCCGACTGCAGCGACTCGTCGAGCAGTTCGTCGACTTCACGTTGCGTCGCAAAGCCGACCGCCACCGCCACCCCCAGGCCCCAGAGAACGGCCCACATCAGCAGCGCATTGGACAGTCGCGCGCGGATCGACGGTGCCCGCGTCGTGCTCACGATGGAGTCCTCTCGCAGATCCGGTAGCCGAGGCCGCGCACCGTCTCGATCAGTTCGCGGCCGAGCTTGCGGCGCAGTGCCGACACATGCACTTCGAGGGCATTGCTGGCGACTTCGCTGTCGAACCCGTGCACCAGCTTCTCGAGATCGGCCTTGGGCACGAGGCGCCCGGCGCGCAGAACCAGTGCCTCGAGCAGTGCCCACTCGCGCGCGGTGAGGTCGGCGCGTGCGCCGCGCGCGTAAGCCGCGCGCGCACCGAGGTCGACCTCCACGTCACCGAAGCTGCAGCGCGACTGGGCTGCGCCGGCGCCCGTGCGCCGGCTCACGGCGCGCAGGCGAGCGCTCAGCTCCTCGGGCGCAAAGGGTTTGACCAGATAGTCGTCGGCACCGCTGTCCAGGCCGCTCACGCGGTCGTCGAGACGATCGCGAGCGGTGAGCACCAACGCGGGGGTGGCTTCGCCACGGCTGCGTCGCGCGCGCAGCCAGGCAACGCCCGAGCCGTCGGGCAATTGCCAGTCGACCAGCCAGGCGTCGTAGGGTTCGTCGCGCAGGGCGTCGGTGGCGGCGAGGCGGTCGCACCAGTCCACGCGATGGCCTTCTGTGCGCAGATAGTCGCGCAGACCTTCGCCCAGGATCGGATCGTCTTCGATCAACAGCAGTCGCATGGGACCTCGTTAGGCAACAGCGCGGACGGTAGCACCGGCGCGCTTCAGTTTGGCTTCAGTTTCGCTTCATGTCGCCTTCAGGCCGGGGCGTTGCAATGCGGGCCATGTCGGAATTCACTCTGCGCAGCGCGCGACCCCTGCGCTCGCGCTGGCCAGTACTGTGCCTTCGCTTCCCGGCCACCACCAACCAACTGGTGGTGGCGGCCGGCCTGTTCTGGGCCCTCGCGGTCAACCGTCCTTTCTTTGCCGCCGCGCTGCACGCGCAGGCGGGCGCGCCGGGCTGGTCCTGGAGTTTGGTCGCCGGTCTGGCCCTGATGCTGGCCGCACTGCACGTGCTGCTGCTGGGCCTGGTGAGTACCCGGCGCACGGTCAAGCCCGTGCTGGCGTTGCTGGCCGTCGCGGCTGCCCTCGCGCTGCATTTCATGCAGTCCTATGGCGTCGTGCTCGACCCACCGATGCTGCGCAACGCGCTGCACAGCGACGTCGCCGAAACCCGCGAACTGCTGACCTGGAGCCTGGCGCTCGATCTGATCCTGTACGCCGCGCTGCCGATCTCGCTGCTGGCCTTCGCCAACGTCCAGCCGCAGTCCTGGCCGCGCGCGTTGGCGTCGCGCGCGGCGTTGCTGGGCGTGGCGCTGGCCGTGCTCGTCGGCGCGCTGCTGTGGCAGTTCCAGCCGATGGCCGCGCTGATGCGCAACCACAAGGAAGTGCGCTACCTGATCACGCCGGCCAACAGCCTGTGGTCGCTTGGCAGCGTGCTGGCTGCCGACGCCCGCGGCGCCGCGCGACCGCGCCAGCCAATCGGCCTGGACGCGGCGCCCGGTGCGAGTTGGGCAGCGCAGACCAAACCGCGTGTGATGGTGATCGTGGTCGGCGAGACCGTGCGTGCCGCCAACTGGGGTCTCAATGGCTCCACGCGCCAGACCACGCCGCGCCTGGCGCAACTGCCGGTACTCAATTTCCTCGACACGACGGCCTGCGGCACCAGCACCGAGGTGTCGCTGCCCTGCATGTTCGCGCCGGTCGGCCGGCGCGACTACGACGAGTCGCGCATCCGCGGCAGCGAGTCGCTGCTGCATGTGCTGGCGCGCGCGGGCGTGGCGGTGCAGTGGCGCGACAACCAGTCGGGCTGCAAGGGCGTCTGCGACGGCCTGCCCAGCGATGTGCTCAACGCCGCCAATTCGCCGGGCCTGTGCCAGGGCGACCGCTGCTGGGACGAAGGGCTGCTGCGGGGCCTGGACGATCGCCTGCAGCGCGCGCAGGGCACGCAGGTGTTGGTGCTGCACATGCTGGGCAACCACGGCCCGTCGTACTTCCGCCGCTACCCCAAGGCGTTCGAGCGCTTCACGCCGGCCTGTCAGGACGACAACCTGGGCAACTGCAGCCAGGAGCAGATCGTCAACGCCTACGACAACGCCGTGCTCTACACCGACCATGTGCTGGCCACGCTGATCACGACCTTGCAGGCGCATGCCACCAAGGTCGATGCGGCGATGCTGTATGTGTCGGACCATGGCGAGTCGCTGGGCGAGAAGGGCCTGTTCCTGCACGGCATGCCCAACGCGATCGCGCCGCGCGAGCAGACCCAGGTGCCGATGGTGATGTGGTGGACCCAAGGATTCGGCGGGGCCGGCGCCGTCGATCAGCCCTGCATGCGCCAGCGCGCCACCCAGCCGGCACAACACGACAACCTGTTCCACACCGTGCTGGGCCTGCTGGACGTCAAGACCTCGCTCTACGCACCTCAATGGGACCTGACCGCGGGCTGCCGCAGCGCCGCGTCGCTCGCGCCGTGACCGCAGACCACGTGCATGCGCGCTGGCAGACCGACCTGCGGGTTGCCTTGGCAATGCTGGCGGCCCTGCTTTGCTGGGAGGTCTCCGGGCTGGACATGACGCTGGCTGGCTGGTGGGGCAATGCGAGCGGCTTCGCTGCGCGCGACGCCTGGTGGAGCCGGTACCTGCTGCACGACGGCGGACGCTGGTTGGCGGGCGCGGCCCTGCTCGCCTGCGCGGCAAGCGCCTGGTTCGGCGGCGCCAGGCAATCGCTGCCGCGCCGCACACGCCTGGCGTGGCTGGGGGCCGTGTTGGCGGGCCTCGTGCTGGTGCCCGCGCTCAAGCGCCTGAGCCACACCAGCTGCCCCTGGGATGTCACGGCATTCGGTGGCAGCGTCCCCTATGTGCCGCATTGGATGCTGGCCGCAATCGACGGCGGGCCGGGGCATTGCTTCCCCTCGGGTCATGCGGTGGCGGCATTCGCCTTCCTGCCGCTGTACTTTCAGTGGCGTGCGCAGCGGCCTGCGCTGGCGCGCTGGATTCTCGGGTCGGTCCTGATCGCCGGCGCCCTGTTCGGTTGGGCGCAACTGGCGCGCGGCGCGCACTTTCCGAGCCATACGCTGTGGTCGGCCTGGCTGTGCTGGGTTATCGGCTGCATCGCGGCTCGCGCCCTGGAGCGCCCCGACGCGCACCTTGCGGCGGGTCAACCGGCTGCGGCTCAAGCCGCCGGGGTCTGCTCCAGCGCTTCGTAGCAGGTGCGCAGAGGCGCGTTGACTTCGCTCAGCCAGGGCGCGGCCAACGCCGAGGCGCGCGCGCGATCGGGGCAGCACAGCAACCAGGCCAGGCGGTCTGCGGTACCGAGCATTTGCAGGGTCGCCGCGCTGCGGTCGATCGCGCCCTGCTGCGCCACCGCGTCGGAGGTCGGCGGTGCGTCGGCGACCAGATTCCACTGCAGGGCGACGACGGCGAACAGGCGATCACGGCGCAGGCGCAGTGCCGCCACGAAGGCCGGATCGAGATGCCACGGTCGTGAATCCTCGATCTCGTCCATGGCACGCAGGACCGCGGTCCAGACCGCGTTGTGCGCCAGCCCCGACAGGTAGGCCTCGAAGGGTTCGATGTCGACGCTGCCCGCCAGCGCGGCGCACAGTTGCGCCTTCTTGTCGCTGTGCTCCCACAGCCGAGCCGCGCTGCCGCTGACGAGCTTGCCGCCGCGGGCGTCGATCAGGGGCTTGAGCAGGGCGCGCGCGATCGCGCGTCGCAGCCCCTGGACACCGAGCACGCGCATGGCGTGGCCGAGTTCGACTACGAGGGCCTCGCGCCGGTAGAGCGGGCTGTTGGCCACGCGAATGACCTCGGCCACCAGCGTCACGTCGCGCGACACCTGGTCTGCCAGATCGGTCAGCGACAGCGACGGGCTGCGCAGGCGCGCCAGCAGAGGCGGAATCACCGCGGCGGCGCGCGGCAGCAGTTTGTGGTGCGCCGCTGAGTCGGCGATCAGATGGTCCAGGTGCTTGATCGCAGCGTGCTCACGTGCACCCGCCGGCGCGACCACGAACGCCGCGCCATGGCCTATCCAGGCCAGGAACTCGAGATCCATCTGAGGCTGGGCGCGCAGGCCCCAGGCCGCGCCACGCGGTTCCGGCGTGGCGGGGCTCGGCATCGGGACGACGACGCCAGACCGCGCCGGGGCCGCCTGCGTGGCGCTCAGCGTCGTGGCGACGGGTACGTGCCACGCCTCGAACATGCGGGCAAGCCAGGTTTTCATGGCGGACGGGTTGCGTGGGTGGCGGGAGGCCGACCCTGCCCTGTCATCGGCGTTGCGGCCCCGGAACTTGAGCCGCGGCGATGACGAATTGCACGCTCAGTTCCAGCGCCAGCTCCAGATCGCGTCGACCGCGTTGTCGTCGCCCGCCTGGGCGCGCAACGTGAAGCGCTGCGCGACGCGGTAGATCAGCTGCCAGGTGCCGGCGGTGCTGTTGACGCCGCGCTCGTAGCCGACATACCAGCGCTGCGAGATCTGCTTGCCCAGCGTGACCACGGTTTCGCTGACCTCGCCGTTCTCGGTCTGGCGCACCGACAGCTCGTCCAGTCCGAGAGTGGCCATCACGGGGTTGCCCTGGCCGCTGCCTTCGCCCGCCAGCAGGGCCAGCGCGGCGCGTTGCAGCAGGGCGGTGTCGTTGCGCGCCAGGTTGTCGGGCGCGCGGCCGAGCACCAGCCATGAGAGCTTGTCGGTGTCGCTCATCTCGGGTTCGCTGAACAGGCGCACGCGCGGGTTCTGCGCCGTGCCGCCGACCTGCACGCCGACCCGCACGTCCAGGCCCGGGCGCACGGCCACCACATCCAGGCGGGGGTTCTCGGCCGCACCGATGAAGACCAGCACGCCGCGTTCGATGTTCAGGTTCTGGCCGTAGGCGGCGTAGGTACCGGCCTCGGTGCGCACGCTGCCGTTGACGGCCACGCGGCCCCCGGGTGCGGTCACTGCCAGATTGCCGCGCAGCTGCGTGTCCAGGCCACGGCCGCGCAGCTTGAGCTTCTCGCCGAGATCGATCTGCAACGCCACGCGCACCGCACGCGGCGTGGCGCCGGGTGCGGTGCTGCGTGCGGCAGCCGCGTCGGCGCGGTCCTTGGCCTCGGTCTCGGCTTTCGCGTGGCGCCCGCCGCGCACGACCACGTCGCTGTCCAGGCTCGGCGCGTCGGCGCGCGTGAAGTCGAACAGACCCTCGTCGACGCCGAAGCGCCCGTCGAGCTGCAGCGACTTCGCCGCCAGCGCCAGGTCGGCGCTGCCGCTGGTGACGATGCGCCGGTCAAAGCGCCCGAGCAGTTGGAACTTGTCAGCGATGAGCTTGAGCTTGGCGCTCGGTTCGGCGCCCAAACTGGCGCCGCCGGTGAGCCGCAATTCGCCGGCGCCGCCCTTGAAGACGAAGCGGTCGACCTTGGCTTCGCTGCCGCGCAACGACAGCGCCAATTCGCCGTCGCGCACATCCACGCCCTCCAGGATGTTGCGCACGCCCAGGCCGCTGCCCTGCATCTGGCCCTCGATCTCGGGCGCGCCGAAGCGGCCGCCGAGCGCGGCACTGGTGCGCAGCGTGCCCGCCAGGCGCCAGCCCGGCGGCGTGAACGGGGTCCAGGCGCCGAGGTCGGCGATGCGCCACTCGAGCACGCCCTGCAACGGCGTGTCCGGGCTGGGCCAGGTCGATTGCGGTGTGACGCGCAGGGTCTGGGCGCCGGCAAGCACGCCCAGGTTGCTGCCGGCCACCGCCTGCGTGAAGTACCAGGTGCCGTCTTCGGCATTGATGGCCAGGCGCAGGTCGGTCAGGCCCAGCGACTGCGTGCCGGTGACGTCGGTGAGCGTCAGGTCGCCGGCGTGGCGCTCGAGCACGACGTCGGCGCTGACCTTGTCGCCCAGGCGCAGGCTGGCACGCGCGGCCAGCGTGAGTTGCCCGCCCCAGCCGCCGTCGGGCTGGAGGCGGTTCAGCCAGGGCGCCACGGGCAGGGGATCGAGCGCGGCGTCGAGCGCAGCGACTGCGGGCGCGCCCGCCGTCGCTGCGCGCCAACTGGCCTGCGTCCAACGCAGCGCCGCGCCGAGCATTTCCACGCGGCCGGGTTCGACGCCGGCCTCTTGCACCCGCCCGCCGGCGTCGAGCTTGACCTGCGCGCGCAACTCGCGAGCCTGCAGCCATGGCGAGTTGGCCGAGGCCCTGCCGCCCGTGCCGCGGGCGTCGAGCTCGATCGACTGGCCGCGCCAACGGCCCGCGAGTGGCCCGGAAGCGGGTGTGTCGGGTAGCCATTGGCCTGCGGCGCGAAACTGCAGGCGACTGCCGCTGGGCGCTGCGCCGAGCAAGCTGTCGGTCCAGGCGGGTGGGCGCACAGGGCTCGTCACATCCAGCGTGATGCGGTGCGTTGCCAGACTGCCCTCGACGCGCGCCTGCAACGTGTCGATGCGTACCGCATCGAGCGTGATCTGCTCGCCATCGAGTTGCAGCGCCAGCACCGCCTTGGCGTCGGGGCCGGCCTGCCACTGGGTTTGCAGGCGTGTGGCACGTAGGCGGCCGGCCTGCAGCGCATCGGCTTGCAGCGTGCCACTGCTCGTGACGGCCGGCCAGCGGCCCTGGGCCTGCCAGTGGCCCGCCACCTTGCCCGCCAGCATGGCGCTGCCCGTGGGCGTACCCAACGTGGTCGCGATGGTCGGGTGCAGGCGCAACAGCGGCGGCAAGACCGTCAGTGCCGGGGCATCGACATCGGCGCGCCAGCGGTCGTCGGCGCCGTTCGGCGCCAGCCGGCCTTTGAGCGCCACATGATTGTCGGCGGCGCGGAGGTCGGCCTCGACGCTCCAGCCGGGCGTGCGACCGTTCAACGCGACGCGGCCCTGCAGCGGCACGCCCGACAGCACGCTATCGCGCAGCTCGAACTCGGCCTGGCCGCGCACGGCCAGCAGACTGGCGATATCGGGCGCGGCGTTGACGATGCCTGCGCCGGCCTGCAGGTCGGCGTTCCAGCGACCGGCGAGCCGGTGCGGGCCCTGTCGCCATGCGCTGGCGAGGCTGCCAGGCGGCAACCACGGCGCCGGGTCGATGCCGCTCCATTCGCCGCGGCTGACCAGGTGCCAACTGCCGTCGGGCTTGCGCTCGGCGCGCAGCGCGGCCTGCGCACTGGCGCTGCCGCTGCGGGCGTCGAACGCGCTGACGTCGACGAACCAAGCGGCGCCCTGGCGTTCGCCATTGGCTTTGGCCTTGAACTGCAGCGGCAGCTGTCGGCGCTCGTCGAGCCGGCCCTCGAGCTCGACCTGCGCCTGCAGCTGTTGGCGCGGTGCCGCCGCGAGTGCGCCGTCGGGCGAGGGCAGGCCCGTGAGCTGCAGCTTCAGGTTGCCCTCCACGCTCATCGGCGCCACACGCGCGTCGATGGCCGCCGGCCGCAGCGCCTGCAGGCGCAGCGCCAGTTGGGCGGCGCCTTGGTGCCACTCGCCGCTGCCGTCGATGCGGCCGGCCTTGTCGGCCAATTGCACGGCCAGGCGCTGCACGGTCAGGCGCGAGCGGTCGCTGGCGTGGCCGCCGACGACGAGGTCGAGTGAGGCCACGGGCAGGCGCTGCTGGTCCCAACGCCCGGGCAGTGCATTCGTCATCTGCAGCCGCACCGTGACCGGTGCGTCCAGTCCGGCGGTGTCGATATCGGCGCGGCCCGACAGCTCGTGTCGTCGGCAGGCCGCTGCCCAAGACCGCCAGATCGAGGTTCTGCGTGCTGGCCGCCAAGGCGGCCAGCGGCCAGGCCGCAAATGGCGTCACCGTGGCGTCGGCGCGCAGCGCGGCGCCGCGGGCCTGGGCGCTGGTCAGGTCGGCTTGCACCGTCAGCTTGTCCAGCGGGCCCTGCAGGTTCAACTTGGCCCGCCACGGCGGCGTCGCGCCGTCGGGTGATCGCAATTCGGTCTGCACCTCGAGCTTGAAGGGCGCGTCGGCTGCCAGCGTGGCCTGGCCCTGCAACGCGATGCGATCGCGCGTCACGGCCAGTTGCGTGAGTCGATGCATGGCGCCGTTGCCCGCTCCGAGCTCGACACTGGCGGCGAGGTCGGTCACGGGGGCCTGGCCGTCGATGTGCAGCGCGCCGATGCGCAGGTCCTGCAGGGTCAGCGCGATCGGCAGGCGCAGGCTCGACGGCAGTTCGAGCGGCGGCGTCTTGGCGGCAGGGTCCGCGGCGGCACCGAGGTCGATGCGAGCGATGCGCGGATCGACCAAGGTCAGGCCGACCCAGGCGCCATCAAAGGGCCGCCATTGCCAGCGCGCGTCCTGCCAGCTCAGGCCTTCGATGCGCAGTTTTCGGTCACCCACGGCCGCGTCGATGCGCGCGGCCGACAAGGGGCCGCCAAGCAGTCGGCCCGAGAATTCGGTGACGCTGACCCCCGGTACATGACCCAGCAGCCACGCATTGCCGCTGGCGCTGGCGATCAGCCAGGCAAGGCCGGCCAGCGTCAGCGCGACCAGCAAGGCGCTGCCGATGAGCAGCTTGCGCCAGAGGCGCCGAGGCGCGCGTGCACGCGGCGCGTCTGTCGGCATGTCTTGCGCGCTCGACATCAGAAGACGACGCCGACCGAGAGGTGCAGGCGGAACTGTTTGGCTTCTTCGCCGTAGGCAATGTCCACGCGCAGCGGACCGACCGGGCTGCGAATGCGCAGGCCCACACCGGCGCCCCAGGCCGCCGACCAGTCGCCCCAGGACTCGGCCGCACGACCGGCATCGATGAACGCCGCCCACCAGACGCTGGGCAGACGCGCGCTGACCGGGTGGGCAACCTCGACACTGCCAGTGAGCAGGACCTTGCCGCCGACATCGACACCGCCGACCTGTGGGGTCAGCGAACGGTAGGCATAGCCGCGCACCGAGCCGTCGCCGCCGGCGCGAAAGCGCTGCGACTCGGGCACGTTGACGTCGCTACGCGCGAACACCTGTCCGACTTCGACGCGCGCCAGGCCGTGCCAGTCGCCACCCAGCGGCTGCCAAACCTGGGCGCGCCCGAGCAGGCGCGCGAACGGGCCGCTGCCCGCGTCGCTGCGCACCTGCCCGACACCGCTCTGCAGCGACAGGCTGTGTCCGCTCGTGGGCAGCACGATGTTGTCGACATTGCGCCAGGTGCCGTGGAAGTTGAGTGTCGCGGCGGTCGTCGAGGTCTCGCCCACCGTGGCGGTGGCCGGCGCAATCAGGGGCCTTGTCAGCGCGCGTTCGACCTCGACGAACCACAGGCGGTCCACCTTCGGGCTGTCGTAGGCGCGGCCCAGGCGCATGCGCAACGAGGTGACGCGGTCGGTGTCGGACTCCAGGCGCTCGGCGGCGCCGCCGATCAAGTTGCGGTACAGCCCCGGCTGCGTGTGCGACGACAGCTCACCCTCCCAGGCCTGACGCAAGCGGCCCACCTCGACCTTGTTGCTCAGGATGGCCCGCTGGCCGAAGGGGTGCCGGTGCAGGTGCTCGACCGAGACCCGCGGCCCCGTGTTGGCGCTGATGCCGATGCCGGCGGTGGCCTGCTGCAGCGGCAGCTCGCGCACGCGGATGTTGACGGGGGCTGCCGCCGCAGTCGCCGGGTCGGGATCGAGCGTCACCGAGACGCGGTCGAACAGGTTGGCCTGTTGCAGCCGCTCCTGGAAGTCGAGCAACAGCGCTTCGATGGCGGGCGTGCCCGGAGCGAAGTCGGCCAGGTTGCGCACGCTGCGCTCGTCCTGCCGCTCCAGGCCCTCGATGGCCAGCGCGCCGGTGCGGAACAACGGCCCCGACTCCGCGACCGCGACCAGCCGCACGCGGCCGCTGTCGGCATCGACCTGCGCGCTGGTGCTGCTCCAGTTGGCGCCGAGGTAGCCTGCGGCATGCAGCTGGGCCAGCGCGCCGCTCTTGGCGTCGCGCCAGGTGCTGTCGGTGAAGGCGTTGCCTGCGCCCAGCCGCCAGGCCTTGCGCCAGGCGGCCAGCGTGGCCTTCGCGTCGGCGTCGCCGCGCGCTTCGGACTCGGCGAGTTCGCCCTGGACATTCAGGTCCACACGTTCGACGCGGCTCTGCGCCCCCGGCGCCACCTGCACGCGCACCCTGGGTGGGGCCCCCGGTTCGCTGGCTTCGCGAACGACGGTGACGTCCGGGTCCATGAAGCCCTCGGTGGCGAGCAGCGAGCGCGCCTGCGCCGGCGTCGCTGCCTCGAGGCGGCGCAGTTCGGATTCCGACAACGTCTCCCCCGGCGCCACGACGGCCAGCCGCGACAGGTCGAGATGGGTCTCGAGCAGGCTCTTGAGTTTGGATGGGGCGACGATCGTCACCAGCACCTGCGGTGGGGGTTTCGGCGCGGCGTCTGCGGGCGCCTCGGGCTGCAGGGTTGCGCAACCACCGAGCGCCCACGCGAGGCACAGCGCCACGGCAGGCGCCAGCCGGCCCGCGCGCGGCCCGCGCCGACTTGGCAGGGTCATCGGCTCAGCAGCCGCATTGCACCTTCGAGGCCGGCCAGCGTCAGCGGGAACATGCGCTGGTTCATCAGCTGACCGACGATCGAGATGCTTTGCCGGTACTGCCATACACCCTGCGGCTCGGGGTTGATCCAGGCGAACTTGGGGAAGGCGTTGGTGAGCCGCTGCAGCCACTCGGCGCCGGGCTCTTCGTTGTTGTATTCGACGCTGCCGCCGGGTTGCAGGATTTCATAGGGGCTCATTGTCGCGTCGCCGACAAAGATCAGCTTGTAGTCGCGGTTGTACTTGCGGATCAGGTCCCAGGTGGCGAACTTCTCGCTGAAGCGGCGACGGTTGTTCTTCCACATGAAGTCGTAGACGCAGTTGTGGAAGTAATAGAACTCAAGGTGCTTGAATTCGGTCTTGGCGGCGCTGAATAGTTCCTCGACCCGGTGCACATGCTCGTCCATCGTGCCGCCGACATCCATCAGCAGCAGGACCTTGGCCTTGTTGTGGCGCTCGGGCACCATCTTGATGTCGAGCATGCCGGCATTGGCCGCCGTGCTGTGGATCGTGTCGTCGAGATCGAGTTCGAGGTCGCTGCCGTCGCGGGCAAAACGGCGCAGCCGGCGCAGCGCCACCTTGATGTTGCGCGTGCCGAGTTCCTTGGTGTCGTCGTAATCCTTGTAGGCGCGCTGGTCCCAGACCTTGACCGCGCTCTTGTTGCGCCCGCCGGCCTGGCCGATGCGGATGCCCTGCGGGTTGACGCCGTAGGCACCGAAGGGGCTGGTGCCGCCGGTGCCGATCATCTTGCTGCCGCCCTCGTGGCGCTCCTTCTGTTCCTCGAAGCGCTTCTTGAGCGTTTCCATCAACTCGTCCCAGCCCATCTTCTCGATCGCCGCCTTCTCTTCAGGCGAGAGCTCGAGCTCGAAGGTCTTGCGCAACCAGTCCAGCGGCACGTCCTGCGTGAAGTCGGTACGCAGGGCAATGCCCTTGAAGTAGGCCGAGAAGGCGCGGTCGTACTTGTCGAACAGGGCCTCGTCCTTGACCAGCGTGGTGCGGGCGAGGAAGTAGAAGTCGTCGACCGACTCGCCGATCACGCCGGCCTTCAGCGCTTCGAGCAGCGTCAGGTATTCGCGCACCGACACCGGCAGCTTGGCTGCGCGCAGGGTGTAGAAGAACTCGATCAGCATGAACGGCACAGTTTGCGCGCAAATCAGCGCGGACGCTGCAGCTGCCACTGCAGATTCGCCTTGATCGCTGGCCACTCGGCGGCGGTGATGCTGTAGACCGCGGTGTCGCGCAGGCTGCCATTGGCCGCGCGCTGGTGCGCGCGCAGGATGCCGTCGAGCTGCGCGCCCAGGCGCTCGATCGCGCGTCGGCTCTGCGAGTTCAGGCGGTGCGTGCGGAACTCGACGGCGATGCAGGCCAGGGCGTCGAAGGCCTGCGTCAGCAGCAGCAGCTTGCAGGCCGTGTTGAGGGGCGTGCGCTGAGCGCTTCGGGCGTACCAGGTGCTGCCGATCTCGACGCGCTGGTTCGTCGCGTCGATGTTCATGTAGGTCGTCATGCCGGCGATGCGGCCGTCGGCATCGAAGACGGTGAAGGGAAGCATCGATCCCTGCGCTTGCAGGCGCAGGCGCCGATCGATCTCGGCCGCCATGCCCTCGGGCGAGGGGATCGCGGTGTACCAGAGCTGCCACAACTCGCCGTCGCGCACCGCCTCGACCAGGCCGTCGTGGTGCTCGCGCGCCAGCGGTTTCAGTGCGGCGTGCTCGCCCGACAACTCAATCGGCGCAGGCCACATCGGAATCACCTGTTGTGGCGTTGCATGAAGACGAGCTTCTCGAACAGCGTCACGTCCTGCTCGTTCTTCAGCAGCGCGCCCACCAGTGGCGGCACGGCGACCTTGTCGTCCTGGCTGTGCAGGGCCGCGGCCGGAATGTCCTCGGCCACCAGCAGCTTGAGCCAGTCGAGCAACTCGGAGGTCGATGGCTTCTTCTTCAGCCCGGGCAGGTTGCGCACGTCGTAGAAGTTCTTCAATGCGGCAGCCAGCAACTCCTGCTTCAGGCCGGGGAAATGCACCTCGACGATGTCCTTCATCGTCTGCGCGTCGGGAAACTTGATGTAGTGGAAGAAGCAGCGCCGCAGGAAGGCGTCGGGCAGTTCCTTCTCGTTGTTGCTGGTGATGAAGACGACGGGTCGGTGCCGCGCCTTGACCAGCTCACGCGTCTCGTAGACGTAGAACTCCATGCGGTCGAGTTCGCGCAGCAGGTCGTTCGGAAACTCGATGTCGGCCTTGTCGATCTCGTCGATCAGCAGGGCCACCGGTTGTTCGGCCGTGAAGGCCTGCCAGAGGATGCCGCGGATGATGTAGTTGCGGATGTCGCGCACGCGCGCGGCGTTGTCGGCGTCGGCGATCTGGCTGTCGCGCAGGCGGCTGACCGCATCGTATTCGTACAGACCCTGCTGCGCCTTGGTCGTGCTCTTGATGTGCCACTGCAGCAGCGGCAACTTCAGTGCCGTCGCAACTTCCTCGGCCAGCATCGTCTTGCCGGTGCCCGGCTCGCCCTTGACCAGTAGGGGGCGTTGCAGGGTGATGGCGGCGTTGACGGCCAGCATCAGGTCTTGGGTGGCGACGTACTGGTCGGAGCCTTCGAATTTCATGGCGTGGGGCGGGTCCGGGAAGGCATTTGCAGAGGTGCGGATCAGTATAAGTGGCCCCCCTATAATCCTCCGCTGATCTGAATGCCACCACTTCTGTCCATGACCAAAGCGCTACTCCTCTCGATGCTGCTGGCCCTCGCGGGCGTGACTCCCAACGCCTACGCGCAGGCCGCCAAGCCGGCGGCTGCCGCGGGCGAAGCCAAGGTGGCGATGTGCATCGGATGCCATGGAATCAAGGGCTACCAGGCCAGTTTTCCCGAGATCCACAAGGTGCCGATGATCTCGGGCCAGGGTGGCAAGTACATCGCCGCCGCGCTCGAGGCCTACAAGAAGGGCGAGCGCAAGCACCCGACGATGCGTGCCATTGCCAGCTCGCATGACCGAGCAGGACATCGCCGACGTGGCGGCCTACTACGAGCAGCATGGCAAGGACGGCGTCGCGCTGCCCGAGCAGCCGGCTGCGGCTGCGCCCGATGTGGCCGCCCTGCTGACCAAGGGCGCGTGCGCCTCGTGCCATGGCGCCAATTACAGCAAGCCGATCGACGCCAGTTACCCCAAGCTGGCCGGGCAGCATGCCGACTTCCTGTATGTGGCACTGAAGGCCTACAAGACCGAGGGCAACCCGCAGGTGGGCCGCGGCAACGCGATCATGGGCGGGATGGTCAAGCAATACAGCAATGTCGAGCTCAAGGCCATCGCCAACTACCTGGCGTCGCTGCCGACCGAGCTGCACACGGTGCCGCAATCCAAGTTCCGCTGAACTGAACCGGCGCAGCAAGGGCCGCCTGAGGGCGGCCTTTTTCATGCCTGTGGTGATGCGTCGCCGGCCAGATCCTCCAGGATCGGGCAGTCCGGCCGCTCGTCGCCGTGGCAGTGATGGGCCAGGTGCTGCAGCGTTCGCTGCATGCTCTGCAGCGCGGCGATGCGTTGCCCGAGGTCGACCACATGGCGTTGCGCGATGCGCTTGACCTGCGCACTGGCGCGCTTCTTGTCGCGCCAGAGTTGCAGCAGCGCGCCGATTTCGCGGGTGTCGAAGCCGAGGTCGCGCGCACGGCGGATGAAGCGCAGCGTGTGCACCGTGGCGTCGCCGTACTGGCGGTAGCCCGCCGCGGTGCGGGTCACGCCGGGCACCAGGCCGAGGGCCTCGTAGTGGCGAATCATCTTGGCCGAGACGCCGCTCTGCACCGAGGCCTGACCGATGTTCATCGCGCGAGGGCCGCCGGGATGGCGGCTGGGTCGGGCGTGGCAGCGGGCGCGTTGCGCATGCCCTGCGGCGGCCGCCAACGCCGCAGCAGCAGCGCATTGCCGACCACGCTGACGCTGGAAAGCGCCATGGCCGCGCCGGCGATCACGGGGCTGAGCACACCGAGGGCGGCCAAGGGGATGCCGATGACGTTGTAGAAGAAGGCCCAGAACAGGTTCTGCCAGATCTTGGCCGTGACCGCACGCGACAACGCGACGGCCTCGACGACCAAGGTCACGTCGCCGCGCATCAAGGTCAGTCCGGCGGTTTCCATCGCCACGTCGGTCCCGGTGGCCATGGCCAGGCCGACATCGGCCGCCGCCAGCGCCGGTGCGTCGTTGATGCCATCGCCGACCATCGCCACCTTGGCCCCCGCCGGCAAACCTTCGCGCAACGCGGCCACCACGTCGGCCTTGTCACCGGGCAAGACCTCGGCGCGCACATCGCTGATGCCCAGGCGCCGGGCCACGGCTTGTGCCGCGCCGCGGTTGTCGCCGCTGACCAGCACCGTGCGCACGCCCAGGGCGTGCAGCGCGGCAATCGCGGCAGCGGCGTTGGCCTTGGGGGTGTCACCGAAGGCCAGCAGTCCCAGCAGCCGGGGCGCCGCAACGCCATCGCTCTCGGCCAGCCACGAGACGCTGTTGCCATCAGTCTGCAACGCGGTGGCGCGCGCGGCAAGGTCGGGCGCAATCGTCACGCCCAGTTCGCTCATCCAGCGTCCACTGCCCAGTTGCAGCAGGCGCCCCGCCACGCGGCCCTGGACGCCGCGCCCGGCGACGGCTCGCAACTCGTCAGCCACCGCGGCGTGCAGACCCGCCGCCGTCGCGGCCTGGGTCACGGCATGGGCCAGCGGATGCTCGCTGCCGGCCTGCACGGCCGCCGCGTCACGCAACAGGGCGGTCGCGTCGGTGCCGGCGACGGCAACATGTGCCACCAAGCGGGGCTTGCCCTCGGTCAGCGTGCCTGTCTTGTCGAAGGCCACGACGCGCACCTGGCGCATCGACTCCAGGGCCTGGGCGTCGCGCACCAGGATGCCGCGTTGCGCGGCCAGTCCGGTGCCGACCATCAGCGTGGCCGGCGTGGCCAGGCCGAGCGCGCAAGGGCAGGCGATGACGAGCACCGAGACCGCATTGACGATGGCCACGGTCCAGTCGCCCTGGGTCCAACCCCAGCCGAGCAGCGTCACGAGCGCCACGGCCACCACCACCGGCACGAAGACTGCGCTGACGCGGTCGACGGTCTGCTGGATCGGTGCCTTCTTGGCCTGCGCCGACTCGACCATGCGCACGATGCGCGACAACGTGGTCTCGGCGCCGATCGCGGTGGTGCGCAGCACGACGCGGCCTTCGCCGTTGACGGCGCCGCCCGTCACGCGCTCGCCGGGTTCGCGCGCGACGGGCAGGCTCTCGCCGGTGAGCATCGACTCGTCGAAGTGGCTGCAGTCCCTCGATCAGTTCGCCATCGACAGGCACGCGCTCACCCGGGCGGACGATGACTTCGTCGCCGACCCGCACCTCGGCCAGCGGCACGCTCGATTCAGTGCCGTCGCGGCGCACGGTGGCATGGTCGGGCCGCAGGGCACGCAGCGCCTCGAGCGCATCCAGGGTGCGCCGCTTGGCGCGCGCTTCGAGCCACTTGCCGAACAGCACCAGCGTGATCACGACCGCCGCGCTCTCGAAGTACAGGTGCGGCATGCCGCCCGCGTCTTGCGACCACAGGTACAGGCTCAGCCCGTAGGCCGCGCTGGTGCCCAGCGCGACCAGCAGGTCCATGTTGCCGCTGCCCGCGCGCAGCGCCTTCCAGCCGGCGCGGTAGAAGCGTGCACCGAGCCAGACCTGCACCGGCGTGGCAAGCACGAATTGCAACCAGGCCGGCAGCATCCAATGCGCGCCGAACATGTCGCCCAGCATCGGCACGGTCAGCGGCGCACTCAGCAGCGCGGCCAGTGCCACGCGCCAGCCGGCGTCGTGGCGCGTGCGCGGCGCGGCCACGGCGGCGCCATCGTCGGCCAGCGCGCGCGCCTCGTAACCGGCGTTCTGAACCGCGGCCCGCAGGGCGCTGGGCAGCGCCGTGCCGGGCTGGTCCGCGGCCACGACATGGGCCTGCGAAGTCGCCAGGTTGACGCTGGCGGAAAGGACCCCGGGCACCGCCAACAGCGCCTTCTCGACGCGGCCGACACAGGAGGCGCAGGTCATGCCGTCGAAAGGATCAGTTTCAAGCTT
>CAVUEP010000004.1:0-20009 GCA_963740395.1 uncultured beta proteobacterium
CCGTCGATGGCCAGTTCGATCTGCGTCTGCGGCACCGCATAGCCGGCCTGCTCGATCGCAGCCGTCAGCGCGCTGGCGTCTGTGCCGTGCCGCAGCGTCACGGACGCCTGCTCGGTGGCCAGGTTGACGCTGGCCGCAGTGACGCCGGGCACGGCGGTCAGCGCCTTCTCGACGCGGCCGACGCAGGAGGCACAGGTCATGCCGTCGACCGGCAGTTCGAGGGTGTGTGGGGTGTTCATGGCCTCACTCTAAACCTTGCCATGATGTCAAGGTCTACAGTGGGCACATTGTTCTCGCTTTCCCCCTACCCACAGGAGTACCCACCGTGACGACGATCGAATTGACCCTGCCTGCGATGACCTGCGGCCACTGCGTGAAGACCGTGACCGCGGCCGTGCAGCGCCTGGACCCGCAGGGCCAGGTCAGCACCGACTTGCCGACGCACCAGGTGCGTATCGACACCACAGCCCCACGCGAGGGCGTGATCCAGGCCCTGACGGACGCCGGTTACGCGCCTGCCGCATAGCGCCACCGCCCGCGTGGGGCGGCCCGGCGCGGGGGAAACCTGCCCCCATGACGCTTGCAGCGTCGGCCCCAAGGGGGCGTCGCCCGCTTGGGGCGGCCCGGCGCGGGCTAACCCGCAGCCTTGTGTGCCTGTGGGCTGCCTAAACTGCCGATCTTTCAGTCTTGTGACGGAGCGATTCGATGAGATTCAAACAGGTATTCCTTGCCGGCCTGGTGGCCGCTGCATTCGGCACGGTGGCCCAGGCGCAGACCCTGCGCTGGGCCAGTCAGGGCGATCCGCAAACCATGGACCCGCACTCGCAGAACGAGTCCATGACCAACATGATGAACGGCCAGGTCTACGAGCGACTGACGTCGCGCAGCAAGACGCTGGAAATCGTGCCCGGGCTGGCGACGAGCTGGGAGCAGGTCTCGCCGCTGGTGTGGCGCTTCAAGCTGCGCCCCAACGTCAAGTTCCATGACGGCTCGCCGTTCACGGCCGACGACGTGGTGTTCTCGATCATCCGCGGCCAGCAGCCCACCTCGCAGATCAACAACTACGCCAGCCAGGTCGGCACGCCCAAGAAAATCGACGACCTGACGGTCGAGTTCCAGCTCGGCCGCGCCGAACCCGATCTTCCTGCAGCACCTGGACGCGCTGTGGATGATGAGCAAGGCCTGGGCGGAGAAGAACAAGGTCACCAAGCCGCTGGACTTCAAGAACAAGGAAGAGAGCTACGCCTCGCAGAACGCCAACGGCACCGGCCCCTACATGCTGGTCAGCCGCGCGCCGGGCATCAAGACGACCTACAAGCGCAACCCGAACTACTGGAGCAAGATCGAGGGCAACGTGCAGGAGATCGTCTTCACGCCGATCGGCAACGACGCCACGCGCCTGGCCGCGCTGGTCTCGGGCGAGATCGACTTCGTGCTCGACCCCGCGCCGCGCGACGTGCCGCGCCTGCGCACGACCTCCGGCGTGAAGATCATCGACGGGCCGGAGAACCGCGTCGTCTTCATCGGCATGGACCAGGGCCGCGACGAGCTGCTGTACAGCAACGTCAAGGGCAAGAACCCGTTCAAGGACCTGCGCGTGCGCAAGGCGCTGTACCAGGCGGTCGACATCGAGACGATGAAGACCAAGCTGATGAACGGCCAGAGCTTCCCCACCGGCGGCCTGACGCCGTCGCCGCTCGGCGCGTACAACGACCCCGAGATCGAGAAGCGCCTGCCCTACGACCTGGCCGCTGCGCGCAAGCTGATGGCCGAGGCGGGCTACGCCGACGGCTTCGAGGTCCAGCTCGACTGCCCGAACAACCGCTACATCAACGACGAGGAGATCTGCATCGCGCTGGCCGGCATGTGGGCGCAGCTCAAGGTCAAGGTCAAGGTCAACGCGATGCCGCGCGCGACCTACTTCCCCAAGCTCGAGAAGTACGACATCAGCATGTACATGCTGGGCTGGGGCGGCGCCGTGACCGACGCCGAGACCACGCTGACGCCGGTGCTGCGCAACCAGGGCGACAAGGGCGTCGGCTTCTACAACTACGGCAAGGCCAAGAACGACAAGGCCGACGCGCTGGCCGCGCAGTCCAGCGTCGAGCCCGATCCGAAGAAGCGCGAGGCGCCTGGTCAAGGCGGCGCTCAAGGAGTTCAAGGAGCAACGTCATCGTGATCCCGCTGCACCGCCAGGTGATTCCCTGGGCAGCGCGCAGCAACGTCAACGTGGTGCACCGGGCCGACAACTGGTTCGAGGTGCAGTGGGTGACGGTCGGCAAGTAGTTCGCGACACTCGCAGCCTGCGGCGGCCCTTGGGCCGCCGTTTTTCTTGCATGCGGTCGCGAGGTGCCCTTGAGACCGTTGCTCGCGCAAGCTCAGGTAGCATCCCCGCGCAATGAACACCCCCTACGAATGGCAGATCGGCTGGCGCTACACCCGCGCCGGGCGCACCGGCCGGCGCAACGGCTTCATCTCCTTCATCTCGGGCGTGTCGATGCTCGGCATCGCGCTGGGCGTGGCGGCGCTGATCATCGTGCTGTCGGTGATGAACGGCTTCCAGAAGGAGGTGCGCGACCGCATGCTCAGCGTGATCGCGCATGTCGAGTTGTTCGATGCGAACGGCGTGGCATTGGCCGACTGGCGCGCGCTGGCCGATCAGGCCCGTGCCGCGGCGCCAGGCCAGGTGCTCGGTGCCGCGCCGTTCGTTTCGGCGCAGGCCCTGCTGGCGCGCGGCGAGGACATGCGCGGCGTGCTGGTGCGCGGCATCGCGCCGGCCGAGGAGGCCGCCGTCACGCCGCTCGCCGCCCAGCTGCGTGACACCACCTTCGCCAAGCTGGTGCCGGGTGAGTGGAACATCGTGCTCGGCATCGAGCTGGCGCGCTCGCTCGGCGTGCGCGTGGGCGACAAGGTCACCGTCGTCACGCCCGGCGGCCAGATCACGCCGGCCGGCGTGGTGCCGCGGCTGAAGCAGTTCACGCTGGCCGGCACCTTCGAAGCCGGCCACTACGAGTACGACAGCGCGCTGGCGCTGGTGCACCTTGACGACGCGGCGCGGCTGTTGCGTGTCGAAGGCCCGACGGGCGTGCAGTTGAAGCTGACCGACCTGCATGCGGCGCGCGAGGTGGCGTCGCGCATCGCCAGCGCCCTGCCAGGCAACGTGCGCGTGCGCGACTGGACCCGCACCAATCGCAACTGGTTCGACGCCGTGCAGCTCGAGAAGCGGCTGATGTTCATCATCCTGACGCTGATCGTCGCGGTGGCGGCGTTCAACCTGGTCAGCACGCTCGTGATGACCGTGACCGACAAGCGCGCCGACATCGCGATCCTGCGCACGCTGGGTGCCAGCCCGCGCTCGATCATGGGCATCTTCATGATCCAGGGCGCCACCTCGGGCATCGCCGGCACGGCCGCCGGGGTCGTGCTCGGCCTGCTGGTGGCGTTCAACGTCGACACCCTGGTGCCGGCGCTCGAGCGGCTGTTCTCGACCGCTTTCCTGCCGGCCAGCATCTACGTCATCAGCCGCATGCCGAGCGACCCGCAGTGGGGCGACATCGCCCCGATCGCCGCGATCTCGTTGGCCTTGGCCTTCGTGGCCACGATCTACCCGAGCTGGCGCGCCAGCCGCGTCAACCCGGCCGAGGCGCTGCGCTATGAATAGTGACAGCCCCCAACTCGCTTCGCTCGCGTCCCCCGAGGGGAGCTCAGGCCGCTTGGGAGCGGCCCAGCGCCATGAATGACGACCCCCAGCTCGCTGCGCTCGCGTCCCCCGAGGGGAGCCCAGGCCGCTTGGGAGCGGCCCTGCGCCGGCCTGGGGATGCGAGTGGTTCGGTGCTGAGCTGCAGCGGGTTGCGCAAGCGCTTCCACGACGGCGAGCTCGATGTCGATGTCCTGCGCGGTGTCGATCTCGAGGTTGCGCGTGGCGAGACCGTGGCCATCGTCGGCGCCTCGGGCTCGGGCAAGAGCACGTTGCTGCACCTGCTCGGCGGCCTGGACGCGCCGACGGCGGGTCAGGTGACGCTTGTTGGCCGCGACCTGACAAAGATGGGTGCGGCCGAGCAGGGCCGCTGGCGCAACCAGCACCTAGGTTTCGTCTACCAGTTCCACCACCTGCTGCCCGAATTCAGCGCCCTGGACAACGTGGCCATGCCGCTGCGCATTCGCCGCCAAGGCCTGGCCGAGGCGCGCGAGGGCGCCGCCGCCGCGCTGGCGCAGGTGGGCCTGGGTGGCCGCGTCAAGCACCGCCCGTCCGAGCTTTCGGGCGGCGAACGCCAGCGCGTGGCGATCGCCCGCGCACTGGTATCACGCCCGGCGTGTGTGTTTGCCGACGAGCCGACCGGCAACCTCGACCGCGAAACCGCCGACGGCGTCTTCGAAGCCATGCTCGCGCTGGCCCGCGACCGCGGCACCGCGTTCATCGTCGTCACGCACGACGAGTCGCTGGCGGCGCGCTGCGCACGCGTGCTGCGCCTGCGCGAGGGCGTGCTGGCGCAGGACTGACAGACGCAGGAGCCTGAGATGACCGAGGGCCGACGAAGTCTTGGCACGCGCTGGGTCGCCATTGCAGCCCTGGGTGGCTTGTTGACCGTTGCGGTTGCCGTGGTCGGTATCGGGCGCTGGATTGGCGCACCGCAGGAAGTGCAGGGCGTTGCCGCCGAACCTGTCGATGCACTGACCTCGGCGCTCGACCGCGCATTGCGCCGGCCGGCTCAGGGCGTGCCCGGTGTGGCGATCCGGCCGCTGACTGCGGGCGACGGCAACTCGACGGTTTGGGTCGATTCGATGTGTGACGCATTGGCGCAGCAACTGGCGCGGCTGCCTGACCTGCGTGTGGTCCCATGCACGGCCACGCGCCTGGCGGTGGCGGTACCGATGGACGACGCGCGTCTGGCGCGCTTGCTGGTCGTGCCCTATGTATTGCGCGGAGAGATTGCGCCGCTGGCCGACGAGCGCGTGCAGGTTCGGCTCGCGTTGCATGAAGCCAAGACCCAGCGCACCGTCTGGCGCATCGACGAGACCATCGCCCCTGGCGACATGCAGTTGCTGCCGGCCCGAGTCACGGCTGCGACCGGGCGGGCCCTCGGCATTGCCGACGCGGCCCCGCCGCCGCCGCCCATTGACGCGCAGGCCTACGCCAGCTTTGCGCGTGCGCGCGAGCTTTCGCGCCGCCCATCACTCGACGATCGTAGGGCTGCGCTGCGCCTGCTCGACGAGGTGCTGGCCGTGGAGCCCGGTCATGTCGACTCGCGCATGACGCGCAACCACCTCCAGGGCTACCTGCTGGGCAATGACGGCCGCGGCCAGGACCTGGCTGCGCTCAAGGCCGCGCGCGAGGCCAACGTGGCCGAAGGTCTGGCGCTGGCACGCGAGATCACTGCGGCTGACCCACTCGACCTGCGTGGCCAATGGCTGCTGCTTGGCAACGAGATCGAGCAACGCCAGTGGGTCGCAGGCATGCGGCGCCTGGACGGCATGCTGCAGCGCCAACCGCGCCATGGTGGCTTGCTGCGCCTTGCGGCCCGCCTGCACCTGCACACCGGCTATGTTGCGCGAGCCCATGAGCTGGCGCTGGCTGCTGCGCAGGTGAACGCGCTGGATGCCGAGGCCTTCGAGATCCTCGCGCTGAGTGCAGGCATCCTGCAGCGCGACGTCGAGATGCGCGAGTTCATCGCCATCGCACGCCAGCTCGGCCATCAGGGCCTGGGTCGGGTGGAAGTGTTTGACGCTTACCGACGCCGCGACTGGGCCGAGCTGGAGCGTGCGCACACGGCCTGGGTCGGCTGGGGTGGGCAGTGGTCGACCGAGTGGGTGGCGGGCTGGGCGCGTGGTGTGGCCGACGCCAGCCAGCGCGAGGTTGCGGCACGGGCCCTCGACGCGCTGGACATGACGGTGAAGCAGCACTTTGTGAGCCACTTCGTCGAGCTCGCATTGCTGGGCGACGCCGAGCGCAGCCTGCGTGCAGTACAACGCCACGCCAAGATGCCTCCTGCCACCTGGATGCAGCATCTGTGGTGGCCTGAGTTGGCGGCAGTGCGGCAAGCCCCAGGCTTTGCACCGGCGATGCAGGACTGGGGCGCCACCGCGTTGTGGAGCGAGCGTGGGGCACCGGACTTCTGCGCCCGCGTCGCGGACGGCGCCTGGGCATGCCGCTGAGCGCGTCAGTCACGTCGGGCCTGCCGTATTCCTGGGATATGTGCCCGAGCCGGGCCTGCTGACACTGGCGTTGCCGCACGCGGGAGAGCTTCGAACCTGACGCGTCGCGGTCACCAACCCATCGCGTCAACCGGAGACAGCCATGCATCACGTCCACACGAACCTCTGCAGCAGCCCGACCGGATCACGGCCCGGTCGAGACCGCCGCGGCGTTACTGCCCTGGCGGCGTTCGTCGCCGTCGTACTGAGCGCGGCCACCGGAGCGGCCGCGGCCGCTCCGGGCGCCAAGTGCCCGCCCGACACCGGCGCCTACGATCACTCGCCGCAGTTCAGCAACAACATCTTGCGCTGCTCCAGGCGGCTCATCGCCTCGCCTGTGTGCCCGCCAACGCACCTGAACTATGTCGTGAAGAACGGCAAGGACGAGTGCAAGACGGTCAATGTGGCCATGCCGCCTCCGGGGCCGCTCACCTCTTCGCCGCAGTGCGCGCCCAACATGACGCTGCATGCGGACGGCGGTCAGGGCGATCGCGACCAATGCCGGTCGACCAGCACCAGCTACGTCGCGCCAGTGCTCGGCAACTACTGACCAACGACGCGCGCGCCTGAGTCAATCGATTCAGCGCGCGCGGCGCAGTCGCCCCGAGCACGTGAGGACTTCGTCGCTCGACTGAAGGGGTCGGCAACCTCTCAGTTTGGCGCAAGCACCGGGAGCACCCAACTGGAGGCGGACTGAGTGCACAGGTCTTGCCCGCTCGGGCCGGTGTCCTGCGTCATCGCAAAGCCTGTCGGACAAGTCGGGTAACGCTCGATCCATTTCTGCAGGCCCGTACTCTTGTTGCCGCACATGTAGCTGCAGTTGTCGCGACCGCCGACGACGACCACGAGCTGGCCGGCGTGGCCATTGACGAGGATCAGGCAGGACGAGCCCAGGCTCGCGCACGTTGTCGGAGTTACCGAATTGACGACCACCTGCTTCTCGCAACGCAGGATGCTGCCCGCCCACTTGGCTTGAAAGCCCGACGGGCAGTAAGCCTTGGGCTGCGCCCAGGACGCAGTGGCAATGAGGGTGACGAAGGCGGCCGCGGCGAAAACGGCGACGCGCTTGCGTGTGACGGTGCGGTTCATGATGGCGTTTCCCCTTGTGCCGAGCGGGGGCTCGGTCGACCAGTGTCGGCCGAGGCGGCGCGCCGGGGTATCGCATGAATACGGTAGTGCCGCGGCGGGTGCGGCGGAGAGCCGGTCTACGGGGTCACTACACGGCGGTGGTCGATGCCGTCGCTCAAGCGAGCGGCAGGACCAGCGTCAGCGTGGCGCCGCTCCCGGGCGCGCTGTCAACGTTCAGTTCGGCCCCGACTTCGGCCGCCCGTCGGCGCATGTTCTTCAGCCCGCGCCCGGCGACGATGGTCTGCTCGTCAAAGCCGGCGCCGTCGTCGCGCACGGTGACGCGTACGACATCATCGGCTGCGGCGGTCGAGATCCACAGCGTGCGCGCGTGCCCGTGGCGCAGGGCGTTGCTCACCGCCTCTTGCAGCACGCGCAACACATGCAGCACCCGCGCCGGCGTCAAGCCTGGCACCGGCGGCAACAGTTCCACATCCCAGTGCAGCACAACCCGGGCCCCGCGCAGGCGCGGCGCCAGCCGGTCACGGAACATCGCCAGCACGGCGTTCAGGTCGTCGTCCACCGGATCGAGCGAATCGACGAGCAGGCGCATGTCGTCGAGCGCGTCGCGCACGACGGTGGCCAGCTCGCCGGGTCGGCGCGGGTCGGCTTCGATCATGGCCAGCAGCGACACCAGGTTGCCGCCGACACCGTCGTGCATGTCGCGCATCAGGCGTTCGCGCTCGGTGGCGATCACGCGATGGCGCTCGAGGTCGCGCACGCGTTCGAACTGTGCCTGCAGCTCGGTGGTGCGGGCCTGCACCAGCGCCTCGAGGTCGATGTTGAGCACCTCGACCGCGTTCAGCGTCTGCACGAAGCGCAGCAGCAGCAACCAGCCGGCAGCGCCGAACACGATGGCGGTGCCCAGCGGCAGGGCCGACAGCGGCACCGCCGCATAGGGCAACAGCCCGGCCGCTGCGGCGCCCACACCCAGCAGGGCCAGCGCGGCGCCGGGCACCAGCAGGCGCCCGTCATCCTGCTGCCAGCCCGCGCGCGCCACGACTGCGCCGGCCGCAGCAATGATCGCCAGCGCCAACAGCCGGGCCGCGTCGAGTGCCAGGCCCTGCGGCTCCCAGGCGGCCGCGGCGCCGAACAACAGCGTGGCTGCAGCGGGCCACGGCGCGCCAGAACGCGGGCCAGTCTCGACTGCCAGGCGTTGCGCCAGGGCCAGCAGGGTCCAGGCGGCAGCCATCAGCGTAAGCGACAGCCAAGCGTCCCACCACGGCGCGGGCCACGGGGGTTCGACCACCAGCGCGCTGTAGGCGTGCAGCGCCCAGGCCAGTGTGGCAAGCGCCAGCACCGCGTAGTCGCGCTCGCGCCGACGGTAGAACCACAGCACGCCCATCACCAGGCCCAGCATGGCCGCAGCGGTGGCCAGCACCTGCGGCAGCGTCACCACCAGCATCGAGCGCCAACGCTCGAGCGCTTGCAACTGCAGCTCCGGCGCCAGCGCCACGGCGCCGAGATGGCCCGAGCGCGGGCGCTCGGCCTTCATCAGCACATACAGGCGGTTGTCGCCGTGGGCCCACAGCGGCACCGGCGCGCTCAGCAGCAGCGGGCGTTGGCCGAGCCGGGCGGCGGGATCGCTGAAGCGGCCGCCCGAGCCGAGCAGGCGGCCGTTCAAGTACACGGCGGCGTTTTGCGCCGCCACCGGCAAGTAGATCGCCTGCGCATCGCGCGGCAACTCGGCCTGCGCGATGTCGAAGCGGTACCACACGGTGCGGCACTGCGGGCAGTCGGCCTGCCAGCGGTGCGGCAGCGTGCGCAACGTGGCGAGATCGTCGTCGACCGTCTCGCCGAAGTGCGCATGGGCCAGCAGCGAAGCGGGCGGCGGGCTCGTCAACCAGTCCGACGCCCAAGGCGCGAGCGCAGCGGCGAGCGCCGCAGCGAGCATCCATGCCCGCCGCCAGCGTCGGCTCACGCTCGCTGGCCGGGCAGCAGCCCGAGCTGTTGTGCCTCGAACACCGCTTCGCCACGCGAGTTGACGGCCAGCTTGCGGTAGATCTGCTTGATGTGCGACGTCACCGTATTGGGCGACATCCCCAGCGCATCGGCGATGCGCTGGTACGACAGCCCCTTGGCGATCAGCTGCAAGACCTCGCCCTCGCGCGGCGTCAACGGCGAGGCCACCGCATCCGCGCTGGCAGGTGCGGCTCGAAACCGGCGCAGCAGGTGACGCGCGATGGCCGAGCTGATCGGCGATTCGCCGGCCAGCAGCCGTGTGATGGCGGTAGCAATCTCGTCGGCGCTGGCGTCCTTGAGCAGGTAGCCGGTGGCGCCGGCCTCGAGCGCCGAGACCACATGCGCCTCGTCGCCGAAGACGCTGATGACCATCGCCTCGGCCTGCGGCGCCAGGCGCTGTGCGGCGCGGATGAGTTCGATACCGCTGCCGTCGGGCAGCTGAAGGTCGACCAGCAAGACGTGCGGTGGCTCGTTGGACGCCAGCCAGGCCAGTGCGGCCTTGACTTCGCCGAAGGCACCCGCGAGCGAAAGCGTCGGGCTGCCGCGCACGATGCCCGCCAGCCGCTCGCGCGTGGCCGGGTCGTCTTCAAGCAGCAGAACCTGGTGCATGGGTGTGCAGGATATGCCGAGACCTACTGGCGCAAGCAAGAGCCCTGCGCCGCGCCGTCGCGGTGCCTGACTGTGACATGGCCTGTCCGTTGCTCGGATGCCAGGAAGAGGGGAGGCGACTACCGCTTTCCTGGGATGGCTGGCCATGCCGCCGGACTTGAGACTGGCGGCATGCATGCAACACCAAGTCCCTGTCGCCGCAAGGTGGCAACGCTTGAAGGCTCGCATTGCACAGGCCCGGCGCGGCCGTCGCACGCCGCTGAGCCTGCATCGCATCGACGGCTCAACAGGAGCAAGGTCATGAAGTCACCGTCATTGAACGCAGCAGCGCAGGTTGCCATCCTCACCTCGACATTGTTGTACGGGGGCAGCGCGCTGGCTACCGCCTTGAGCGGCGGCTCCAGCATGAACTCGATCGGCGCCAATGCGACCGGCATCTACGTCTTGGCGCAAACTACGGCGAACGGCAAGCAATACAGCACGCGCGCCCTCATCTGCGACGGCAAGGTCAAGGACAAGCACACGAGCGGCGGCAGCGGCTACCTGGCGCGCAATTCCGGGTCGCCTGCCATCACCGTTTCGACGTCAACGTTTTCGTCTTTGATCGCCAGTGGCGGGCTCAATGTCGATGTCACCAGCAAGCCCGCGACGGTCAAGAACGCGTTCCTCACCGCCTGCGGCATGGCAGGAGCTGGCGGCACTGGCGGCACGGGCGGATCGGGTCTGCCGATGTCGGTCAACCCGTTCAAGCTCAATCAGTGCCCTCAGAACTACGCGTACAACAGCACAACCAAGAAGTGCCACCTGCTGTCCGCGCTGCCGCCTGCCAGCAACGGCCAATGGCTGGCGCGCCTGGGCAGCTGGACCGTCGAACGGATTTCGAAGATGGAGCTGATCGGCAGCGCCCACGCTTTCATCAAGGACCTGCCGATGCGCATCTTTGTCACCTGGAAGCTGAAGAGCGTTGGTACGGGGTTCAGCTATTCGTACACGCCACTGGCTGGCTCCCCCCCGGGCTACGCAGACAACGTCGTCGGCGTGATCGAGATCACTGGCGCCGGCGGTACGGTGCAGTGGCTGGTCACGGATTGAGCCCGTCGACTCGCAGCGAACACTGGTTTGGCTCAGCGGCGTGATCGGCGGCAGGCCCGTCGATCACGCCGTTGGCACATCCGGTCGTCGCCGACCTTGACGCCTTGACTGACAGCGGGTGACGGGCGGCGTTGACGCCGCACAAGCCGCGAAGGTGCCGCTCTATTGCGCGGATCGCTCAGGCAGGCATTCAACGCTGCGCAGTGCCACGCCAGCCGCGAAGCGGCCGCCACCAGGTTCCCTGGCGCCGCGCGCCAGTTGGCGCGGCGCGGCACCATCGAAGGTGAGCCGGATGTCATGCGGCCCATGGTTGAGCACGCGCTGCAATGCAGCCAGGGGGCTGTGATCGCGTTCGCCGACGCTGAGCGATCCCTGCCGCGTCAGCGCCGCGCTGCCCGCACCGTGCAAGGCCTCGAAACGGCATTCCTGGGCGCCGCGCGCGGCCGGCGCGCATGTCGCTGCGGCCAGCGCGAGCAGCATGCCAGCGAGGCCGCGCGCTGGCGCGGCGCGGCGTGGCGTGCCAGGGTGGCGGCCATGGGACATCCTGTTGCGGCCATGCCCAGCCATCGCGGTCAGCCTCCGTGCGTCGGCACGGGGCCGGCCCTGTACTCGAGCGTGCACTCGTTGGCGGCCTGTGCCGGTTGGGCCAGCGCCGCGCCGATCAGCAGGGCCCACAGGGGTATTGTCTTTCGCATCGTGTCTCCTCCGGCCAGCGCGGGTCAAGCGGGCCCGCAGCGTCAAGGCAAGTCTAGAAATCGCAGGCCAACGCGCCATGCCATGAAGTGGGGAGGCGTCTCCCCAATTCCTGGCATGGGCGCAGCACGTGCGGGCCGGGAGACTGCTTTCGACTGATCACGGAGGCGCGAGATGAGCAATCGATGGGCGAGGCAGATGACCGTGCTGTGTGCCGGCGCGCTGTGGGCAGCAGGCAGCAGCGCGCAGTCGCGCGTCGAGGGCGACTTTGCCGACCGGTGGGTCGACGCCGACGCGACGCTGAACCTGCGCATCGACGCCGCGACCCAGGCCAGGCTGTGGGACCTGCGCGTGTTCGTCGGTCGCACCGATGTCAGCGCGCTGGTGCGCTCGCCCGCACCTGGCACGCTCGAGCTCTCGGGTGCGCAGCTGCCGTTGCCAGCGGGCGAGTCCGAACTGGTGGTCTATGCGGTCGGTGCCGAGCAGTGGGAGGAGCTCGCGCGACTGGCCTTGAAGGTGCGCGATCGCGGCGGCTTCGAGTCCAGCGAGTTCACGCCCCGGGCCGAGTTGCAGATGAAGGGCCGCAGCCTCGAGCGTCACAACGGCAGCGGATCGCCACGCGGCACCTACGCCGACATCGTCGGTCAGGGCGGTGTTGCCTGGAAGGCGACGCGCGCAGGCTGGCAGTTCGCAGCCCAGGCCAACCTGAGTGCGGTGAGTTTTCGCGGCGAATCGTTGCGGTTCTTCGAACTGGCCGAGCGTTCGCCCAAGGTCGACCTCGCCGACTACCGTGTCGAGGCCGCGTATGGCGAGCATCGCGTCGAACTCGGCCATGTCAGCTATGGCAACCACCCGCTGCTGCTCAATTCGATGGCCAGCCGCGGCCTGGTGCTGCGCACGCGCCTGGGCCAGCGGGCCGACCTGTCGCTCAACTCGATGAACGGCACGGCCGTGGTCGGCTACGACAACCTGAGCGGCCTGGACGACGCCGAGCACCGCATCAATGCGGTCACGTTGGGCGTCGAGATGCTGCCGGCGCGCCCCGGCGGCTTGCGCGCCGAGCTGACGTTGCTCGATGCGTCGGTGCAGTCGCGCTCGAACTTCAATCGCGGTGAGATCCCGGACGCCGAGCAGAGCCGCGGCGTCGGCGTGCACGTGTTGGCCACGCAGCGCCAGCGGCCGCCTGCGCCTGGACGCGTCGCTGGCCCGCTCGCGCTTCGTCAACCCGTTCGACCCACTGCTCGCGCAGGGAGGCGCATCGCAGGCCGTGCTGCCCGAGACACGCGACGCCACGAAGCCTTGAATTGCAGTACGACCTGCTCAGGCAGTCGGACGCGCTGTCTGCCAAGCATGCGCTGGATGTCGGTCTGACGCTGCGCCACGAGCGCGCTGACCCGCTGTACAAGAGCCTGGGTACGAGCCTGGACTCGGACCGTGAGCGCAACCGCCTCACGTTGCAGGCCGGACTGGCCGGCGCACAGCTGCAGTTGCAACTCGGGCGCAGCGACGACAACCTGGCGCGCATCGCCACCCTGCTGCGCACAACCACCGACGAGAGGACGGCCGCGTTGAACCTGCCGCTGCCGGTCTGGTTCGGTGATGGCGTACCGGCCTCGCGTTGGCCGATGCTGGCCTGGACATGGCAGACCGTGCACCAGCGGGCCGCCAACGCACCGCTGACCGCGGACTCGGGCTTTGCAGCAAGCCACTTGCCCGACCAGTTCAACCGCACGCAGCAGATCAATTTCGGCTGGACGCTCGCGCGAGGCTCGCTCGGCTACACGCTCGCCCACAGCTGGCAAGACAACCGCCAGCCTGGGCGCGAGCGCGCCGACTTTGCCAACCTGTCGCATCAGCTTTCCTGGGCCTGGGGCGTCAGCGATGCCCTGCGCGTCAACCTGGGCCTGAATCGCAGCCGCAACCACAGTTACGAGACCTCGCTGACGCGGCACACCCTGGGCGGCACGGTCGGAGCTGATTGGCAGGTGAACGAGCGCTGGTCGCTTGCTGGCAGCCTGAGCGCGAACCATGCCGACGACTCTGAGCGTCGAGCCGAGTCGGACAGCCTCTCGGCGCAATTGCAGGCGACGCGCAACTTCAAGTTGCCTTGGCTGGGCGGCGTGCAGCCCGGCCAGGCCTTCGTGCGCCTGGCGCGGCAGGGCGACCGCAGCCAGGACAACGTCTTCACGCAGGCGACCGACCAGCGCAGCTGGTGGATCGACGTGGGCGTGTCATTCAGTCTGTTTTGACGGGAGCCAAGATGCGCCACTTCCTCGCTCTGCTGCTGCTCGTTGGCGCACCGCTCGCGCACGCGGTGGTCGGCGTCAATCCGTTCGGCGTCAACGTGCGCAGTTCGGGTCCGACCACGGTCTTCCTGACCTTCCAGAGTCTGGATGTCGGTGAAGTCCCGGTCGAGGCCTTCTGGTGCGGCGAGCTGCAACCCGTGCTGATGGCCGGCAATCCGGGTTTGCAGGCACCCTTTCCGGTGCAGACGACCGACCCCTGTCTGCCCGGATCGGTCTATGGTCGCCTGCCATTGCGACTGGACCGCTCGCGCGGCAGCGTCAGTGCCGGCATCGCCAACCTGACTGACGTCATGACGATTCCGGCCTCGGTGGCGCGGCGCGCTTACCAGGATGCCGCAGCCGGGCTGAACTCGGCGTTCTTCTATGTGCGCCGTTTCAGCGGACCGGCGGGCGACCGCTACGTCGTCGTCACATGCCGCATGGCCGGCGGCGGCGCGCGGGTTGCGCTGGCGCTGCTCGATGTTCGTCTTGGCTTCGACGCGTCCCAGGGGCAATCAACCGTGCTGGCGCTGCCACGTGGGCAGACGCCACCACCCTGGTCGGCGCGCATTCTGTACAACGGCAGCGGCACGCTTCGCGGCCGTTGGGAGGTGGTGCAGCCTGGCGACAGCGAGCCCAGCGAAGAAGACCTGCTGACAGAGGCCACACTGCCGGTGGAACTGCGCGCGCGTCAGCGTCGCTACAAGCTGGTCGAGCGCTTTGAGCTGTTCCTGCCGCCGACCGGCGAAGTGACCTTGCGCGGCCCCGACCCGGCGCTGCTGCCGGTGCTTGCCGAAGGCCCGTACAAAGTGCTGCTGCGCGTCGAGGCCAGCGACGACAAGGAGGCCAGTTCGAATACCGGCGGGGGACGCCTGGCCGTGGCGGGTGGCGTGGCGGGCTTCGCGATGCCAGTGCTGCGCTACTACGTCGGCTCGCCCGAGCATCTGGCCGCGCTCGACCGGCGCGCGGCCACTGAGCCGAGCGCTTTCTCACCCGTACCCGGCGCCGTCATCGAAGGCCCGCTGGCGTTCACCTGGGTCGACGTCGCCGGCGCCGCGCTGTACCGCGTCGAGGTTCAGGAGCAGGACGCGGAGGTGCTGGCGGCGCTGGTCAAGCCAGGGGTCAGCCGCTATGACTCGCCGCCCTGGTTCGTCCAAGCGCAGCGCGGAAAGACATTGCGTTGGCGCGTGCTGGCGTTGGACGCGCGGGGCAACGCGCTGGGCCACAGCGGATGGCGTGCACTCGAGTTGCGTTGAACAAGGCGCATGTGCGATGCGCGGGGGTCTGCGCGCGTGTGCTACGGGCGGCGCCTGGCCGAAGCCACGCAGATCCCGCCGGTGCCCTGGTTAGGCCCTTCGATGTAGCTGTAGGTCGAAAATTGCGAAAAGCCGCTGCCGTTCTTGCCCAGCGTCCAGTTGAAGTCCTCGCGGTAGCGGTTGCCTACCGGTCCGGAAATGAAGAAGCCGCGCAGGGCATGCGGGTTGGCGCCGATGACCGTCGCCTGGTGCACATTGATGTTGCCCGAGCCGGGCGGGTCTTCGTCGCTGATGCCGATCGTGGTGGCGTTGTTGCTGCTGATCGTGATGCGGGCTTGGCCGGACTCGCGTGGCAGGCAGGCCCAGTTCTGATCGAAGGTGGCCACCCAGTCGTTGACCGATCCGCTGCTGCCGCAGCGCATGTTCACGCTTGAGTCCGGCAGCGTGGTGGCCATGCCGCCGCTGTCGGTGAAGACGGCGCCGCTGACGGCCACGCTGGTACTGCCCGAACTGAAGTCCCAATTCGAGGCCAGCACACCGCTCGCGCTGCTCACTTCCAGGCGCATGCGACCGACCACGTTGTAGGCGCAGGCGTTGGAGACTGAGCCAGCCGCATCCGTTGCGGGCCTGATGACCAATGGTGCACCTGCGTCCACGGTCATGGTCGTGGTGTTGCCGCTGATCGGCTCGGTGAAGCGTCCAGTGCCCGACAGCCTGCGCTCGTCGCCAAGCAGCGTGAAGGCCACATCTGCGCGGTACACATGGCCAATGATGGGGATGCTTACGTCGAGCGCGACTTGGCCCGTGGCGCCGCTCCAACCGGCGGCTGGGTCGCTGTTGAACGTGGCCCGACCCGACATCGTGGTCTCATTGATTCCGTCGCCGTTGCCGTCGAATGGCCCGCTGAAGCGCACCGAGTGGGGTGCAGCACCCGGGCTGGTGTCGGGGACCACGCTAACGCCCTGTGCGAGCGGCGTGCCGGGATTGAGAACGAAGACCAAGCTGGTCTCGACGTTTGCGATCATGGGAACAAACGCCTGCATGCGGGTTTCGAGTGCGGTAGCCGCTGCTGCAGGGCTGCCCCCCATGCCCGCGTCGCCGCCACCTCCGCAACCAGGTATCAGCGCCAACAGCAGCAACGCGGGCAATGCAAGAACCTGACGCATGGCGACTCCTTGTCCCATGGTGGCCGCATGCGCGCGGCGGGAGGTTCAGGATAGGCACGCTGCAGGGCACGGTCAATGTCGCTGCGGCCCACGTATGTGGGATGTCACTTGTCATCGCAACTCAGGGGCGTAGGATGATTGGCCTCATCGCCCAGCGAATGCCTTTGACGCCCGCCGCGACGCACCGCCCCGCCGTGCGTGTCCGCCGCGCCCCCGGACCCCAGACCCGTCCACTGGCGATGACCTCGGGCGGCGTCGTGGGGGCCGCACCGTCCAGAGGCGTATCGGTCTTCGGCTCCCCGCTTTGTGACGAAGGAGGGTGATGATGATCACCTACATCGGACTATTGAACTTCACGGACAAGGGTATCCAGGGCGTCAAGGACACGACCAAGCGTGCCGCCGCCGCCAAGGAGATCGGCAAGAAGATGGGCGTCAACATGCGCGACATCTACTGGACCATGGGCGAGCATGACATCGTCTGCGTTCTCGAGGCTGACGACGAGGCCTCGCTGACCGCGTTCAACCTGGCCATCGCCCAGCAGGGCAACGTACGCACGAAGTCGTTGCGCGCCTTCACGGCCACCGAGTTGGAGAAGGCCCTGGCCAAGCTGCCTTGAGTCCATGGCAGCGCGCACCGATGCGCGCGACTCGCGTCGATCGATCCGCGATTCACGGTTCGATCGACGCACCACCATCCCTTGCGCCAGGGATGGATGCACGCAAGGGTGCTGCGCTTGAGCGAGATCGGTGCGGCAATGGGCCAATCTGTTGCACAGCACACCCAGATTCACTCGTCCGAGCAACGATCCGCCCCGATTTGATGTGCTTCAAGTCAGCCGGTTGCTATCCCCGCTAGATTGCTTCTCCGTGAAGCCGACTCTGCTCAGTTCCCTGCGTTCGCATCGTCTGGCCATCGGCCTGACGCTGACCGCACTGCTGGCGCAGCTGCTGCTCGGGACACTCAGCGCCGCGCATCAGGCGCGAATGCTTGGCGCGGTTGCGTCGGCGGTGTGCATGACGCGCGGCGTCGAGCGCGCTGCCGACGGCGCGGCGAGCGGCGATTCACGCGTCGCGGCCACTGCGGCGTGCGCCGTGTGCGCCGCTGCGGCGGCCAGCCTGCTGGTCGGCGGGCCGTCAGCCACGCCGCCACAGGCAGTATGGCGCGCGCCGCAAGTCGAGCACGTTGCGCGCGCACCGCAGTACCGCATCGCGCGCCTGCGCCCACCGGCGCGCGCGCCGCCCGCCACCGCCTGAACTGGCCCCTTGCCGACCCACGGCGCGAAGCCTTTCGCGCCCTGCGTTGCCCTGCGCGCCCCGCTCAGCGGGACCGCACGATCTCCCAATTCCTGGAATCGACACTGACATGAACTCGACACCTACGCGGCGTGTGCGCGCGCACGCCCTTCATCCCCTGGCCGGCGCGGCAGCGCTGCTGGCTTTCACCCTGCCCGGTGCAGCGCAGACGACTGCGACGCCCGCTGATCAACAGGTGGTGATCATTGCCACCCAACCCAGCGCACCGTTGACTGTGTCGACCGACCCGCGTGCGCCGCGCCAGCCGGTGCCGGCGCAAGATGGTGCCGACATCCTCAAGACGATTCCCGGTTTCTCGGTGATTCGCAAGGGCGGTACCGATGGCGACCCGGTGTTCCGCGGCATGGCCGGGTCGCGGCTGACGGTGCTGCTGGACGGCGAGCAGATCTACGGCGGTTGCGGCGGTCGCATGGACCCGCCCACCGCCTATGTGTTTCCCGAGTCCTACGATCGGCTGACCGTCCTCAAGGGACCCCAGAGCGTGCGTCACGGCGCCGGCGGTTCGGCCGCCACCGTGATGTTCGAACGCGATTGGTCGCGTCCGGACGAACCCACGACGCGCTTCTTCGGCAGTCTCACCGCTGGCAGCTTCGGCCGCAACGATCTGGCGCTCGATGCGTCGAGGGCCACCCCCGATGGCTATGTGCGCGCCGCAGCGACACGCACCGAGTCCGACGACTACCGCGACGGCGATGGCAATCAGGTGCACTCGCAGTACCGGCGCTGGAGCTTCAACGGCGCCATCGGTTGGACGCCAGACGAGCACACCCGGCTGGAGTTGTCGGCTGCGCGCAGCGACGGGCAGGCCGCCTATGCGGACCGGCAGCTCGACGGCACGAAGTTCGCGCGCGACAACGTCGGCCTGAAGTTCGAACGCCGGCGCATCAGCGCGCTCGTCGAGCACCTTCAAGTGCAGGCCTTTCGCAATTACGTCGACCATGTGATGGAGAACGTCACACTGCGCACGGCAACGCCGCCGCGACTGGGCAACCCCGACCGCCTGACGGTCGGCGGGCGCGTGTCGACCACACTGCGCCTGGCCGAGGCCACGCGGCTGGACGTCGGCGCTGACATGCAGGACAACGAGCACACGTTGCGCAGCGGTCTGGGCTACCTGGCACTGCCGCGTACACCCGACGCCGAGTTCTCGCAGCGCGGTGTGTTTGGCGAGATCGATCACGCGCTGTCGATGCGTGACCGCTTCGTCGCCGGCCTGCGCATCGACCATTGGCAGGCCAGCGACTTGCGCGCGACCCCCCTGGTCACGGCCGGCACAACCCGAAGCGACACGCTGTCCAGCGGCTTCGCACGCTGGGAGCGCCGGTTGGCGCAGGCGACGCTGTACGCCGGGCTGGGCCATGCGCAGCGATTTCCCGACTACTGGGAACTGATCTCGGCGAACAAGGAGAGCGAAACGACGAACAGCGCCTTCCTGGCACGGCCCGAAACGACGACGCAACTCGACCTCGGTGCGCAGTGGCGGCATGGGGCACTCAGTGGATCGCTCTCAGCCTTCGCTGCGCATATCGACGACTACCTCCTCGTCGACGGCTGGAACACCAGCGCGCGCTTCGGCAAGCCACCAGGCAACCCGGTGCTGGTGCGCAACGTCGACGCGCGCAGCCATGGCCTGGAAGCCGGCCTGGCCTGGGCGATCGACAAGCGCTGGCAGCTCGAGTCCACGCTGGCCTGGGTGCGTGCCGACAACCGCAACGACGGCACGCCGCTGGCGCAGCAGCCACCGTTGGAGGGGCGTGTGGCAGTCAATTGGCGTGAGGGTGCCTGGTCAGGTGGCGCATTGCTTCGTGTGGTGGCGGGGCAGGATCGCGTCGACGTGATGAAGGGCAACATCGTCGGCCAGGACATCGGCCCCAGCGCCGGCTTCAGCGTCTTCTCGCTCAACGCCTCGTACCGCGTCGATTCGCGGCTGTCGTTGAGCGGGGGCATCGACAACCTGTTCGACAGGACCTACGCCGAGCATCTGTCGCGCGCGGGCTTCGCCGTTGCTGGTTTCGCGCAGACGACGCGAGTCAACGAACCCGGACGAACCCTCTGGTTCAAGGCGACATACAGACTCGACTGACGCGGGCGAGGTCGGGCGTCAATCGGCGCAGCTCAGGCCGAGCGCCGTCAGGCGCTCGATCGCGTCGGGCGCGAAGCCCCAGTCGACCAGCGCCGTGCGCCCCATCGCGCCGCGCTCGGGCGGGCCGTGGCGCACCGAGCCCGGTGTGCGATCAAAGCGTGGCGCCGGCGCGGGCTGCTCGATGCCGTCGACGCGCACATGCGCGCCACGCGCCAGGTTGTGCGGGTGCG
>CAVUEP010000005.1:0-66569 GCA_963740395.1 uncultured beta proteobacterium
TCGAGCATGACGAGCGACTTCTCGACCAGCGACTGCAGGGTGTCGAGCACGTCCAGGCTGTCGATCGGGTCGGTGCCGCAGACCTGCTCGGCCGCTTCGAGGTCGAAACCACCGGCGAAGACGCTCAGGCGGTTCAGTACCGTCTGTTCGGTCTCGTTGAGCAGTTCGTAGGACCAGTCGACCAGTGCGCGCAGCGTCTGCTGGCGTTCCTGCAACACGCGATCGCCGCCGACGAGGATCTTGAAGCGGTCATTCAGGCGCTTGTTGATGTCGGCCACCGATAGCGAGCGCACGCGCGCTGCCGCCAGCTCGAGCGCCAGCGGAATGCCTTCGAGGCGCGACACCAGTTCAGCCACGGCCGGGGCCTCGCGTTCGTTGAGCTCGAACGCCGGCTTGTGCTGCCTGGCGCGGGCCACGAAGAGCTGCACCGCGGTCGAGCGCGACAGGGCCTCCAGGCTGTCACCGCGCTTGGGCAGCGGCAAGGGCAGGATCGGGTAGCCGTGCTCGCCGGGCACGCGCAGGGTCTCGCGACTCGAGGCCAACATGCGCACGTTGGGGGCGGCCTTGAGGATCGCGTGCGCGAGGTCGGCACAGGCATGCACGAGGTGCTCGCAGTTGTCGATCACGAGCATCACGCGGCGTGTCTTCAGGTGCGCGCACAGCGTCTGTATCAGCGGTCGATTCGGCTCCTCGCGCACGTCGAGCACCTGGGCCGCCTCGGCCACCACCAGCGCCGGGTCGCGCAGCGGCGACAGGTCGAGGAACCAGGCGCCGTCGGGATACTCGTGAATGGTGTCGGCGGCCACCTGCAGCGACAGGCGCGTCTTGCCCAGGCCGCCCATGCCCAGCAGCGTGATCAGGCGCGACTTCTTCAGCAGCGCCTTGACCTCGTCGAGTTCGCGCTCGCGGCCGATGAACGACGTGCCCTGGAATGGCAGGTTGCTGGGAATCTCCTTGACCGGCAGCCACCAGTCGGCTTGGCGTACGACGCGGTAGACCTTGTCGCCATCGGGCGGCGGCACAAAACGCTGCTCCGGCAGCCCGACCTCGAACAGCTCGAGCGGGTCGGACACGCCCTTGATCATCCAGAAGCCGTGCGACTCGAGCTTCAGCGCCGTCTGCCCCAGGGCCTGTCGCGCCTCGGGCGTCAGCAGGGTCTGCCCGCCGCGGGCGATGGACATCACGCGCGCTGCCGTGGGTTTGGCCAGCCCGTCGACCTCGAGCGGTTTGGCGCCCCGCGCCACGTCCTCCGGGCTGTTCTCGCGCAGGATCACGGCGCCCACATGCAGGCCGGCGCGGGCCTTGAGGGGCACCGCCATGGCGGCAAGCGCTTGGTGGTAAGCCAGCGCGTAGTTGACGGCATCGGTCGCGACCTCGAACAGCAACAGCATGCCGTCGGTCTTGTCGATCTCGCGACCATGCCAGGCCGGGAGCAGGTCGCGGGCGACGCGGTCGTGGGCGGCCCACACCTCGGCCATGGCCGCGTCGCCGATGCTCTCGGACAGCTTGGTGCTGTCCACGACATCGGTCAGGAGGAGGGCGCGGCTTTCATTCATGGCCTCGGAATGTAAACCGCGCGAGCGCGCTGCCCGGCATCAATCTTGGGGCGCCTCTGATTCGCCAGCCGCTGTGCGGCCGGCCGCGCTACTGCCCGGCGAACTTGTAATCGGTCTTGGCCTTCTTGCGCAGATCCTCCTGGTACTGCTGCACCTTCTGTTGCATCAGGCGCTGCTGGACTTGCGGCTTGACTTCCTCGAACGACGGGAACTGCGCGTCGCGCGTGTCTTCGAGCTTGATGATGTGCCAACCGAACTGGCTTTTCACCGGCGTCTGCGTCGTCTCGCCCTTCTTCAGCGCGACCAGGGCCTTGCTGAATTCGGGCACATAGCTGTCGGGCTTGGCGAAATCGAGGTCGCCACCATTGGCGCCGGAGCCCTTGTCGGTGCTGTGCTTCTTGGCCAACTCGTCGAACTTGGCGCCCGTGATCAGCTGCTTCAGCAATGACTTGGCCTCGTCTTCCTTCTCGACCAGGATGTGGCGCGCACGGTACTCGGTGCCGCTGCCCTGGGCCTTGAACTTGTCGTACTCGGCCTTGGCCTCGGCGTCAGTGACCGGGTTCTTCTGCTGGTAGTCGGAAAACAGCTCGTTGACCAGCACGCGCTGGCGCAGGAACTCCATCTGGCTGCGGTAGGCCGGCGTCGCAGCCATCCCGCGCTTCTCGGCTTCCTGGGCGAAGATCTCGAGCATCACGACGTTGTCGCGCGCCTGGATCTCCATTTCCGGCGTCACAGGCTGCTGGCCGCCACGCGTGGCCTGCTGCAGCAGCGCGTCGATGCGCGACTTCGGTACGGGCTTGCCGTTGACCGTGGCGACATTCTGCGCTGCGGCGCCGCCGACGGCTGCCAGTGCGAGGGCCAGCACGGCCAGGGATTTGTTCAACATTTGAATTGCCTTTCGAGGACGGGGACGCCGTCAGGGGCGCCAAAGAGGAGGATCGAAACTCAGTGCGGTGGCTCGGCGGGCGTGCGGGCGACGATGGCCAGCGCATGAATTCCCTCGGCGACGAGCGAGCGGAGGGCATCATACACAAGGCGGTGCCTCGCCACGCGTGACAGCCCGGTGAAGGCCGTGCTGGTCACGCGCACGGTGAAGTGCCGGCCTTCCTTGGCGCCCGCGTGGCCGGCATGCAGGTGGCTGTCGTCGACGACTTCGACGGCCGAGGGCTGCAATGCCGCCTGCAGCGCCGCCTGCACGCGCTCCGACGTGACCGCGTTCACGGCTTTTCCTTGACGGCCGGCTCGTCGGGGAGGAAGCGGCTGAGGTACAGGCCTTGCGCCACGGTGAACAACAGCATCAGGCCGATGCCGCCGAAGAGCTTGAAGTTGACCCAGGTGTCGGTGGAGAAGGAGTACGCGACCCACAGGTTCAGCGCGCCCATGACACCGAAGAAGGTGACCCAGGCCCAGTTGAGCCGTTGCCACACGTCGGCGGGCAGCTGGAGTTGCTCGCCCAGCAACAGGCGCAACAAATTCTTGCCGAACAGCAGCGGCCCGAGCAGGAAGGCGCCGCCCATCACCCAGTAAAGCAGCGTCGGCTTCCACTTGATGAAGGTCTCGCTGTGAAACCAGATCGTCAGCCCGCCGAGCACGACCACCAGCACCAGGCTGACCCAGAGCATGGTGTCGACCTTGCGGCCGCGCAGCTTCAAGATCAGCACTTGCGCCAGCGTCGCGACGATCACGACCACGGTGGCCAGCAGCACCGGCGCCACACTGGCAACGACGTTGCCGCCCGAGACCATCCAGCCGAAATTCTCGGAGGCGAATGCGGCCGCCCGTTCGGCGTCGCTGCCGGCAACTTTGAAGACGGCGAAGAACAGGATGATCGGCAGGAAATCGAACAGGAGTTTCATCGGGCTTTGAAGTCAATGGCTGCAGAGTTGATGCAGAAACGCTCGCCGGTGGGCTCGGGACCGTCCTCGAAGACATGCCCCAGGTGCGAGCCACAGTTGTTGCAGCGCACCTCAACGCGCACCATGCCCAGGCTGGCGTCGACCACGCGTTCGACGACCTCGCCGTTGACGGGCTCGAAGTAGCTCGGCCAGCCGCAGCCGGCGTCGAACTTGGTCGACGAATCGAACAGCGGGGTGCCGCAGCCGACGCACAGGTACTTGCCGGCGTCGGTGTGGTTCCAGTACTTGCCGCTGAAGGCACGCTCGGTGGCGGCATGGCGCGCCACTTTGTACTGGTTGGCGTCGAGCTGGGCGCGCCATTCGGCGTCGGTCTTGTGCACCGCATAGCGCGGATCGTCGTGGTCGTGGGGCTTGGTCATGATGAACAGGAGACTTCGATTTGTTGCGCCCAGGCGGGCGGGTGGTCGGCGTAAGCCGCGTTGTCGGGTTGTTCGTCGAACGGGTGTTCGAGAACTTGCAGCAGGCGTTTCACTTCGCCGAAGTCGCCCTGCTGCGCGCGTTCGATCGCCGTCTGGGCCAGGTGGTTGCGCAAGACGAATTTCGGGTTGACGCAGCTCATGCGTGCGGCGCGCTCGGCGTCGTCGCTGGCCTCCAGGGCCAGCCGCGCGCGATAGCGCAGGGCCCAGGCGTCGAAGGCCTCGCGGTCGACGAAGACGTCGCGCGTGGCTGCATCGGGGCCGGCCAGGCGGCGGAAGGCGATCGTGAAGTCGGCGCGGTCGGCGGCCATCAAGCGCAGCAGGTCGTCGATCAACACCTGGTCGTCGTCGTGCTCGGTCTGCAGGCCGAGCTTGGCGCGCAACGCGCCCAACATCGACTTCGCATACTCGGCCTTGTAGGGCTCCAGCGCAGCCAGCAACAACTCGCTGGCGGCTTCGGGCTCGCCCTCGATGGTGGGCAACAGTGCCTGCGCCAGCGCGTGCAGGTTCCAGAACGCGACGCCGGGCTGGCGCGCATAGGCATAGCGCCCCTGGTGGTCGCTGTGGTTGCAGATGTGGCCCGGGTCGAAGGCGTCCAGAAAGCCGAAGGGTCCGTAGTCGATCGTCAGCCCGAGCAGCGACATGTTGTCGGTGTTCATCACGCCATGGCAGAAACCCACCGCCTGCCATTGCGCCATCAGCCGCGCCGTGCGCAATGCCACCTCTTCGAGCAGGGCCGCAGCGGGCTCGGCGTGGCCCTGCAGTTCGGGGAAATAGCGGTCGATGCTGGCGTCGAGCAGACGCTGCAGCGCGGCGCGGTCCTGCGCGGTGTGGGCGAAATGTTCGAAGTGGCCAAAGCGCAGGAAGCTCGGCGCCACGCGCGTCACCACGGCAGCTGTCTCGATGGTTTCGCGGCGCACCGGCAGCGGTGAGCCGACAACGGCCAGGGCGCGCGTGGTCGGGATGCCCAGCGCATGCATGGCCTCGGAGCCCAGGAACTCGCGGATCGACGAGCGCAGCACCGCGCGGCCGTCGCCCATGCGAGAGTAGGGCGTCAGCCCGCTGCCTTTGAGCTGGATCTCCATCGGTCCGGCAGGGGTGTCGATCTCGCCCAGCATCAGGGCGCGGCCGTCGCCCAGCTGGCCGGCCCAGACCCCGAACTGGTGGCCCGAGTAGACCGAGGCATGGGGCTGCGTGCCGCGCGGGATGCGGTTGCCCGACAAGGCGGACAGGGCGTCGTCACTGGCCAGCCAGTCGGCCAGGCCCAGCGAGCGGGCCAGCGTGTCGCTGCGCGCCACCCAATGCGGGTCACTGACGGGTTGCGGCGGCAACTCGGTGCCATAGGGCGCGCCGAGGCCTTGCAGGAAGACACCGTCGCGCCAGGCCGGCGCGGTGGCGTGGGGGATCATTTCGGGTGCGTTCACAGTTGCCTATTGTCGGCGTTGGCGACAACCGCAGCGGCGGGTGGGGGAATCACGCTTTGACACCCCTGGCGCTGCCCCCAATACTGAGGCGAACAGCCCACGGAGTTCTTCGATGCTCGGCCTGATGCAAGACCAGCCGCTCGCGATCTCGAGCCTGATCGAGTTCGCCGCCCGCCACCACCACGATGCGCAGATCGTCTCGCGCCGGGTCGAAGGCGACATCCACCGCAGCAACTATCGCGCGGTGGCGGCGCGTGCGCGCCAGGTCGCCAACGCCCTGGACCGGCTGGACCTGGCCTTCAGCGACCGTGTGGCCACCCTGGCCTGGAATGGCTACCGCCACCTCGAGCTGTACTTCGCGATCTCGGGCAGCGGCCGCGTCGTGCACACGCTCAATCCGCGGCTGGCGCCCGACCAGCTGGTGTGGATCGCCAACCATGCCGAAGACCAGGTGCTCTGCTTCGACACGACCTTCCTGCCGCTGGTCAAGGCCATCTGGCGCCAGTGCACGACGGTCAAGCATTGGATCGCGCTGTGCGAGGCCGACGCGCTGCCCGCCGACACCGGCATCGAAGGACTGCGGAGTTACGAAGCCTGGATCGGCGGCGAGAGCGACGCCTACGACTGGCCGACGTTCGACGAGAAGAGTGCGGCCACCCTTTGCTACACCAGCGGCACCACGGGCAATCCCAAGGGCGTGCTGTTCAGCCATCGCTCGACCGTGCTGCACGCCTGGGCGGTGGCGCTGCCCGACGCCTTGAGCCTGTCGGCGCGCGACTGCATCCTGCCGGTGGTACCGATGTTCCACGTCAACGCCTGGGGCATCCCGTACGCGGCGGCCATGACCGGCGCCAAGCTGGTGTTCCCCGGGGCGGCGTTGGACGGCAAGTCGGTCTACGAACTGCTGGAATCCGAACAGGTGACGATGGCCGCCGGCGTGCCCACGGTGTGGATGATGCTGCTCAACCATGTGCGCGAGAACGGCCTCAAGTTCACCCACATGCGGCGCACCGTGATCGGTGGCTCGGCCTGCCCGCCGGCGATGATCAAGTCCTTCCGCGACGATTACGACGTCACCGTGCTGCACGCCTGGGGCATGACCGAGATGTCGCCCGTGGGCACGGTGTGCAACCTCAAGCTGGCCCAGCGCGCGCTGGACCCTGTGGCGCAGTTGGCGATCCTGGCCAAGCAGGGGCGGGCGGTCTATGGCGTCGAGATCCGCATCGTCGACGCCGAAGGCCGCGAATTGCCGTGGGACGGCCAGGCCAGCGGTGACGTGCAGGTCAAGGGGCCATGGATTGCCACGGGCTATTTCAAGGGCGAGGGTGGCGACCCCTTGATCGACGGCTGGTTCCCGACCGGCGACGTGGCCACCATCGACGCCGATGGCTTCCTGCAGATCACCGACCGCAGCAAGGACGTCATCAAGTCGGGCGGCGAGTGGATCAGCTCGATCGACATCGAGAACGTCGCCGTGTCGCACCCGGCCGTGGCCATGGCGGCGTGCATCGCCTTGCCGCACCCGAAGTGGGACGAACGACCGCTGCTGGTGGTGGTCAAGAAGGCGGGCACCGCCGTCACCCGCGACGAGTTGCTGGCCTTCTACGCGGGCAAGGTGGCCAAGTGGCAGGTGCCCGACGACGTCGTGTTCGTCGACGCAATTCCGCTGGGCGCCACCGGCAAGATGCAGAAGAACAAGCTGCGCGAGCAGTTCAAGGCCCACCAGCTGCCCGGTGCCTGACCGGTATCCCCCAAGCTTGAACCGGACCACCCGTTCGTCGTATTCCCTGACGGAAAGCGGCGCCGACTTGCGCTACCGTGACGGGCCGCAGATCGCGGCATCCCATCCCCGCTTCGCCAGGAGACCGCCATGAAGTTCACCCAGACCCTGTGCAGCACGGCCGTCGCGTTGCTGCTCTCGAGCGCCGCGCTGGCCCAGAAGGGCGAGACGGTGAAGATCGCCTGGATCGACGCCCTGACGGGCATGACCGCGGCCACGGGCCAGAACCAGCTGCGCGGATTCCAGTTTCTGGCCGAGCGCTTCAGCAAGAACAATCCGGCCGGCGTCAGGTTCGAGATCGTCTCGTTCGACAACAAGCTGAGCCCGCAGGAAACCGTGACGGCACTGCAGGCCGCCATCGACCAGGGCATCCGTTATGTGGCCCAGGGCACCGGCAGCGGCCCGGCCGGCGCGATCATCGACTTCCTGAACAAGTACAACGAGCGCAACCCCGGCAAGGAGGTGGTGTTCCTCAACTACGCCGCGGTCGACCCCTCGCTGACCAACGAGAAGTGCAGCTACTGGCACTTCCGCTTCGATGCCGACACCTCGATGAAGATGGAGGCCCTGACCACCTTCATGAAGGACCAGCCCGACATCAAGAAGGTCTACCTGATCAACCAGAACTATTCGCACGGCCACCAGGTCGTCAAGTACGCGCGCGAGAACCTGGCGCGCAAGCGGCCCGACATACAGATCGTCGGCGACGACCTGACGCCGCTGGCGCAGACGCGCGACTTCGCGCCCTACATCGCCAAGATCAAGGCCTCGGGCGCCGACACCGTGCTCACCGGCAACTGGTCGTCGGACCTGACGCTGCTGATCAAGGCCGCCAACGACGGCGGCCTCAACGCCAAGTTCCTGACCTACTACTCGGGCGTGAGCGGCACGCCCACGGCCATGGGCGCCAATGCCGCCGGCCGCGTCTACCAGGTCTCGGTGATGCCGATGGGCCTGCCCGGCGAGGCGCGCAAGATCATGGACGAGTACAAGGCCAAGTTCAACGACGACTACTACACGGCCCAGATCTACCACGTCTACCTGCTGCTTTCCAGCGCCATGGCCAAGGCCAAGAGCACCGCGCCGCTCAAGGTGGCCGCCGCGCTCGAAGGCCTGGAGGCCAAGGGCCTGAATGGCGAGGTGCAGGTGCGCAAGTCCGACCACCAGCTGCAGCAGACGCTCTACATCCAGTCGTGGCAGAAAGTGGGCAAGGCGCCGGTCGACTACAGCGTCGAGAACACTGGCTACACCTTCGCGCCGCTCAAGACCTTCGAGCCCTATGTGTCGAGCACGCCCACGTCTTGCGTGATGAAGCGGCCGGCTAGCAGGCCCACCCCCGAAGCGGCTTCGCCGCCCCCCCTCAAGGGGGCGACGCCAGCGGACCGGCAGAGCCGGATCCGCGGCGTCCGCTGGAATTCTTTGTTCGCCTGCGCATTCGCACTTTGTGGACCAACTACTGATCAATGTGTTGAACGGCGTCAGCGCCGGGCTGCTGCTGTTCATGCTCAGCTCGGGCCTGACGCTGATCTTCAGCATGATGGGCGTGCTGAACTTTGCCCATGCCAGCTTCTACATGCTGGGCGCCTACTTCGGCTATGTGCTGACCTCGCTGTTCGGCTTCTGGGTCGCGCTGGTCGTCGCGCCGATCCTGGTGGGCCTGCTCGGCGCGCTGTTCGAGCGCACCGCGCTGCGCCGGGTGCACAAGTTCGGCCATGTGCCCGAGCTGTTGATCACGTTCGGCCTGTCCTACGTGATCCTGGAACTGGTCAAGTTGGTCTGGGGCCTGTCGTCGTTGGCGGTGGCGACGCCCCAGGCCCTGCAGGGCGCAGCCTTCACGATCATTCAATCCTCGCGCGACGGCATGAGCCTGGCCTGGGGTGCGGCCAGCGCCGAACAATGCGCCAGCGTGGGCGCGGCGCTGGTGCGCTGCTCGACCTTCCCGGCTACGCGCGTGTTCATGATGGCTGTGGCGCTGGTGATGCTGCTGGCCCTGTGGCTGCTGCTCACGCGCACCCGCATCGGCATGGTCATCCAGGCGGCCCTGGGCCACCCTGAAATGGTCGAGGCCCTGGGCCACAACGTGCCGCGCGTGTTCATGCTGGTGTTCGGCAGCGGCTGTGCGCTTGGCGGCGCTGGCCGGCGTGGTCGGCGGCATGACCTTCGTCACCGAGCCCTCGATGGCAGCTATCGTCGGCTCGATCATCTTCGTCGTCGTCGTCGTCGGCGGCATGGGTTCGCTGGCGGGCGCCTTCGTCGGCTCGCTGGTCGTCGGCCTGCTGCAGACGCTGCCGCTGACAGTCGACAAGTCGCTGGTGCATGCCGCGGCCGCGCTGGGCTGGCGCATCGTGCCCGGCGACATCGCCTACCCGATCGCCAAGATCACGCTCGCGCAGGCCGCGCCGATCCTGCCCTATCTGCTGTTGGTGCTGATCCTGATCCTGCGGCCCGCGGGGCCTGCTCGGCACGCGGGAGGGATGAAGTGAAACACCCCTCCAGCGCCCGTCACCTGCGCCGATCGACGGCGGCGGGCCCACTGCGCGCGTTCACGAAGGAGTGCCTTTGCGCGGCGCGCGTGCACGCATTGGCGCGTGCCGCGGGCGCGGGGTGGCCGCTTTCGCTCATGTCCCCCGACGGTGGCCTGGCGGCCACCGTCTCCTCCTTTACTTCGCTACAGCGGCCACCCCACGCCCGCGGCAGGCCACTTGGGTGGCGTTCGACGATGGCGAACCGCCGCTGCGGCCGGATCGGGCCGCCGGGGTGCCCTGCGCAGCGAAGTAAAGGAGGAGGCGCGGGCCGCAGGCCCAGGCCGGGGGACATGAGCGGAGCAGGGCACCCCGGTGGCCCGATCCCGCGCCGAGGCAGGCACGCGGGCGCACGCACCGATGCGAACCTGCGCATTGGGCCCAGCGCCGAAGCCCGTTGCATGCGTCGCGGGTCGCGCCAAGCGCGGTGGAGCCACTGAGATGGCCCGCAGCCGCAACGGCCCCACGCACTATCACTTCAGGCCCTACAACGTCGGGCGCTGGATCGTCTGGGGCCTGTTCGCGCTGGTGCTGCTGCTGGCGCCGCAGGTCTGGTCGTCGAGCTTCGGCCACACGATGTTGTCGCAGATGGGCATCGCGATCATCGTCTGCCTGTCGTACAACGTGCTGCTCGGCCAGGGCGGCATGCTCAGCTTCGGCCATGCGGTGTACAGCGGCCTGGGTTCGTTCCTGGCGATCCACACCCTCAATCTGGTCAGCGCAGGCAGGCTCGCGCTGCCGGTCAGCCTGGTGCCGCTGGCGGGTGGCCTGGGCGGCCTGGCGTTCGCCGCACTGCTGGGCTATGTCAGCACCAAGAAGGCCGGCACCACGTTCGCCATGATCACGCTGGGCATCGGCGAACTGGTCTGGTCGATGTCGTTGATGCTGCCCGAGTTCTTCGGCGGCGAGGCGGGCGTCACCGGCAACCGCGTCGTTGGTGCACCGGTGCTGGGCGTCAGTTTCGGCCCGCAGGTGCAGGTGTACTACCTGATCGCGGTTTACTGCTTCGTCTCGACCGCCGCGCTGTTCGCGCTCACGCGCACGCCGCTGGGTCGCATGCTCAACGCCGTGCGCGACAACCCCGAGCGGGTCGAGTTCATCGGCTACAGCACGCAGCAGGTGCGCTTCCTGGCCTTCATGGTGGCCGGGTTCTTCGCCGGCATCGGCGGCGGGCTGGCGGCGATCAACTTCGAGATCGTCACGGCCGAAGTCGTCGGTGCAGCGCGGTCGGGCGCCTACCTCCTGTTCGTCTTTCTTGGGGGCGCGACCTTCTTCTTCGGCCCGATCATCGGCGCGGTGCTGATGGTGATCGCCCTGGTGCTGCTGTCGGAGCTGACCCAGGCCTGGCTGCTCTACCTCGGTCTGGCCTTCCTGTTCATGGTGATGTACGCGCCGGGCGGCATCTCGAGCCTGATCATGATGAACCTGCGCCTGGCCGCGTTCGGCAAATTGCGCGGGCTCTGGACCAGCTACCTCGCGCTGGGCGGCACCGCCTTCGTGGTGCTGGCCGGCGCCGGCGCGATGATCGAGATGGTCTACCACCTGCAGCTCAACGCCGCGCTCGGGCCGAAACTGCGCTTCATGGGGGCGACGCTGGATTCGACCGGTTTCGAGAGCTGGTTCGGCGCGGCCTTCGTACTCGTCACGGGCCTGGCGTTCTTCGAACTGACGCGGCGCGAGTTCGTGCGCCAGTGGGACTTGACGCAGGAAGAGGTCGAGAAGGAAATCAAGCGCAGGGAGCAGCTATGAAATTGGGCCCCCAAGACGCGGCGCGTCGCCCCCCGAGGGGGAGCGCCCGGCTCGGGACGGCCCAGCGCCGGGCAGCCCTGCCTTGGAACTGCGCAACGTCTACAAGCGCTTCGGCAAGACCGAGATCATCCGCGGCACCTCGCTGGTGGTGAACACGGGCGAGCGGGTCGCGATCATCGGGCCCAACGGTGCGGGCAAGAGCACGCTGTTCAACCTGATCAGCGGGCGCTTCGAGGCCACGGCAGGCGACATCCTGCTCAATGGCAAGAAGATCGACGGCCTCAAGCCCTACGAGATCAACCGCCTGGGCCTGGCGCGCAGCTTCCAGGTCAGCAACCTGTTCACGCGGCTGTCGGCGTTCGAGAACATCCGCTGCGCCGTGCTGTGGTCGATGGGCTACCGCTACGCCTTCTGGCGCTTCCTGGCCGACCTGCGCGACGCCAACGAGCGCGCCGATGCCGTGCTCGAGATGATCAAGCTCGATCGCCGCCGCGACGTGCTGGCGATGAACCTGACCTATGCCGAGCAGCGCGCGCTCGAGATCGGCATCACGATCGCCGGCGGTGCCGACGTGGTGCTGCTCGACGAGCCGACCGCCGGCATGAGCAAGAGCGAAACGACCCGCTTCGTCGACCTCATCCGCGACGTGACCGCGGACAAGACGCTGCTGACGGTCGAGCACGACATGGGCGTGGTGTTCGGTCTGGCCGACCGCATCGCCGTGCTGGTCTACGGCGAAATCATCGCCTTCGATGTGCCCGACGCGGTGCGCGCCAACCCGCGCGTGCAGGAAGCCTACCTGGGCTCGGTGCTGGCCGATGCGCAGGCGGACCACTAGCATGCTCAAGCTCGACAACGTCCACGCGTTCTATGGCAAGAGCCATGTGCTGCACGGTGTCAGCTTCGAGGTGCAGCCGGGCGAGATCGTCGCGCTGCTGGGACGCAACGGCTCGGGGCGCTCGACCACGGTGCGGACCATCATGGGGCTGGTCGACGGCACCGGGTCGATCGGCTGGCGCGGACAACCGATTCTCGGGCGCAAGGCCTTCGAGATCGCGCAGGCGGGTATCGGCTACGTGCCGGAGAACCGCGACGTGTTCCCGAAGCTGACCGTGCACCAGAACCTGCTGCTCGGGCAGAAGCGCGTGGCGGGGGGCGGGCGCTGGAGCCTGGACGACATGTACGCGCTGTTCCCGCTGCTCAAGGAGCGCCAGCACAACGAGGCCGGCGTGCTCTCGGGCGGCGAGCAGCAGATGCTCACGCTGTGCCGCACGCTGATGGGCGACCCCGACCTGATCATGATCGACGAGCCGACCGAAGGGCTGGCGCCGAAGATCGTCGAACTGGTGGCGACGTACCTGGGCGAACTGCGACGTCGCGGCATTGCGGTCCTGCTGGTCGAGCAGAAACTGACCATCGCCTTGGCGGTGGCCGACCGCTGCCTCGTGATGGGCCACGGCCGCATCGTCTTCCAGGGCACGCCCGACGCCCTGCGTGCCAACGCCACCACTCGCAAGGAGTGGCTCGAGGTGTAGTGCGGCGCCCGACCTACCGCGCGCGCATGAGAAGAGCCGGTTGCTGAGATTCAGCAGCCGGCTCCCGGTGGCAGGCCTTCATCGAGGGCCTGCACGCATGCGTGACGGCCTAGCTCTCGTCGGCGGCGCGTGCAGCGGCCAGCCAGGCGTCATAGGTCTTGCGGTGACCCTTGATCCAGGCCTGCACATGGCGCTGGATGTCGGCCTCATCCTTCTCGCCATCGCGCATGCGCAGGTTCTGCGCGCTGATGTCGTTGGCGCTGAGCTTCATCGTCGCGAACAGCTTGGCCGCGGCCGGGTTGGCGTCGGCGAAGGCCTGGTTGGCGACGATGCGCTGGTTGTTGGCCTGGAAGCCATAGTCGGCGCCGTTGGGCAGCTTGGTGCTGACGCCCTTGCGCTCACCCGGCAGCGACGAGAACGGCACCTGCAACCAGACCACGTCCTTGTTGGGCACCAACACGCCACTGACCCAATACGGGGTCCAGGTGTAGTACAGCACCGCCTCGCCGGCCTTGGCGCGCGTGATGGTGTCGGCAATGATGGCCGCATAGGTGCCCTGCTTGTGCGTGACGGTGTCGCGCAGCTTGTAGGCGTCGAGGTGGTGCTCGATCACCTTTTCGCAGCCCCAGCCCGGGTTGCAGCCGGCCAGGTCGGCCTTGCCGTCGCCATCGGTGTCGAACAGCTTGGCGAGCTTGGGATCGGCCAGTTGGCTGATCTTGGTGATCTTGTACTTGTCGGCGGTGGCCTTGTCGATCAGGTAGCCCTGCAGCGCGCCTTGCGAGTAGACGCCTTCGCGGTACAGCTTGGCGTCGCCGCCGGCCTTCTTGTAGAAGTCGACATGCAGCGGGTCCCAATGGTCGGCCATGAATGTCGCGTCTCCGTTGCCCAATGCCACGTGGCCGGAGGCGTACTCGATCTCCTTGAAGGGCTTGACGTCGTAGCCCAGGTCCTTGAGGGCCTGCATCACGAGTTCGGTCTGGAAAGTCTCTTCGGCAATCGAGCTCTTGATCGGTTGCACCGAGACGCCCTTGCCGGGCATGGTCGCGTTGGCCGCGACTGCGGCACCGGTGACGGCCAGGGCGGCGCCCAGGGCAGCGGCTTGCAATGTGTGGGTCATCTTCATTTTCATCATCCTTCAGGGTTCCTTTTCGAGGTGGAGAAAGCGTTGTGTGTGGCGAGCGCTTAGCGCAGCGCCGGCGCGATGCGCGGGGACGCGGCTTGGTCCGTCACGGTGACGGTGGGGCGCGCTGCGCGCAGCCGGTTGAGCAGGCCGACCGGCCCGCGCTCGAACCAGCGGCGGTGGCCGCCGCGCTGGCCGGCGTCGCGGGTCTTGCCCATCGCCTGGGTCATGCGGTCGAGCACGATGGCCATCAGCACGATGCCGATGCCGCCGACGGTGGCCAGGCCCATGTCCAGGCGGCCGATGCCGCGCAGCACCATCTGACCCAGGCCGCCGACGGCGATCATGGAGGCGATCACGACCATCGAGAGCGACAGCATCAGGGTCTGGTTGACGCCGGCCATGATCGTCGGCAGGGCCAGCGGCAGTTGCACCTTGCGCAGCAACTGCCACGGCGAGGCACCGAACGAGCGCGAGGCTTCGATCAGGTCCGGCCGCACCTGGCGGATGCCCAGGTTGGTCAGGCGAATCAGCGGCGGCAGCGCGAACACGATGGTCACGACCACGCCCGGCACATTGCCGATGCCGAACAGCATCACCACCGGCACCAGATAGACGAAGGCCGGCGTGGTCTGCATGGCATCGAGCAGCGGCCGCATGGCGGCGTTGAGGCGGTCGCTGCGTGCCACGGCAATGCCGAGTGGCAGGCCGATCAGCAGGCAGAAAAACACGGCCGTCAGCACCAGCGACAGCGTGACCATGGCCTCGGGCCAGGCGCCGATCAGGCCGATCAGCGCGAATGACACGAGGGTGCCCAGGGCCAGGGCGCGGCCGCTGCATTGCCAGGCCAGCAGCGCCAGCAGCAACAGCATCACCGGGGCCGGCACCGCCAGCAGCGCGGCTTCGATGCCGCCCAGGGTGCTGTCGATCGGCACGCGCACGGCCTGGAAGGCGGGGCGAGCATGTTCGACCACCCACTCCAGGCCGTTGTCGACCCAGAGGTTGAGCGGGATCACGGCGTCGTTGAACGGGTGCAGCCAGTTGAACTCGGCCGCTTCGGGCGCCGGCGCGGCATTGGCCAGCCAGTCGTTGGCGGGCGCGGTCGCAGCTGGCGTGGCTGTGTCGGCAGGCGCGGGCGCCGCAGCGGCGGCCCACGGATTGTCGGCGGCGGCGGGTGTATTGGTGGTGGGTTCCATCAGGGTCCTTGAGTCGGTTCGGTTTCAGGCAGTTGCGGCCGGGCGCTCAGGCCGCGGCGCGCTGGTCGAGAAACTCGAGCAGGGTGTTCTTCGTGATCGAGCCGCGGTAGCGGCCGCCTTCATCGATCACGGGCAGGCCATGCGGGTGCGTCGCCAGCGGCCCGTAGAGTTCCGTGATGGCCGTATCGGCCGTGATCGGCACCACGTCGGCAATGAAAGCGTTGCGCAGCTTCGGGTCGTCGTTCTTCTGCATCTCGGCCTGCAGCGTGTCGATCGAGACCACGCCCATGAAGTCCTGCTCCGGGCTGATCACGTAGCCGAACTCGCGCTGGTGCTGGCGCAGGCGTTGCAGCGCCGAGCGCACGCCCATGCCCTGGTGATCGATGATCGACACCTGCGACTTGCGCGCCAGGTCGGCGGCCGAGAACACGTTGGTGACGTCCACGTTCTTGAAGAACGAGCGCACGTACGGCGTGGCCGGGTTCTTGATGATGTCTTCGGGTGTGCCGACCTGGACCACATTGCCGCCTTCCATGATCGCGATGCGGTCGCCGATGCGAATCGCCTCGTCGAGGTCGTGCGAGATGAAGATGATGGTGCGGCGGTCCTTGCGCTGCAGCTTGACCAGTTCGTCCTGCATCTCGGTGCGGATCAGCGGGTCCAGGGCCGAGAAGGCCTCGTCCATCAGCAGCACCGAGGGGTTGTTGGCCAGTGCGCGCGCCAGGCCGACACGTTGCTGCATGCCGCCCGAGAGTTCGTCGGGGTAGCTCTGTGCCCAGGCCGACAGGCCCACCTGGTCCAGCGCCTTCATGGCGCTGGCTTCGCGCTGCGCGATGGGATCGCCGGCCAGTTCGAGGCCGAACCCGGCGTTCTGCAGCACCGTCAGATGCGGCATCAGCGCGAACGACTGGAACACCATGCTGATGTGGCGGCGGCGCAATTCGCGCAATTCCTTGGGCGACATCGCGGCGATGTCCTTGCCGTCGAACAGGACCTGGCCTTCGGTCGGCTCGATCAGCCGGTTCAGCAGGCGCACCAGGGTCGACTTGCCCGAACCCGACAGCCCCATGACGACGAAGATTTCGCCTTCGCGCACAGTGAAGGTCGCATCGTTGACGCCCAGGGTCTGGCCGGTCTGTTCGAAGATCTCGTCCTTGTTGCGGCCTTCGCGCACCAGGCGCATGGCCTCGTCAGGTCGGTTGCCAAAGACTTTGAATAGGTTGTTGACGACGAGTCGATCGGTCATCGAGATCCTTGTGGATGGGCGGGCGAGCCATCGGTCGACGGCACCGAAGTGGCCGAGCGCAGGCTGCCATGCAGGATGGGGCGACCGTCAGGCCGCGGCAACGCAAGCCGCACGGGGCCGCGTCAACGGCCGGGGCTTGCGCAAGAACGTGTCCATGAGCCATCGCGTCGGGACGAAGCCGATGCTAGACTACTGCGTTTGGACAAATGTATTCTAGCAGAGCGCGGGTATTCCCGCAACCCGCAACTCCAATCCATCGCGGGTCACGCCCCGGGGCAGGCAAGTTTCAGTTCCTGAGCGCAGGCGGGCGCGACGCAACGCGGGATGCCCATGTCTGAGTTCGACGACATCTCGCTGTGGCTGGCCTTCGGCAAGAGCTTCCTGTTCGTACTGGCTGCGCTGCTGCCGATCCTGAATCCAGCCGCCACCGCGCCGATCTTTCTCGGCCTGACCGAGGGCGCCTCGGCGTCGACACGCGCCACCCTGGCACGGCGCATCGCCGCGCAACATGGTGCTGCTGATGGTCGGCGCCATGCTGGTCGGCTCCTACGTGCTCGACATCTTCGGCATCTCGCTGCCGATCGTGCGCGTCGGCGGCGGCCTGCTGCTGGCCGCGAACGCCTGGCGCCTGCTGCATACCAGCCACTCGACCAACGACAGCCGGCAGGCCCTGGCCGAGGCCTTCACGCCCGAACAGGCCCGTCACCAGGCGTTCTATCCGCTGACCTTCCCGATCAGTTGCGGCCCGGCGTCGATCGCGGCGGCGATCACGATCGGCGTCACGCTGCACGACAACCGGGTTCCGATGTCGCTGGCCCAATTCGGCGGCGGTGTGGTGGCGCTGTGCGTGATCGGCGTCGTCATGTTCCTGGCCTTTCGCTACGCCATGCAACTGCTGCGGCCCCTGGGCGAGGCCGGCACCGCTGGTGTTCCTGCGTCTGACGGCCTTCATCCTGCTGTGCCTGGGCGTGCAGGTGATCTGGGACGGCGTGCGCGAACTCGCGCGCAGTCTCTGACCGTGCCGCACGGCGGGGGCGACCTAGAATGATTCGCTCCCTCGAATGACACGAAAGAGACCGCCATGAGTGCCAGTTACCAGGTGCGCGACAGCGTCGCCGTCATCACGCTGGACAACCCGCCCGTCAATGGCCTGGGACTGGCCACCCGACAGGCCGTGTTTGCAGGCATTGAGCGCGGCCTGGCCGACGCCGCTGTCAAGGCGGTCGTGATCGTCGGTGCCGGAAATGTGTTCTCGGGCGGTGCCGACATCCGCGAATTCGGCTCGCCCAAGGCGATGGCCGAACCGCACCTGCACAGCGTGATCCGCGCCGCCGAAGCCGCCGACAAGCCGATCGTCGTCGCCATGCATGGCATCTGCATGGGTGGTGGCTTGGAGTTGGCGCTGGCCTGCCACTACCGTGTGGCTGCGCCGGGTACCAAGGTCGCGTTGCCCGAGGTCAAGCTCGGCCTGGTGCCGGGGGCCGGCGGCACCCAGCGGTTGCCACGCGTGGTCGGCGTCGAGACCGCGCTGAACATGATCGCCACCGGCGAGCCGGTGAACAGCGAGGTGCTGGCGAAGTTGCCAGGCCAGAAGCTGTTCGACCGCCTGGTCGAGGGCGACCTGATCGACGGCGCGGTGGCCTTCGCCAACGAGAAGGCCGGCGAACTCGCCCGCGGCGGCGTGCTACCGCTGGTGCGTCATCTCAAGGCCACGCACCCCAATCCTGATGCGTACTTCCAGTTTGCGCGCAACACGGTCAAGGCGATGGCCAAGCACTTTCCCGCGCCCGTGCGTTGCGTCGACTGTGTCGAGCAGGCCGTCAAGGCGAAGAGCTTCGAGGAGGGCCTGCTCTACGAACGCGCCGCCTTTCTGGCGCTGATCAACACGTCCGAAAGCAAGGCTTTGCGGCATGCCTTCTTCGGCGAGCGCGCGGCCGGCAAGATCGCCGACGTCCCCGGCGACACACCGCGACGCGCGATCAGGACAGTGGCCGTGATCGGCGCCGGCACCATGGGCGGCGGCATCAGCATGAACTTCCTCAATGCCGGCTTGCCAGTGACGCTGCTCGAGACGAAGCAGGAGGCGCTGGATCGCGGCGTGGCCACGATCCGCAAGAACTACGACGCGCAGGTCAGGAAAGGCAAGTTGAAGCCCGACAAGCTCGACGCCCGCATGGCGCTGCTGACGCCGACGCTGAGCGTCGACGCGATCAAGGATGCCGACCTCGTGATCGAGGCGGTGTTCGAGGAGATGGGCGTCAAGGAAGCGGTGTTCAAGACGCTCGACGAAGTGATGAAGCCCGGCGCGATCCTGGCCACCAACACCTCGACGCTGGACGTGAACAGAATTGCCGCGTTCACGAAGCGGCCGCAGGACGTGGTCGGGCTGCATTTCTTCAGCCCGGCCAACGTGATGAAGCTGCTCGAAGTGGTTCGCGGTGCGAAGACGGCCAAGGACGTGATGGCCACCGTGATGGCGCTGGCGAAGGTGATCCGCAAGACGGCGGTGGTGTCGGGCGTGTGCGACGGCTTCATCGGCAACCGCATGATCGAGCAGTACTCGCGCCAGGCCGGCTTCCTGCTCGAGGAAGGCTGCACGCCGCAGCAGGTCGACCGCGCGGTCGAGGCGTTCGGCTTTGCGATGGGGCCGTTCCGCATGGGCGACCTGGCGGGCAACGACATCGGCTGGGCAATCCGCAAGCGCCGCTATGTCGAGAAGCCGAATCTGCGCTACAGCAAGACCGCCGACCTGCTGTGCGAAATGGGTCGTTTCGGTCAGAAGACGGGGGCCGGCTGGTACGACTACGAGCCCGGCAAGCGTGCGCCGATCCGCTCCACGTTGGTCGAAGACATGATCGCCAAGCACCGCACCGGGCTCGGCATCACGCCGCGCAAGGTCAGTGACGACGAGATCGTGCACCGCCTCGTGTACTCGCTGGTCAACGAGGGTGCGAAGTTGCTCGAAGAGGGCATCGCCGCCAAGGCCAGCGACATCGACATGGTCTACCTCACCGGCTACGGCTTCCCGCTGCACCGCGGCGGCCCGATGTGCTACGCCGACCAGCAGGGGTTGTACAACGTGCTGCTGGCGATGAAGAAGTTCGCCGCCAACCCGCTCGACGACGCCGCCTTCTGGCAACCCGCGCCGCTGCTGGCCAGGCTGGCGGCCGAAGGCAAATCCTTTACCTGAGTTCGAGGACTACAACATGACCCAAGCCGTCATCGTCTCCACCGCCCGCACGCCTCTGGCCAAGAGCTGGAAGGGCGCCTTCAACATGACGCATGGCGCTACGCTCGGCGGCCATGCGGTGAAGGCCGCGGTCGAGCGCGCCGGCATCGACCCCGGCGCGGTCGACGACGTGCTGATGGGCTGCGCCAACCCCGAGGGCGCCACCGGCTGGAACATCGCGCGCCAGATCGTGTTGCGCGCCGGCCTGCCGGTGGGGGTGCCGGGCATGACCATCAACCGTTTTTGTTCCAGCGGCCTGCAGACCATCGCACTGGCCGCGCAGCGCATCGTCGCCGGCGAGGGCGAGGTCTTCGTCGCCGGCGGCGTCGAGAGCATCTCGTGTGTACAGAACGAGATGAACCTGCACATGTTCCAGGATGCGTGGCTGGCCCAGCACAAGCCCGAGATCTACTGGAACATGATGCAGACCGCCGAGCAGGTGGCCAAGCGCTACGGCGTTTCCAAGGAGCGCATGGATCGCTTCGGTGCCGAGAGCCAGCAGAAGGCCTGCGCCGCGCAGGACAAGGGCCTGTTCGACGCCGAGATCGCGCCGATCACGGTCGTCGCGGGTGTGGCCGACGCGCAGCTCGGCCTGCGCAGCAAGGAGGTCACGGTCAAGGCCGACGAGGGCCTGCGGCCCGGCACCACCTACGAGGGCATCAAGGACATCCGCACCGCGGTGCCGGGCGGCGTGGTCACAGCCGGCAATGCCAGCCAGTTCAGCGACGGCGCGGGGGCCTGCACTGTCGTCAGCGAGGCCTATGCACAGAGGAAGGGCCTGAAGCCGCTCGGGCGCTTCCTCGGCTTTGCCGTGGCCGGCTGCGACCCCGACGAGATGGGCATCGGCCCGGTGTTCGCCGTGCCCAAGGCGCTCAAGCAGGTGGGGCTGACGATGGACGACATCGACCTGTGGGAGCTCAACGAGGCCTTCGCGGTGCAGGTGCTCTACAGCGCCGACAAGCTGGGCATTCCGATGGATCGCCTGAACGTCAATGGCGGCGCCATCGCCATCGGCCACCCCTATGGCATGAGCGGCCAGCGCCTGACCGGGCATGCGCTGATCGAAGGCAAACGTCGCGGCGCGAAGAAGGTCTGCGTGACCATGTGCATCGGCGGCGGCATGGGCGCAGCCGGCGTGTTCGAGGTGCTGTGACGATGCCCGCGCTGCGCACGCCCGAGGCCCGCTTTGCGGCGCTGCCGGGCTTTGCGTTGGCGCCGCACTACATGGAGCACGTCGGCCTGCGCGTGCAGTACGTCGACGAAGGACCGCGCGACGCCGCCGTCACCGCGCTGTGCCTGCACGGCAACCCGACCTGGAGCTACCTGTACCGCAAGATGATTCCGGAATTCACCGGCGCTGGACTGCGCGTGGTGGCGCCGGACCTGATCGGCTTCGGTCGCTCGGACAAGCCGGCAGACGAGGCGGCGCACACCTGGGAACTGCATCGCGGGATGTTGCTGGCGCTGGTCGAGCACCTCGATTTGAACCACGTGATGCTGGTCTGCCAGGACTGGGGCGGGTTGCTCGGGCTGACGCTGCCGCTGGCCGCGCCGGCACGGTTCACGCGAGTGCTGGCGATGAATACCGCCTTGGGCATCGGCACCGTGACCGAAGGCTTTCGCCAATGGCGCGCCTACTCGAACTCGAAGCCCGACCTGCCGGTCGGCAAGCTGATCGCGCGTGGCAAGCCCGACATGACGGCCGCCGAGATGGCGGCCTACGACGCGCCGTTCCCCGACGCGACCTACAAGGCTGCTTTGCGCGCCTTCCCGAACCTGGTGCCCGACGGCGAGCACGCGCCGGGGGCCGCCCTGAGCCGCGAGGCCGCGGCTTTCTGGCGCGAGCGCTGGACCGGCGAGAGCTTCATGGCCATCGGCATGCAGGATCCTGTGCTCGGCCCGCCGGTGATGCAGGCCCTGGCGCGCACGATCCGCGGCTGCCCGGCGCCGCTCGAAGTCGCCGAGGGCGGGCACTTCGTGCAGGAGTGGGGCGCGCCGATCGCGCAGGCCGCGCTGCGTCACTTTCGGCTGGCCTGAGCGATGCCCAAGAAGTCGATCGATCGCTGGAGCTGGATGCTGATCTACGGCGGCATGCTCGCGCTGGCCCTGGGCTGGTTCTATCGAACTTACCAACCCGAAGCCGGCTGGACGCTGATGGTGGCGGGCACGGCGGCCTTCGGCGTCGGCGTGGTCCTGATCTTCGTTCGCTCGCGCATGGGGCCCTGATGAACACAACGAGACATTCGCGATGAGCACACCCGTTCAACAACTCTTCGACCTCACCGGCCAGGTGGCTCTGGTCACGGGCGGCTCGCGCGGACTCGGGCTGCAGATCGCCGAGGCGCTGGGCGAGGCCGGCGCCAAGGTCATGCTCACCTCGCGCAAGGCCGCCGACCTGGAGCATGCCACCGCGCTGCTGCAGGACAAGGGCATCGATGCGCGCTGGATCGCGGCCGACGCCAGCCAGCCGGCCGACATCGAGCGCGTGGTGAACGAGACCATGGAGCGCCTGGGCCGCATCGACATCCTGGTCAACAATGCCGGCGCCACCTGGGGCGCGCCGATGGAGAGCTACCCGCTGGAGGCCTGGGACAAGGTCATGAACCTCAACATCCGCAGCCTGTTCCTGTTCGCGCAGGCGGTGGGCAAGGCCAGCATGCTGCCGCGCAAGAGCGGGCGCATCATCAACATCGCCTCGATCGCCGGCCTGGCCGGATCGCTGGACATGCAGTTCATCGCCTACGGCACCAGCAAGGGCGCGGTGGTCAATTTCACGCGCACGCTGGCGGGGGAGTGGGGGCCGCATGGCATCACCGTCAATGCGCTGGCGCCGGGCTTCTTCCCGAGCAAGATGACCCAGGGCGTGATTGCGCATTTCGGTGCAGAGAAGATGGCTTCGGCGGCGCCGCTGCGCCGCCTGGGCGACGAGGACGACCTCAAGGGCGCGGCGCTGTTGTTCGCCAGCGCGGCGGGCAAGCACATCACCGGCCAGATCCTCGCCATCGATGGTGGCGTGAGTGCAGTTCACAACGGAGCCTGAATCCATGGCGCTGAAATTTCCACTGCACATCCCCTTCGTCGAAGAGCTCGGCTTCGAGCTGCACCATTTCGAGAACGGCCATGCCGAGTTGCGCGTCGACCTCGACGAGGCGCATCTCAACTCCTGGGAAGTCGCACATGGCGGCGTGCTGATGACGATGCTCGACGTCACCATGGCCCATGCCGCGCGCAGCGTCCATGCCCATGAGCCCGACTTCGGACCCGGCCTCGTGACGATCGAGATGAAGACCAGCTTCATGCGCCCCGCCGAGGGCCGCCTGCGCGCCAACGGCAAGCTGCTGCATCGCAGCAGCACGATGGCCTTCTGCGAGGCCTCGGTATTCGACGACGACAACCACCTCTGTGCCCATTCCACGGGCACGTTCAAATACCTGCGCAAGCTGCCGACCAAGGGCCGTGGTGCCAAGTCGTTGCAGACCCGCAAGGACGAATGACGATGACTGCATTGACCAATCACCAATGGCTGCTGGCCTCGCGCCCGCAGGCCGAACCGACGCCGGCCAACTTCCGCATGCTCGAGTCGCCCGTGCCCGAGTTGCGCGACGGCCAGGTGCTGGTGCGCCACCATTACCTGAGCCTGGACCCGTACATGCGCGGGCGCATGAACGAGAGCAAGAGCTACGCCGCGGCGCAGCCGCTCGATGCGGTGATGATCGGCGGCACCGCCGGCGAAGTGGTGGCCTCGAAGAACCCGCATTTCAGCGTCGGCGACCAGGTCGTCGGCCAGGGCGGCTGGCAGGAGTACGCGGTCGTCGACGCCACCCAGCGCGGCGTGCTGCACAAGGTCGATACGCGCCACATCCCACTCTCGGCCTACCTCGGCCCGGTCGGCATGCCCGGCGTCACGGCCTGGTACGGCCTGACGCAGATCATCGCGCCCAAGGCCGGTGCGACCGTGGTCGTGAGTGCCGCCTCAGGCGCGGTCGGCAGCGTGTTCGGGCAGCTGGCCAAGGTGCGCGGCTGCCGCGCGGTCGGCCTCGCCGGCGGGCCCGAGAAATGCGCCTACGTGGTCGACGAACTCGGCTTCGACGCCTGCATCGACTACAAGCAGCACCCCGATCTGAAGTCGCTGCTGCGCGCCCTGAAGGACGCCTGCCCCGACGGCATCGACGGCCACTTCGAGAACGTCGGCGGCATGATCCTGGACGCCGTGATGCTGCGCACCAACGCCTTCGCCCGCATCGCGATGTGCGGCATGATCGCCGGCTACAACGGCGTGCCGCTGCCGATGGCCAACCCGGCGCTGATCCTGGTCAATCGCCTGAAGATCGAGGGCTTCATCGTCAGCGAGCACATGGAGCTCTGGCCGCAGGCGCTGAAGGAACTCGGCACGCCTGGTGGCCACGCGGCAAGCTCAAGTACCGCGAGTCGATTGCGCAGGGCCTGGCCAGCGCGCCCGAGGCCTTCATCGGCCTGCTCAAGGGCAGGAACTTCGGCAAGCAGCTGGTCAAGTTGATCTGAGTTGCGCACGACGTGAACTGGACCTGGCTGCGTTTCAACGACCTGGGCGTCGACAACCTGCACGACGCGCTGCAACTGCGGTCGCGTGTCTTCATCCTCGAGCAGGGCCCGTTCCTCGACGTCGATGGGTGTGATCGCCGTTCGTGGCACTTGCTGGGCCGTGACGACGCCGGCACGCTGCAGGCCTACCTGCGCGTGGTCGATCCGGACGTGAAGTACATCGAACCCTCGATCGGCCGTGTCGTCACCTCGCGCCGAAGTGCGCGGCACCGGCCTGGGCCGCACCCTGATGCGCGAGGGCCTGGCCGGCTGCGCGCGGCATTGGCCCGGCCAGGCGATGCGCATCAGCGCGCAGGCGCGGCTGCAACGCTTCTATGCCGAGCTGGGTTTTGCGGTCGCGTCCGATGAATACTTCGAAGACGGCATCCCGCACCTGGAGATGCTGTGGAGGCCCACATGACGAAGCCACCCACGACGTCTTCAACCAGAGCACGCCCTGGTCGGGCGTCAATCTGTTCGACGACCAACCGGCCGCTGCAGGACGCGCTGCGCTGCCATGCGCCAGGGTCTGGACGCGAGCGCGTTGCACAGCGCTCGGCGAGTTGGCCGGCAGCGCCGAGATGCAGTCGCACGCGCGCCTGGCCAACACGCACAGGCCGCGTGCTGCAGGGCGCACGATCGAACCGGCCGGCGCATCGACGAGGTCGAGTTCCATCCCAGCTACCACGCACTCCTGGGCGCCGCGATCGGCCACGGCCTGCACGGCACCCCGTGGCGACAGCGGCGCCGGCGCGCACCTGCAGCGTGCCGCGGCGTTCATGCTCTTCACCGAACTCGAACCGTCGGTGCTGTGCCCGGTCTCGATGACCTACGCCGTGACGCCCGCGTTGCGCGCCAACCCGGCGTTGCACGCCGCCTGGGGCGAAGGCCTGGCGGCCACCGCAGTACGACCCGCGCTTCGTGCCGGCGACGCAGAAGACGGCGCTGACGATGGGCATGGGCATGACCGAGAAGCAGGGCGGCTCCGACGTGCGCGCCAACACCACCCGCGCCGTGGTCGACGGCGACCGATGCCTGGGGCCAGCGATACCTGCTCACCGGCCACAAGTGGTTCTTCTCGGCGCCGATGTGCGACGCCTTCCTGGTGCTGGCGCAGAGCGCCGGCCGGCCTGTCGTGCTTCTTCGTGCCGCGCTGGCGGCCCGACGGCAGCGTCAACCCGATCCGCATCCAGCGCCTCAAGGACAAGCTCGGCAACCACGCCAATGCCAGCAGCGAGGTCGAGTTCGACGGCGACACGCAGGCCTGGCTGGTCGGCGACGAAGGCCGCGGCGTGCCGCAGATCCTCGAGATGGGCGCCATGACGCGGCTCGATTGCGCACTCGGCACCGCCGGCCTGATGCGCCAGGCGCTGACGCTGGCGATCCACCATACGCCGCGAGCGCATGGCCTTCGGCAAGCGTCTGGCCGAGCAGCCGCTGATGAGGAACGTGCTCGCCGACCTGGCGCTGGAGAGCGAGGCCGCCATGGCCCTGGCGCTGCGCCTGGCCGCAGGCCATCGACGCCAGCGAACACGCCGCCGACGCGCATGAACACGTGATGCGCCGCGTGCTGACGCCGATCGCCAAGTTCTGGATCTGCAAGCGCGGCGCCGCCTTCGCGCAGGAGGCGATGGAATGCCTGGGCGGCAACGGCTATGTGGAGGAGGGCGGCGAAGGCGTGATGGCGCGCATCTACCGCGAGATGCCGCTGAATTCGATCTGGGAAGGTGCGGGCAACATCATGGCGCTGGACCTGCTGCGCGCATTGCGCAGCGGCGACGTGGCCGCCGCGCTGGCGCGCGAACTGGCGCCCGCGCAGGGCGCGCATGCCGCGTTCGATCGACTGGCCGCGACCTTGCCCGAGCGCATCGACGGCGCCACCGACGAGGCCCAGGCCCGCGTGCTGGCGCGCGACATCGCGCTGCTGGTGCAGGCGTCGCTGCTGCGCCGACATGCGACCGACGACGTCGTTCGACGCCTTCTGCGCGTCGCGCCTGGAACGCGGCTCCGACGTGTTCGGCCTGCTGCCGGCCGGCACGCCGTTCGACTCGATACTCGACGCGCTCGTTACCTGGCTGAGAGCCGACCATGAAAACCTTCAAGGGCCGCACGGCCGTGATCACCGGCGCCGCCTCGGGGCTCGGCCTCGAGACCTGCCGCCTCGCCGCGCGCGAGGGCATGCAGATCGTGATGGCCGACGTGCAGGCCGACGCGCTCGAACGCGCCGCGGCCGAGATCCGCGGCCTGGCGGCCGAGGTGCTGCCGTTTCGGCTCGACGTGTCGCAGGCGCACGAGGTCGAGGCGCTGGGCGCCGCCACGGTCGAGCGCTTCGGCGCGCCGCATTTCGTCTTCAACAACGCCGGCGTCGGCGCCGGCGGCCTGATCTGGGAGCACTCGCGCGCACGACTGGGCCTGGGTCATCGGCGTCAACGTGATGGGCGTGGCGCATGGCGTGCGCGTGTTCACGCCGCTGATGCTGGCCGCCGCCAAGACCGATCCGGGCTACGAGGGCCACATCGTCAACACCGCGTCGATGGCCGGGCTGCTGAACCCGCCCAACATGGGCGCCTACAACGTCAGCAAGCACGCCGTGGTGAGCCTGTCGCGAGACGCTGTACCAGGACCTGGCGCTGGTCAGCGAGCAGGTCAGCGCCTCGGTGCTGTGCCCGTTCTTCGTGCCCACCGGCATCCATGAGAGCCACCGCAACCGCCCGCCGGCGGCTGCCAGCGTCCGGCCCACGCGCAGCCAGCGCATCGCCCAGGCCATGACCGGCAAGGCGGTCGGCTCGGGCAAGGTCAGCGCCGCCGACGTGGCGGCGCTGGTCTTCGACGCCTGCGCGAGAAGCGCTTCTACATCTACAGCCACCCCAAGGCCCTGGCCTCGGTGCAGACTGCGGCATGGAAGATGTGCTGCAGGCGCGCAACCCGAGCGACCCGTTTGCCGGCAAGCCCGAGATCGGCGCCGAGTTGCGCGCGGCACTGAAGTCGGAGTCTTGAATTGAGCGACCCCCAGCCTGGCCAGCGTGACCTGATCGAAGCCTTCTGGCTCGAGTACCAGCGTGCCTGCAAGGTGCAGGTCGAGGGCTTTTCGGCCACCGCCTTCGGCCACACGCGGGCGCTGGCCGACGAGCTGGCGGGGCTGATCCGCGACGGCGTCAAGCGCGCCCATGCGACGCTCGAGCGCGACTTCGAGGTCGAGGGCGACGCACTGCCGCGCCCGGGCGAGCATGTCGTGGTGCTCGACGGCCGCGGCCAGCCGCAGGCCATCGTGCGCATCAAGCATGTCGAGCGGCGCCACTTCAACGAGATCGACGACGCCTTCGCCTTCGAAGCCGGCGAGGGCGACCGCACGCTGGCCTGGTGGCTGGTGGCGCACCGGCAGGACTTCGCCGAGCGCGCCGAGCGCGAGGGCTTCCAGGTCAGCGAGCGGGCGGTGCTGATCCTCGAGTTCTTCGAGCTGGTGTGGCCGGCGAGTTGAGCGCGGCGCCCCGCGCGGACGCGGGCCCCACCTTCGCCGCCACGGTGGCGGCGCTGTCGGTCGGCCAGTTGCTGTGCTGGGCTGCGCTGTACTACGGCTTCTCGTCGTTCGTGCTGCCGATGATGCGCGAGCTGGCATGGTCCAAGTCGATGCTGATGGGCGCCTTCACGGTCGGGCTGGGCGCGTCGGGCCTGGCCACCTACGCGGTCGGCATGCTGGTCGACCGCGGCCATGGCCGCGCGGTGATGACGCTGGGCGCGCTGCTCGGCGCGGCGGCGTGCGCGGCCTGGTCGCAGGTGCACGAACCCTGGGTGCTGTACGCCTGCTGCGCCGCTGCTGGGCGTGGCGATGGCGATGACGCTGTACGAGCCCGCCTTCAACGTGCTGACCCACCGCTATCCCCACGCGCTACCGCGACGCCATCACGACGCTGACGCTGGTGGGCGGGTTCGCCAGCACGCTGTCGTTTCCGGCCTGCGCCTGGCTGATCGGCGCCGTCGGCTGGCGCGGTGCGCTTGCTCGTCATCGCGGCCAGCCTGCTGCTGGTGGTGGCGCCGCTGCACGCCTGGGCCCTGCGTGGCGGGCCGGCGTGGCCGCGCCGCCGGCGCGCACGACGCGGTCGCCGACGCGACGCTGCACCAGGCCCTGCGCCCGCCCGCGTTCTGGCTGCTGACGCGTCGCCTTCACGCTGCTATGCCTTCGTCATCGCCGCGCTCTGGACGCACGTGATGCCGGCCTTCGCAGTCACGGGCGTCGACGAGGCGGCGACGCTGGCGGTGCTGGTGTGGATCGGGCCGGCGCAGGTGGCGCGGTCGCCTGGCCGTGGCGCGCCTGGGTCAGTCGCTGCCGCTGCGCCGCGTCGGCCTGCTGGCGATGCTGGCCATTGCGGTCGCGTTCACGGTCTTCACGCTGTCGTCGCGGCCCTTCGCGCTGCTGGCCTTTGCCGTGCTGTTCGGCGCCGGCAACGGCCTGGTGGCCATCGTCCGCGGTGGCCTGGTGCCCGAGTACTTCGGCCGCACCCATGTCGGGCGCGTCGGTGGCGTGATCTCGGGCATCAGCCTGATGGCCCGCGCGGCGGCGCCGCTGGCCGCCGCGTGGCTGTTGCTGGCGCTGCCAGGCTATCGGGAGTTGATGGCGCTGCTGGCGGCGTGCGCGGCGGCGGCCTGGCTGGCGCTGTTCATGGCGCCGCCGCCGCGGGTGCGCCAACGTGGGCCGATGTCGTAGGCCACGTGACAAGTCGACACTAGGGATTGCCCGTGACGCTTGGCTGACTCCAGACTCGGCGCACAACAGGAGGGTCCCAGACCACAACTGTGCCGCTCACCACGCCGCTACTTACGGAACTCATCAGCGCCGCCAAGCGCGGTGACCGACAGGCTGCAGGCGAGGCCTTCAGCCTTCTCTATGACGAGTTGCGTAGCTTGGCGCACGCGAAGCTACGCCGGCACCCTTCGATGACCTTGCTCGACACCACCTCGCTGGTGCACGAGTCGTACCTGCGCCTGGTCGGCGCGCAGTCCCTGCCGATCGAAGACCGGCACCACTTTTTCACCTACGCCGCGCGGGTGATGCGTTCGGTGATCATTGACTTTGCCCGCGCCCGGCAGGCCGAGCGGCGCGGCGGCAATGCCGATCACGTGGTGCTCGACACAGACATCGGCGCCAGCGCGGCTGCGCCCGAGAACGACGTGCTGCGCGTGCATGAAGCGCTTGAAGTGCTGGCGCAGGCCGATCAGCGCTTGGCCCAGGTTGTCGAAATGCGCTACTTCGGCGGCCTGACAGAGCCGGAAATCGCGCAGGCGCTCGATCTCTCGGAGCGTACCGTGAGGCGTGACTGGGAGAAGGCGCGGCTGTTGCTGTTTGCAGCGCTGCGCTGAGGGCGATGGCCGGGTTCCCGTCGTGACTGCGTATGAGCAAGTCATGAAAGCCGACGATCTGCGCACACTGTCGACATTGCTCGATCAGGCGATGGATCTTCCGTTGGAGGACCGAGAGGCCTGGCTGATGTCATTGCAGGGAGAAGCCTTGCGGCTGGCGCCGACCTTGCGTGAACTGCTGTCGATTCACGCATCGCGCGAAACGGCTGATCTGGTCGACAGGCCGCCACCGTTCACGGCGCCTGACGAAGACGCAGTACGCCCCAGCGAGTTCGGTGCCGGAGCATCGATCGGTCCGTATCGACTGCTACGCGAACTTGGCCACGGCGGCATGGGTGAAGTCTGGCTGGCAGAACGCGTCGATGGGCAGATCAAGCGCGAAGTGGCATTGAAGCTGCCGCTGCTCCATGCGCGACGCAGCGTGCTTGTTCAGCGCTTTGCGCGCGAGCGCGACATTCTCGCTTCGCTCACGCACCCGCACATCGCACGACTCTACGACGCCGGACTTGCCGACGACGGCCAGCCCTATCTTGCACTCGAGTTCGTCGAGGGTCTTCCGATCACGGTTTACTGCGCAGAACGTAGGCTGGACATGCGATCCCGGGTGAGGCTGTTGCAGCAGGTGCTGCAGGCCGTTCAGTTCGCCCACGCGCATCTCGTGATTCACCGCGATTTGAAACCCAGCAACGTGCTGGTCACCGCAGAGGGACACGCGATGCTGCTGGATTTCGGCATTGCGAAGCTGCTGCAGGGGGAAGACCAGGATGCGGCGGAGACAGAGCTGACGCGCGCGGGCGGACGGGCGCTGACGCTGCACCACGCCGCGCCCGAGCAGATCAGCGGCTCGGCGATCAGTACTGCGACCGATGTCTGGGCCTTGGGCGTCCTGCTGTACCAGCTGATTGCAGACCAACTGCCGTTTCGCCAGGAGACGCGCGGCGCGCTCGAGCAGGCCATCCTCACCCAGGATCCGCCCCGTCCCAGCGCTGCCCGCAAGGTCCGTAGGCTGAATGCCGATCTGGACACGATCGCGCTGAAGGCCTTGAAGAAGTTGCCGGCTGAGCGATATGCCAGTGTCAATGCGTTCGCGGAAGACCTGAATCGCTGGCTCGATGGCGAGCCAGTGCGAGCGCAGCCAGACAGCGCCTGGTATCGCGGGCGCAGGTTCGTCGCGCGCAACCGCCTCGGCGTTGCCGCGGGCCTTGCGGCGGCGCTGGCACTGTTGTCGACCACTTCGGTGGCCATGTGGCAAGCGCTCGAGGCGCGCGGCCAGGCCCGGCGCGCGCAGCAGAACGCGGATGCGGCGCACAGCGAAGCTCGCCGTGCCCAGGCGGTACAGGACTTCGTACTCGACATCTTTCGCGCCAACAGCCGCGAGCAGTCCGATCCGATCAAGGCCCAGGCAACCACCGCGCGAGAACTGCTCGACGTCGGCACTGCGCGAGTCGAATTCGCGCTCAAGGATGCGCCAGACAGCCGGCTGCAAGTCCTGGCCACGCTGGCAGAGATGTACGTTCAGATCGGTCTGCGCGACCGAGCCCTGGCGCTCGAACGGCAGCGCATGGATCTCGCGCGTTCTGCGCTCGGCCCGTACGACCCGCGTCGCGCGACCACGGCGCTCGCACTCTCACAGCACCTGTACGACATCGGACAGCGCGAAGAGGCACGCGCGCTCTTGCAGGAGGCGCGGGGCGTGCTTGACGCTGCCGGAGACAGCGACTCGCGGGTGCGCGGAGAGCTGTTTCTGAGGGAGGCCAACTTCTTGCGCTATGAATCGCTGCACGGTGCGCAAGCCAATGCCGATGCGGCACTCGGGGTCTTCACGCGCCAGCATGCAAGTGGCCTGGTGCTCGTGCGCGCCCATCACTTGGCCGGGCGTGTGCATCTCGGTGTATTCGATTTCGTGAAGGCACACGCATTTCTAAGTGCGGGTCAGGCGCTGGCCGTTCGCAGCGGAATCGAGGCTTCGGCGGGCATGATCCTGATCGCTGGCGACCTGGCCGAGGCACAACAGTCCGTGGGGAAGTTCGCCGACGCCGAGCAAACCCTGCGCGATGCGATTGCAGCTGCCGATCGCACGCACGGGGCGGGCAGTGGGGTTGCCCTGATGCTGCGAATTGCGCTGGTCGACCTGTTGCTTCGGACCGGTCGCACCGCCGAAGGTCTGGCGTTGCAGGAGGCAACTACGGAGGCGATCGCGCGGACGCGGCAGCCGCTGGACGCCCACTGGCGCCGCAATGCCGAGTACCTGCAGACGCGATTTCTGTACGACTTTGGGCGGCCTGAACAGGCCGTGCCTGGTCTGCGCGCGGCCGTCGAACTGCTGGCGCGAGAACTTCCGCGGTCTGTCGCACACGTAGAACGCCGGCGTCAGTTGGCGGAGGCCCTTACGGCGCTCGGGCGCCTGGACGAAGTCGATCAACTTCTCGACGACGCGACGGCTGGCTGGGAGCGCTATACGGCGGGCATGAGTCAGCCATGGATGAATGGCCACTTGTTGCTCGCGCGCGGCCGCCTCCGACTGGCCCAGGGTCGCGTGACCGATGCGATTGCATTGCTGCAGCAGATCGTGCCCAGCCGCATGCCAGCCGAGGCGGCGTTCGATGCGCAATTGATGCGGCGCGACGTGGCGTTGTCCGATGCCTGGTTCGCGCTCGGAGAACCGGACCGCGCGGCCGATGCGGCACGGTCGGTGATCGTGACCCTCGACCGCATGGAGCCACCTTACCGACTGCCCCACATCGAAGCATCCGCCTGGGTGGCGCTCGGGCGGGCCCAGCAGCAGTTGGGCGATCTGACGACGGCGCGCACCAGCCTCGAGCGCGCAGTTGCCCTGCGCAGCAATCACGATGCGCAGGGCAGCTTCTGGCTGGCACAGGCGCAGCAGGCCCTGGCCAATTGCATGGTGCGACAGGGTGACGTTTCGGCGGCGCATCGATTGCTGGCCCACACGCAAGGTACACCGCCGGCAGCCGGAGCGAAGCGCGGGTCGCCCTGAAACGGCAGGTGCACGCGCCCAACCAGCGCGCTCGATTGAGGCCTGCGGACTTCGGCGCGTTGATCATCGCGATGTCCGGATTCGACGAGCACCTGCGTATGAGTGGCTAGGGGCAACGAATGGTTCGGTGCTCCCCCCCATTGGAGGCCGCCATGTTGCATCACCTGCATCCCAAACAACAACGAGAAGTCGGTCGCGTGGCGTCGCGCCTGTTGTCGATTCCCGCTCTGTTGGTGGCACTCGTCGCGGGCTACGTCGCATTGCTCGCGGTGCAGGACGAGTCCACCATCCTGGCCAAAGCGTCGACTCCGGCGCAGATCGTGCCTGATACGCGTGAGTCCAACGCGCCACCCGTCGCTGCGACGACACAACCCGACGCGACAGCGGCAGTGTCTGTGCCATCTCCGGACGCCATCGAAGAGCTCGACCCGGTTGGCGCGGGCCGTAACCCCTGATCTCGATCGAGGCGCCTCGACAGCACCCGACTCGACACAACTGGAGCAAGTAGTCATGCCTACACTCATGTATTTCGCGCGCAGCATTTGCATCGCCGCCTTTGCGTTATCAGGCGCACACACGGCCTGCGCTGCGGTCAACGACGACCGGTTCGAGACTGCGATGCAGCTTTACGATGATTGCCGTTACGCAGCCGCCTACGCGCAGCTGGCCGAACTGGCCGACACGGGCCATGCGGAATCTGCGCGTATTGCGCTGCTGATGCTTCGCTTTGGGCGGTCGCTGTATGGCACCCAATGGGTGGCTTCGCCGCAGCAGGTTCAGCGCTGGCTCGACGCCGCGACCCGCGGCCGACAGTTGCTGCTTGCAGAAAGCGCCAGCTGAGGCGCTTCACGGTCAGCAATGCGTTCAGCGGAGAGCCGCGTTCTCCATTGCCCATGGAGGGTTGGCAGCGTCATCTCCGGGATCAGCCTGATGGTCCGCGCCGCTGGCCGCGGTGCTTGCTGGCGCTGTCCGCAGCGCATTCGCCGCGGCGCGCATGACTTTGGGCGGTGCGCCGCGCATCGGCAGGCACAAGTAGCGCTAGAGTCCGTGCAGTTGACACATTCATTCTGCATCGGAGATCCGCATGAGCGTCCAGGCCCTGCTCGAGCAGCTGCTTCAGTCCGGCACGTCCAAGGTCAAGGCCGCCCAGCAATCGGGCGACCTGGAAAAGTATGCCAAGGGCGCGCTGGCCGGCGGCGCCCTGGCCCTGCTGATGGGCGGCCGGCGCGGCCTGGGGGGCACGGTGCTGAAGGTCGGTACCGTGGCGGCACTCGGCACGCTAGCCTGGCGCACTTACAACGAGTGGCAGGCCAAGCAGCAGGCCGGCGCGGCGTCTGCGTCGGCGCCGCTGGTGCCTGGCTTCGCGCAACTGCCCGCGCCGCAGGTGGAAGTGCACAGCCGCGCCATGCTCAAGGCGCTGATTGCGGCAGCCAAGTCAGACGGTCATGTCGACGAGCGCGAGCGCGGCGCGGTCGAGGCCGAGTTGCAGCGACTCGACGCGGCGCGCAGCGACCCCGACGCGAGCCGCTGGATGGAGGCCGAGCTGCGCCGGCCGCTGGACCCCGCCGACGTGGCGGCCGCTGCGCACGCCCCTGGCGCGAGTCCGCAGCTGGGGGCCGAGATCTACCTCGCCAGCCTGGTGGTGGCCGACGACACGACGACGATGGAGCGGGCCTACCTTGATGAGCTGGCGAGGCAGCTGAAGTTGGCGCCTGAGTTGAAGGCCGACCTGGAGGCAAGGGCCCGCGCGAGCTGATCGCTGCCAGGCGCGGCTGCCGAGTGCGATCGAACTCGCGGTGGACAATGGCCGCATGAGAGAAGAGATCGCGCAGCCGACGCCGCCGTCCGCCCCCCAGCCGCTGGCCGGCCTGCGGGTGGTCGAGTTCACCCACATGGTGATGGGCCCGACCTGCGGCATGGTGCTGGCCGACATGGGCGCCGAGGTGATCAAGGTCGAGCCGATCGACGGCGACCGCACGCGGCACCTGCTCGGCGCCGGCGCCGGCTTCTTCCCGATGTTCAACCGCAACAAGAAGAGCATCGCGATCGACCTGCGCCAGCCCGAGGGCGCTGCGGTGGCGCGCAAGCTGGCGGCGAGCGCCGACGTGGTGGCCGAGAACTTCAAGCCCGGCACGATGGTCAAGTACGGGCTGGACTACGCCTCGCTGTCGGCGGCCAATCCGCGCCTGATCTACGCCAGCCACAAGGGCTTCCTGCCCGGCCCCTACGACCACCGCACCGCGCTCGACGAAGTGGTGCAGATGATGGGCGGACTGGCCTACATGACCGGCCGCCCGGGCGACCCGCTGCGCGCGGGCACCAGCGTCAACGACATCATGGGCGGCATGTTCGGCGCCATCGGCGTGCTCGGCGCGCTGATCCAGCGCGGCATCAGCGGGCCGCGGCATGGAGGTGCAATCGGCGCTGTTCGAGAACAACGTGTTCCTGGTCGGCCAGCACATGCTGCAGTACGCGATGACGGGCAAGCCCGCCGCGCCGATGCCCGCGCGCATCAGCCCCTGGGCCATCTACGACGTGTTCACGGTCAAGGACGGCGAGCAGATCTTCCTGGCTGCGGTCAGCGATGCGCAGTGGTTGACCTTCTGCGACGCGCTCGGGTTTGCCGACCTGAAGGCCGACGCCTCGCTGGCGCTGCAACAACCAGCGCGTCGAGCGGCGCGCGACGCTGCTGCCGCAGATTGCGCGAGCGCTTGAAGGCATTCAGCGCGGCCGAGCTCTCTGCCAAGTTCGAAGCCGTCGGCCTGCCGTTCGCGCCGATCATGCAAACCCGAAGACCTGTACGACGACCCACACCTGCTGGCCACCGGCGGCCTGGCCGACGTGACGCTGCCCGACGGCGACAAGGCCGGGCAGACCATCAAGACCACGCTGTTCCCGATCACGCTGGCCGGCGAACGGCTGGGCGTGCGCTTGAGCCCGCCGCGACTGGGTGAGCATACCGAGGGCCTGCTTGCGGGCCTGGGGTACCCTCGTGAGGAGATCGACGCGCTGCGCGAGCGGTGCGTAGTGGCCTGAGTCGCGCCACCCCATTCAATTCGACATCAAGGAGACACTGATGAACCACCGCCGCCGCTTCGCCGTTCGATGCACCACCCTGGCTGCCGCCATGGCCTTCTGCGGCAGCAGCATGGCCGCGGATTTCACGATGCGCATCAGCCACCAGTTCCCGCCGACGCACCACACGGCGCAGAACCTCGAGCAGTTCGCCAAGGACGTCAAGGCCGCCGACCAAGGGCCGCGTCGAGGTGCAGAACTTCGGCGCCGCGCAGCTGTTCAAGCCGAACCAGAACCACCCGGCCGTGGCCAGCGGCAAGATCGAGGCCGCGGCCATCCTGAGCTTCCAGTGGGGCGGCACGATCCCCGAGATGAGCGTCACCATCATTCCCTACCTGATGACCTCGGTGGCCAAGCAGAAGGCCTTCATCAAGTCCGATGCCGCCAAGCTGCTCGACGCCAAGATGGCGGACAAGGGCGTGACCAACATCGCCTGGATCGTCGACACCAACGACGGCATCTTCACCTCCAACGGCAAGCCGCTGGTCGTGCCGGCCGACTTCGCCGGCATGAAGATCCGCGGCCTGAACAAGCTGTTCGACGAAGGCCTGGTGGCCATGGGCGCAGCACCGTCGGCGATGCCGGGCTCCGAGGTCTACCAGGCGCTGCAGACCGGTGTCATCGACGCCGGCTTCACCGGCGTCGAGGCGGCCAACAGCCGCAAGTTCTACGAGGTGCAGAAGTTCGGCGTGGCCTCCAACATCATCCTGGCCTTCGACAACCTGGTGGTGAACCCGGCCTGGTGGAAAGGGCTGCCGGCCGACGTGCGCGCAGCGATCCAGGCGGCGGCCGACAAGGCCGTGGCACGCTCGATCCGCAAGTCCGACGGCATTCCGCCGGAGAACATCAAGGTGCTCAACGACAAGGGCATGAAGGCCGTGGCGCTGACCAAGGCGCAGGAGAAGGTCATGGCCGATGCGATGCAGCCGGCGGTGAAGAAGGAGTTCCTGCGCGCGACCGCGCCCGACGGCGTGAAGCTGCTCGAGGCGCTCGACAAGCTCTGAGCCGGGGCCGGTGATGCACGACGAGGCGGCGCGACGGGCCGGCGCTGCGCGCGCTCGGCCGCGTCGTCTCGGCGCTCGCCGCGCCGGCATGGCGCTGGCGGCGGCCAGCCTGCTGCGTCTCGCTGTGCCTGATCGGCTGGGCGGTGGTGATGCGCTATGCGTTCAACGCCGCGCCGGTCTGGGTCGACGAGGTGGTCGGTTTCCTGCTGGTGGCCATCGTGCATGCTGGCGGCGGCGCAGACGCTGCGCCGCGGTGAGCACATCGGCGTCGACCTGCTGGTCGACCGGCTGTCGCCGCGCGGCACGCGCTGGGCGCCAGGCCTGGGCCGCGCTGGCCACCGGCGTCGTCGCCGGCGTGCTGATCATCAACGGCTGGGAGACGGCGCAGCTGGCGCGCATGCTGGGCCTGCTGACCGAGGGCAACCTCGAGTGGCCGACCTGGTTGCTGATGCTGCTGATGCCGGTCGGCGGCGCCTTGCTGCTGCTGGCGGCGATCGAGGCGCTGTGGCGCGCGCTGGCCGGTGCTGCCGCCGCTCGGCGCCACGGCGACACGGTGCAGGCAGGACAACGACATGATCATCGCGCTGCTCTTCCTCGGCCTGTTGCTGCTGCTGTTCACCGGCTTGCCGATCTTCGCCGGGCTGGCCCTGTTCGGCGGCGCGCTGCAGCTACATCACGCAGGGCGAACTCGGCTCGGTCACCGAGGTCATCTTCGGCGAGGTCAACCGCTACCTGCTGGTGGCGATTCCGCTGTTCGCCTTCATGGCCCACATCATGATCCGCGGCCGGATCGTCGACGACCTGTACGGCACCGCCTACACGCTGACGCGCCACCTGCCCGGTGGCCTGGGCATCGCGACGATCGCGGCCTGCACCATCTTCGCGGCCATTTCGGGCTCCAGCGTGGCCACGGCGCTGACCATCGGCGCGGTCGCGATCCCGCAGATGATCAAGTTCGGCTACGACGCCAAGGCGGCCTACGGCCTGGTGGCCGCCGGCGGCACGCTGGGCATCCTGATTCCGCCCTCGGGACCGATGGTGCTGTACGGCGTGACCACCGACACCTCGATCGGCGGCCTGTTCATGGCCGGCATCGTGCCCGGGCTGCTGATGGCCGGCGTGTTCGTCGTCTGGAGCATGACCAGCACCGCGTTCGCGCACCGTCACATCGCGCGCGAGCCGCGCGCCACGCTGCGCGAGGCGATGCAGGCGATCCAGCAAGGTCGGCCTGGGCCATTCTCGCTGCCGGTGTTCGTGCTCGGCGGCATGTATGCCGGCATCTTCACCGCCACCGAGGCGGCGGCCGCGGGCGCGTGGCTGGCGCTGTTCGTCGGCGTCGTCGTCTACCGCACGGTCGGGCTGCGCGAGATCTGGGAGTCCGCGGTCGACGCCTGCCGCATCTCGGCGATGCTGTTCATGATCCTGGCGGGCGCCTCGGTGTTCGGCCATGTGATGACCAAGCTGCGCATCCCGCAGCAGATCGTCGAAGCCGTGATCGCGGCCGACATCGGCGTCACCGGCTTCCTGATCGTGATGATGGCGCTGATCTTCGTCCTGGGCATGTTCCTCGAGTCGATCGCCATCATCCTGATCACGACGCCGGTGATCCTGCCGGCGATGCTCCACCTGCAGCATCAACCCGATCTGGTACGGCATCCTGCTGGTCATCAACCTCGAGCTGGCACAGATCACGCCGCCGGTGGGCATGAACCTGTTCACCATCAAGGCCATCACCGAAGTCGCCGATGGGCCCGATCGTGCGCGGCGCGGCGCCCTATGTGCTGCTGATGATCCTGGTGCATGGCCCTGGTGATGGTCTGGCCGCAGATCGCGCTCTGGCTGCCGGGCACGATGCGCGGCTGAGGGGCTGCGGGCTGGACGTTGCTGCCCGCGCGTAGCAAACTGCGGCCGCGCCATGTCGATGGTTCGATCCGCCGACGGCATCGAGGCGCCGGAGGCAACGATGGCAAGCAACAGCAAGAAACCTGCCGCCACCGCTCGCGCGGTCGTGCTCGTCGCGACGCGCAAGGGCGCCTGGCTTTTCCACGGCGACGCGCAGCGCAAGACCTGGCGCGCCGACGGCCCGCATTTCCTCGGCCACATCGTCAACCACGTCGTGCTCGACCCGCGCGACGGCAAGACGCTGCTGGCGGCGGCCAAGACCGGGCACCTCGGCCCGACGGTGTTTCGCTCGACCAACCTCGGTCGGAGCTGGAAGGAGGCGGCAAAGCCGCCGGCATTCGCCAAGGCGGCCGACGGCAAGGGGCGCGCGGTCGACCACACGTTCTGGCTCACGCCGGGCCATGCCAGCCAGCCCGACGTCTGGTACGCCGGCACCTCGCCGCAGGGGCTGTTCCGCTCGGACGACGGCGGCGTGAGCTGGGAACCCTTCTCGCCCATCAACGACGACCCGCAGTACCGTGAGTGGATGGGCACGGTGCAGGACGGCACGCCCGACGGCCCCAAGCTGCACTCGATCATCGTCGACCCGCGCGACCCCGCGCACCTGTATCTTCGCGATGTCGGGCGGCGGCGTGCACGAGTCGCTGCGACGGCGGGCGGAGCTTTCGCGCCGCTGGTCAAGGGCATGGAGGTGGTCGACGGCTTCGACCCGTCCAACATCACCTTCCACGACCCGCATTGCGTGCGCCTGTGCCCGAGCAATCCGGATCGCCTGTACCAGCAGAACCACTGCGGCATCTACCGCCTCGACCGGCCGTCGGACGAATGGGTGCGCATCGGCAAGAACATGCCCAAGAGCGTCGGCGACATCGGCTTCCCGATGGTCGTGCACCCGCGCGATGCCGACACGGCCTGGGTCTTTCCGATGGACGGCACCGACGTCTGGCCGCGCACCAGCCCGGACGGCAAGCCGGCGGTCTACGTGACGCGCAACGCCGGCAAGACCTGGCAGCGCCAGGACGACGGCCTGCCGCCGAGCCAGGCCTGGTGGACCGTGAAGCGCCAGGCCATGACGCGCCGATGCGCGCGACCCGCTGGGCCTGTACTTCGGCACCACCAGCGGCGAGCTCTGGGCGAGCCGCGACGAGGGCGCGCGCTGGGCTTGCATCGCGCGCCACCTGCCGGAGATCTATGCGGTGGAGGTCGGCTGAGCTGCGATGAAGGTGTTGATCCCGAGTGCGCTGCACTCCTACACGCGGCAGGCCTGGGTCCAGGCCGAGGGCGCGACGGTCGGCGCGGTGCTCGATGACCTCGAGCGCCAGTACCCCGGCATCCGCTTTCGCATGATCGACGAGCAGGACCGCATGCGCGCCCACATGCGCTTCTTCGTCGACGGCACGGCGACTTTCGACCTGGCGCGGCCGCTGCGCCCGAGCGATTCGCTGCAGATCGTCCAGGCCCTGAGTGGCGGGTGAAGTGAACCACCCCCGTAGCGGCGTTGCCGCTCCCCCTCAAGGGGGCACCGCTGGCGGACCGGCAAAGCCGGATCCGCGGCGGTTGCTTGGAAGTCCGTGGTTCGTGTGGCGAGGGTGCCGTTTGGCGCATTGGAAGGCTGCGAATCAACAGGCCAGCGCCAGCGCCTGCACGGGTCGTTGGCTGGTGGGGTCGGTGACCACGAACACGACCCGCCGCGTGGTCGCCGTGGCGGGCGGTAGGTCCAGGGTGAAGGTCTTGGCGGCGTTGCCGTTCCACGCGTCGACCGGCTTGTAGGCGGTGACGACATGGTCGTGCCTGAGTGTTTCGCCGGCGTTCTCGCCCGCCTTGACGCGGCTGCTGTGGCCGTCTTCGAGCACGGCCCAGTAGCCTGACAGCCGGCCACCGCCGCCACCGATGCTGGCCGTGACGGTGCTGCCTTCGCGCTGCAGCGCCAAGGCAACTTGGCTCGCTGGCAAGCGCGTCAATGAACTGCCACTCCAATTGCGCAGGTCGCGGCCGTTGTGCACCACCTGGGGCGTGTACACATAGCTCGACCCGCTGGTCTGGGCGAGTTGGTGCTGCCGCTGCGTGATTTCGGGCGTGGCAAAGCGGTCGGGCCAACCCAGCCGGTCCCAGTAGTTGACGTGAAAGGCCAGCGCCAGCACGTCGTTGCGCCCCTTCAGACTCGTCAGCCAACGATCTGCCGGTGGACAGGAACTGCAGCCCTCCGAGGTGTAGAGCTCGACCACAGCCGGGGGCTGCGCGGCCGCACGGGCCTCGCAGCTCTGGGCCAGTGCTGCGGGTGGCAACCATGCAGCGGCGGCCAGGGGGATCAAGGTCATTCTGCGGACGAGCGGGTGCATGGCAACTCCTGTGCGGCAATGCGCCTTGGTCGCGCTGCGAGCCCGATCCTGACACGCATGGCACCATGCCGTTCCATGAGCGACGACAAGATCGATTCGATTGCCGCGGTCGTCGTCGGCGGCGGCCCGGCCGGCCTGATGGCCGCCGAGGCGCTGGCCGAGGCCGGCGCTGCGAGTCGATCTGTTCGACGCCATGCCCTCGGTCGGGCGCAAGTTCCTGCTCGCCGGCAAGGGCGGCCTGAACCTCACGCACGGCGAGCCGCTGCCGGCATTCATCGCAACGCTACGGCGCGCGGGCGCCGCAGGTGGCGCGCTGGCTGCGAGTCGCTGTCGCCGACCGCGCTGCGCGACTGGGCCGCAGGGCTGGGCATCGAGACCTTCGTCGGCAGTTCGGGCCGCGTCTTTCCGCAGGACCTGAAGGCCGCGCCGCTGCTGCGTGCCTGGCTGCACCGACTGCGCGAGCGCGGCGTGGTGTTCCACATGCGCCACCGCTGGCTGGGCTGGAGTCGACGGCCGGTGCGCTGCGCTTCGCGACACCTCGCGGCGAACGGTCCGTCGCCGCGCCGACGCGACCGTGCTGGCGCTGGGCGGCGCCAGCTGGCGCGCGCCTGGGCTCCGACGGCGCCTGGGTGCCCTGGCTCGCCGACGCGCGGCGTCGACTGTGGCGCCGCTGCGGCCCGCCAACTGCGGTTTCGACGTCGGCCTGGAGCGCGCATCTGCGCGAGCGCTTCGCCGGCCAGCCGATCAAGCCGGTGGCGCCTGCGCTTCGACGGCCGTTTCGAGCGCCAGGGCGAGTTCGTGCTGACCGACTACGGCATCGAGGGCAGCCTCGTCTACGCCGCCAGCGGGCTGTTGCGCGACGCGATCGAGCGCGATGGGCGGGCCACGCTGACGCTGGACCTGCTGCCGGCCTTCGATGCCGGAGCGTGTGGCGCGCGAAGTCGCGCACCCGCGCGGCTCGCGCAGCCTGTCCACGCACCTGAAGAGCCGGCTCGGCCTGGCCGGCGCGAAGGCGGCGCTGCTGCACGAGTTGCTGCCGCGCGAGGTGCTGGCCGACCCGTCGCGGCTGGCCGCCGCGATCAAGGCCCTGCCGCTGACCGCTCGCGGCGCCGCGGCCGATCGACGAAGCGATCAGCAGCGCCGGCGGCGTGACGTTCGATGCGCTCGACGAGCGGCTGATGTTGCGCCCGCGTGCCCGGCGTGTTCTGCGCCGGCGAGATGCTCGACTGGGAAGCGCCGACCGGCGGCTACCTGCTCACGGCCTGCCTGGCCAGCGGCCGTGTGGCGGGGCAGGGCGCGCGGGCCTGGCTGACTGTCGGGGCGCCTACTGGCGATTCGACGAATTCGTCAGACCCGAACTTGTGTGCATGAATGACGGCGTCGGCGTGTTGCCGGCCATCGACGAGTGCAACGACCCGCATTTCTCGCATCGCAGTTGCACGATTCACGGCGTGGCGCTTGCGCGCTGCCGAGACCGTTTGATGGCATTGGGGCACACCAGCACGGGCACCCGCGCGTGCGTGATCAGGCCCGGAACCACGCTGCCGGTGAGCAGACGCACCACGGCGTTGTGGCCACCCTCGGACACCACGATCAGTCCGCAGCGCTGCTTGCGTGCGGCCGCTGCGACGCACTGTGCGTCGTCGGCGCCGTTGCCGACCAGGCTCGTGCAACGCACGTCGGCGCGCTTGGCCACGCGCATGGCACGTGCCAGCAGTCGCTCGGCATCGTTCTTGGCGTTGTCGTCGAATTCGTCGGGTGACAGGATGCCCAGCATCGGCATGTCGCCCATCGGCGGCACGTAGCGGGGCAGGACACTGAAGAAGACGACTTCGGCGTCATGCGCCTTCGCCAAGGCGACGCCCTCGTGGATCGCGGCGCGCGACGACGCGTCACTCTCGACGACGATCAGGATCTTCTCGTACATGCCTACTCCTTGCCATGCGTGGTGACTTCGACGGACTGGCGCCGGACCGACCCGATTAGACACGCCCCAGGGTGTCGAGGGCTCGCCGGTCGGGCAGGCCAGCCTGATTCGCACCGAGCGTGCGCAGGCCCTAGACTGACACCTGTTTCAACGCCAAGGCATGATCATGAGTCCAGAACGCGTCCTGTTCGCCTTTGTCATCGTGCTGGCGTTGACGCTCAACGCCGGCTACTCGGTCGGCGACATCGCCGATCCGGACCACCACAACGTCTACGAGCTGTATGCAGCGATCGTGGTGAACCTGATTGCCACCGTGATGAAGTTCGGCGACCGCTCGCCGCTGGGCTCGACCATGCTGGCCACCAGCCTCGTCGCCGACGTGCAGTTGTTGGCCGCGGCCGCAGCCTGGGGCTACTTCGGCGCCATGTCCGAACCGATCGCCGTGCATGGCATCGTCACCGTCGTCTCGCTGTCGATCGGCGCCCTGGTGGCCAACGTGGTCTCGGTGGTGCTGCTGGTCATCGAGACGGCGAATCTGCGTCGATGAGCCCCGGCTCGCTGCCTACGCGGCACGGCATCTTCATCCTCTTTCGGCACCTGCGGGTGCCGCTCGTGGTGCTGATCCTCGTCTATGCCGTCGTCGTGCTCGGCTTCACGCTGGTGCCCGGCGTCGATCCCCAGGGGCAGCCGTGGCACATGAGCTTCCTGCACGCGTTCTACTTCGTCAGCTTCCTGGGTACCACCATCGGCCTGGGGGAGATTCCACATCCGTTCAGCGACATGCAGCGTCTGTGGGCGACAGGCTCGATCTATGCCACCGTCACGGCCTGGCTGTATGCCGTCGGGGCGATGTTCGGCGTGCTGCGGGATCCGACGTTCCGGCGCGTCGTGCGCGAGGAGCGCTTCGAGCGCGCCGTGCGCGGCCTGCGCAAGCCCTTCTACCTGCTCTGCGGCTACGGCGACAGCGGCCAGCGCGTCGCGCACGAGCTGGCCGAGGACGGTGTCGGCCTGGTCGTGATCGATATCGAGCCCGAGCGTGTCGACGAAGTCGACTTGCACAACCTGCAGGTCACGGCGCCGGCGTTGGTTGCCGACGCCTGCGACCCGATGTCGTTGCAGCGCGCCGGGCTCTCGCATCCGCTGTGCGCGGGCGTGCTCGCGCTGACCGGAAGCGATGCGACGAACACGGCGATTTCGCTGAGTGCGCGCATGCTCAGCCCCGCGCTGCCGGTGCTGTGCGCGGCACGCAACCATGCCTGGCATGCCCGCATGGCCGCGTCCGGCGCCGATCACATCATCAATCCCTACGATACCTTTGCCGTGCGCGTGGCCCTGTCGATCCGGGTTCCCAGCCTGCACGTGATCTATGAGGCGCTGACAGCGCAGGTACGAACGCCGATGGATGAACCGCTGAAGATTCCGGCAGGGCTCTGGATCCTCTGCGGCTCGGACCTGTTCGTGCATGCGCTGCGTAGGGAGCTGAGGTCGCTCGACATCCAGAGCATCGTGATCGACGGCAGCGCGGAAGCACGCTCCGACAGCGCTGACCACGTGGCCGGCGACCCCACCAACCCCGCGGTCCTGCGCGCAGCGGGCATCGACAAGGCGGCCGTGCTGGTGGCGGGCACGGCCGTCGAGACCGACAACCTGACGATTACGCTGGCCGCACGGGCCGGCAACAAGCGCTTGTTCATCGTCGCGCGCCAGATGCAGCGCCGCAGTTCGATGGTGTTTCGTGCCTCGCCTGCCGATCTGGTGACGGTCAGCAGCTATGTGTTGTCGGCGGAGGTTCTGCGTCACATTCGCGCCCCTTCACTGTCACTGTTCCTGAGCCGCTCGCTCGAGCAGGGCGAGGCCTGGGCGAGCGACGTGCTGCAACGCCTGCGCGACCTCGTCGGCGACGAGATCCTCGAGTCGTGGTCGATTCGCATCGCGGCGGGCGCGGCGCCGATGGTATGTCGGGCATTGCAGCGCGGCGAAGCCGTCACGCTGGAGCAGCTGATGACGCGTACCGACGGTACGGGTGCGCGAGTCCGGGCACAGCCGCTGTTGCTGCAGCGCGGCCGTGAGCTGACCTTGCTGCCGCCGGTGGACATGGCCGTTGCGGTCGACGACGAGGTGCTCTTCTGCGGCAGCGACAGGGCGCGTTCGATCATGCGGCACACGGTCGTGGCGGGATCGCTGGCCAAGAAGGCCAGGGTGGGCCCGGCGGCCGCTCCCGCCGCGCCCTGAGCTGCCCGCGCCGCCCGGCGCGCGGCTCAATCGCCGGCAATGAACGTCGTCATCTGCCAGCGACCGCCTGATTTCTCGAACATCGCGCGGTAGTCGAGCGGGCTGCGGGCAAGGCGCCGTTCGACATAGCCGGTTTGGCCGCCGACGGGTGCCACCGCGATCCAGTCCCGACTCGAGGACGTGGTCTGGACCTCTTCGACGATCTCGAACGAGAGGGTGTGCAGCGTGGCACTGGATGCCGCGGGCTGTGCATGCACGCGCACGCCACTGCCGATGATGGCGACAAAGCCGTAGGGGTCGGTGCCGGCGGGCCATTGGCTGAAGACGTAGGGCGCGACGAAGCGGCCGTCCGGGAGGAAGCTGCCGCCCAGCGCCAGTGCCGCTGACAACGTTTCCCACACCCGCGAGCCGGGTTCGTCCAGCGCCCAGACCTGCTTGAACTCATCGACGCCGCCGCTGCCGCCGAAGGAGTTCTTGATGTCCTGGTGAACCACGGCCAGCAACGCCCCTTGGTCGCGGCGGGCGACTGCGGCCTGCAGCCGGGCACGGAAGGCGAAGAACTCGGGCTGCGACGCCGCCTGGTCAACCGGTTTGAAGTCGCCTTGTGCCAGCGCCGCGTGCAGTGCCGTCGATACCAGCAGTGCGATGGCGGCAACGATGCGAAGCATGGTGTTGCCGGCCGTGGCCTGATGAGCTATCTCGCCTTCGCATCGGCCTGGTAGCGCGCCTTATTCTCGGCATTGGGCGGGTACAGGCCGGGCAGGGCCATGCCCTGTTCGACCTGGCCCATGATCCAGGTCTCCAGGCGCTCCTGTTCGGGCGCCTGCTCGAGCATCTCGGGTAGCAGGGCGGCCGGGATCAGCACCGCGCCATCGTCGTCGACCACGATCACGTCGCCGGGAAACACCGCCACGCCGCCGCAGCCGATCGGCTGCTGCCAGGCGACGAAGGTCAGGCCGGCCACCGAGGGCGGCGCGGCCGCACCGCTGCACCACACGGGCAGGCCGGTGGCCAGCACGCCGGCGACGTCGCGCACCACGCCGTCGGTGATCAGCGCAGCGACCCCGCGCTTGCCCATGCGCGCGCACAGGATGTCGCCGAAGATGCCGGCGTCGGTCACGCCCATGGAGTCGACCACGGCAATGCAGCCCGCAGGCATGTCTTCGATGGCGGCGCGCGTCGAGATCGGCGACGACCAGGACTCGGGCGTGGCCAGGTCTTCGCGCGCCGGCACGAAACGCAGCGTGAAGGCGCGGCCGACCAGGCGCGGCTGACCGGGCCGCAGCGGCTTGGTGCCGCGCAGCCAGACATTGCGCAGGCCTTTCTTGAGCAACAGCGTCGTCAAGGTGGCGGTCGTGACCTTGGACAGGATCTCGATCGCCTTGGCGTCGAGTTGCATCGGGATGGCTTGGCTCATCGAGGGCTCCGGGAAATGGGACAAGAGACGTGAAGACCCCGGGCCGCGTTGCGCGGTCGCTGCCAGAGGCTGAGGTTGGCGGGAAGTTTAGGCCAGTGCCGCGCTGCGCTGGCGCGCCGGCACTTCACCGAGCACGGTGCAGCGACGCACCACGCGCGACTGCGTGGCGGGGTCATAGGCCGTGGCGCGGTGCAACAGGCAGCGGTTGTCCCAGACGATCAGCTCGTTGACCTTCCAGTGGTGCTCGTACGTGAGGTCGGGTTGCACGGCCAGCCGGTTCAGTTCCTCGATCAGCGAGCGCCCTTCGTCGTAGGGCATGCCGACGATCGACTCGGCGTGGTCGCCGAGGTAGAGGCAGTCGCGCCCTGTCTGCGCGTGGGTGCGCACGACGGGATGGTCGACGGGCGGCGCGGCGACGCGCTCGGCGTCGGTCATGGGCGCATCGCCATGGCGTCGGTTGCGCGAGAAGTCCAGGTTGTGCACGGCACGCAGGTCGTCGATGCGCGCCTTCCAGTCGGCGCTGAGGCGATCGTAGGCGCCGTACATGTCGCAGAAGTGCGTCTCGCCCCCTTCGCTCGATACCACTTCGCCGTAGATGATGGTGGCCTGCCCGGTCACGCGCTGCCACGAGCCGTCGCTGTGCCAGGCCATCGTGCCGCGGTCGGGATGCTTGCCGTTGGGCTTGCCGTCGGCGCCGAGGTTGGACAGGCGGTACAGCTCGGGGTGGCCGTCGGCGTGGTACATCGACATCACGTGCACCTGCACCGGCCCGAACAGCCGCGCGAACGCGACCTGCGCGCCGGGCGGCAATGCTTGCGCGTCGAACACCAGCACCTGGTAGCGCAGGAAGGCTTCAAAGAGCGACGCGAAGACCTGCGGTGAAACACCCCGCGCGAGTTCAATGCCTGAGATGCGCGCGCCCAGGTTGGGGGTCAGCGGACGGATCGAAAAGTCAGTCACGGGTCAATATAGCCCAGGAGATTGCGCGTTGTCTTGCCCTCGCGCACAAGCCTGGCCGGGGCTACGCGATGTCGGCCAGGCGCCGGGTTTGCCTCTCGGTCAGGCGGGCGATGTCGGCGATGTCGGCCGCCGACAGCTTGGGGCCGGGCTTGCGCATCGCCGCCGAGGCGATCACGCCGCGCTGCGGCCAGGATGTGCTTGCGCACCGCCAGGCCGATGCCGGCCTGCTGTTCGTAGCGCGCCAGCGGCAGGTAGGCGTCGAACAGGTCGTGCGCGCGTTCGACGTCGCCGGCGGCATAGGCGCGGCAGACGTCGACCATCATCTCGGGGTAGGCGAAGCCGGTCATGGCGCCGTCGGCGCCGCGGCCGAGTTCCTCGGGCAGGAACAGGCCGCCGCCGTTGCCGCACAGGATCGAGACGCGCCGCACCTCGCCGCGCGTCGCTGGCGGCGCGGATCGCCGACAGCTTGGCCAGGCCCGGGCAGTCCTCGTGCTTGAGCATCACGCAGTTCGGCTGCGTTCTTGCAGGATGCGCAGGATCACCGCCGTCGACATCTGCACGCCGGTCGACACCGGGTGGTCCTGCAGCACCCAGGGCACGTCGGGGCCGAGCGGTCTCGCTGACCATGTCGAAGTAGGCGACGATCTGGTCGTCGGTGCGCAACGGATGCGGCGGCGCCACCATCACGCCGGCGGCGCCGAGCGTCCATCACGCTGTCGCGTGAGTTCGCGCATCGGCGCGAAGCCCGGCGCCGAGGCGCCGACGACCACCGGCACGCGGCCGGCCACGCGCGCCAGCACCTGCTTGACGAAGCTGCGCGACTCGTCGGCGGTCAGCTTGGTGCGCCTCGCCCATGATGCCGAGGACGGTCAGGCCGGTGACGCCGGCCTCGAGGCAGAAGTCGACCATGCGGTCGGTGCTGGCCAGGTCGAGCGCGCCGCCGTCGGTGAAGGGCGTGACGGTGATCAGGTAGACGCCGGTGGCGGACGCATCGAGTGCTGTTCATCGGGCTCCAGAAGTTGCAGGTCAGGCGGGCTTGGCAATTCCTTGCGCAGGAACTGCAAGGTCAGCGTCGCGAGCCACGAGCCCGATGCCGAGGCTGGTCGGACACCGTGCTGGGGTAGACCAGCGCGAAGCCGGCCATGATCAGCATCCAGCGCTCGATCAGCGTTGGTCTTCTTGCAGCGCCCAGCCCTGGAAGCCGCGCGGCCAGCGCGGCGATGCCGACCGCGGCGGTGAACGTGACCTCGGCGATCGAGCCACCAGTTGGCCGTGGCCAGCGCCTTGGTCGAGCCCATCAGCAGCAGGCCCAGGCCGCTCGGGTCGAGCACGAACATGAAGGGCACCAGGAAGGCCGGCACGGTGTACTTCCAGCATTGCAGCGTGGTCTTGTACGGGTCGCCGCCGGTGATGGCCGCCGCCGCGAACGGCGACAGCGCGGTCGGCGGCGAGACCTCGGACAGCACGGCGTAATAGAAGATGAACATGTGCGCGGCGAAGTCGGGCACGCCGAGCTTGATCAGCGCCGGCGCGGCGATCACCGCGCAGATGATGTACGAGGCCGTCACCGGCACCGCCAGGCCGACGATCCACACCACCAGCGCGGTGTAGATGGCGGTCAGCAGCAGCGAGCCGCCGGCGTAGTCGATCACGATGGTGCTGAACTTCAGCCCCAGGCCGGTCAGCGTGACCACGCCGACGATGATGCCGGCGCCGGCGCAGGTGGCCGCGACGTTGAGCACGCCGATCGAGCCGCCTTCCATCGCCTTGACGAAAGGCGACTGGAAGATGTGCTTGACCATCGAGCCCTTGCCCCGGAACAGGTCGTAGGAAAACAGCGCCGTGTCGCGGCGCAGGAAGCTGGTGACGAAGGACACCACCGTGGCCCAGAACACCGACAGCACCGGCGAGAAGCCCCACAGCATGAAGACGACGATCGAGATCAGCGACAGGAAGTGGAACCAGTAGTTGCGCGTCAGGTTCCACACCGAATCGACCTTGTCGATCGCGGTCTTGCCCATGCCGTACTTGCGCGCGTCGATCTCGACCATCAGGAACAGCGCGAGGTAGAACAGCATCGTCGGGATCACCGCCATCAGCAGCACGTCGAGGTACGAGATCTTCAGGAACTCGGCGATCAGGAAGGCCGCCGCGCCCAGCACCGGCGGCGAGATGATCGCGCCCAGCCCGCCCGCGGCGAGCAGGCCGCCGGCGGCGTTCTTCTCGTAGCCGACCTTGGCCAGCATCGGGTAGGCCACCGCGCCCAGCGTGACCGTGGTCGCCACGCCCGAGCCCGACGGCCCGCCGAGCAGGAACGAGGCCAGCACCACCGTGCGGCCGGCGCCGGTGGGCTTGCCGCCCATCGCCGCGAACGAGAAGTCGATGTAGAACTTGCCGGCGCCCGAATACTGCAGGAAGGCGCCGAAGATCGTGAACAGGATGATCAGCGACGACGACACGTCGACGGCCACGCCGTAGATGCCTTCGAGCGTCATGTACATCACGCCCGACCAGGCGGCCGAGCTCGTAGCCCTTGTGCGTCCAGGGCTGCGGGCAGGTAGGGGCCGAACAGCGCGTAGGCGATGAAGCACGAGGTGATGACCGGCATGATCCAGCCGTTGGTGCGGCGCATCGCCTCGAGCACCAGCACGATCAGCGCGATGCCGAAGACGATGTCCCAGGCGTTGGGCGAGGTGTTGCGGTCGGTGAAGTCGTCGCCGCCCTGGATCAGGTAGACGACGACGGCGATCGACAGCGCCGCGGCCAGCCAGTCCCACCACATGATGCGGTGGCGAAAGCGCGGCGCCACCGGGAACACCAGGAAGCACAGGAACAGCACGAAGCCGACGTGGATCGGCCGCAGCGTCTGCGTCGGCACGATGCCGTAGGCGGTGTAGAGGTGGAACACCGACATCGCCGAAGGCCACGGCGATGACGAAGATGCCGAGCCAGCCGGTGAGCTTGTTGGCCGCACCTTCTTCGTCCTCGATGAACTCTTCGGCCTTGTGGAGCGCTTCGTCGCTGACGACGACGTCGGGCGTGTCTTCGGGCAGGGCGGCTTGGCTCATGCGGCGTGGGCCCCGTGGCGGTGGCGCGTTCGAAAAAAACGCCGCCCCGGCGTGATCGGGCGGGGCGGTGCTGGGTCGGCTCAGTTGAGCTTGACGCCCTTTTCGGCGAAGTACTTCACCGCGCCCGGATGGAACGGGATCGGCGAGGCCGCGGCCTTCTGGTTCTCGAGCTTGAAGTTGGCCGCTTCCTTGTGCACGGCGATCAGGTCGTCGCGCTTGTCGAAGATGGTCTTGACGATGTTGTAGGCGGTCTTGTCGTCCATGTTCTCGTGCGGCGACCAGGATGTTCATCACCGTGGCCTGCTTGTTGTCGGCGTCCATGCCGCGGTAGGTGGCCTTGGGGATCACGTCCTCGACGTACAGGTTGCCGTACTTCTTGTTCATCGCCGGCACCAGCGTCGGCATGGTCGATCATCTTGATCTTGTTGCCGGGCGTGTTGGCCAGGTCGGTCACGCCGGCGGTCGGCAGGCCGCCGACCCAGAAGAAGGCGTCGATCTTGCCGTCCTTGATCGCGTTGACCGACTCGGCCACGCCCAGGCGCTCGCGCTTCACGTCCTTGTCCTTGTCCAGGCCGGCGGCCTCGATCACGCGAAAGGCCATCACTTCGGTGGCGCTGCCCGGCGAGCCGGTCGAGACGCGCTTGCCCTTCAGGTCGGTCATCTTGTTGATGCCGCGGCCCTCGACCGTCACCACGTGCATGCGGTTCGGGTACAGGATCATCAGCGTGCTTCAGCGGCACCTTGTTGCCCTTGAACTTGTCTTCGCCGCGGTAGGCGTCCTGGCTGGCGTCGGCCATCGTGAAGCGCGATGTAGGGCTTGCCGGTGCCGATGAGCTTGAGGTTGTCGACCGAGCCGCCGGTGACTTCGGCGGTGGCCTGCATGCCGGGCACATGCTTGGACAGCACGGCGGCGATGCCGCCGCCCATCGGGTAGTACACGCCGCCGGTGCCGCCGGTGGCGATGGAGATGTTCTGCGCGTTCGCGCCCAGCGCCAGCGCAACGCCGGCCAGGAACAGGTGATGGTCCGCTTCATGGTCTCTCCTCTTTGAACAACGGTTGCGTCGCAAAACAACGCAAGGGGTCTTTCATTCTTGCATGCCCGGGACGGGGCGTCGCTACGCAGTTTCCACCACACTGAGATCAATAATTGCTGCGCAATGACGCCCTCAATCCACACCGAATCCGCCCGATGACCAAGCCGCCAGCCAGCCCAGCCACCCCACCCGCCCCGAACGCCGCCACCGGCATGCACAAGGGCCTGACCAGCTACGGCGACAGCGGCTTCTCGCTGTTCCTGCGCAAGGCCTTCATCAAGGGCGCGGGCTACACCGACGCGCGCGCTGGACCGCCCGGTGATCGGCATCACCAACACCGGCAGCGCCTACAACCCCTGCCACGGCAACGCGCCGCAGCTGCTCGAGGCGGTCAAGCGCGGCGTCATGCTGGCCGGCGGGCTGCCGATGGACTTCCCGACGATCTCGCTGCACGAGAGCTTCGCCGCGCCGACCAGCATGTACCTGCGCAACCTGATGTCGATGGACACCGAGGAGATGATCCGCGCCCAGCCGATGGACGCGGTGGTGCTGATCGGCGGCTGCGACAAGACCGTGCCGGCGCAGCTGATGGGCGCGGCCTCGGCCGGCATGCCGGCGATCCAGCTGATCACCGGCTCGATGCTGACCGGCTCGCACCGCGGCGAGCGCGTCGGCGCCTGCACCGACTGCCGCCGCTACTGGGCGCGGTTTCGCGCGCAGGAGATCGACGCCGAGGAGATCGCCGACGTCAACAACCAGCTGGTCGCCAGCGTCGGCACCTGCTCGGTGATGGGCACGGCCAGCACCATGGCCTGCATCGCCGAGGCGCTGGGCATGACGCGTGCCCGGCGGCGCCAGCCCGCCGGCCGTGACCGCCGACCGCATGCGCATCGCCGAGACTGACCGGCGCGCAGGCGGTGCAGATCGCGCGCCAGCGCCTGACCATCGACAAGATCCTGACCGCCAAGGCCTTCGAGAACGCGATGCGCGTGCTGCTGGCCATCGGCGGCTCGACCAACGGCATCGTCCACCTGACGGCGATCGCCGGGCGCATGGGCTTCGAGATCGACCTGGACGCGCTCGACCGCATGGGCCGCGAGACGCCGGTGCTGCTCGACCTGAAGCCCAGCGGCGAGCACTACATGGAGGACTTCCACCACGCCGGCGGCATGGCCACGCTGCTGCGCGAACTGAAGCCGCTGCTGCACCTGGACGCGCTGACCGTCACCGGCCGCACGCTGGGCGAGGAGATCGACGCCGCCGGCCCCGGCTTCGCGCAGGACGTGGTGCGGCCGCTGTCCAACCCGATCTATCCGCAGGGCGGCATCGCGGTGCTGCGCGGCAACCTGGCGCCGGGCGGCGCGCATCATCAAGCAGTCGGCGGCCGACGCCGGCGCTGATGGAGCACGAAGGCCGCGCGGTGGTGTTCGAGAACGCCGCCGACCTGGCCGCGCGCATCGACGACCCGGACGCTCGACGTCAACGCCGACGACATCCTGGTGCTCAAGCGCATCGGCCCCAAGGGCGCGCCCGGCATGCCCGAGGCCGGCTACCTGCCGATCCCGCTGAAGCTGGCGCGCGCCGGCGTCAAGGACATGGTGCGCATCACCGACGGCCGCATGAGCGGCACCGCGTTCGGCACCATCGTGCTGCACGTGACGCCCGAAGCCGCGGTCGGCGGGCCGCTGGCCTAGGTGCAGCAACGGCGACCGCATCCGCCTGAGCGTGGCGCGGCGCGAGCTGACGCTGCTGGTGTCGGCCGAAGAACTGGCCGCGCGCGCCGCGCGCGCAACCCGGTGATCGAGCCCACGCGCCGAGCGCGGCTACCGCAAGCTGTTCCTGCAGACCGGTGACGCAGGCCGACCAGGGCGTGGACTTCGACTTCCTGATGCCCGCGCAGCTCTCCCGACGCATCCCTGATTAGGCGTCGGCAATGGGAACCACGCCGCCGCGTGCGCCGGGCACCACGCTGCCGTAGCGCTGCGCGAGACCGGCGGCAACGGCGCGCGCGTCGGCCGGCGCCAGCCACAGGCGCAGCAGGTGGCGGCGCAGCTCGGGCTCGGGCGCAGTCGGCGAAGGCGGTGCGGTCGTGCAGCAGGGTGTGGTTGTGCACGAACTGCATGTCGCCGGGCTGCCAGCGCGCATCAGGAAGTGCAGCGCCGGGTCGTTGGCCAGGGCGTCGAACAGGTCGAGCGCCTGCGACCTGCGCCGCGCGTCAGCCGCGGCGCGTCGGCAAAGCGTTGCGCCGAGTCGATGTACTGGCGCTGGTAGATCACCGACATGCGCGCCGGCGTGCCAGTTGAAGACCGGGATCTCGAAATACGGCTTGGCAGCCGGGCGGCACCTCGCCGCGCCGGTCGGTGGCCACCGGCTCGCAGCAGCCGCGCGCGCCAGGTCGGGCCGGCGCCGGCGCATCTCGTTCTACAGCGTGTTCGACGACACCAGCGCCGACTCGCCGCCCGCGCGCGCCGCCTGCAGGCACAGCAGGCCGACGATGTCGCAGCTGTCGGTGTGGAAGGTCTGGCGCTCGGCGGTCTGGTAGATGCGCACGCCGCGGGTCGCTCGACGCGCAGGCCGAGGTCGCGCACATGGCCGAGCACGATGGCCCTGGGCGTTCTGCGGCAGCGCGCGGCCCAGGTGCGTGCCCAGGCCGATGAAGGCCGTGCTCGCTCAGGCGCCGCGGCCAGCGCGGCACCGGCAGGCCGCGCAGCAGCACGAAGCCGCGGCCGCGCAAGACCTCGGCGCGGATGCGCGCCAGCCGCGGCGCCAGCAGCGGCAGCGGGACCGCGGCGCGTCGGCGCCGGCGTCGCGCGTCGTGGGCCCATGCGGTCGCCGCGGTCTCGAGCTCGGCGACTTCGGCGTCCGTGAAGTGCTCGAGCCAGTCGTCGCGTGCCGCCATGGCGGGGCCGAACCAGGCCGCGGGGCCCTGCAGTTCGGGCGGCAGATCGGCGTCGGTCATGGCGCGGACTGTAGATGGTCGCCGCAGGGTGTTTTCGCCACGGTTCAAGCCGCCAGCGCGGGCTCAGTCGACGAACCGCCCCAGGCGCACGGCGGTGCTGCCGACGTCGCAGGCGGCGCGAGGGCATGATCAGCACGCAGTGGTCGTACGGCGTTCGCAGCTCGCGTTCGCCGTCGCGCGCCAGCAGGGTGCCGGCCGCGGGCAGCACCTCCATGCCGACGAAGGGCTCGACGAAGGCGAACTGCTCGCTCTGCACCGTGACGGCGTCGGTGATCACGATCACCTTCTGCGGCGCCGGCGCAGTCGGCGTCAGGGTGCGCGCCAGCCAGGCCGGATCGACCAGCGCGAAATGCTGCAGGAACCGCAGCGCCATCTCGTCGGACACGGCGCGGCTCGAGCGCGGCCCAATGCTGTCCGCACTCGATCAGCAGGGCGTTCTTCGGGCTCGCTTCGTCGGCGAAGCGCGGCGTAGTCGCGCATGCGCCGGCCGGCGGCATGGCCCTCGTCGGCCACCACGTAGGCCGGGTAGCCGATCGCGCGTGCCAGGGCCTGGCCCTTGGCCGTCGGCCCGCACAGCACCAGCGGCTCGGTCGGGTGCTGCATCGAGTGCAGGTCCAGCAGGTAGTCGACCTGGTCCAGCGATCGGTCGCAGTTCGCGTGCGCGGCTCGAGCTCGATGCTCTGGGCGCTGCCGTCGAGCTTGGCCGCGTCCCAGACGCGGTTGAAGTCTTCGTCGACCTTGCGCGACTCGTTCGGCGCGCCGGCGTCGAAGCGCTGAAAGGCCGCGACGTTGGCGAACGCCAGGGTCAGGGTGCCGCGCGTCGGGCGCACCCGTTCGCGCAGCAGGAAGTCCAGCGTCAGGGCGCCGCAGAGCTCGTTGCCGTGGACGACGGCCGAGATCATCACGTGCGGGCCCGGCTTCTCGGCCTTGAAGCTGTGCACGAAGTCGATGCCGGTGTTGCCCTCTCGGTAGGCGGTGATGTCGGGGGCGGTGAGTTCGATGTCGGTCGTCATGAGGTGCCGAGGGAAGGGGTGGCGATAGGTAGCCCGAGGCGCCGCGCATGATCGGCTGCGGCTGTGCGTCGAGTGTCGTGCACGGTGCCAGCGCCTGCGGACCGGTTGCGCCAAGGCCTGCGGTTGATGATCACGGGGCAAGGTCCGAGCAGGCGCAGGGCCACCGTAAGCGTGCGCAAGACTTGCATGCGCCGCAGCTTACCCGCGCCCCGCTGTGACACACTCGCGCGCTTCTTTTCCAGCCTGAGCCGTGCCTGCCTTGTCGTCCCTCGAAGAAACCCAGATCGTTGCCCAACTCGCGGCCGAACTCGCCGCCCGGCCGTCGCAGGTGCAAGCCGCCGTGGCCCTGCTCGATGGCGGCGCCACCGTGCCGTTCATCGCGCGCTACCGCAAGGAGGCCACCGACGGCCTCGATGACGTCCAGCTGCGCGAACTCGAGACGCGCCTGGCCTACCTGCGCGAACTCGCCGAGCGCCGCGCCGCCGTGCTCAGGAGCATCGAGGAGCAGGGCAAGCTGACGCCGGCGCTGCAGGCTGCGCATCGCTGCCGCAGCGACCAAGCAGGAACTCGAAGACCTGTACGCGCCGTACAAGGTCAAGCGCCGCACCAAGGGCGCGATCGCGCGCGAGGCGGGGCTGGAGCCGCTGGCCGACCGACTGTTCGCCGACCCGGCGCTGGATCCGGCGGCGCAAGCCGCGGCGTTCGTCAATGCCGAGGCCGGATTCGCCGACGCGCACGCGGTGCTCGACGGCGTGCGCGACCTGCTCGCCGAGCGCTGGGCCGAGGACGCGGCGCTGGTGCGGCAGCCTGCGCGAATGGCTGTGGGCCGAGGGCCTGTTCGCGTCCAGGCTGGCGTCGGCCCATGTGGGCAAGGACGACCATAGCGCCGAGGTGGCGCAAGTTCCGCGACTACTTCGACTACGCCGAGCCGATCGCGCGCGTGCCCTCGCACCGCGCGCTGGCGGTGTTCCGCGGCCGCTCGCTCGAAGTGCTCGACGCGCGCCTGGCGCTCGACGAAGAAGTCGTCGTCGGCCAACCCGGGCTGGCCGAGGGCCGCATCGCGCGCCACCTGGGCTGGCGCCACTCAGGCGCGCGCCGGCGACGAGCTGATGCGCAAGTGCGTGGCCTGGACCTGGAAGGTCAAGCTCTCGCTGAGCCTGGAGCGCGACCTGTTTGCGCGCCTGCGCGAGCAGGCCGAGGCCGTCGCCATCAAGGTCTTCGCCGACAACCTGCGCGACCTGCTGCTGGCCGCGCCGGCCGGCAAGCGCGTCGTGATGGGGCTGGACCCCGGCATCCGCACGGGGGTCAAGGTCGCGGTGGTCAGCGACACCGGCCGCGTCGAAGCCACGGCCACGGTCTACCCGCACGAGCCGCGGCGCGACTGGGACGGCGCGCTGCAACAGTTGGCGCAGCTCGTCGCGCGCCACGGCGTGAATCTGATCGCCATCGGCAACGGCACCGCCAGCCGCGAGACCGACAAGCTGGCCGGCGAAGTGATGGCGCTGGTGGCCAAGCAGGCATCGAAGCCGGCGATGCAGAAGCTCGTCGTCAGCGAGGCGGGGGCTTCGGTGTACTCGGCCAGCGAGGTGGCGAGCCAGGAGTTGCCCGAACTCGACGTCAGCCTGCGCGGCGCGGTGAGCATCGCGCGGCGCGTGCAGGACCCGCTGGCCGAGCTGGTGAAGATCGACCCCAAGAGCATCGGCGTCGGCCAGTACCAGCATGACCTGAACCAGAACGGCCTGGCGCGCAGCCTGGATGCCGTGGTCGAGGACTGCGTCAACGCGCGTCGGCGTCGACCTCAACACCGCCTCGCCGCCGCTGCTGGCGCGGGTGTCGGGGCTGTCGGCGACGGTGGCCGGCGCGATCGTGCGCTGGCGCGACGCCCACGGTGCGTTTCGCAATCGCCAGCAGTTGCTCGAGGTGGCGGGGCTGGGCGCCAAGACCTTCGAGCAGTCGGCGGGTTTCCTGCGCATCCGCGATGGCGACAACCCGCTCGACGCCTCGGGCGTGCACCCCGAGACCTATCCGCTGGTGGCCAGGTTCGTCGACGCCAGCCGCAAGCCGCTGACGGAATTGATCGGCCGCAGCGATGTCCTGCGCAGCCTCAAGCCCGAGTCCTTTGCCGACGAGCTTTTCGGCGCCATCACGGTCAAGGACGTTCTGGGCGAACTCGACAAGCCCGGCCGCGACCCGCGCCCCGACTTCAAGGTCGCCAAGCTGGCTGAGGGCGTCGAGGACATCAAGGACCTGAAGGTCGGCATGCTGCTCGAAGGCACGGTCAGCAACGTGGCGCAGTTCGGTGCCTTTGTCGACCTCGGCGTGCACCAGGACGGCCTGGTGCATGTGAGCCAGCTGGCGAACAAATTCGTGCGCGACGCGCGCGAGGTGGTCAAGACCGGCGACATCGTCAAGGTGCGCGTGGTCGAAGTCGACCTGGCGCGCCAGCGCATTGCGCTGACGATGAAGCTCGACGCGCCGCCGCCGCGGCCCGGCGAGCGCGACGGTGATGCCGCGTTTCGTCCGGCCCAGCGCAACGTGCGCCCGCGCGATCGCAACGCCGGTGCGCAGCCGGCAGGCTCAGGCGCGATGGCCGCGGCGTTCGCGAAGCTACCCAAGCCGCGCTGAACGGTCGGGTCGAGCGGCATCGCTACGGCGCGCCGTCGCCCAGCGCCTGGGCCAGCAGCTGGTGGAACTGGTGCACGCCGCGTTCATGTTGCGGTGAGTAGCGCCCGCCGCGGTACAGCCGCGAACTCAGGCCGCGCTGCACCGATTCGACGGCGCACTCGTCCTCGGCCTCGACCTGGTCCAGCGCACCACCGGCGCCGCTTTCGAGCAGGTCGGGTCGGGCCACATAGGCGCGAAACGATACCCGGGTGGACGCGCGCGCCAACGGCTGCACCAGGTTGACCGACAGGCCCCAGGGGTAGAAGTTGAGCATCAGGTTGGGAAAAAGCCAGAAGTAGTACGCGGCCACCCGCTGCCCCTGCTCGGGTGAATCGGCGGGCAGGGCATCGAAGGCGGGTTCACCGTCGCGGGCCAGGGCCAGTTGCAGGTTGCCGTGCGGGTGCAATTCGTAGCGGTAGGCCTGCCAGTCGATTGCGGTGGCCAGGCCGGGGTGCAGGAACGGGATGTGCAGGCCCTCGAGGTAGTTCTCGACATACAGGGCCCAATGGGCAGCGATCGTGAAGTCGCGGTCGCGCGTCGGGTCGTGCTCGAAACGCTCGCCGGCCCACCAGGGCACGCGCGCCAGCACCGGGGCCACCCAGGCGTCGAAAGGCACCGCCGGCGCGAGCGCGGCAAAGCCGTGCCCGGCCGCCGCGCCGAATGGCAGGTTGGGCAGGTGGTCGGCCGGGCCGGGGAAGTCCTGCGCGCCTTCGAAACCGGGCATGAAGGTCATGCGTCCGTCCAGATCGAAGCGCCGCGAGTGGTAGGGGCAACGGATCTGCGCCTTGCGGCAGGGCGCGTCGACCAGCAGGTGGCCGCGATGCGTGCAGACGTTGGACAGGCAGCGCAGGCTGCCCTCGTTGTCGCGCGCGAGCAGCAGCGGCTCGTCGAGCAGCCCGGGCAGCAGCGTGCGCGGTGCCAGCGAGCCGGGCAGCGTCACGTCGGCGAGGTCGCCGAGCCATTGCCAGCTGCGACCGAACACGCGCTCGCGCGCCGCGGCGAACACCGCGTCGTCGAGGTAGAAGCGCGCATCGATCGTTCGCGCACGGGTCACGTCGCCATCGACGCTGAAATGTGGGGGCATGGCTCAAGCTCCTGCGACGCAGTTTGCCAGCCTGCCCGCGCACTGGATTAGCATGCGTTTCCCATCGCTCTGGAGGCTGCACATGCAAGCCAGAACGACATTCGCCCTGTTGGCCGCCACGGCCTGGCTCGCCGGCTGCGCCGGCATGATGCATGGAGGCGGCCCGCTGGCCCAGGCCCGGCTCGAGCCCACGCGCGGCAACATGACCACAGGCGTGGTCATGTTCCACCAGCGCGGCGAGCAGGTGATGGTGCATGCGCGGATCGAGGGCCTGAAGCCTGGCCAGGAGCATGGCTTTCACGTGCATGAGAAGGGCGACTGCAGCAGCGGCGACGGCATGAGCACCGGCGGCCATTTCAACCCCGGCGGCAAGCCGCATGGCCCGCAGGACACGGCGGAACGCCACGCCGGCGACTTGCCGTCGCTGAAGGCCGATGCGCAGGGCCGGGTCGACGTGAAGTTCACGATTGGCGGCATCACGGTGGGCAGCGGCGCCACCGACGTCGTCGGCAAGGGCCTGATCGTGCACGCCATGCCCGACGACTACCGCACGCAGCCGACCGGCAATGCCGGCGCCCGCCTGGCCTGCGCCGTGATCGCGCGGCATACCTATTGAAGTCCGCGCGTCGATGACGCCGGCGCTGCAGGTCTTCGCCGGCCCCCACGCCCGCGCCCATCTGCGTGAACGCGGCCTGCTGGCCGCGGACGTTCGCGTGATTCCCGCAGCCGCGGGCGGGCCCAAGGGCCTGGTGCTGAATCCGCTGGATCGCTTCATCTTCGGCCACTGGTTGAGCGGCGCCGCACACGCCGTGCACCTGATCGGCGCCTCGATCGGCGCCTGGCGCATGGCCAGCGCTTGCCTGCCCGACGCCGCCGCCGCGCTGGCCCAGCTGGCCGCCGACTACATCGCCCAGGACTACCCGCATGCGCCGGGCAAGGCCACCGACCGCCGCGCGATGTCAGTCGCATCTTCGGCGCCAAGCTCGAGGAGCGATTTGGCGGGCGCGCCGACGAGGTGCTGCAGCATCCGCGCTACCGCCTGCATGTGCTGACCAGCCGCGGCCGCCATCTGCTGCGGCGCGAGGGTCGCCTGCGCACGCCGCTGGGCTACATGGGCGCCTTCGCGACCAACCTGGTCAGCCGCCGCGCCCTGGGCGGCTGGCTCGAGCGCGTGATGTTCTCCGACCCGCGCGAGCCGCTGCCGTTCCCGCTGCACGACTACCGAACGACACAGGTGGCGCTGACTGCGGGCAACCTCTCGCCGAGCCTGTTGGCCAGTTGCTCGGTGCCGTTCTGGCTCGACGCGGTCCACGACATCGCCGGCGCGCCGCGCGGCGCCTACTGGGACGGCGGCATCACCGACTACCACCTGCACCTGGACTATGCGCAGATGCCGCAGGGCCTGGTGCTGTACCCGCACTTCCAGTCGACGGTGGTGCCGGGCTGGCTCGACAAGGGCCTGCGGCACCGCCACGCAGCCTCGGCGCGGTTGGCCAACGTGGTGCTGCTGGCGCCGAGCGCCGAGTGGATCCGGGCCGAACTGCCCGGCGGCAAGCTGCCCGACCGCAGCGACTTCAAGGCCTATGGCGACGACTTCGCCGGCCGCGTGAAAGCCTGGACCCGGGCGCTGGCGCAGAGCCAGCGACTGGCCGACGAGTTCGCGGCGTTGGCGCAACGGCCCTCGATCGAGGCCCTGCCTTTGCCCTAGGCAAGGGAGGCAGAGTGGCAGATCGGGCCGCGCGTTGAACCGGCCATGGGTATTGCATTGCGCCGGACAGACAAGCGGGCGCAATCGACGCGGATGCCGCAGGACATGACCGACGCGTGGGACCAGCATCGGTCGGGCACCTCACCCGCGCCCGTGCGTTCACGGTCCGTCACGCATCGCTGGAGTTCCCGCGTCGGCCTGATCGGCGCGCGGCCGTGGCCTCAGGTCATCAAGGCATAGGGACCGCCGCGTTCCAACGCGCGCCGGTAGGCCGGGCGGGCGTGAATGCGCGCCAGAAACTCGGTCGTCTTGGGGTAACGGGCATCGAGCCCGCCGCGCGAGGCCGCCGCTTCGAGCGGAAAGCTCATCATGATGTCGGCAGCACTGAACTCGGACCCGGCAAACCAGGGCCGCGCCTGCAAGCTCGGCCTCGATGAACTTCATCTGGCGCTCGATGTTGGGTTGGATGAAACTCGCCAGGACCTTGTCGGCGATGCCCCGCGCGATGGGCTTGACAAAGAACGGCATCGGCGCCGTGCGGATGCGGTTGAAGACCAGCGCCATCGTCAGCGGCGGCATCGCCGAGCCTTCGGCGAAATGCAGCCAGTAGGTGAAGCGCAGTCGTTCGGGCGTGCCTGGCGCCGGGCGCAGGCGTCACCGTGCCCGAGCGGTCGAGCAGGTACTCGACGATGGCGCCGGTTTCGGCCACCACGTCCGGCCCGTCGCAGAGCACCGGCGACTTGCCCAGCGGGTGCACGGCGAGCAGTTCGGGCGGCGCCAGCATCGTCTTGCGGTCGCGCTGCGTAGCGCTTGACCTCGTACGTCAATCCCAGCTCCTCGAGCAGCCAGAGGACGCGCTGCGAGCGCGAGTTTTCGAGGTGGTGAACCGTGATCATCGGGAGCGTGCTCGGGTCATTTGCCCAAGAGCTTGTACACCAGCTCGGGCGTGGTGGAGGTGCCGTACTTGCGCATCAGGCGTGTGCGGTAGACGTCGACGGTGCGCGGGCTGATCGCCAGGCGCAGGCCGATGCGCTTGCTGGTCAGGCCTTCGATCAGCAGCGCGGCGATCTCGCGCTCGCGCGCCGTCAATTCGGTGCCGACCTTGCGCCGTGCCGACAGGTCGTCGAAGCTCCAGATGCCCGCGGCATGCGGCGCGTGCGGATCAAGGGCGCGCCCGGTCACGTGGCACCAGAACAGCTCGCCCGAGAGCCGCTTCATGATCCGTTCGTCGGCGTACAGGCCGCGCTGGTCGAGGCTGGCGACGATGCGCGCACCGGTGCGCTCGAACTCGTCGTGCGTGGGATAGAGCAGTTCGAAGCTTTGGCCCTTGAGCTGCTCGGGCCGCGTGGCGCCGAACATGCGCAGCAACTGCTGGTTGCAGTCGAGGATCTGGCGGTCGCGCGACATCACGAGCCCGATCGGCGCCTGATCGAACGCGGTGCGGTAGTCGAGGATCATGCGGGCATCGCGGCAGGGGTTAGTGAATTCTACGTAACGACTACGTAATGGCTTAGGTAGTACGCTTGCGCTTCGTGATGTGACCCTGCACAGGAGAGTTTGCCAATGAACAAGATCTACCCGAGCGCAAAGGCCGCGCTCGATGGCCTCGTCAAGGACGGGCAGTTGATGGCCGTCGGCGGCTTCGGCCTGTGCGGCATTCCCGAGGCACTGATCGACGCGCTGCGCGACAGCGGCGTCAAGGACCTGACCGTCATCTCCAACAACGCCGGCGTCGACGGCTTCGGCCTGGGCAAGCTGCTCGAGACGCGCCAGATCAAGCGCATGATTTCCAGCTACGTCGGCGAGAACAAGGAGTTCGAGCGCCAGTACCTGGCCGGCGAACTCGAACTCGAGTTCACGCCGCAGGGCACGCTGGCCGAGAAGCTGCGCGCCGGCGGCGCCGGCATCCCGGCCTTCTTCACGCGCACCGGCGTCGGCACCATGGTGGCCGAAGGCAAGGAGCTGCGCGAATTCGACGGCCACACCTATGTGATGGAGCGTTCGCTGGTGCCCGACGTGTCGCTGGTCAAGGCCTGGCGCGCCGACAAGAGCGGCAACCTGCAGTTCCGCCTGACCGCGCGCAACTTCAACCCGGCCGCGGCGATGGCCGGCAAGGTGACCGTGGTCGAGGTCGAGGAGATCGTCGAGACCGGAACCTTCGAGCCCGACAGCGTGCACCTGGCCGGCATCTACGTCAGCCGCATCGTGCTCAATGCGACACCCGAGAAGCGCATCGAAAAGCGCACCCTCACCGAACGCGCCGGCGCCTAGCCGGCATCAACTTGAGGGTGCCGCCAGGCACCCGCTGTCCTCATCGAAGGAGCCCTGATGGCCTGGACACACGACCAGATGGCCGCGCGCGCGGCCAAGGAATTGCAGGACGGCTACTACGTCAACCTCGGCATCGGCCTGCCGACGCTGGTGGCCAACTTCGTCGACCCGAAGATCGAGGTCTGGCTGCAGAGCGAGAACGGCATGCTCGGCATCGGCCCGTTCCCGACCGAGGACGAGGTCGACGCCGACCTGATCAACGCCGGCAAGCAGACCGTGACCACGATCCCGGGCTCGTCGATCTTCGGCAGCCACGACAGCTTCGCCATGATCCGCGGCGGCAAGATCAACCTCTCGATCCTGGGCGCGATGCAGGTCAGCGAGCAGGGCGACCTGGCCAACTGGATGATCCCCGGCAAGATGGTCAAGGGCATGGGCGGCGCGATGGACCTGGTGGCCGGCGTCAAGAACGTCGTCGTGCTGATGGAGCATGTGGCCAAGAAGAAGGACGGCAGCACCGACCTCAAGATCCTGCCCAAGTGCACGCTGCCGCTGACCGGCGTGGGCGTGGTCGATCGCATCATCACCGACCTGGCGGTGATGGACGTGACGCCGCATGGCCTGCGCGTGGTCGAGATGGCGCCCGGCGTGACGCGCGAAGAACTGCAGAGCAAGACCGGCGTGCCGCTGCACTGACCGGCACGCCATGGCTGCGGGCACGCGACGCTGGAGCCACGCGGCGCTTGCCGCGCTGGTCGCCGCGCTGCTCACTGCGCTGCGCCGCGCCACCCGCGCCGGCGTCGTTTGCGTACGCGCTCCCGCCGCAGCCCGAGGGCGCGTCGGGCCTGACCGCCAAGCCCGGCTGGTCGGCGCAGCGCTTCATGGTCGCCGCGGCCAACCCGCTGGCCACCGATGCCGGCTACCAGGTGCTGCAGGCCGGCGGCTCGGCGCTCGACGCCGCGATCGCGGTGCAGATGGTGCTGGCGCTGGTCGAGCCGCAGTCCAGCGGCATCGGCGGCGGCGCCTTCCTGCTGCATTGGGACGGCAAGGCGGTGCAGGCCTGGGACGGCCGCGAGACCGCGCCCGCCGCGGCCGACGAGCAGACTGTTCCTGCAGCCCGACGGCAAGCCGATGCCGTTCATGGACGCCGTGGTCGGCGGCCGCGCGGTCGGCGTGCCGGGCGCCGTGCGCATGCTCGAGGCCGCGCACCGCCAGCATGGCCGGCTGCCGTGGGCGACGCTGTTCGCAGCCGGCGATCGCGCTGGCCGAGCAGGGCTTTCGCATCAGCCCACGGCTGCACGCCGGTTGCGGGCGACGCGGCGTTGCGCCGCGATCCGCAGGCCGGGCCTACTTCTACGCTGCCGACGGCGAGCCGCACCCGGTGGGCCACGTGCTGCGCAACCCGGCGCTGGCCGAGGTGCTGCGCGCCATCGCCGCGCGCGGCAGCGCGGCGCTGCACAGCGGCGCGGTGGCTGCCGACATCGTCGCGCGCGTGCGCGGCCACGCGACGAATCCTGGCCTGCTGACCGAGGCCGATCTGGCGGGCTACGCACCCAAGCTGCGCGAGCCGATCTGCACCGACTGGCGCGTGGTCTACCGCGTCTGCGGCTTCCCGCCGCCGTCGTCGGGCCATCTGGCGGTGATGCAGATCCTGGGCCTGCTCGAGCAGCGTCCGCCGCTCGCGTCGCCGCTGGTCGACGCGGCGCCCAGCGCGGACTGGCTGCACGACTACACCGAAGCCGCGCGGCTGGCCTTCGCCGACCGCGCACAGTACGTGGCCGACCCCGACTTCGTCGCCGCGCCCGCGGGCCGCTGGACCAGCCTGCTCGACGCGCGCCTACCTGCGCAGCGCGCCGCATTGATCGGTGCGCAGAGCATGAAGACCGGCGCAGCCCGGCGCGCCCGCCGGCGCCGCGAGCGCCTGGGCGCCGCAGGCCGAGCAGCCCGAGTACGGCACCAGCCACATCTCCATCGTCGACGGCGAGGGCCGCGCCGTGGCGATGACGACCACGATCGAGGCCGGCTTCGGCGCGCGCCTGATGAGCGACGGCGGCAGCGGCAAGACGGGCGGCTTCCTGCTCAACAACGAGCTGACCGACTTCTCCTTCGCGCCGGCCGACGCGCGAGGGCAAGCCGATCGCCAACCGCGTGCAGGCCGGCAAGCGCCCGCGCTCGTCGATGAGCCCGACGCTCGTCTTCGACAAGCGCGACGGCCAGCTGGTGATGAGCCTGGGCTCGCCCGGCGGCGCGGCCATCATCCACTTCACGGCCAAGACCCTGGTCGGCAGCCTGGCCTGGGGGCTGGACGCCCAGCGCGCGATCGACCTGCCCAACTTCGGCAGCTTCAACGGCCCGACGGTGCTCGAGAAGGATCGCTTTCCGGCCGCGACGATCGACGCCCTGAAGGCCCGCGGCCACACCGTCGTCGAGACCGAGCTGACCAGCGGCCTGCAGGCGATCCAGCGCACGCCGCAGCGGCTGGTTCGGCGGCGCCGACCCGCGGCGCGAAGGCGTCGTGATGGGGCAGTGAAGGCGGCGGAGAATCGCGCCATCATTGCCGCACGCTTGCCCCTCACGCCCATGCACCGCACGGTCACGCTCCTGCTCAATATCGCGCATGCGATCGACCACCTGTTCCTGCTGATCTTCGCCACCGCGGTGGTGGCGATCGCCAGGGAGTTCGGCATGGCCGGCTGGGAAGACCTGATGCCTTACGGTGCGGGGGCCTTCCTGCTCTTTGGCCTGGGTTCGCTGCCCGCGGGCAAGCTCGGCGACGAGTGGGGCCGGCGCCAGATGATGCTGGTGTTCTTCTTCGGCATGGGCGCCTCGGCACTGCTCATCGCCATGTCGCAGGGCCCCTGGCAGCTGGCTGCGGCGCTGACGCTGATGGGCGCGTTTTCGTCGATCTACCACCCGGTCGGCATCCCGATGCTGGTGCAACACGCGACCCGGCCGGGCGCGGCGATCGGTGTCAACGGGCTGGCGGGCAACCTGGGCATCGCGGCGGCCGCCATCCTCACGGGATTCCTGGTCGACCATGCCGGCTGGCGCGCCGCGTTCGTGGTGCCGGGGCTCGGTGTGCATCGCGTTGGGCCTGCTGTTCTGGCGCGTCGCGCCGCACGAGACCGAAGCGCCGTCCAAGCGCACGCGCAAGGCCGTCGTGCAGCTTGCGCCGCTGCAGGTGGCCCGCGTACTGGCGGTGATGACCGTGGCCTCGGCGTCGGGCGGGCTGATCTTCAACCTGACCACCAATGGCAACGGCCAGATGCTGGCCGAGCGCCTGGTGCACCTGGCGAACGACCCGTCGAC
>CAVUEP010000006.1:0-93319 GCA_963740395.1 uncultured beta proteobacterium
AACCCTGGAAGGCCGCCTATGTGCAGCCCAGCCGCCGTCCCAAGGACGGCCGCTACGGCGACAACCCGAACCGCCTGCAGCATTACTACCAGTACCAGGTCGTGCTCAAGCCCGCGCCGGCCGACATCCTGGCGCTCTACCTCGGCAGCCTCGAGGCGCTGGGCCTGGACCTCACGCGCAACGACGTGCGCTTCGTCGAAGACGACTGGGAGAACCCGACGCTGGGCTGCTGGGGTCTGGGCTGGGAGGTCTGGCTCAACGGCATGGAAGTCACGCAGTTCACCTACTTCCAGCAGGTCGGCGGCATCGACTGCAAGCCGATCACGGGCGAGATCACCTACGGGCTGGAGCGTCTGGCGATGTACATCCAGGGTGTCGAGAACTTCAAGGACATCGTCTGGACGGACGGCCTGAGCTACGGCGACGTGTACCTGCAAAACGAGCAGGAGCAGTCAGCCTACAACTTCGAGCACAGCGACGTCGAATTCCTGTCGCTCGCGTTCGCGGCCCACGAGAAACAGAGCAAGCACCTGATGGGCCAGCAGCTCGCGCTGCCGGCCTACGAGCAATTGCTCAAGGCCGGCCACAGCTTCAACCTGCTCGACGCGCGCGGCGCGATCAGCGTCACCGAGCGTGCGGCCTACATCGGGCGCATTCGCAACCTGGCGCGCGCGGTGGCGCAAAGCTACCTCGAGAGTCGCGCGCGACTCGGATTCCCGATGGCGCCCAAGGCCTGGGCCAACGAGACCCTGGGCCAGCTCGCCCGCAAGGCCGCATGATGAGCAGCACCAAGAGCCTGCTCGTCGAATTGCTCGCCGAAGAATTGCCGCCCAAGGCGCTGAAGAGGCTCGGCGAGTCGTTTGCGCAGACCTTGGCGGCCGGACTGAAGGCCCAGGGGCTGGCGGGTGAGCACTCGGCCGTCACGTCGTATGCGACGCCGCGCCGCCTTGCCGTGCACATTAGCGCGATTGCGCTGCAAGCACAGGACGAAGAGGTCACCAAGAAGCTGATGCCGCTGTCGGTGGGCATCGGACCTGATGGCAAGCCCACGGCCGCACTGAGAAAGAACCTGGCGAAGCTGGGCAGAGAAGCGCTCGCGGACATGTGGCCCCAGGCCAAGGAGGGGCCTGACGCGCTTTACGTGCAGTCCGACGGCAAGGCCGACGCGATCTTCTTCCGCACGCTGGCCAAGGGCGTTTCACTGCAGGTTGGCCTACAAAGCGCGCTCGAGGACGCGATCGCAGGACTGCCGATCCCGAAGCTGATGAGCTACCAGCTCGGCGACGGCTGGACGAGCGTGAACTTCGTGCGTCCGGTGCATGGCCTGGTGGCGCTGCATGGCGCCGAGGTCGTCCCGGTGGCCGCGCTCGGCCTCGAGGCGGGCCGCGCGACGCAGGGGCACCGCTTCGAAGCGCAGATGACGCCGGTGGTGCTGCAGGACGCCGACCATTACGCCCACCAGTTGGAAACCCAGGGCGCGGTGGTGGCCGGATTTGCACACCGCCGCGCCGAGATCGTGCGCCAGCTCGAGCATGCCGCGAACGCGCAGGGTCTGACCCCGATCGAAGACGACGCGCTGCTCGACGAAGTGACGGCCCTGGTCGAGCGCCCGAACGTCCTGCTGTGCCGCTTCGAGCCCGAGTTCCTGGCCGTGCCGCCCGAGTGCCTGATCCTGACGATGAAGGCGAACCAGAAGTACTTCCCGCTGCTCGACGGCGCCGGCACGCTGACCCACCAGTTCCTCGTCGTCAGCAACATCCGCCCCGACGACGCCAGTGCCGTGATCCAGGGCAACGAGCGCGTCGTGCGGGCGCGCCTGGCCGATGCCAAATTCTTCTTCGACCAGGATCGCAAGAAGACCCTCGAGTCGCGCCTGCCGCTGCTCGACAAGGTGGTCTACCACGGCAAGCTCGGCTCGCAGGGCGAGCGTGTGCAGCGCGTGCGGGCCATCGCGCGCGTCGATCGGCGAGCAACTCGGCGGCGCGGCCCTGGCGCAACAGGCCGATCGCGCGGCCCAGCTGGCCAAGGCCGACCTCGTGACCGACATGGTGGGCGAGTTCCCCGAGCTGCAGGGCGTGATGGGCGGCTACTACGCGCGTCACGACGGCCAGAGCGAGGCGATTGCGTTCGCGGTCGAAGACCATTACAGGCCGCGCTTTTCGGGCGATGCGCTGCCGCGCAACCAGGTCGGCATCGTTGTCGCGCTGGCCGACAAGCTGGAGACCTTGGTCGGCCTGTTCGGCGTGGGCGACAAGCCCAGCGGCGACAAGGACCCGTTCGCGCTGCGCCGCCATGCCCTGGGCGTGATCCGCATGCTGGTCGAGCGCGACCTGCCGCTGGCGGTGCCGTCACTGCTCAGTGCCGCCGCGCAGGCCTTCGCGCCGGCGCAGTTGCCGCTCGACGACGTCACCCACTTCGTCTACGAACGGCTGGTCGGCTACCTGCGCGAGCTGGGCTACAGCGCGCACGAAGTCGATGCGGTGGTGTCGCTGCGGCCACCACGCTGGGGCGAACTGCCGAAGCGACTGGCCGCCGTGCGCGCCTTCGCCGCGTTGCCCGAGTCCGCGCCCCTGGCCGCGGCCAACAAGCGCATCGCCAACATCCTGCGCAAGAGCGACGCGCGACCCGCCGCCAGCGTCGATGCCGCGCTGCTGATCGAACCTGCCGAGCATGGGCTGCTCGACGCCCTCGCCGTCGTTGCGCCGCCGGCGGAGTCGCTGTACAAGCAGGGCGAATACACCGCGTCCTTGCGTGAACTGGCGGCGCTGAAGGCGCCGGTCGACGCCTTCTTCGACAGCGTGATGGTCAATGCCGACGACGCAGCGCTGCGCGCCAACCGCCTGGCCCTGCTGGCCACGCTGCACGTGGCAATGAACCGCATCGCCGACCTGTCCAAGCTCGCGAACTAGCGGGGTCAATGCCATGCATGCGCACTCGTCCAAGCTTGTGATCCTCGGCCGCGACGGCATCCTCAACGTCTTCCGAGACGACCATGTCAAGTCGCCCGACGAGTGGGTGCCGATTCCCGGCGCCCTGGAGGCCGTGGCGCGGCTGAACCAGGCCGGCTGGCATGCCGTGGTCGCCACCAACCAGTCGGGCATCGGGCGCGGCATGGTCGAGATGGCGTCTCTCAATGACGTGCACCGCCAGATGATGAAGTTGCTGGCCGAGAAGGGTGGCCGCATCGACGCCATCTTCTTCTGCCCGCATGTGCCCGAGGACCATTGCGACTGCCGCAAGCCGCTGCCGGGCCTGATGCGGCAGATTGGTGAGCGCTACGGCCTGGACGATCAGATGTCGGGCGTGCCGATGGTCTGCGACACGCTGCGCGATGTGCAGGCCGCGCAGGCGGCAGGCTGCGAACCGCACCTGGTTCGCACGGGCCGCGCCGTCGCCCTGAGCGCAGAGCAACTGGCGCAAGGCATCGATGGCGGCGCGCAAGTCCACGTGCACCAGGACCTATCGGGCTTTGTCGACTTCCTGCTGCATCGCGAGCACGCCCGCCTGGGCATCGTGGGCGAGGACTCGCGACCGACACCGCTGCAGGGGCGCTGAGTTCCAGGACATGGGTGCCGCGCTGCGCTCGGCGCTGTTCATCGCCTGGACGACGCTCGCCATGGTGCCCTGTGCACTGGCGATCATGCTGGCAGCTGGTTTCGCGCGCGGCGCACTGCCGTACCGCATCTGCCTCGCCTGGCTGCACGCCGTGATCGGCGGTGCGCGCGTGATCTGCGGCGTGCGCTATCGCGTGCAGGGGCTCGAACACCTGCCTTCGAGCGACGCGCTGGCCGCGGTGATCCTGGCCCCCAAGCACCAGTCGGCGTGGGAGACCTTCGCCCTGCCCACGCTGATGTCGCACCCGCTGGCCTATGTCTTCAAGCGCGAACTGCTGCATATCCCGTTCTTCGGCTGGGCCATCGGGTGCCTGGACATGATCCACATCGACCGCAGCCAGCGCGCCCAGGCCTGGGCCACGGTGGCCGAACAGGGCAAGGCGCTGCTGCAGCGCGGCCACTGGGTCATCATGTTTCCGGAGGGCACGCGCACGCCACGCGGCTCGCAAGGCGCCTACCGGTCCGGGGCCACGCGCCTGGCCGTGGCCACCAGCGTGCCGGTGGTGCCGATTGCCGTCACGTCGGCGCGCTGCTGGCCGCGCAAGAGCCTCGTGCTGCGGCCCGGTGTGATCGACATCTCGATCGGCCGTCCGATCGCGTCGGTGGGCCGCGAACCCAATGAGCTGATGCATGAGGTCGAGACCTGGATCGAAGCCGAGATGCGGCGCCTGGACCCCGAGGCCTACGACGCGGCGCCGCCTTCGTAGAATCCGGGTCCATGCCGCGCGCGCCCGCCGTTGAATCGTCGCAACTCGATCTGTTCGAGGCGATGGCACCGCCGCCGGTGGCAACCGTCGTGCAGGATGCCCCAGCGCCTGTCGCATGGCCTGTGCCTGCCCCGCCGGTCGTGGCGCAGGGCCCGGTGACGCTGCGCCACCCAAGGGCCAACCGCGAAGCCAGCCTGAGCGGCCACACGGTGGCCTATGAGTTCCGCCGCGCCAAGCGCAAGAGCATCGGCTTCGTGGTCGGCAGCGATGGCCTCGTGGTCAGCGCGCCGCGCTGGGTCGGACGCGCCGAGGTCGACGCGGCGCTGCAGGAGAAGGCGCGCTGGATCCTGGCCAAGTTGCAGGAACAGGATGAACGCGCCAGGCGCCTGGCCTCGTCGCGCGTCGACTGGCGCGACGGCACCACGATCCCGTTCCTCGGCGAGAGCGTGATCATCGTGCTCGACACGCGCAGCACCGGCGCCATCCTTCAGACTGCGGCCGACACCCTGCCCGGCGTGCCACGCCTGACGCTGCACGTCGGTCTGCCGCAAACTGCAGCCCCCGAACAGATCCGCGACGCCGTGCAGAGCTGGTTGCAGCGCCAGGCCAAGCGCATCTTCGAGGAACGATGCCGCCACTTCGCAGCCCAGCTCGGCGTGCGCATGACCCGGCTCTCGCTCAGTTCGGCCAGCACGCGCTGGGGCAGCGCCGGCGCCGACGGCGCGATCCGCCTGCATTGGCGGCTGGTGCACTTCGCGATGCCGACGATCGACTATGTGGTCGCGCACGAACTCGCGCACCTGCGCGAGATGAACCACAGCGGCGCGTTCTGGGAGGTCGTGCGCTCCGTGTTGCCCGACTACGAACTGGCCCGTGGCGCGCTGCGCGACGACCTGCTACCGGTGTTCGACTGAGCAAAAGTGCTCATGCGACCCCCTGACGCGGGGGTCGCCAGCCGCGCGCGCGGCACGCAGACTGGTGCACACGCTGTCATCGGCGACGCGGCGCCGCATCCCAGCGAGCGCCGCGGCACAAAGGAGCAGGGAGGAAGGACAAGGCCCGCCGGCTTGACCGTGCGGGCCTTTTCCTTGGCGGCAGCCAGCGCGCTCAGGCGACGCCGAAGCGCCAGACACCGTCGGCGCCTGCGCGCCGCACCAGCTTGCCCACATGCCACAGCGCGTGCAGGTGCGCAATCGCCTCGCCCATCGCGAACGTGGTCTGGTGCAGGTCGAGCGTGCGCTTGAACAACACCGGCAGCATGTCCGCGGCATGGCTGGGCGACTGGGTGCAAGCCGCCAGCACCTCGGCCAGCCGTTCGTCATGGTGTTCGTGCAATTGCCGCACCCTGGCGTGCAGGCCGGTGAATGGCTTGCCATGCGAGGGCAGGACCAGCGTCTGTGCGGGCAGGCGTGCGTAGCGCGTGATGGAGGTCAGGAACAGCGCCAGTGCGTCGGACTCGGGTTCGAGGTCGTAGACGCTGACATTGGTCGAAATGCGCGGCAGGACCATGTCGCCCGAAATCAGCAGCCCCAGCTTGCCGCTGTGCAGCGCGATGTGCTCGGGCGCGTGGCCGTAGCCGGCGATGCACTGCCAGGCATGGCCGCCGATCTCCAGCGTCATGGCGTCCATCAGGCGCCGGTACTGGGGCGGCACCTGCGGCACCATGCCGGCGTAGTAGTTCGAGCGCGCACGCACCTTGTCCAACGCCTCGGGGTCGGTCAGGCCATGGCTGGCGAAGAACGCCGCAGCGCGCTCGCCGCCAAAGCCGGTCGTGCTCTGGCTGCCGATGCACGCGGCGTTGTAGTCGGTGGCGCTGATCCAGAGACGGCAGTTCCAGCGCTCGGTCAGCCAATGCGCCAGGCCGATGTGGTCCGGGTGCATGTGGGTGACGATCACGCGCAGCACCGGCAGGCCCGCGAGCTGGGTGGCGAAGACCTGCTCCCAGGCCTGGCGCGTGGCGGCGTCGGTGATGCCGCAGTCGACGATGGTCCACCCCTCGACGCCGTCCTGACGGTCGCGCAGCAGCCAAAGGTTGATGTGGTTCAGCGCAAAGGGCAGCGCCATGCGCAGCCAGCGCACGCCGGGCGCGACTTCGAGTGTCGTGCCCACCGCCGGCAGCGTATCGCCCAGGGGGTAGTGCAGTTCAGATTCGTTCGGATTCACAGCCGGCCTTACATTTACGTTTACGTCAACGTCAACTCCCGCCGCAGTCTACCGACATGAGTGCCAGCCGCACCTTCACGATCGCCGAATTGGCCGACGAGTTCGACGTCACGCCGCGCGCGATCCGCTTCTACGAGGACGTCGGCCTCCTGGAGCCCGCACGCGCCGGCCGCAACCGCGTCTACACGCAGCGCGATCGCACGCGACTCAAGCTCACGCTGCGTGGCAAGCGGCTGGGGCTGGCGCTGTCGGAGATCCTCCAGCTGGTTCGAATGTACGACTCCGAGGCCGATACGGCCCCTCAGCTCAACGCCTTCCTGGACGTGCTGCGCATGCACCGCGGCCAGCTCGAGCAGCAACTCGAGGACATCCGCGAGATGCTGGCCGAGATCGGACAGCATGAGCAGCGCTGCAGACGCCTGCTGGCCCACACCGCCAAGGACAAGGCCGCGCAATGAGTGCGTTCACGCCTGCCGACCCCGGTTTTCGCCAGCGTGTGCACGACTCCTTCGCACGCCAGGCGGTGATGCACACGCTGGGCGCCTCGCTCGAGGTCGCCGACCCCGGCCATGTCGTGATCGTGATGCCGCACCGGCCCGAACTGACGCAGCAGCATGGCTTCGTGCATGCCGGCATCGTCTCGACCGCGCTCGACTCGGCCTGCGGCTACGCCGCCTTCTCGCTGATGCCCGCCGACGCCGCGGTGCTGACGATCGAGTTCAAGGTCAACCTGCTCGCGCCCGCACGGGGGCCGTGGTTCCGCTTCGAGGGTCGGGTCACGAAGTCCGGGCGCACCATCAGCGTCGTCGAGGGCAAGGCCTGGCAGCACGAAGCCGGTGGCCCCGAGGCGCTGTGTGCCACGATGACCGCCACCGTGATGACGGTGCAGGGGCGCGGCCTCACCCACTAGCAATGACAACCCCCACGCTTGTCGCTTCGCGCCTTCGCTGCCCCCCAAGGGGGAGCAGTTTGGCTTGGGGCGGCCCGGCGCCAAACTGACCTGGAGATGACATCATGACCACCCTGCCCGGCCTCGACTTCCAGCTCGGTGAAGACATCGATGCGCTGCGTGACGCGGTGCGGAACTTCGCCCAGGCCGAGATCGCGCCGCGCGCGGCCGAGATCGACCACAGCGACAAGTTCCCGATGGACCTGTGGCGCAAGATGGGCGAGGTCGGCGTGCTGGGCATCACCGTGTCCGAGGAGTACGGTGGCGCCAACATGGGCTACCTGGCGCACATGATCGCGATGGAGGAGATCTCGCGCGCCAGCGCCAGCATCGGCCTGTCCTATGGCGCGCACAGCAACCTGTGCGTCAACCAGTTGAAGCGCAACGGCACCGACGCACAGCGCAAGAAATACCTGCCCAAGCTGATCAGCGGCGAGCATGTCGGCGCGCTGGCGATGAGCGAGGCCGGCGCCGGCAGCGACGTCATCGGCATGAAGCTCAAGGCCGAGGACAAGGGCGGCTACTACCTGCTCAACGGCACGAAGATGTGGATCACGAACGGCCCGGACGCCGACACGATGGTGGTCTATGCCAAGTCCGAGCCCGAGCTCGGTGCACGCGGCGTCACCGCCTTCATCGTCGAGAAGGGCATGAAGGGCTTCTCGACGGCGCAGAAGCTCGACAAGCTCGGCATGCGCGGCAGCCACACCGGCGAGATGGTGTTCCAGAACGTCGAGGTGCCCGCGGCCAACATCCTGGGCGCGCTCAACGGCGGCGCCAAGGTGCTGATGAGCGGCCTGGATTACGAGCGCGCGGTGCTCGCGGCCGGCCCGGTCGGCATCATGCAGGCGGTGATGGACAACGTGATCCCCTACACCCACGACCGCAAGCAGTTCGGCCAGAGCATCGGCGAATTCCAGCTGATCCAGGGCAAGGTGGCCGACATGTACACCGTGCTGCAGGCCGCGCGCGCCTTTTGCTACACGGTGGGCAAGAACCTCGACCTGCTGGGCAGCGAGCATGTGCGCCAGGTGCGCAAGGACTGCGCCAGCGTCATCCTGTGGTGCGCCGAGAAGGCCACCTGGATGGCCGGCGAGGGCATCCAGATCTTCGGCGGCAACGGCTACATCAACGAGTACCCGCTGGGCCGCCTGTGGCGCGACGCCAAGCTCTACGAGATCGGCGCGGGCACCAGCGAGATCCGGCGCATGCTGATCGGCCGCGAGTTGTTCTCCGAGACGATGTGAGCGGCCTGCCGGCGATCGGCCTTGGCATCGACGGCTGGACCCTGCGCGCCTGGTGCGAAGGCGATGCGCCCTCGCTGGCAGCGCATGCCGACAACGTGAACGTGTGGCGCCACATGAGCGACCGCTTCCCCCATCCCTACACGCTGGCCATCGCCGAGCACTGGGTGCGGCACGGCCATGTCGACTTCGGCGGCGACAACTGGGCCATCGCGTTTGAGGACCAGGCTGTCGGCGGCTGCGGCATCCACGTGGGCAGCGGCCAGTTCCGCTGCAACGCCGACATCGGCTACTGGCTGGCGCAAGCGCACTGGGGCCGCGGCATCGTCACGCGCGTGGCGCGCGCACTGATCGATCGCGCCTTCGCCGACCCCGAGATCACGCCGCGTCTTCGCGCCGATCCACGCCGGCAACCGGGCCTCGATGCGCGTGGCCGAGAAGGCCGGCATGGCGCTCGAGAGCGTGCAGCCGCAGAGTGCGATCAAGGCCGGCCGCGTGATCGATCGCGTGGTCTACGCCTGCTACCGCGCGGCGCCCTGACGTCTGCGTCGCCGCCTCAGAACTTCTGCGGCCGCATCACCTCGACCTCGCTCAGGAACGTGATCATCGAGTAGTTGGCGTAGTAGCGATCGCGCAGCGTCTCGCAGATGGCCAGCGCCGTGGCCTGGCTGCACAGGACTTCGAGGCGGATGTTGCCGTGCGGCGCCCACGAGGCGTCGCGCTTGCCATGGCCGCCCTTGCCGCGCGCCTCGGTCACGGTGTAGCCATGGGCGCCGAGCGCCTCGATCTCGCGGATCAGCGTGTCTTCCAGGGCCGCCTCCGAGATGATGGTCAGCAGCTTGCGGGCAGTCAGTTCGACGGTCATGGGCTCAGCCTCCGATCGGTTGCAGGGCCTGGGCGAGGCGGTGGTAGAGCGGAATGCCAACGATCAGGTTGAAGGGGAACGTGATGCCCAGCGCGGCGCCGATCGACAGCGCCGGATTGGCCTCGGGAACGGCGATGCGCATCGCCGCGGGCGCAGCGATGTAGGAAGCGCTGGCGTAGAGCGTGGCCAGCAGCGTCAGGCCGCCGGTCGAGAGCCCGAGCGCGAACCCCGTAGCCAGGCCCAGGGCGGCCGACGCCAGCGGCATCAGCGTGGCAAAGCCGACCAGGAACAGGCCGGCACGGCGCAGGTCGCTGATGCGGCTGGCCGCGACCAGCCCCATCTCGAGCAGGAAGAAGGCCAGCAGACCCTTGAAAAGCGTGAAGAACACCGGCGCGATCGACTCGGCACCGTCAGGCCCGGCGACGTAGCCGATCACGAGCCCGCCCAGCAACAGCACCAGGCTCTTGCCGGTCATGACCTCGCGAATCACGCGCCGCCAAGGCACGCCCGCCTCACCGCTGCGCGCGAGCAGCACGCCGATCACGAGCGCCGGGAACTCGAGCAGCACCAGGAACACGGTCATGAAGCCCTCGATGTCCTGCCCCTGCCGGGCCAGGTAGGTGGTGCCGACGGCGAAGGTGACGACGCTGACCGAGCCGTAATGCGCGGCGATCGCGCCCGAGTCGGCGCGCGAGAGCTTGCCGAGGCCGCGCAGGATCGGGAATGCCACCAGTGGAATCAGGGCCCCCACCAGCACCACGGTCAGCCCCGGCAACGCCACGGCAGACAACTCGTAGCGCGACAGCTCGACCCCGCCCTTCAGGCCGATCGCCAGCAACAGGAAGATGCTCAGCGATTCGTAGAGCACGCCGGGAATCTTCAGGTCCGAGCGCAGCAGACCCGCGATGCCGCCGAGCAGGAAGAACAGGACGACGGGTTCGAAGTAGGGCATCTGAGGCAATCTCGCGGGGCGAACCGGCACGCATCGGGCGGCGCGCAGCGCGCAGGATAATCGCTCGAACGCTTGACAACGATCGGCCCCGCGACAGGCCAGCACCATGACCACCACCGACGACCTGAGCGCATTGTTCGACAGCAACCGGCGCTGGGCGGCACGCACCGAAGCCCGCGACCCGGGCTTCTTCACCCGGCTGGCCAAGCAACAGAGCCCCAAGTACATGTGGATCGGCTGCGCCGACAGCCGCGTGCCGGCCAACGAGATCACGGGCCTGGATCCAGGCGAAGTGTTCGTGCACCGCAACGTGGCCAACGTCGTGGTGCACAGCGACCTGAATGCGCTGTCGACGATCCAGTTCGCGGTCGAACACCTGAAGGTCGAGCACATCATGGTCGTCGGGCACTATGGCTGCGCCGGGGTTCGTGCCGCGCTGCGTGGCACCCGTGTGGGCCTGGCCGACAACTGGCTGCGCCATGTGCAGGACGTGCGGCTGCGCCACCGCGGCCGCATCGATCATCTGAGCGCGGCCCAACAGGAAGATGTGCTGTGCGAAATGAACGTGATCGAGCAGGTCGGCAATGTCGCCCTGTCCACCGTGGTTCAGGATGCCTGGGAACGGCGCCAGCGGCTCGCCGTCCACGGCTGGATCTACGGCCTGCGCGACGGCCTGCTGAAGAACCTGGACGTGACGATGACGCGGCCCGAGGCCGTGGTTGGCGTCTTCTCCGCGGCGCTCAAGCGTTACCCTCGCAGCGCGCAACCTGACGAAGACTGACCGCGGCGCATGTTCCCCCAGCTCACCGACCCCCGCGCATTCGACATCGCGCAGGCCATGCTCGACGGCTTCAACCGCCACTACCGCCTGTTCCGCGAGACCAGCGCCGCGGCCAAGACCCGTTTCGAGGCCGCCGACTGGCATGGCCAGCAGCGCGCGCAGCGCGAACGCATCGAGTACTACGACCTGCGCGTCAGCGAGGCCACCGAGCGCCTGACGCGCGAGTTCGACGTGCCGGCCCTGCCCGGCGACGTCTGGCAGCAGATCAAGCTGCATTACATCGGCCTCCTGACCAACCACCACCAGCCCGAGCTGGCCGAGACCTTCTTCAACTCGGTCACGACCAAGCTGCTGCACCGCAGCTACTTCCGCAACGATTTCATCTTCGTGCGCCCGGCGATTTCCACCGAGTACATCGAAAACGAAGAACCCGCAGCCGCGCCGACCTACCGCGTCTACTACCCGACCCGCGAGAGCCTGCGTGAGACACTGTTGCGCATCGTCGGCAACTTCCAGCTCGATTGCGAGTTCGAGGACCTCGACGCCGACGTCGACGCCGTGCTGGCGGCGCTGCTGATGCAGCTGGGCGACTCACCCCTGCGCCCCAATTTCCAGATCCAGGTGCTGGCCTCGCTGTTCTTTCGCAACAAGGGCGCCTACCTGGTGGGCAAGGTCATCAACGGCTTCAGCGAAGTCCCCTTCGCCTTGCCGATCATCCACGGCGCCGCAGGCCGTTTGAAGATTGACGCCGCGCTGTTTGGCGAAGACGACCTGCTGCTCGTGTTCAGCTTCGCCCGCGCCTACTTCATGGTCGACATGGAAATCCCGAGCGCCTATGTGCAGTTCCTGCGCTCGCTGATGCCCAGGAAGCCGCGCACCGAGCTCTACAGCGCCCTGGGCCTGCAAAAGCACGGCAAGAACCTCTTCTATCGCGACTTTCTGCACCACCTGCGGCACTCGAGCGATCAGTTCCGCGTCGCGCCCGGCATCAAGGGCATGGTTATGCTGGTCTTTGACTTGCCGTCGTTCCCCTACGTGTTCAAGGTCATCAAGGACTTCTACCCGGCGCCCAAGGACACGACGCGCGAACAGATCAAGGGCAAGTACCTGCTGGTCAAGACCCACGACCGCGTCGGCCGCATGGCCGACACCCTCGAGTACGCCGACGTGGCCTTTCCGCGCGCACGCTTCGAGGATGCGCTGGTCGAGGAACTGAAGCACCACTGCCCCAGCGTGCTCGAGGAGGACGGTGATGCGCTCGTGATCCGCCACCTCTACATCGAGCGCCGCATGATCCCGCTCAACATCTACCTGCAGGACGCCACGCCCGAGCAGACCGAGCATGCCGTGGTCGAGTACGGCAACGCCATCAAGGACCTGGTGGCCGCCAATATCTTCCCCGGCGACATGCTGTGGAAGAACTTCGGCGTCACGCGCCACGGCAAGGTGGTGTTCTACGACTACGACGAGATCGAGTACATCACCGACTGCAACTTCCGCCGCGTGCCCAAGGCCCGCACCGAGGAAGAGGAAATGAGCGGCGAGGTCTGGTTCCACGTCGGCCCCAAGGATGTGTTTCCCGAGACCTTCGGCCCCTTCCTGCTCGGCAACGCCCGCGTGCGCGAGGTCTTCCTGAAGCACCACCCCGAGCTGCTCGATGCGTCGTACTGGCAGAGCCACAAGGAGCGTATCGCCGCGGGCTACGTGCACGACGTGTTCCCCTACGACACCGAGAAGCGATTTCGCCATCTGCGGCCCGCAGGCGGCGACAGCGCGGCCGCAACGACCCAGATCAAGCGCGTCGCGCCGCAAGCGCGCACAGTACCGGTTTCCGACTGACTGCATTGAGCCCAAGGAGCCCGCCATGCCCACAGAATCCATCGTCATCGTCTCCGCTGCGCGCACGCCCATCGGCGGCCTGCTCGGCGACTTCTCCAGCCTCGCGGCCTGGGAACTCGGCGCCGTGGCCATCCAGGCCGCGGTCGCGCGCGCCGGCCTGCCCGGCGACGCCATCGACGAAGTCCTGATGGGCAACTGCCTGATGGCCGGCCAGGGCCAAGCCCCCGCGCGCCAGGCGATGCGCAAGGCGGGACTGCCCGACAGTGCGGGCGCCGTGACCCTGAGCAAGATGTGCGGCAGCGGCATGCGCGCAGCGATGTTTGCCCACGACATGCTCGCCGCGGGCAGTGCCGAGGTCGTGCTAGCCGGCGGTATGGAGAGCATGAGCAACGCGCCGCACCTGATGTTCGCGCGCAAGGGTGTCAAGTACGGTGCGGCGACGATGTACGACCACATGGCCATCGATGGCCTGGAGGACGCCTACGAGCGCGGCAAGGCCATGGGCGTGTTCGCCGAACAATGCGTTGGCAAGTACAGCTTCAGCCGCGAAGCGATGGACCAGTTCTCGATCTCGTCCACGCAACGCAGCAAGGCCGCCAACGAAGACGGCAGCTTCGACTGGGAGATGGCGCCGGTCGCCGTGGCCGGCAGGGGCGGCGAGACGCTGATCAAGTTCGACGAACAGCCCTTCAAGGCCAAGCTCGACAAGATCCCGGGCTTGAAGCCCGCGTTCAAGAAGGACGGCGCCATCACCGCCGCCAGCTCGTCGAGCATCTCCGACGGCGCCGCGGCACTGGTGCTGATGCGCGAGAGCACCGCCACGAAGATGAAGCTCAAGCCGCTGGCCCGCATCGCCGGCCATGCCGTACACGCGCAGGCGCCGGAGTGGTTCACGACCGCGCCGGTCGGCGCCATCGACAAGGTCTTGAAGCGCGCCGGCTGGGACGCCAAGAGCGTCAACCTGTGGGAGGTCAACGAGGCCTTCGCCGCCGTGACGATGGCCGCCATGACCGAGTTCAAGCTGCCGCACGAGATCGTCAACGTCCACGGCGGCGCGGTGGCCCTGGGGCACCCGATCGGCGCCTCCGGCGCACGCATCGTCGTCACCCTGCTCGGCGCGCTCAAGAAACGAGGCCTGAAGCGCGGCGTGGCCGCCCTGTGCATCGGCGGCGGCGAGGCCACGGCGATGGCGATCGAGCTGCTCTGATGCACCGCCCGTGAAGGCGCTCATCGTCGGCGCCTCGCGCGGCATCGGCTTCGAACTCGCGCGCCAGTACCGCGAGCAAGGCGACGAGGTCACCGCGACCGCGCGCTCGCAAGATGGCCTGGCCAAGCTGCGCACCATCGGCGCCCGCGCACTTGAACTCGATGTGACCTCGGCGGCCAGCGCCGCGGCGCTGTCCTGGCCGCTGGACGGTGAGGCATTCGACACGGTGGTTTACAACGCCGGCGTCTTCGGCCCCCGCCATGGCGCCCTGCAGCCGCCGACGCAGGAGGAGTTTGACCTCGTCATGCACACCAATGTGCTCGGCGCCATGCGCTTGCTGCCTTCGCTGGTTGAGCTGCTGGCGACGCAGGCGCGACTGGTGCTGATGTCGTCCGAGATGGGCTCGATCGCCGGCCGCAGCGGCCACCATGGCTGGCTCTACCGCGCGTCCAAGGCCGCACTCAACTCGGTTCTGAAGGACCTGTCGCTGGTGCTCGTCGGCCGCGCCACATGCGTGGCCCTGCACCCGGGCTGGGTGCAGACCGACATGGGCAGCGAGGCTGCGCCGCTGCATGTGCATGACAGCGTGGCCGGGATCCGCCGCACCCTGGCTGCCCTGGGGCCTGAAGACAACGGCCGTTTTCTGCGCTATGACGGTACGCCGTTGCCCTGGTGACCCGGGGCTGAGCCCGCGACACGACGATGCGGATGGTCCGACCGACTGCCGGGGACCGACCCTTAGGCGCCGGAGCGCGGCGTTGGCGCTGGCTGCGCTGGCCGCCTGACTGATAGATTCAGATTCCAAGACGCCCAGAGACCTGTAGCGAAAGAACGCCATGCAATTGTCCGAAGACCAGCTCGCCGTGCAGGATGCCGTGCGCACTTACGTGCAGGCCGAGATCGCGCCGCACGCCGCCGAATGGGACAAGAGCCACACCTTTCCGAAGGACGCACTGCGCGGCCTGGCCGCGCTGGGCTGCTACGGCGTGGCGGTGCCGACCGAGTACGACGGCGCCGGCCTGGACTACCTGGCGTTGTCGCTGATCCTCGAAGAGATCGCCGCCGGCGACGGCGCCACCAGCACCATCGTCAGCGTCAACAACTGCCCGGTCTGCTCGATCCTGATGGCCTGGGGCAACGCTGAGCAGAAGGAGCGCTGGCTCAAGCCGCTGGCGCGCGGCGAGATGCTCGGCGCCTTCTGCCTGACCGAGCCGCATGTCGGCTCCGAAGCCGCGGCCTGAAGACCACGGCAGTGCTCGATGGCGGCGACTATGTGCTCAACGGCGTCAAGCAGTTCATCACCAGCGGCAAGCAGGGTGACGTGGCGATCGTGATGGCCGTGACCGACAAGGCCGCCGGCAAGAAGGGCATCAGCGCCTTCATCGTGCCCACCGCGACGCCGGGCTACACGGTGGCGCGGCTGGAAGACAAGACCGGCCAGCATGCCAGCGACACGGCGCAGATCCTGTTCGAGAACTGCCGCGTCCCCGCCGACAACCTGATCGGCGACGAGGGCCAGGGCCTGAAGATCGCGCTCTCGGGCCTGGAGGGCGGGCGCATCGGCATCGCCAGCCAGGCCGTGGGCATGGCGCGCGCGGCGTTCGAGGCCGCGCTGGCCTACAGCAAGCAGCGCGAATCCTTCGGCAAGCCGATCTTCGAGCACCAGGCGCTGCAGTTCCGCCTGGCCGACATGGCGACGCAGATCGAGGCCGCGCGCCAACTGATCCACCATGCCGCCAGCCTCAAGGACGCCGGCCTGCCCTGCCTCAAGGAGGCCGCGATGGCCAAGCTGTTCGCCAGCGAGATGGCCGAGCGCGTCTGCAGCGCCGCGATCCAGATCCACGGCGGCTACGGCTATGTGAGCGACTTCCCCGTCGAGCGCATCTGGCGCGACGTACGCGTGTGCCAGATCTACGAGGGCACCAGCGACGTGCAGCGGATTCTCATCGGCAGGGCGCTGGCGTAGCCGGCGAGCCTGCCGCCTCCTGAGACTGGCAGAGCGCTGGCGTAGCCGGCGAGCCTGCCGCCTCCTGAGACTGGCAGGGCGCTGGCGTAGCCGGCGAGCCTGCCGCCTTCTGAGACTGGGAGGACGCTGGCGTAGCCAGTAACGAGGTCAGAGCGGCTGCAGCGCGAGCCGACCGCGCTGGTCGGCCAAGGTCCTGGCCAGCAGTGCCGTGGCGGCATAGATGGCGTCGATCGTCGGCGTCGGTGTGTCCGTGATCCGCGCCAGCTCGGCCACACTGCCCACCAGGGCCTGCAATTCGAGCGCACGGCCCTGCTCGACGTCCTGCAGCATCGATGTCTTGTGCGCGCCCACGCCCTGGGCGCCGGCGATGCGCTGCTCGAGCGAGACCTTGAACTCGACGCCGAGTTTCTCGCCCACCGCCTTGGCCTCGGTCATCATGCGCGCAGCCAGATCGCGCGTCAGCGGGAAACGGCAGATGTCCTCGAGCGTGGCATGCGTGAGCGCGCTGATCGGGTTGAAGCTAAGGTTGCCCCACAACTTGACCCAGATCTCGGAACGGATGTCGCGCGACACCGGCGCCTTGAAACCCGCTGCCATCATCGATTTGCTCAGTGCCTCGATGCGCGGGGTGCGCTGGCCGTCGAGCTCGCCGAGCGAGAAGCGGTTGCCCTCGATGACCTTGACGACACCCGGCTCGAGCAACTCCGCGGCCGGATAGACGATGCTGCCGATGATGCGCTCGGTCTCGATCCCGGAGGCCAGCACGCCGTCGGGGTCGACGCTTTTCAGCGAGCGGCCATCGAAGGGCCCACCAAGCCTGTGGAAATACCACCACGGCAGGCCATTGACCATGGTGACGACCATCGTGGCCGGGCCGAAGAGCCCGCGCAGGCCCGGCAGCAGCTCTTGCACCTGATGCGCCTTGGTCGTCAACAGCACCGCATCCTGCGGCCCGGCCTCGGTCATGTCCTGCACCGCGCGCACGGTAGCCGCATGCTGCTCGCTGCCGTCGGGCAGCAGCAGCCGAAATCCCCTGGCGTTGATGGCGGCGAGGTTCTTGTTGCGTGCAATGAACGTGACGTTCTCGCCGGCCAGCGCCAGCTTGGCGCCGAGGTAGCCGCCGATGGCGCCGGCGCCGACGATGGCGTACTTCACTAGAACTCGCCCGCGACGTAGGAGCCGAATCCCAGGCCGATACGCTGCGCCAGCCCGATGCGCTGCAACTTGCCGGTCGCACCCTTGGGCAGCTCGTCGACGAACAGGATCTTCTTGGGCACCTTGTAGGCCGCCACGCGCTGGGCGACGAATTTCTGCAACTCGCGTTCCTCGCACTCATGGCCGGCATGCAGCACCACCATCGCCGCCACCTCTTCGCCCAGGCGCTTGTGCGGCGCGCCGAAGACGACCACCTGGGCCACCGAAACATGGTCGAGCAGGATCTCGTCGATCTCGCGCGGACTCACCTTCTCGCCGCCGCGGTTGATGATCTCCTTGAGCCGCCCGGTGATGGTCAGGAAACCGTCGGCGTCGATCATGCCCTGGTCGCCGGTACTGAACCAGCCATCGATGAAGGACTCGGCATTGGCTTTCGGGTTGCTCTCGTAGCCGGCGGTGACGTTGGGGCCGCGGATCACGATCTCGCCGGGTTCGTCGACGCCGAGGAAGACGCCGTTCTCGTTGCGGATGCGGATCTCGGGCCCGGCCGCGCGGCCGACCGAACCGGGCTTGCGTGGCAGCGGCGGCAGCGGGCTCGAGGCCATCTGGTGCGCCGCCTCGGTCATGCCGTAAGACTCGATCAGCGGCGCCTTGAACATTTTCTCGAGCTGCCCGATCAGCTGCGGCGGCAGCGCCGACGACGACGAGCGCACGAAGCGCAGCGGGTGGCGCTGGATGATCGCCGCGTTGTGCTTGCCGCGCGAGGCGATCGCCAGGTGCATCGTCGGCACCGCCGTGTACCAGGTCGGGTTCGACTCGTCCATCCAGGCGAAGAAGCGCAGCGCATTGAACCCCGGGGTGCAGAACACCCGCGAGCCCGCCGACAGCGGCGCCAGCACGCCCCCGATCAGTCCGTGGATATGGAACAACGGCATGATGTTCAGCCCGCAATCGCGCGGCGTGAACGCCAGCGTGGCGGCGATGTGGCCGGCCGAGGCGCACAGGTTGGCCACCGACAGCGGCACGCGCTTGGGCCGCGAGGTCGTGCCCGAGGTGTGCAGCACCATCGCCACGTCGTCGCCCGCGGCCGCGCCGCCGTGTTCGCAGGCCGCCGCCGGGCCGGCGTCGAGCGCGAACTGCCCCGCGGGAGCACCCTCGGCCACAGCCAGCTCGATGACGCGCACGCCGAGCTTGCGCGCCGCGTCGACCGCCGGCGACTTGGACTCGCGCTCGACGATCAGGGCCTTGGCCTGCAGGTCGGTCAGGTAGAACTCGAATTCGTCGAGCCGGTAGGCGGGGTTCAGCGGCGCGCTCGTCACGGCCGAGGCGCAGGCCAGGAAGCAGGTGGCCATCTCGGGGCCGTTGGGCAGCACGATCGCCACGCGGTCGTTGCGGCCGATGCCGGCCTGGTTGAGCGCGGCGCCGGTGTCCGTGATCAACGTGCGCAGCCCACGGTAGTCGAGCCCCGGGCGGCCCGGCGCGGCGATCGCGATGTCGTTGTCGGCGCCGCTGCGCAGGAGGTCATGCAGGTTCATCGCTGAGGGCCTGGTCGGCCACCCTGCCTGGGCGCGCGGGATGGCATGGGTTGAATCGGGGTTGCGGACACGTTTCAATATCAGCGCATAAGCATACTCTACTGCCGTACGGGTCGCCGAGTTGCCGTCGCCGGCCCTCAGTCTAGGCCCGTCGGCGGCAGCAACCGCGCCGGGATGTCTCGCCTTGCCACCCTCAGCTCAACATGTTCGTGTCCCCGCACACCGACAGCGCCTGCCCCGAGATCGTTGCGGCGCGCGGGCTGGCCAGGTAGACCACGTAGTCGGCGAGCTGCTCGGCGGTCACGTACTGCTTGATCGACGTCGCAGCAAAGGCACTCTCTTCGATTTCTTCAAACGACACGCCGCGCGCCTGCGCCTTGGCCGTCAGCACGCGCTGCTGGCGCTCGCCGGCGACGATGCCCGGCAGCAAGGCATTGACGCGGATGTTGTCGGGCCCGAGTTCGACCGCCAGCGAGCGCATCAGCCCGACCACGCCCCATTTGGCCGCGGCGTAGGGGGTGCGCAGCGCAAACCCCAAGCGCCCGGCCAGTGACGAGACGTTGACGATGCTGGCATTGCTCGAGACGCGCAGCGCCGGCACGGCCAGGCGCACGCAGTTGAACTGCCCCGTGAGGTCGACGGCGATGCAGCGGTCCCAGGCTTCGGGGTCGATGGCGTCGACCTTGCCCGTCGGCCCGGCGATGCCGGCGTTGTTGACCAGGCAATCGAGTCCTCCCAGGTGTGCCAGTGCGCCCTCGAACCAGCGCGCCACGTCGGCGCGCTGCGCGACATCGCAGGGCATGGCGTGCAGCAGCGGGTCGGACTGCGCGAGCGCCGCCAGCGCCGCCGCGTCGACATCGCACACCGCCACGCGGGCGCCTTCGCGGACGAAGGCCCGCGCCATCGCCAGGCCGATGCCGTTGGCGCCGGCCGACACCATGACGCGCTGCCCCTGCAGTTCGAGATCCATCGCATGCCTCCCGCGGTATTGACTGCGGTTATACCTGCGGCGGCGGCTGCATTTGCTACCCTGCCCGGATTCGCGATCCGAGGAGCACCGCCATGGCCAGTCCGAAATCCAAGCCGCGCAAGGTAATGATCACGTGCGCCGTCACCGGCGCGATCCACACGCCGAGCATGTCGCCGTACCTGCCGATCACGGCCGACGAGATCGCCGAGGCCGCGCTCAGCGCCCACGAGGCCGGTGCGGCGCTGGTGCACCTGCACGCGCGCGACCCCGTCACGGGCCAGCCGGATCAGCGCCCCGAGGCGTTTGCGCCGTTCCTCGGGCGCGTCAAGGAGGCCAGCAATGTCGTCATCAACATCACCACCGGCGGCGCGCCGACGATGGGCGTCGAAGAACGGCTCAAGCCCTGCGCACACTTCAAGCCTGAAGTGGCCTCGCTGAACATGGGCTCGATGAACTTCGGCCTGTTCCCGATGCTGGCGCGCTTCAAGGAATTCAAGTTCGACTGGGAACGCCCCTACCTCGAGGGCTCGGACGAGCGCATCTTCAAGAACACCTTTGCCGACATCGCCAACATCCTCACCACCTGCGCGGCCAACCACACGCGCTTCGAGATCGAGTGCTACGACATCGGCCACCTCTACACGCTGCGCCATTTCGCCGACCGCGGCCTGGTGAAGCCGCCGTTCTTCATTCAGTCGGTGTTCGGCATCCTCGGCGGCATCGGGCCGCACCCCGAAGACGTGGCGCACATGAAGCGCACCGCCGACCGCCTGTTCGGCAACGAGTACCAGTGGAGCGTGCTCGGTGCCGGCCGCAACCAACTGCCGATCGCGGCCCAGTCGCTGGCGCTGGGCGGCAATGTGCGCGTCGGGCTCGAAGACTCGTTGTGGATCGGCCCAGGCCAACTCGCCGAAAGCAACGCGCAGCAGGTGCGCGCGGTGCGCCAGATCATCGAGGGCCTCGGCCTCGAGGTCGCCAGCCCCGACGAGGCGCGCGAGTTGCTGCAGCTCAAGGGCGGCCAGAACGTCAACTTCTAGCGTGCGCCGCGGCGCACGCCAGGCCCCGCCAAGTCCTCAGGGCGTCGCAGGCGAGCGCTCGGCCTCGAGCAGCAACGCGAACTTGTCCGGCGCCACGGGTCGGCTGTACAGGAAGCCCTGGTATTGATCGCAGCCGAGTTTGCGCAGACAGTCCAGTTGCTCGCGCGTCTCGACGCCTTCGGCGATCACGGACATGCCCAGGCTGTGTCCCAGTCCGACGATCGCCTGCACGATGGCGGCATCGGCCTGCCGACCCGGCAGGTCGGTGACGAACGAGCGATCGACCTTCAGCTCGTCGATCGGGAAGCTCTTCAGGTAGCTGAGCGACGAGTAGCCGGTGCCGAAGTCGTCGATCGACAGGGTCAGGCCGAGCGACTTGAGGTCGTGCATCAACGCAACGCTGGCCTGAACATCGTCCATCAACATGCTCTCGGTCAGCTCGAGCACCAGTTGCCGCGCCGGCAAGCCACTGTCGAACAGCGCCTGGCGGACCATGGCGCAGAAGTCGCCGCTCCGGAACTGCGGCTTGGCAACGTTGACGGCGATCTTCAACTCGCCCAGCCCCGCCCGCGCCCAACCGGCCGCCTCGGCACAGGCGTGCTCGAGCACCCATTGGCCGATGTCGCCGATCAGGCCGAGTTCCTCAGCCAGCGCAATGAACTGGCCCGGCGGCACCAGCCCGTGCTCAGGATGCTGCCAGCGCACGAGCGCCTCGGCACCAATGATGCGGTTGCTGGCCAGGTCGATCTTGGGCTGGTAGTGCAGGCGCAGTTCGCCACGGTCGGCCGCTCCACGCAACTGCAGGCCCAGCGTCATGCGCTCATACGACTTTGCGTTCAGGTCGGGCGATGCGAACTTGAAGGCTGACGTGCCCTCCAGGCGGGCTCGCGTCGCGGCCAGATCGGCGCTCTTGTGCAGGACCTCCGGCGTATTGCCGTCGGCCGGCGCTACCGCGATCCCGATCCAGGCGCTCGGCACCACTTCATGCAGCCCGAGTGCGACCGGCTCGGCGACCCAGGCCAGCAGGCGCTTGACCGACAGCTCCACCGCCTCGGCATCGGCCAGGCCTTCGAGAATCAGGCCGAAGCGGTCCGGCCCCAGGCGGGCGACGCGGGGCGCACGCTCGGCACTCACGGCATGCGACGACAGGCTGCCTTCGCTGGTTGCAAAGCGCTCCAGGCGGCGCGCAAAGGCCTTGGCCAAGCCGTCAGCCGTGCTCTGGCCGATGCTTTCGCGCAGCTGCTGGTAGTCTGGAAGCGTGATGCTGAGCAAGGCCATCATCCCGCCGACGAGCTCGCGCCGCGACAACATCTCATCGATGCCGCGGTCGAATGGGCGCTGGTTGGGCAAGCCGGTGACTGCGTCGAAATTGATCAGCCGGTCGTGGTATTGGCGAAAGGCCAGCGTATTGCGAACGCGCAGGACCAGTTCGCTGGCGTCGACGGGCTTGGACAGAAAGTCGCTGGCGCCGAGCTGCAGCGCGCGCAACTTGGCATCGGCGCCGGTCGAAGCGGTCAGCACGATCACCGACGTGAAGCGCAGCACGCGGTCGGCGCGGATCGCCTCGAGCAACTCGAAGCCCGACATCTGCGGCATCATCAGATCCAGCAGCAGCACGCCGGGCTCCTCGCGGCGCAACAACTCCAGTGCATCGCGCGGGTCGTTGGCGACGACGAAGTTGGCGTAGCCCGCCTCCTCGAGGTGGGCCTGGATGAGATCGGTCATCAGCGGTTCGTCGTCGACCATCATCACCTTGGCGTCGAGCAGGGGCGATCGGCCCGGCGCCGCCTCGATTTCGGCGGGCGTCGTTGCCGCCCAAACATCGGTCTTCATGCGCCAGCCTCTGCGAGCTTGTTCCGGGATGGCGTTGCGCCGCGCACGATGCGCTGCTCCAAGGCGTGCAACTCGTCCAGGGCCGACGCCATCGCGGCGCTGTCGCCGCCCTTGGCCGCGTCCTCGACGGCCTTGGCGGGGGCGGACAAGTCGTCGAAGCCCATGCTGCCGCCGGCGCCCTTGAGCCAATGCGCCAGCGCGGCCAGTTCCTGGCGGTCATCGCGCGCCGCCGCCGCGTCCATCTGCGCCAATTTTCCCGGCAGCTGCTCGACGAAGCGGGCAGCGATCTTGCCGAGCTTGGCATGGTCTGCCAGGCGCGAGATGATGGCCGGCGCCATGGTGGTCGTCGCGTCGACGCCCGCGTGGCGAGGCGTCGGCGCGCTGGCCGGCGCCGTCTCGGTCGGGGTCGCGATCGCCTGCCCGCCCAGGCGGGCCGCCAGGTCTTCGAGCAGCGCGTCGACGTCGATTGGCTTGGTCTGGAAGCCACTGAACCCGGCCTCCTCGAGCTCGCGCTCAAAGCCCTTCATCGCATTGGCAGTGAGGGCGACGATCGGCAGCGTGCAGCCCTGGGCGCGCAGGCGGCGGGTCGCGGTCTGGCCGTCCATCACCGGCATCTGCATGTCCATCAACAACAGGTCAAAGCGGCCGGCCGCGACCCGGTCCAGCGCGACCTGGCCGTTCTCGGCCTCGCTGACGCGCAGACCGACCTCCTCGAGCAAGACACGCACCAGCTGACGGTTCTCTGCGCCGTCGTCGACGACGAGCACATGCGCGGGCGGGAAGTGCCAACGCACCGATTCGACTGCCGCGGCGGTCTCGCCGAGCGCGGCCAACGCTGCAGGTTCGAGCAAGGTGGCCCCGGCCAGACTGCCGGCGTCGAGCCAGAGGCTGAACCTGGCGCCCTGACCGTAGACGCTGCTCACGCTGATGTCGCCGCCCATCGCGCGCGCAAAACCGCGGCTGATCGTCAAGCCCAGCCCGGTGCCGCCGAAACGCCGCGTCGTCGTCGACTCGGCCTGCACGAAGGGCTCGAACACCGACTCGACCTTGTCGGCCGGAATGCCGATGCCGCTGTCCTGCACGTCCACGCAATAGTGAGTGCGCTCGCCTGCGGGCTCCAGGCGCAGCGTCACGGTAACCTGACCCTGCTCGGTGAACTTGATCGCGTTGCCGATCAGGTTGGTGATGATCTGGCGCAGCCGGGCCGGGTCGCCTTCGATCGTGGCCGGCAAGGCCTGCGGGAACCGCAGGTCCAGCATCAGGCCCTTCTCGGTCGCGCGCTCGTTCAAGGTCTGTACCACCTCGCGCGCGATCTGGTGCGGCGCCATCGCTATGCGTTCGGCCTCGAGCCGCCCGGCCTCGACCTTGGACAGGTCCAGGATGTCGTTGATCAGATTCAGCAAGTGCTTGCCGCTCGAATGGATGATGTCCAGGTGCTTGGTGGCATCGCCACCCTGGCGCAGCCCGCCGCGCCGCAGCACCTCGGTGAAACCGAGGATCGCGTTCATCGGCGTGCGGATCTCGTGGCTCATGTTGGCCAGGAACTGGCTCTTGGCCTGGTTGGCGGCATCGGCTTGTTCCTTGGCCACCTGCAGCGCCGCGCCACGCTGCTCGAGTTCGGTCACGTCCTGGAAGCTGATCACGAGCGCCTGCAGGCCGCCCCGATCGTCGAGGATCGGCGAGCAGTTGGCGCGCAGCGAATAGCTCGCACCGCCCCGACTGGTGACGTTGAGGTGCATGTCGCGCTGCGCCTGCTGCGTGCGCAGCGCGATCTGCCACGGCAGCGCGGCGGCATCCAGCACCGTGCCGTCGGCCCGACGCCAGCCGAACTCGGACGGCGAGCGCCCGATCAGACGCTGCTCCGGCACGCCCAACAGGGCACTGGTCGACTTGTTGGCCAGCACGATCGCCCCCTTGGCGTCGAGCACGACCATGCCCTCGGTCAGGGTGTCGTAGGCGGCGCGCACGCGCTGCGGCACGGCACGCGTCGGATCGAGCTCGCGCAACATGCGCTTGAGATAGAAGAAGAACAGGAGGCCACAGACGGCAAACATGAAGCCGGCCAGTTTCAGGCCCGGATCCTGCAACTCGCCGCGCCAGCCGGCGGCGCGCAAGGGCTCGAAACGGAGTTCCACATTGCCCCAGGCCTGACCCGCCTGCCAGACCGGGACCAGGATCTCGGCCTCGGTCGAATGCGCCCGCGGCCCATGCACCCAGTGAGTGGAGTGTTGCTGCAGATCGATCAACAACGTGCCGTCGAGCGCGCGTACGCCGATCGACAACAGCTCGGGGTTGCGCGCGCGCAGGAACTCGAGCATCTGCTCCAGCACTTCGGGCTGCGACTCATCGAGCATCACCGAGGCGGTCAGTGCCAGGGTCTCCGACAGCGTGTTGCGGTGCTGCCGCTTCAGGGCCTCGGCGTCGGGCACCAGGCCGACATAGGTCGCGACCATCAGCACGCCGACCATCAACGCGGTCAGGCCGAGGGTCAGGTGCGTTCGCGTGGAAAGGCGGCGCAGCAGGGCGAGCGGATTCATGTGCGGATTCCCTCGGTGCCGCGTTCGGCGACCGCTCTTGCCTTGGGCGCCGGCTCAGGCGCCTTGGGCGGGGTGGGTTCGTGGCGGTCGTCGAACAGGCGTTCGACGTCGGCGTCGGCGTCGCCGGCCTTCGCCGCCTTGGCCTGGCGCCCGCGCGACTTGCCCGCCGCCGCGACCACCGGCAACGGGTCGATCATCTGCCACGCCGGCAGCGCCGACAGCATCGAGCTGACGAGCACACCGCCGCGGATCAGCCAGACCACATAGCCGATCGACAAGCCGCTGGTGGCGGCAAGGGTCGAGGCCACCACCAGCCGATGTTCAGGGCCCTGCTCGAGCAGATTACGCTGCAGCTCCTCGAGCCTGCGCAGCAGGTCGTCGCTGCCGAGCAGACTGACCAGCGAGCCCAGGTCGACGGCCCGGTAGTCGGGCGTGATGGCGTCACCGAGCACGGCATCGGACTGGCTGCCACCGGCCCGAGCACCGCTGCTGCCTGGGGTGCCGAGGCCGTTGGAACGTGACGCCGCAGGTGCCGAGTCAAGCGCCAACTCGAGCGCCGGCGCGTCAGGGATCGCGCCGATCGCTCCGGGCGACGGCGGCGTGGGGGCGGGGGTCGGAGCGCTCGCCGGAACGGCGTCAACAACCGGCTCGTCGACAGGCGACGGCGCAGGGGTCGTGCCGGCGTCGATGACGGGTGGCGCCTCGATCGCTGAAGGCGCCGCCACGATGACGGCGAACTGCGCCTGGGCGGCGGCGCCGGCGCCGTCGGTGGCCGTCACGCGCACGGCGAAGACACCCGTCTGCTGAGTGCCAGGCGCCGCGCTGAAGGTCAAGGTGCTGGCGTCGAAACTCAGCCACGCGGGCAGCGCCGAGCCATCGGCCAGCGTGGCGGCATAGCTCAGGCTGTCGCCGACGTCCGGGTCCGTGAAGGTCGCGCTCGGCAATTGGAACGACGCGGTCGACCCGGCCGTGACGCCCCGGTTGGCGATCGACGCCGCCAGCACTGGCGCGTCGTTGACGTTGGCCACGGTCAGGCTGAAGTCGTCGAAGGCGGCGGCGCCACTGCCATCGGTGGCGGTCACGCGCACGGCGATCCCGCCGACGTCGGCGTTGGCCGGCGTGCCGCTGAAGGTCCGCGTCGCGGCGTTGAAACTCAGCCACGATGGCAGCGCCGCGCCCGAGACCAGCGTCGCGCTGTAGCTCAATGTGTCGCCGGCATCGGCATCGCCGAAGCTGCCCGCGGGCACGGTGAAGGTGAACGCGAGGTCCTGGGTCGCCGACTGGTCGGCGATCGGCGCGGCCAGCAGCGGCGGGTCGTTGACGTCGAGCACGGTCAGCGTGAAGTCGGCGACCCCCGACAGGCCCAGCAGGTCCGTGGCCGTGACGCGAATCGTGATCGCGCCGACGTCGGCATTGGCCGGCGTGCCGCTGAAGGTCTGCGTGAGCGCATCGAAGCTCAGCCAGGCGGGCAGCGCCGCGCCGGAGTCGAGCGTCGCGCTGTAGCTCAACGTGTCCAGCGCATCGATGTCGACGAAGGTGCCGCCCGGCAGCGTGAAGCTGTACGCCACGTCCTGCGTCGCGGCCGGTGCCGTGATCGCGACCATTAGCTGCGGCGCATCGTTGACGTTGGCCACGCGGAGCACGAAGTCATCCTTCGCGCTGGCACCGCTGCCGTCGGTGGCGGTCACGCACAGGGCGATGTAGCCGACGTCGGCATTGGCCGGCGTGCCGCTGAAAGTGCGCGTGCTGGCGTTGAAACTCAGCCACGATGGCAGCGCCGCGCCCGAGGCCAGCGTCGCGCTGTAGACCAGCGTGTCGCCGGTGTCGATGTCGCCGAAGGTGCCCGCCGGCACCGTGTAGCTGAACGCGGCGTCCTGTGTCGCGGCCTGGTCGGCCAGCGGCTGCAGCAGCTGCGGCGGATCGTTGGCCGGATTGACGACGATGCCGGCCGTTGCGGTCGTGGCGCTGAACGCGGTTGAGCCACCGTTGACGCTGGCGTCGACCTGCGTGCCGGCGAAGCCGCTGGCATGGTCCCAGGCGCGGAAGGTCAGACCCGCCGCGACCGTGCCGTTCCAATTGGCGTTGGGGACGAAGCGGACTGCCGTGTCGGCGTCGACGTCGAGCAGCAGTGCGCTGGTCTCGCTGACCCCGGCAAGCGCGTACCAGTTCACGCCGCCGTTGGTCGTGTACTCCCAGGCGCCGTAGGTGTTGTCGACCGCGGTCACCGCGATGCCGACCAGCACGCCGCCGTCGACGTCGCTCACATGGCCCGCAACCAGGGTCGAAACCAGCGTGCCGGCGTTGGTGGTCGCGTCCTCGCCGATCGGCGCCAGGTCCTGTGAGCCTGTGAGCAGTGGCGCATCGTTGACCGCGACCACGGTCAGCGTGATCTGGCGCGCCGCGCTGTCGGCGATGCCGTCGTTGACGGTCACGAGCAGCCTGCGCAAGGCGGTCGACGGCGCGTCGCTTGTGTTCAGGTAGGTCACCGAGCGCAGTGCGGCCTCCCACTCGGCCACGGTCGCGGTCTGCCCGGCTGAGTTCAGGTCGAGCACGCCGGCGCTGTAGCTGGCGGCGATGTTGCCCATGCCGCCGGTGTTGGTGAACAGCAGCTGATCCTGCGCACCGGCGTAGCCGATGAGGCGGATGCGGGCCGATGCCAGGGTCGTGTGGTCGAGGTCGATCACCAGCATGCCGGGATCGAGCAGCAGCGCAGCGCCGTTCTCGGTGAAGCTGATATCGGTCTGCGACAGCAGCACGATCGGAATCGCGTCGACGACGACGTTGATATTGACCGTGCCGCTGGCCTGCTTCGCGCCGCCGCTGCCGGTGTTGCCGAGGTCGTCGACCACGATGTCGATGCGCGCCACACCCGAGGCCAGCGCCGAGAAGGCGGTTCCATCGAGCGCCGCGTTGATCGACGCCTGACTGCCGAGGAAGGTCATCGTCGCATCGCCGCTGCCGCTGCCGACGAGGAAGATCAGGCCGGTGGTCTGGCCCAGCGTGATCAGTCCGTTGGTCGCCAGCAAGGTCACCTGCAGGTTGGCGGGCCCGGCATCGACGTCACTGACGGTGATCGCGTTGCCGTTGGCCGCGGACAGCACGAGCGGCGTCGGCTGCGGCGTCGCCTGGGGGCCGGGCAGGTCCAGCGTCGGTGCGTCGTTGACGGCGCCGACGGTGATGTCGACCTGGCCGTTGGCGAGCTTGGCACCGCCGCTGCCGCTGGCGCCGAGGTCGTTGACGATGAACTGGATCTGGGCCGGGCCCGAGTAGCCGCTCGCCGGCACGAAACGCAAGCCGTCGAGCGCCGCGTTGACCGCCGCCAGCGTGCCGGCGAAAGTCATCGTCGCGTTGTCGGTGCCGGTGCCGGTGACAAACGACAGGCCGGTGGTCTGGCTCAGGCTGATCAGGCCGGCGCTCGCGCTCAACGTGAGTTGGACCGGACTGCCGCCGGCATCGACGTCGCTGACGCGCGGCGCATCGGCGCCCGACAGCACGAGCGTGCTGCCTTCGTCGACGGTCTGCGCCAATGGCAGGCTGAGCACCGGCGGGTCGTTGACGGCGCTGACAGTGACGGTGAAGGTCGTCGTCGTGACGCTGCCGCCGTCGGAGACCGAAATCGTGATCGTCGTCGGCCCGCCGCTGTTCGCGCCGTTCGCGTTCGGCGCCGGCGTCAGGCCGATGGTGCGGTTGGCGCCGCTGCCGCCGAGCACGATGTTGGCATTGGGCACCAGCGCGGGGTTGCTCGAGGTCGCCGTTACGACCAGGCTGCCGGGCGCGGACTCGAAGTCGCTGACGGTGAAACCGATCGGCGCCAGCGCGGTGTCCTCGTCGATCACCTGGTTGGACACCGAGCTGACGGTCGGGGCGAAGCCGAACGGGTTGTATTCGAAGGCGCCGATGTCGGCGCGGCCACCGAAGTAGGCCATGCCGCGCTGGTCGGCGGTCAGCGCCGTGCTCGGATTCGCGGCGTCACGCGCCGCACTGGTGCTGGCGATGGCATGCGTGCGTGTGAAGCCGCCGTTGTCGGCCAGCGCCAGCAGGCCCGCCGGTGTGTTGTTCCTGTCGCTGAAGCCGATAAGGCCGAGGTTGTAGCTGTCGCTGAGGTTGTACCCGAGTGAGAAGACGGTGCTGTTGAAATTGCCGCCGCTGTTGCCGGCGAAGAGCGAGCTGCCGATGCGCGCATTGGCGAACAGCCCGCTGGCCTTGTCGTAGACGCCGCCGCCGACCGGCGCCGTGTTGGCGGCCACGGTCACATGGTCGAGGGTGAGCCTGTCGTCGAGCCACAGGCCGCCGCCCTCGGACGTGGCCGTGTTGCCGCTCACCGTGCCATTGGTGAGCGTGGACTGGGGCGCTGGCGGAACCGTCGATGAACAGCCCGCCGCCGCGCTTGGCCAGGTTGGCGGCCAGCGTGACGTTCTCCAGCGTCAGCCCTGCGCCCTTGTGGTAGATCGCGCCGCCGTCCTTGTCATTGGCGACGTTGTCGCGCAGCTCGACGTAGCGTGCCGTCAGCCGGGCATTGCTATCGACGTAGATGCCACCGCCGTCGACGTTGCCCACCAGGTTGTCGCCGTTGCGCTGCACGATCGAGTTGGTGATCGTCAGCGTGCCGTCGACGTAGACGCCGCCGCCCTTGCTGCTGCCGTTGCCGCGGTTGTCCTGGATCACGACGTTGTTCATCGTCACGGTGGCGCCGGACTCGATGCGCACGCCGGCGCCTACGTTGCGAGCGCCCGCCCTGGATCGTCAGCCCGCTGAGCGTGATGGCGCCGGCGCGCAGGTCGAACACGCGGTCGACGCCGTTGCCGTTGATGATCGTGTTGGCGCTGCCGTTGCCGACGATGTTGACGCTGTCGGTGATGTCGAAGTCGCCGTCGATATTGTCGTCGCCGCCGGAGCTGAGCGGTGCCAGATTGAAGGTGCCGTCGAGCGCGAAGACGATGGTGTCCAGGCCGGGGTTGGCATTGGCCTGCTGGATCGCCCAGCGCAGCGAGCCGGGCTGCAGGGTGGCGCCGACGACGTCGATCGTCGTGGTGACGGTGTAGGTTGCCAGCACGCCTTCCCAGCGCGTCTGCGCCCAGGCGCCGGGCGCGATGTCGGCCTCGATGCGGCCGATCTGGTATTCGAGCACCCAGTTGCCACCGCGCGGCGCGGCGCCGGTGACGTCGACACTGGCCGCGACGTCGGCGCCGGTCAACGCCGCGAGGTCGCTGACGAACTGCCGGCCGGCATCCGTCTGGGCCACGTCGCAGCCGTACAGCAGCAGGTCGGCGTCGGCGCTCAGCGCGTTGCCCCAGGCGGCGATTTCGCCGGCGCGCTGCAACAACGACGCGGCATCGAGCCGGGCGCTTCCCAGTTGGAGCAAGCCGTCGCTGCCATGCGCAAGCACATGCACGGCGCTGATGTCGCTGCGACCGGCCAGCGTGGCCGTGATCAACGACAAGCCGTCCTTTCCGGCGCCGATGATCACGATCTCGATCGCGCGCCCGGCGCTGCGCTGCGCCTGCAGGTCGGCCAGCAGCCTGGCCGCATCGGGCACCGAGGCGTCGACGAAGACGATCTCGCTGCGCTGCACGCTGGCGTCGGCTGCCGTCGACAGCGACGGCTGTTGCAGGCTGGTGTCGGCGGGCTCGCCGGCCAGCCACAGCGGTGCAAGGTCAGCCGAATGAAGGATCCGCTCCTCCATCGGCTCGGCGCGCAGGCGCAGGGAGGGCGAAGGCATCGGCGGGGAACGGCAGCGTTAGGGCGACGCCGTCAGAGCGTGGCGCGCTTGGGCGCAGCCGGGTTGTGGTCGACGACGGGCGCCACCTTCGGCGAATTGGGCGTCGCTGCCGAGGGCGCCGCACCGGCGGTCATGGGCAGGTCGGCCTTGCAGCGCAATCCGGCGGGCAGCCGGTTGTTCGGATTCGGCAGCGTGAGGCGCACGCGGAAGCTGTTGCTGGCCGCGTCGAGCACGCGGTCGACATGGCTCACCGTGGCGACGACGGCGTCGACGCCGGGCAGTTCGGGACGGATCGTCAGCCGGTCGCCCGTCGCCAGCGTGCCGTAGAGCGAGGTCGGCACCATCAGTTGCACGCGCAGCGGATCGATCACGGCCACGCGCATCAGCGGGCGGTCCTCGACGCGCTCGCCGATATTGACATAGCGTTCGACGACCACGCCGGCGAACGGGCTGCGCACGGTGCGCAGCGCCAATTGGGCCTGCGCCACGCGGCGCTCGCCGACCCAGACCTGTTGCTGGCCGCGCACCTGATTGAGCTTCTGCCGCGCCACTTCGGCCTCGCCGCGCGCCTGCTCGGCCGCCTGTTCGGAGACAAAGTTCTGCGCCACCAGCGACTCGGCGCGCTTGACCTTCTGCTCGGCCAAGTCGAGGCTGGCCTTGGCGGCCAGCACATCGGCATCGATGCGGGCACGGGTGTCGGCGGCGCCGGCATTGGCGCGCTCGACGTCGGCGCGCAGGGTCAGCAGCGACTGGCCGTCGGTGACGAAGTCACCGCGCTCGACGCTGATGCGTTCGACCAGACCGACCACCTGCGAGCCGACCTCGGCGACGCGGTCGGGCTCGATCAGGCAGCCCATCGGCTTGGGCAGCGGCGGCCCCGGGTGCCGCGTGCACCGGCGGCGCGGCCAGCAGCACGGCCAGTGCTAGCGGGGCGAGCCGGAAAATGACAGCCGGCGCTCCCAGTGCAGATCCTGCTCGAGCAGGCTGCGCCGCACGGCCGCGCGGCGCCGCTCCTCGCGCCATTGCATCCAGCGGCGGGACCACAGCGCCAGCCACAGCGATGCGCCGATCGTGGTTGACAGATTCCATTGCAAGATGTTATCGGCGCGAGGTCCGTCGATGGGGGGCGAAGTGCGCGGCAAATGCCACGCTTCTGCGCTTCCTGGGTCGCCGTGGCGGCCGGCGCGACCGGCCAGTTGCCGATCCAGGCGACGCGAGGCGTTGTCCTGGCAGGAAATCACGTGCAGGCCGCCGGCCGCGCGCGCCGCGTCGTCGAGTTCGATGTCGGTCCCGCGACCGGCCATCCGCGTGGCCACGGTGATGCGCCCAGCGCGGCCGGCCTCGGCGATGATCGCGGCCTCGTCCGCGTCCTGCAATGCGTTGAGCACGCGGTGCTTGATGCCGTGACGACGCAGTCGCTCGGACAGACGCTGGGCGTCCGCCACGCTGCCGGTACCCACCAGCACCGGCCGGCCGGCCCCGCCCAGTTTCACGGCGCGTTTGGCCACGGCGCGGAACATCGTGTCGACGTCGACGAAGCGGCGCGCAGGCCAGTCCTGGCGCAGGCATGCGCGGTGCAGCGGGATGCGCACGACGCTGGCGCCGTAGACGTCCCGCAGTTCGGCGCGCGCTTCCCACAGGGTGCCGCTGATGCCGCCCAGGCGCCAGTAGCGCTGGAAGAAGCGCTGGAACGTGATCTGCGCCACGGTTTCGGTCTCGTGCGGGGGCGCCAGACCTTCTTTCAGCGCTACCACGGTATGCAGGCCGCGCGACCAGACGCGGCCGACGGCGACGCGACCCGTGACCTCGTCGAGCAGGTCGATGCGGCCGTCGCGCACCAGGTAATGCTCGTCGCGGTGGCAGGCATGCAGCCCCACGAGCGCGATCAGCACGGCCTCGCGACGGTAGCGCGGCCGCTGCCAGGGGCCGCCCAGGTCGGCGGCGAGCGTGGCGACGCGCTCCTCGCCGGCGGGCGTCAGGGTGGCCACGCGGTCGGCGCGCTGCAGCGTGAAGTCGCGGCCCAGCTCGAGCTGGCGCGCCAGCGCCAGGGCCTGCCAGAGAAAGGCGCGACGTGCAGCCTGCGGTGCCGCGCGCGACAGGATCAGCGGCACCTCGGCCTCGTCGAGCAGGATGCTGTCGGCCTCGTCGAGCAGGGCCATGCACAGGCCGCGCATCAACGGCGGCGGCGCGGGATGTCCGCCCAAGCCGGCGGCCACGCGATCGAGTTCGTGGGTCGGCCCCGCAGCCTGGCGGTCGCGCAGGAAGTCGAACGCCAGGTCCTTGGCGGTGGTGTAGACCACATCATGGGCGTAGACCGCGCGCTTGGCATCGTCGCTTGCGGCGCCGGCCAGCGACGCCACGCGCAGGCCGAGCGCGCCGAACAGCGGCGCCAGCCGCGCGGCGTCGCGCGCCGCGAGATAGTCGTTGGCCGTGACCACATGCACCGGCACGCCAGCCAGCGCGGCCACCGCGGCCGCGATCCCGATGGCCAGCGTCTTGCCTTCGCCGGTGGCCATCTCGGCCATGCGGTTGCCTAGCAGTGCGGCCGCCGCCAACCACTGGGTCTCGCGCGGCGTCCAGCCCACCGTTTCGGCCGCGCAGGCCGACACCACACCGACCGCCTGTGCCACCGCGTCGCCCCGCAGACCCTCGCGCCGCAGACGCCGCTGCAACGTCTGCAGCGCCCCCGGCCGCTGGCTCGCGTCGAGCCCCTGCCAAACGCGGGCGTGAACCGCTGCCGCCTGCGCGACTTGGCGGCACTGGGCCAGGGCACCCCGCCATTGCGGTCGGCGCCAGGGCGCGGCGCGGTCGTCGGCGGCGCGCAGGGGATAGCGACCCCACAAGGGTCCGGGCACGGGCAGGATCTGCGCCAGTTCCATGGTCGCGGCCATCAGAACTGCGGATTGAAGCGGCGCAGCACGATGCCCTGCAGGCCCTTCGCAAGCTGCCACGCCAGCGGCGCCAGGCCAGTGTCGAAGCGCACCCAGGCGCGCTCGCCGATGCGGTCGCTGCCGGCGGCCGGGGCCGATTGCGCCTGCGCATCGAGCCGCACGTCGAGCAGAACCACCGGCTGCAGCGGCTTGAGGTCGTCGCTGTCGCGCGGATCGGTGGTCACGTCGCCGCCGTGGCGCGTGCTCAGGGCCGCGCTGGGCAGCTGCATTACCGCGCCGACGCTGTCGCGCACCAGCGTTGCATGCTGCGACGAGCCCGGCGCGCTCGCCAACTGCACGCTCACGGCGCCCACCTCGCGGCGCAAATCGCTGGCCTGCGATTCCGGCAGCGCCAGGCGCACGATCACCGCCTCGTCGCCGATCACCTGCCCGAGCAGGCGACCGCGGCGGATGTACTGACCGTGCAGGTCGCTCGACTGAGGCAAGGCGACACGCCCGGCCGTGCGCGCGCGCACGGCCAGGGCGTCGATGCGCTCGTCCAGGCGGGCGAGTTCGGCCTGCGCCGCGACCAGTTCGGCGCGTGCATCGCCCGCGCGGGCGTTGCCGACACTCTCGCCATCGCCCGGCAGGGCATGGAACAGATTGGTTTCGAGCGCCACGACGCGCGCCACCTGGCGCTCGCGGCTGGCCTGCAGAGTCGGGTTGGCCAACTGCACCACCAGCTGCCCCGGCTGCACCGTCTGACCCTGCGGGGCGGCCACGGCCGCGACGAAGCCGTCCTCGTCGGCGCGCAATTGCGCCTGGTCGGGCGGCCAGACCACGCCCTGAACCAGGGTGCGTTGCGGCAATGGCACCAGCAGGGCGAGCAACAGCGCGGCGCTGCCGCCGAGCGCGAGTCGGCGCCAACGCATTGCCGTGCCCTGCTGCGCCAGCGCACTGCGACGCAGTTGACCGATCAGCTTGGCGGCCGGTCGCAGCAGGATCTGCCAGGCCAGCAGCAGGCCGCACAGGACGCCCAGCATCAGCGAAAGCTGGCCCAGCCAGACCACGGCGAGCGCCGAGATGGCGATCACGACCAGCCAGGCCAGCGGCGCATAGGCGGCCAGCCACGGCGTCTCGCCGCGGGCCACCGGCATCGGTTCGACGCCGGGCAGGCGCAGCAGCCGGCGTTGCAGCAGCTCCTGCCACCAGCGGCGGCTGCGTGGCGCGAGGTTGGGCAGCTCGAGCGCGTCGGTGACGATGTAGTAGCCATCCAGGCGCTGCAGCGGGTTGGCGTTGAACAGCAGCGTCGAGACGCCGGTGATGACGAGCGTCACGAAAGCGGCGTCGCGCAACAGGCCCTCGTCCAGCCACAGCCACAGCGGCAGCGCCACGGCGGCCAGCGCCAGCTCGGTCATGATGCCGGCGGCGCTGACCGCGATGCGGTGCCGGCGCTGTGCGAAGGCCGATGCGGCCGAGGCGTCGACATAGGGCACCGGCAGGCAGCAGCATCAGCGTGACGCCGGCCTCGCGCACCTGCCCGCCCCAGCGCCGGACGGCCAGCCCGTGAGCCAGTTCGTGCAGCAGCTTGATCGGCACGTAGAGCAGCGCGGCCAATGCGGCAAAGCGCGGCGTGGCCATCCACTGCAGACCATGGGCCCACAGCGTCGGTGCATGCTGCAGCGCCAGCACGAGCAGCATCGCCACGGCGAGCAGCCACGCCCCGAGTGCCGTGCGCGAGAACAGTGGCCGCGCCAGCGGCTGCAACCTCGTGAGCCAGACGGTCGGGTTGAGCAAGGGCAGCCGCCAGGCGAGCAGGCTGCCGCGGCCCTTGGGCCGCGCGACCTGGTCCAGGTGCGGCAGCAACACCTCGAAATCGGCCGCGCGATCGAAGGCCACCAGCCCCGCCTCGCGCAGCTGGGCCAGCAGGTCGATGATCTCGTCCTGGCTCGCGGCATCGGCCGTGCTGCGCGAGTTGCCAATCCCACAGCTGTTGCACCGTGTGCTGGCCGTTCAGGCGGCCGGCAAAGGCATAGCCGGCCGCGTTCAGGCGCACGCTGCGGCCACCACTGGCGTCGGCCAGCACGACCCAGCGTTCGCCTCGCACCTGCTGCCGGCGCACGTGCAGGTTCGCAGACAAGCGCGGGCGCAGGCCGGCCACGCGGTGCCAGCGCGAGCTGTACAGGGACGTCATCGGGCGGCCACTGATCAGCCCAGCCAGGACCACCAGGCCACGCGCAGGCGGTCCAGGGCATGCCCCGTCCAGGCCCACAGCGGCGGCAGGCGGCCGACCACCAGATCGGCCCGGCCGAGCAGGCCCGGGCGCAGATCGGCGCGCGGCGCCACCAGTCGCGCCTCGACCTCGAAGACGTTGCGGCCATCGACCGCCTTGGCCAGCGGCGTGATGCGCTCGACGACCAGGTCTTGCCGGTCCCAGGGCAGCGACGACAGCGCCAGGCTGCCGCTCTGGCCGACTTGCACGCGGCCGATGTCGACCTCGTCGACTTCGACGATGACGCGGTGCAGGCCGGTGGTTGCCAGGGTCAACAAGGTGTCGCCCTGGCGCACCGGGGCACCGATCGACTGGCTCAGGTCGCCCTGGATCACGAGGGCGTCGAACGGCGCTGCGACACGCCCCCGCAGCAACTGCTCGTCGACCAGCGCGAGCTGCGACTGCGCCTCGCTGATGCGCGCCACACTGGTCGATGCGCCGGCGCGATCGGACTTGGCCATCGCCGCGGCATAGGCGTTCTCGTGCTGGGCGAGCTGGCTGCCCCAGCGCTCGCGCTCCAGGCGCAGGTCGCCGTCGAGCAGGTCGACCAGCGCATCACCGGCCTTGACGCGGTCGCCCGGTCGCACATGCGCGGTCTTCACGAAGCCATCGGCCGGAGCAACCATCACGCGTTGCTCCGCGCCTTCGATACGGGCCCGCCCGCCGACCTGGTGTTCGAGCGGCGCCACGGCCACGAACAGCAGCGCTGCGGCGGCGCCAACCAGCAGCCGGCGCGTCGCGCGTCGCTGCGGCTGGCGCAATGCCGCCACGGCCAGTCGCAACTCGCGCCAGGCGCGCCGGTGCCAGGGCTGCGTGCCCTGCTGCATCCAGCGCATCGCCGGCACGGCCAGCGCCATCAGCTGCCCCAGGCGCTCGAGTTCGGCGGCGTCGAAGGCGGGGCCCTGGCTGCGCTCGACGCACAGCGCGCCGAACACGTCGCCGCCGACGCCCAGCGGCAGCGTGGCCACCGCGCCGCCGACCTGGCGCTGCAGCGCGGCATGCTCGATCAGGATGCGGGTGCCATCCAGCCCCGCCGCCTCGGTTGCGGGCCAGGCCAGGCCGACGCCCTGGTCGATGGCCTCGTCCATCGCCCCGACCAGGTGCTGCGGCAGCTCGGCCTGCGCGTTCGACAATTCGAGGTTCGAGCTCGCCAACAGTCGTGTGCGACCGTGCTCGTGCAGGCCGATGGACGCACGCTCGACGCCGAGAAGGGTCGTCAGCGCGGCCACCAGGCCATGTGCCGCGGCCGGCAGCGTCGTGGCGGCCAGCACTTTCGCGTACAACGCCAATGCCGCCGTCGGCGGGTCAGCGCCGAGCTGCGGCTCACCCACGGGGATCGGATCCGGCACGGTGCCGGCATGCAGAATGCATCGGGTCTTTGGGCACGGCGCTGAAGGTGGGCAACGGAGTTCGCCGGACGAGGGGCGGGCGCGATGAGCCACGCTGAGTCGACCCCCGTCGATGGCGCCGATTCTAGGTGGCCCCTACCCGCGTGGGGCTGTGAACAGCGCGGTGAACGCGGGCGATTTTGACGGCCGGCGCGTCAGTCTCGGCGACTCCGTGATGAAGTTGCGCCGCCGGCCGCCGTCGCGCAGCCGGTCACGTCGTGGCGGCGGGCGGCGACAACGGCGGCAGGCGCGCCATCCGCGCGGGCAGCAGGCCCCACACCACGCGCTTGTCGTCGTCGTCGAGCACCGACCACAACGCGATCTCGTCGAGCGTGCGACCGCAGCCGACGCAGTAGCCCGAGGGCTCGTCCATGCGGCAGATGTTCCTGCACGGGCTGGGCAGCATGGACTTCAACTTTGCACGACATCGGCCACCGGCGCGCCGGTCAGGCGCTCGAGCTCGGCGGGAGCCAGCTTGAAGACGCCGTTCGGGTGGCCGGCCGCGGCCCAGATCTCGTCGAAGCGGAACAGCTCGCGGTCGATCAGCGTCAGCGGCGGCTCGGCATGCGCCAGCGGCGCCACGCCGCCGATCGAAAAACCGGTGCTGGACCTTGACGAATTCGGCATCGGCGCGGCCAGGGCGCCCGTGATCGCGGCCACCTTGGCTCTCGTCGACGCGGCGGTCGCCCGACGTGATCACGAGCACCGCGCGCTCATCGCTGCGGCGCCGGAAGATCACGCTCTTGGCGATCTGGCCGACGCCGACGCCGAGCAGGTCGGCGGCCTCCTGCGAGGTGCGCGCCGCCACCTCGAGCCACAGCGGCGCATGCGGATGGCCGCGTTCGGCCAGCGCCGCGGCGACGCGCCGGAAGCCTTCGGGCCGCTGATCCGCACCGGGCCCGCCCCCTTGCGGGGCCGGCGCCGTAGGCGTCTTGGGGGGCCGGTCAGCCAGGGTCACGCCGTGGCCTTCTCGCGCTTGGTCAGCAGGGCCTTGGCCGCCCGCGAGACCGGCGAGCGGCCGAGCACGCCGGAGATGAAGGCGCCGGCGTCGACCAGCGCGTCGAGGTCGATGCCGGTGTCGATGCCCAGCCCGTTCGAGCATGAAGACCACGTCTTCGGTGGCGACGTTGCCGGTGGCGCCCTTGGCGTAGGGGCAGCCGCCCAGGCCGGCCACGCTGGCGTCGAAGGTGTGAATGCCGAGCTCGAGGCAGGCGTAGATGTTGGCCAGCGCCTGGCCGTAGGTGTCGTGGAAATGGCCGCTGACCTCGGCCAGCGGGTAATGCTTCAGCGCGCGCTCGAGCGCCGCCTGCGCGCGCCGCGGCGTGCCCACGCCGATGGTGTCGGCGACGCCGACATGCTGCACGCCGATGTCCTTCATCAGCCGCACCACGCGCTCGACCTCGTCGGGGCTGACCTCGCCCTGGTAGGGGCAGCCCAGCGCGCAGGAGATCGCGCCGCGCACCTTCACGCCCGCGGCCCGCGCGGCCTGCGCCACCGGCGCGAAAGCGTTCGATGCTCTCCTCGATGCTGCAGTTGATGTTGCGCTGGCTGAAGGCCTCGCTGGCAGCGCCGAAGACCACCACCTCGTCGGGCCGGGTCGGCAGCGCGGCCTCCAGGCCTTTCATGTTGGGCACCAGCACGCTGTAGCGCACGCCGGCGCTGCGTTCGATGGCGGCCATCACGGCCGCGCCGTCGGCCATCTGCGGCACCCATTTCGGCGAAACGAAACTGGTGACCTCGATTTCCTTCAGGCCCGCGGCCTGCAGGCGGTGCACGAGCTCGACCTTGTGCGCGGTTTCAACCGGCTGCGCTTTCGTTCTGCAGGCCATCGCGCGGGCCGACATCGACCAGGGTGACGTGGGTGGGCAGGGACATCGTGAATTACTTCTCGGTTGGCGGTCAGCGGCCACTTTAACGCGGGGTCTCGCGCCCCCGAGCCGAGGGTGGTCATTGCCGCGCGCGCGGCGCAGACTGGTCCGGCACCCACAGGACCACTCATGGACCCCCGCACCGTTCTCGCCAACCGCATCGACCTGCACCTGCGCCACCAGCTGGGCCAGGGCATCGACCCGGCGCGCGCGCTGCGGGACGAGCGTTACGTGCGCGACGTGCTGCTGGTCTGCGAGGCGATGGTCGGCACCGACTTGCCGCGCCTGGCGCGGCAGTTCCGCGTCGCCGGCAAGCGCATGGCGGACGAAGCGCGCCGCCCTGGGCAGGACACGGGGCCACCGCAGGATTGGGCGGCGAACACCTCGGGCTTCGGTGTCTCGCAGCCGCCGCAGGCGCCTGGGCGCAAGGGGCGGGAGGTCAATCCGCCCTGGTTCTCACCGAGTCGCTGGTTCGGCAGCTGAGGCCGGCGCCAGGCGCAGCAACTCGCCGCCCTCGGCGACCTGGTCACCGACCGCGTAGAGCAGCTCGGCCACCGTGCCGTCACGCGGCGCAGCGATGGTGTGCTCCATCTTCATCGCCTCCATCACCGCCAGCGCCTGGCCCGCCTAACACCCGTTCTCCGACTGCGGCCAGAAAGGCCACCACCTTGCCCGGCATCGGCGCGGTCAGGCGACCCTCGGCGCAGCGCCCTCGCCGGCATGGGCCAGCGGGTCGATCTCCTGCAGTTGCCAGGCTGCCATGCGGCGCGAACACGGTGACGCGCTCGCCCTCGGCATAGACCGCCAGCGTCCAGCGCTGCTCACCCAGTCGCACGTCGTGCCGATCGGCGCCCAGGGCACGGCAGCTCAGCGGCCATTGCTGCGCGCCGCAGGCCAGCGTCAACGCGCCGTCATGGCCGCGGTGCAGCGTGACCCGGTGATGGGTGCCACCGATGTCGAGGTCGAAGTGCCGCGTCGCGCCGCCAAAGAGGCGCCAGCCATCACGGCGCGACCACGGATCGCTGTCCTGCAGCGCGGCCTCTTGTGCCAGCTCGCGCGCCACCACGCCGGCCGCGGCGCAGTCCACCGGCAGCGGCGCATGGTCGAACAGCGCCGCGCGTTCGCGCTCGATCAATGCGGTGTCGAGGTCGGCGGTCGCGAACGCCGTGCTGTTCACGACCCGGCGCAGGAATGCCACGTTGGTCGACAGGCCGACGATGTGCGTTGCGGCGAGCGCGGCGTCCAGCGCGCCAGCGCCTGCGCCCGGTTCTCGCCCCAGACGATCAGCTTGGCGATCATCGAGTCGTAATGCGGGCTGATGGTGTCGCCCTCGTCGAACCCGCGGTCGATGCGCGGCGCCTCGTCGCTGCGCTCGAAGCTGACATGCGCCGGCCAGCGCGCGACCCGCATCGTGCCGGTGGCGGGCAGGAAGTTGGCGTCGGGGTTCTCGGCGCAGATGCGCGCCTCGAGGGCATGGCCGCGGATCGTCAGTTCCTGCTGCGCCAGCGGCAGCGGCTGGCCGGCGGCGATGCGCAGCTGCCACTCGACGAGGTCCAGCCCCGTGATCGCCTCGGTCACCGGGTGCTCGACCTGGAGCCGCGTGTTCATCTCCATGAAATAGGCGCGGACGTCGCCGTCGTCGGTCTCCTCGGCGACGAACTCGACCGTGCCGGCGCCGACATAACCCACCGCCTTGGCTGCTGCGACCGCCGCCGCGCCCATCTCGGCGCGCCGGGCTTCGCTGATGCCCGGCGCAGGCGCTTCCTCGAGCACCTTCTGGTGCCGGCGCTGCACCGAGCAGTCGCGCTCGAACAGGTAGACGCAATGGCCCTGGGTGTCGGCGAAGAGCTGGATCTCGATATGCCGCGGGCGCGTGACGTAGCGCTCGACCAGCACATGGTCGTCGCCGAAGCTGGCCTGGGCTTCGCGCTGGCAGGAAGCGAGCGCGGCGGCGAAATCCTCGGGCTTGTCGACGCGGCGCATGCCCTTGCCGCCGCCGCCGGCACTGGCCTTGATCAGCACCGGGTAGCCGATGCGCGCGGCCTCGCGCGCCAGCAGGCCGGCGTCGTTGTCGCGGCCGTGGTAGCCGGGCACCAGCGGCACGCCGGCCTTTTCCATCAGCGTCTTGGCGGCGGACTTGCTGCCCATCGCGCGGATCGCGCTGGCCGGCGGGCCGATGAACACCAGGCCGGCATCGGCGCAGGCCTGCGCGAAGTCCTCGTTCTCCGACAGGAAGCCGTAGCCCGGATGCACCGCCTGCGCGCCCGGTCGCCTTGGCCGCGTCGAGGATGCGCTGCCAGCGCAGGTAGCTTTCGCGCGGCGCTGCGGCGCCGATGTGCACCGCCTCGTCGCAGGCCCGCACATGGCGCGCGTCGGCGTCGGCGTCGGAGTAGACGGCCACGGTGCGCACGCCCAGGCGCCGCGCCGTGGCGGCGACGCGGCAGGCGATCTCGCCGCGATTGGCAATCAGGATCTTCTTGAACATTCAGGCTCCCGCGGCTCGAACGCAATCAGGCTCTTCTCGAACACTCAGACGCCTCCGGGTCTCGCCTGCGTGGGCATGAAGTGCCCGCGCAGCCTGTGCGCCAGACCGCGCAGGAACTTGAACAGCAATACCGTCACGGTCACCATCAGCACCAGCAGCAAGCGCCAGGGCGACGAAGAACAACTCAGGGTGCTGCCACGACAGCCACAGCATGCCGGGGACCAGCGCATCGCCGGCCAGCGACAGGCCGATGTTGGAGAACGGCTCGGGCGACGAGTTGGCCGCGGCGCGCGTGGTGGCCTTGGCGGTATGCGCCGTGGCCGCCAGCGTACCGCCGAGCAGCGCCGCGACCGTGGCCCAGGTGGCTTGGTCGCCGCCGAACACGCCGTAGGCCAGCGCGGCACCCGCGGGAATGCGGATGAAGGTGTGCACGCTGTCCCACAGGCTGTCGACCCAGGGCACCTTGTCGGCCAGGAACTCGACCAGCAACAGGGCGCCACTGGCGTAGAGCATCGCCGGCTGCTGCAGCACCGACAGCCCGCTGGGCAGGCTCGACCCACCCGAGCGCGCCGGCCAGGCCGGTCAGGAACACCACGGCGTACAGGCGCAGCCCGCTGGCCCAGCCCAGGGCCGCAGCCACGGCGATCAACTGGGTGGTGTCGAGTTCGGTGGCCATGCTTCGTCAGGCCTGCCAGGGAGGCGCGGTCTTGCTCAGGAAACTCTGCACCCCGGCCTTGCCCTCGGCGCTGGCGCGGATGTCGGCGATGCGGCGCGCGGTGTCGGCGCGCAAGTCCGCGTCGATCGGCCGCCCGGCCAGGTCCTGCACCAGGCGCTTGCAGGCCTTGACCGCGGCCGGGCCGTTGGCCGACCAGCGCGGCCACGATCTCGGCCACCTTGGCGTCGAGGGCGTCGGCCGCAACCACCTCGTGGACGAAGCCGAGCGACTTGGCGATGGCTGCATCGAAGCGCTCGGCCGTGGTGAAGTAGCGCCGCGAGGCCTGCTCACCCAGGGCCTGGATGACGTAGGGGCCGATGGTCGCCGGCAGCAGGCCGAGCCTGGCCTCGGACAGGCAGAACGTGACACCTTCGGCCGCGACCAGCACGTCGCAGACGGCCGCCAGGCCCACGCCGCCGGCGTAGCAGTCGCCGTGGATGCGCCCGACCACCGGCAAGGGGCAGCGGTAGACCGCCCACAGCATGTCGGCCAGGCCCTGGGCGTCGGCGCGGTTCTGCTCCCAGCTGTAGTCGGCCATCGCGCGCATCCACGACAGGTCGGCGCCGGCGCAGAAGGCCTTGCCGTGGCCGCCCAGCACGATGGCGCGCAGGTCGGCGTCGGCGCCGAGCTCGGTGAAGGCCTGCGTCAGTTCGGCGATCACGGCGTCGTTGAAGGCGTTGCGCACCTCCGGGCGGTTCAGATAGACATGGACAACCGGGCCGTCGCGGCGAACGTCGAGCGTGCTCATGGCCGTTGCGCCTCTTCGTGCAGCATGGCCACGACGTCCAGTGGTGGCACTGGCCGGCCCAGACCCATGAACGCGGCGCAGATCCGCCCGCGCTGGTGGCTGGCATGGTCAAACATGTGCAGCAACGCCTCGGCCATCGACAACATGTCAGGCTCGCCAGGGCCTTGTTCGAAGCGCAGCTGGCCGTGCAGCCGATCCTGCGGCCAGGCCTCGATCAGGTCGATCCAGGCCGCCGCTGCGTCATGCAAGCGACTCGCCAACACGCGCCGGTCGGTCTCGGCTGGCGTGGCCACCGGGTCCGAGACGAGCGCCGTCGCGCTGAGGCGAGGCCACCAGACCTCGCGTTCGGACGCCAGCCACCGGCTCAGCGTGCCATGGATATCGCCCAAGCCGGGAGCCTGCGGCAGCCCGTACTCGGCGTCGTCGAGGGCTTCCACCGCAAGCAACACGCGACGGGTGGCCCAGAGATGGTGACGCGCCATGAGCAGCAGCGGCGCGCGCAGCGACGACTGCTGCAAGTCCTTGCGGAAGAGCACGCTGCGATAGGTCTTGCCTGGCCATTGCACGTGATCGATCGGCCGGTAGCCCATGTGGCGATAGAAGGCGCACAGTTCGGTCGCCCCCTCGGCCATGTCCGTCGCCAACGCGAGATAGCCGCGCGTCGTTGCCCAGTCCTCGGCCTGGCGCAGCAGCAGCCGGCCCAGTCCCTTTCCCTGGCAGCGCGGATCGACCGCATACTGGTGAAAGCGGCTGACGCCGCTGTCCTTGTAGTGCGGGACGCTGTCTGCCAGCGAGCCGGGCACGATGTCCATCGGACTGCAGACGGTCACGGTGCCCACCAGTTCTCCGTCGAGCAGCGCCACGAAGGTCTGACCCGACAGCGTGCGTGCGCGCGTCTCGGCCTCGGTCTGCGTAGCGGCCGTCAGATTCATGCCGCGCGCCGCCAAAGCCTGGTAGGCACGGTGCATCAGCTGCGTCAGCTGCGCATTCGAGTCGCGCATCGCCAGTGCGCGAACCTCGAACGTGGCACTCTGTGGGGGGCCGAACATTTCGCGCCGACCTTACATGCGAAAGACACCGAAGCGCGTGTCGGCGATCGGCGCGTTCAGACTGGCCGATAAACCCAGCGCCAGCACCCGGCGCGTGTCGGCGGGGTCGATGACGCCGTCGTCCCACAGCCGCGCGCTGGCGTAATAGGGGTGGCCCTGCACTTCGTACTGGGTGCGCAACGGCGCCTTGAAGGCTTCTTCCTCCTCGGCGCTCCAGGCCCCGCCCTTGGCCTCGATGCCGTCGCGACGCACCGTGGCCAGCACGCTCGCGGCCTGCTCGCCACCCATCACGGAGATGCGCGCGTTGGGCCACATCCAAAGCAGGCGCGGGCCGAAGGCGCGGCCACACATGCCGTAGTTGCCGGCACCGAAGCTGCCGCCGATGATGACCGTGAACTTGGGCACCGCGGCGCAGGCCACGGCCGTCACCATCTTGGCCCCGGCGCGGGCGATGCCTTCGTTCTCGACCTTGCGGCCGACCATGAAGCCGGTGATGTTCTGCAGGAACACCAACGCAATCTTGCGCTGGCAGCACAGCTCGATGAAATGCGCGCCCTTGTTGGCGCTTTCGGTGAAGAGGATGCCGTTGTTGGCGACGATGCCCACCGGCATGCCCTCGATGTGGGCGAAGCCGCAGACCAGGGTGCTGCCATAGCGCGCCTTGAATTCATCGAAGGCGCTGGCGTCGACGATGCGGGCGATGATTTCGCGCACGTCGAAGGGCTTGCGCGTATCGGTCGGAATCACGCCATGCAGTTCCTGCGGGTCGCAGCTCGGCTCGCGCGGAGGCAGGCGGGCCATCTCAGGCGCCTTGCGCCAGTTCAGCCCGGCAATGGCCTGGCGCGCCAGCGCCAGCGCGTGGGTGTCGTTCTCGGCCAGATGGTCGGCCACGCCCGAGAGCCGCGTGTGCACGTCGCCGCCACCGAGGTCTTCGGCGCTGACGACTTCGCCGGTGGCGGCCTTCACCAGCGGCGGGCCGCCGAGAAAGATCGTGCCCTGGTCACGCACGATGATGGTCTCGTCGCTCATCGCCGGCACATAGGCGCCGCCCGCGGTGCACGACCCCATCACGACCGCGATCTGCGGGATGCCCGCTGCGCTCATCAAAGCCTGGTTGAAGAAGATGCGGCCGAAGTGGTCGCGGTCGGGGAAGACCTCGTCCTGGTTGGGCAGGTTGGCGCCGCCACTGTCGACGAGGTAGATGCAGGGCAGCCGGTTCTCGCGCGCCACCTCCTGCGCGCGTAGGTGTTTCTTCACCGTCAGCGGGTAGTAGGTGCCGCCCTTGACGGTGGCGTCGTTGCAGACGATCACGCATTCGACGCCCGAGACGCGGCCGATGCCGGTGATCACGCCCGCGCCCGGTGCGGCATCGCTGCCGTCGCGGTCCTGGTAGACGCCCATCGCGGCCAGCGGCGCAATCTCGAGGAAGGGTGTGTCCGCGTCCAGCAGCATCTCGACGCGCTCGCGCGGCAGCAGCTTTCCGCGCGCCAGGTGCTTGGCCCGCGGGCCCTCGCCACCACCCTGCGCGATCACGGCCAGCTTGGCGTTCAGATCGTCGACCAGCGCGCGCATCGCGGCCGCGTTGGCCCTGAATTCTTCCGAGCGGGGTTTGAGTTTGCTGGCCAGCGTGGGCATGGATGGAGTCTTTCGCGGCTCAATTGACGTGCACGTCAATTCTAGGGTCGCCTACCGCCCCACCCGCGGCGCCGCCCGCGGCGCGCCCTCAGCCCCGCTTGTCGGCCTTCCTGGCGTGTTCTGCCACGGGTGCGCCCGCGCCCTTCCAGGCCGTGAAGCCGCCATCGATATGCGCCACCTTCTCCAGGCCCATCTCCTGCAACGTGCGCGTGGCCAGGGCCGAACGCCAACCCGCCGCGCAAAACAGAACGAACTGCTTGTTCTGGCCGAACACCGGCTTGTGATACGGGCTCTCGGTGTCGACCCAGAACTCGAGCATGCCGCGCGGGGCGTGGAAGGCGCCCGGAATGACGCCTTCGCGCTCGAGTTCGCGCACATCGCGGATATCGATGAACTGCACGTCGTCACGGCCGTGCAGTTCACGCGCGTCCTCGACGCTGAAGGTGGTGATGACGTCCATCGCGTCGGCGACCATCGACTTCGCGGTCTTCTTCATGGCGTCTCCCTCACATCACGGTATGTGCAAAGTCGGCCTGCCCGGCCAACCACTGTTCGATCTGCGCGCGCCGGTCATTGCCCCAGAAGGGCTCGGCGTCGACGATGAAGAACGGCGCGCCGAACACGCCGGCCGCAATCGCCGCATCGTTCTCGCGTTTCAGGCGCTCTTTCCAGAGCGGGTCGGTGTAGGCCGCGCGCGCCGCCGCCGCGTCCACGCCGCTTTGCCCGGCCAGTTCGTCGAGTGCGGCGGTATCGCTCAGGTCGACGCCACGCGTGAAGTAGGCGCGCAGGCCGGCATGGGCCCAGGCCTGCGCGCGTTCGCGTGACTCGCTGTCGCGCAGCCACCAGAAGATGCGCGCCGCGTTCTGCGTCGGGATCGGGAACTTGGCCGGCTGCTCGAACGGCAGGCCGGCAAAGCGCGCTGAGCGGGCGAAGTCGCGCAGCGAATACTCGCGCTTGAGCGGGTGCGCCACCGGGCTCTTCAGTTCCGCGGCCTGGAACGTGGCCCCCAACAGGATCGCGTGCCAGTTGACGGCCCGGCCGTGCCGCGCGGCAACGGCACCGACCCACTCGCTCGCGATGTAAGAGTACGGCGACGAAAAGTCGAAGTAGAAGTCAATCGCAGGTTGCATAGATCGCAGCGTACACGCAGTAGCGAAACTGTCCAGCGGGCGTCGCAGCGAGGGTAGTGCTGATACCAACCAAGCAGGCGCCGCGGATCCGGCTCCGCCGGTCCGCCAGCGCCGCCCCCTTGAGGGGGAGCGGCGCAGCCGCTTCGGGGGTGGACCTTACTTCCTCCAGAACTGCGGCGTCAGCAACACCAGCACCGACAGCAGCTCGAGGCGCCCCAGCAGCATGCCCACGGTGCAGATCCAGGTCTGCAGGTCCGTCAGGCTGCGAAAGTTGACCGACGGTCCGACGTCGCCCAGCCCCGGGCCGATGTTGTTGACGCTGGCGATCACGGCCGTGAACGCGGTCACGACGTCCAGGCCGGTGAACAGCATCACCAGGGTCAGCCCGGACATCGTGGCGCCATAGACCAGCATGAACGCCAGCACCATCGAGATCACCTGCTGCGGCACCACCTGGCCATCGACCTTGACTGGGCTCACGGCACGCGGATGCACGATGCGCACCAGTTCGTGCCGCGCCTGCTTGAGCAGCAGCACCATGCGGACCATCTTGATGCCGCCGCTGGTTGAGCCCGCGCAGCCGGCAAAGCAGCCCAGCAGGATCATCAACAGCGGCGCGAACAGCGGCCATTGCGCGTAGTCGGTCGACGAGTAGCCGGTGGTGGTGGCCAGCGAGACGACATGGAAGCCGGTGTGACGCAATGCCGACAGCGCGTCCGGGTAGGCGTGGTGGCCGATCAGGTAGGCGGCGATCAGCGCGGTCGCACCGAGGATGACGATCAGGTACGCGCGTGTCTCGACGCAGCGCAGCAGCGGCATGAACGAGCGGGTGCGCCAGACGACGAAGTAGCGCGCGAAGCTGACGCCCGCCAGCAGCATGAAGACGATCGCCACGCCCTCGATCTGGGCCGAGTTCCAGAAGCCGAAGCTGGCGTCGTGCGACGAGAAGCCGCCCAGGCCGACGGTGCTGCACATGTGCATGAACGCGTCCGCCCAGCCCATGCCCGCCGCACGGTAGGCACAACATGCACGCCAATGCCAGGCCGAAGTAGACGCTCCACAGGCCGCGCGCGGTCTCGGCGATGCGCGGCGTGAGCTTGGAGTCCTTCATCGGCCCCGGCGTCTCGGCCTTGTAGAGCTGCGTGCCGCCGACACCCAGCATCGGCAGGATCGCCACCGCCAGCACGATGACGCCCAGGCCGCCGATCAGTTGCAGGAAGCAACGCCAGACATTGATCGACAACGGCAGCGCGTCGAGCCCCGAGAGCGCGGTCGCGCCGGTCGCGGTCAGGCCCGACATGGCCTCGAAGTAGGCGTCGGTGAGGCTCAAGCCCGGGATCTGCAACCACAGCGGCAGCATCGCGAAGGCCGGCAGCACGGTCCAGACCAGGGTCACGAGCAGGAAGCCGTCGCGCGGCTGCAGTTCGCGCTTGTAGCGGCGCGCCGACCACCACAGCGCCAGGCCGCTGCCGGCGGTGATGGCGATGGCTGCAGTCGAAGACCCCGCGCGCCGCGTCCCCGCCGACCCAGGCAAAGCCCAGCGGCACCAGCATCGTGAGCGCGAAGATGCCCACGATCACGCCGATGATCGGCATCAGCGGAAGCAGACTGCCCATGGGGTCAGAAGAAGGTGGCCGAGACCTGGAACAGCTTCTCGACCTCGCGCACCTGCTTGCTGGCTCGGAATGAAGACGATGACGCGGTCGCCGGTCTGGATCACCGTGTCGTGGTGGGCCATGATGACCTCGGGCGCGGCGTTTCCGCGCTTGTCGCCCAGGTCGGTCTCGCCCGGCACCGGCAGGCCGCGCACGATGGCGCCGATCTGCGCCCCGCGCGGCAGTGTCAGCTCGTCGATGCGGCGGCCGGCGACCTTGCTCGAGCTCTTGTCGCCGCGCACCACCGCCTCCAGCGCCTCGGCCGCGCCGCGGCGCAGCGAATGCACCGCCTCCACGTCGCCACGCCGCACATGGGCCAGCAGCTCGCCGATGACGGCATGCGGCCGGCGACATGGCGATGTCGATCGTGCGTGCCCTGCATCAGGTCGGCATAGGCCTTGCGGTTGATCAGCGCCAGCACGCGCCGCGCGCCCATGCGCTTGGCCAGCAGGCAGGCCATGATGTTGTCCTCGTCGTCGCTGGTCAGGGCCAGGAACAGGTCCATGTCCTGCACGTTCTCGTCGGACATCAGCGTCCTCGTCGGTCGAGTCGCCGTGCAGCATCAGGGTGTCGCTGGGCAACTGCGTGGCCAGGAAGTCGCAGCGCGCGCGATCCCGCTCGATGATCTTGACCTGCACATGGCCGCTGCAGCTGGCGCGCCAGGCGCAGCGCGACGCGGCCGCCGCCGGCGATCATGACCCGCTTCACCGGGCGGTCCATGCGGCGCAGCCCGCCGAGCACGTTGCGCAGTTGCTCGGTGGCCGCGAGCACGAAGACCTCGTCGCCGGGCTCGATGCGCGTGGTGCCGATCAGCTCGTTGATCGGCTTGTCCTGCTGCCGGTAGATCGCGACGATGCGCATCTCGGCGTCGGGCACGAGTTGCGGAATCTCGGCCAGGCTGTGCTGCACGAGCGGCCCGCCGGCAACGGCGCGCACCGCGACCAGGCTCAGCAGCCCGGCGCCGAATTCCAGCACCTGCAGCGCCTCGGGGTACTCGATCAGGCGGCGGATGCGACCCGTGATCGACTCCTCGGGGCAGATCACCTGGTCGACCGCAAAACCACCCTCGCGCGCCATCAGGGGTGCGCCATTCTCGAACTCGGGGCTGCGCAGCCGGGCGATCGTGGTGTTGACGTTGTACGTCACGTGCGCAATCTTGCAGGCCACGAGATTGGTCTCGTCCATCGGTGCGCAGGCGATGAACAGGTCCGCGTCCTCGATGCCCGCGGCACGCAGCACCGAGGGCTGGATGCCGTCACCGCACACGCCCCTCAGGTCCAGGCGATCCTGCAGCGCCGCCAGCCGCGCGGGGTCGATGTCGATCACGGTGATGTCGTTGTGCTCGGAAACCAGGCTCTCGGCCACGCTCTCGCCGACGCGACCCGCCCCAAGAATCAGAATGTTCATGGCGGCGCATCTTACGCAGGACGCCGGCCGCGGGTGCTGCCCTGCGTTGGGGTAGGCTTTGGCACCGACTCTTCCCAATCGTCGATGAAGCTGAGCCGCCTCTGGCAGCCCGACAAGCCGCTGTTCTGGCTGATGCTGGCGTTCAACGTCCTGTCGTCGCTGTGCGCCTGGGCGATGCGCGCGCTGCCGCTGAGCGCGCCGGCCCTGTGGCTGGTCGGCAGCGTGGCGCTGGGCAACGTCGCGCTGGGCCTGCTCGCCGCCTGGCGGCTGATGCAGGAAGAATGACGCCATGCGTCGCCAGGAGTTCCCATGAGCGCGTTCCCCCACGTCGACCGTCCGTTGCGACTCGGCGTCTTCGGCGTCGGCCGCATGGGCCTGGTGCATCTGCAGAACCTGACGCGGCGCGCGTTGGCGGGCGAGGTCGACCTGGTCGCGATCGGCGATCGCTTTGCGCCCGTACTTGCCGGCGCGCGTGACGCACTGGCCCGATGGGCGGCGCCGGACTGGGCTGCGCAGATCGCGGTGTTCGAGACGCCCGAAGCGATGCTGCAGGCCGCGTCACTGGATGCCTGCATCGTCGCCTCGCAAACCCGGGACCATGCCCGCGACAGCCTGTGCCTGGCCCGCCAGGGCATCCGGGTGCTGGTCGAGAAACCACTCGCCGGCTCGGTGGCCGAAGCTGCCGAGTTCTGCCATGCACTGCCTGGCGATCGGCACGGCCTGGTGCAGGTCGCCTTCCAGCGCCACTTCGACCCGGCGGCCGAGGCAGCCGCGCGCTGGGTGGCCGAGGGACGCATCGGCGCGCTACAGCAATCGCACCATGTGCTGCAGGACAAGAACCCCACGCCAGCCAACTACCAGAGCAGCGGCATCACTGCCGACATGGCGATCCACCTGGTGTTCGAGGCGATGTCGTTCCACGGCTTCGCGTTGCCGACCCAGGTGCAGGCGCTGCGCTTCATGGCGCCGCATTACGAGGACCGGGCCCAGGAGGGGGCCAACGTGGTCCACGCGTTCTGCCAATGGGCCGACGGATCGATCGCCCACCTGTGGGGTTCGCGCATCAACAACACCGGCTACGACAACGGCTTCAAGCTGGTCGGCAGCGAGGGCCGCATCGACGTCGGCGAGTTCGTCGGCGACTTCGGCCCCGTGACCGCCAAGCTCTGGACCGGCACACAGGGCGCTGGCCCGCGCGGCGTGCTGAGCGAGTCGCTGAGCTTCGAGATGAGCCGCGCGGACACCGAGCAACCCGACTTCTATGCCCGCTACGGCCGGGCCTATGACGCCGAGCTCGGCGCCTTCATCGCCCATGCGCGCCAAGGCAGCGACTGCGCGCCCGGCCTGGACATCGGCTGGAAAACGTTGCTGGTGGCCGAACTGGCCGAGCGCAGCTCACGCGAGGGCGGTCGCGCCTATCGGTTGACCATGCGCAACGGGACCCCCATCGCAACGGCCAGCGATGCCGCCGCGTTCTTCGCAGCCTTGTGAGCGTGGCTGGCCCGGCGCGTCAACAGATCCGCGGCAACGGCTCCCCGGTCATCCAATCCACGACGCGCCGCCCACCGAAGCCGGTGGCCATCTGGACGAAGCGGTGCGCGTCCTCGACGACGCTGCCGATCTGCGCCGCATCGGCGCCGAGCGGGTGCGCGCGCAGGCTGCGCAGCGCCGCTTCGGCGTGCTCGGCCGCACAGACGACGACACACTTGCCCTCGTTGGCGATGTAGAGCGGATCGAGCCCGAGCAACTCGCAGGCGGCCCGGACCTGCGGCCGCACGGGAATCGCAGTCTCCTGCAGCAGCATGCCGACACCGGACTGGTGGGCAATCTCGTTCAGCGTGGTAGCCAGGCCGCCGCGGGTGGGGTCGCGCAACGCATGCACGGCGCCCTCTGGCACGGCCGCGAGCAGCGCGGCCACCAGCGTATGCAGCGGCGCGGAGTCGGAGACGATGGCGGTTTCGAACTCGAGCGATTCGCGCTTGGACAGCACCGCCACGCCATGGTCGCCGATCGGGCCCGAGAGCAACACCGCGTCGCCGGGGCGCGCGAAGGCGCCACCGATGCGGCGCGCCATCGGCACGATGCCGATGCCGGTGGTGGCGATGAACACGCCGTCGCCCTTGCCCCGTTCGACCACCTTGGTGTCACCGGCGACGACCGGCACGCCGGCGTCCTGCGAGGCCGCTGCCATCGAAGCGGCGATGCGCTGCAGGTCGGCCAGCGCAAAGCCTTCCTCGAGGATGAAGCTCGCGCTCAGGTAGAGCGGCGTGGCGCCGAGCATCGCCACATCGTTGATCGTGCCGTGTACGGCCAGGCTGCCGATGTCGCCGCCGGGGAAGAACAGCGGCGAGATCACATGCGCGTCGGTGGCCATCGCCAGGCGGTGGCCGCTGGGGATGTCGAGCAGCGCCGCGTCGTTGCCCTGGCGCAGCGCGTCGTTGTCGAAGGCGCGGGTGAACAGCGTTTCCACGAGTTGCGCCGAGGCGCGCCCGCCGCCGCCGTGGGTCATGTCGACGCGGCCGTGTCTCAGGTCGAGCGGGCGCTGGTAGTCCTTGCGCGCGCTCATGTCAGCCCCTCGCCCGACGGGTACGTCGGCCGATCCCCCAAGGGGATGCGGGCCGGCTTGGGAGCGGCCCGGCGCTCGGCCCGCCGGGTCGAGGTTGACATCGGGTGTCTCATGGCAGCGCCTCGGCCACGACGGGGATGTCGCGGAAGCGCCCGTAGGTGTAGTGCGCCGCGCACGCGCCTTCGGACGAGACCATGCACGAGCCCATCGGGTGGCTCGGGTTGCAGATGGTGGCGAAGAGCTTGCAGTCGGTGGGCTGCTTGACGCCGCGCAGGATGGCGCCGCACTCGCACTGCTTGTGGTCGGGCACCGGCGTGCAGCGCAGTGCATAGCGGCGCTCAGCGTCGAGGGCCGCGAACGCCGGGCGGATCTGCAGCGCGCTGTGCGCGATCTCGCCCAGGCCGCGCCACTCGAAGCTCGGCCGCAGCTCGAAGACCTTGTCCATCAGCGCTTGCGCGCCGCGGTTGCCGTCGCGCGTGACGGCGCGCGAGAACTCGTTCTCGACCTCGGCACGGCCCTCGTTGACCTGCCGCACCAGCATCAGGATGGCCTGCAGCACGTCCAGCGGCTCGAACCCGGCAATCACGACCGGCTTGCGCTTGGCGCGCGCAAACGCCTCGTAGGGCCGGTAGCCGATGACGATGCTCACATGCGCCGGGCCGACGAAGCCGTCGAGCGGCACGCTGCCCAGCTCGCGCGCTTCGGGGGACTCGAGGATGTGCGCGATGGCGGCGGGCGTGAGCACATGGTTGCAGAGCACGCTGAAGTTGGTCAATCCTTCGGAGGCGGCATCGCGCAGCACGAGCGCGGTGGGCGGCGTCGTGGTCTCGAAGCCGATGGCGAAGAACACCACCTCGCGTTCGGGGTGGGCGCGCGCCAGCGCCAGCGCATCGGCCGCCGAATACACGATGCGGATGTCGGCGCCCAGCGCCTTGGCGCGCAGCATCGACAGGCCGTCGGAGGCCGGGACGCGCATCACGTCGCCGTAGGTGCAGAGCATCACGCCGTGGTCGAGGGCCAGGCGGATGCCGAGGTCGATGCGGCCGATCGGCAGCACGCACACGGGGCAGCCCGGGCCGTGGATCATTCGCACCGAGGGCGGCAGCAGGTCGGCCACGCCGTAGCGCGCGATGGCATGCGTGTGGCCGCCGCAGAACTCCATGAACTGGTAGCGTCGCGCCGGGTCGGCCTCGGCCGCCAGGCGCGCGGCGATGTGGGCAGCGAGCGCGCCGTCACGGAAGTCGTCAACGTATTTCATGCGCCGCCCTGCCCGGCCGGCGCGGCCGCCATCTCGGCAAACAGCGCCAGCGTGCGCTCGGCCTCCTCGGCATCGAGCACGCCGATGGCGTAGCCGACATGCACGATCACGTGGTCGCCGACCCGAGCTTCGGGTGTCAGTGCGAGCGACACCCGCTTGCGCACGCCACCAAGCTCGACGACGGCGCATTCGCCGTCAAGCCGTTCCACCACGCGTGCGGGCAGGGCCAGGCACATATCAGTGGCTCCCCGCCAGCGTGCACGCCGCCACCCAGGCCTGGCCGAGCGCGAGGCCGGCGTCACCGCAGCCGGCAGCCTGCGGCGCGTGCACGCGCAGACCGGCAGCTTCGAGTGCCACGCGCAGTCGATCGCCGAGCACGCGGTTGGCGAAGCAGCCGCCACCGAAGACGATGTCGTTCGTCGCGTGCTCACGTGCCGCGCTGATCGCGGCCCGCGCAAGGCCCTCGGCGAGCGCGAAGTGGAACATCACCGCGCCGCGTGCCACGCCCTGGGTGTCGGCCGGATCGATGGCCAACAGCGCCGCCACGACCGGGCGCAGGTCCAGGCCGTGCGACGGCCAGGACGATCGGGTGGCGAGATCGGGCTGCGCGCGCAGCGCCTCCGCGGCGCAGCATTCGAGCGCCATCGCCGCCTGCGCTTCGCCGGACTGACGCAGGCACAGGCCGAGCGCCGCGGCGGCAGCGTCGAACCAGCGACCCGCGCTGCTGCTGGGCGGGCAATTCAGGCCGCGGTCGAGCATCGCGCGCACGCCGCGCGCAGCCTGCAGGCCCACCTGCGCACCGAAGCGCGTCTCGATCTCGTCGCCACGGTCGAGCGCGTGCAGCAGCGCCGCGGCCAGTCGCCACGGCTCGCGCGCCGCCGCGTCGCCGCCGGGCAGTGCGAGCGGATGCAGGTGCGCCAGCCGGCGCCAGCGATGCGCGGCCGCGCCGCCGTCGACCCAGAGCAGCTCGCCCCCCCAGGCGCCGCCGTCGTTGCCCAGCCCGAAGCCGTCGAGCGCAATGCCGATCACGGGCTCGCGCAGGCCCTGCTCGGCGATCACGGCGGCGACATGCGCATGGTGGTGCTGCACCGCGACCACGGGCACGCCGCGTTGCTCGGCGAGCGCGTGCGCAAGCCGGCTGCTGTGGAAGTCGGGATGCAGGTCATGCGCGAGCCCCTGCACGCCAGGCGCTGCGAGCATCGCCTCCAGCGAAGCCTCGAGGTCGGTGCAGGCTTGCACGTCGCCCAGATCGCCATGCGGCGCCGACCAGTGCAGCTGCCGGCCGTCGATGCGACAGGCGCGGTTCTTCAGGTAGGCGCCGCAGGCCAGCACCGCTGCTGGCGCCGGACCGGGCAGGATGGCGGCCCCGTGCATGGTTCAGGCGCCGACGCCGACTGCCGTGGGCAGCAGCAGCCAGTCGATCCACGCTGCCAGCCCCGCGCCGCTCTTGGCCGACAGTTGCAGCACCTCGATGCGCGGGTTGACGCGACGCGCACGCGCGATGCAGGCCGCGACATCGAAGTCCACGTAGGGCAGCAGGTCGGTCTTGTTCAGCACCAACAGCGAAGCGGCCGCGAACATGTCCGGGTACTTGAGCGGCTTGTCGTCGCCTTCGGTCACGGAGAGGATCGCCACTTTCGCGCCTTCGCCCAGGTCCCACAGCGCGGGGCAGACGAGGTTGCCGACGTTCTCGATGAACAGCAGCGCGGGCGGGCTGGTGTGCGCATCGGCGTGCCTGTGCTCATGCTCGTGGTGATGGGGGTGCAGCGCCAGACGCCCGAAGGCATCGGACACCATCTGCGCGTCAAGGTGGCAACCCTGGCCGGTGTTGACCTGCACCGCGCTGACGCCGGTGGCGCGGATGCGCTCGGCATCCAGGCTCGTCTGCTGGTCGCCCTCGATCACGGCCAGCGCCAACCCGGGGTCGCGTTCGCGCAGCGCCGCGATCGTGGCGCACAGGAGCGTGGTCTTGCCCGAACCGGGGCTGGAAACGAGGTTGTAGGCGGTCACGCCATGGGCGGCGAAATGCGCCCGGTTGTGCGCGGCGATGCGCCGGTTCGCGCCGAGCACGTCGGCCTCGAGCTGGATCGTGCGCGCCGCACTCATGCCCGGCACCGACACGCGCGCCGGGCCGAGCCCGTAGTGCAGGTCGCCGCTTTCACCACATCCACAAACCACACACATCGCTGTTCCTTTCGTTCACTCGACCAGGAGATCGACGACGCGCAAGCCGGCGTCGCCGGAGAGCTGCCACTCGCACATGCCACAACGCGGGCAGTCGGCGTCGCGGTCGGCGATCGGTGCCACCTCGCCACAGGCCAGGCAACGGGCCGGCGAGGCGGGCTCGTCGACCTGCAACTCAGCGCCTTCGAGCAGCGTTCGCGGCGCCAGCGACTGCAGCGCAAAGCGCAAGGCGCTGACCTCGACGCCGGCGAGCACCGGCACCGACAAGTGCAGTCGGCGCACATGCGAAAAGGCGTCGCGCTGCGCCGCCGACTCGACGATCTGCAGGATGCTGACGGCCAGGCTCAACTCATGCATCGGCAAGCTCCCGGGCCAGCGCGGCGCGCTGCGACCGCAGCCAATCGAGCACCAGCTCCTGCGCGCGATCGAGGTGGCGCCGCGCGGCATGGCTCAGTCCTGCCCCCAGACCGAAGGACTCGCCCTCGATCGCGAGCTGCCAGGCCGGCGGCGCCTCGCCGTCCAGCGTGCGGGCCACATACAACACCGCCTGCGCACGCAAGGCGTGGCTGGCCAGCGGCGCGCGCGCGTCGGCTTGGATGGCGGCCAAGATGGCGCCGGCCGCCGTGCCAGGCTGCGCGGCATCGACAAAAAGCACGGCGCGCCGTTGCCGCAGGTCCAGCGCGTGCTCGACCTGCAACTGGAAGTCGATGAGCAGTTCGACATCGCCGGCGGCATCGACACCGGCGCTGTGCAGGCGATCGAGCAAGGCCGGCCCGAGCGCGTCGTCGCCGCGGCTCGGGTTGCCGACGGCCAGCACGAGCCAGGGCGCACGCTGGGTCATGCCACGCGCTCCATGCGGCCGTCGCCATGGCGCAGCACGCGGTCGCGCAACGCGCCGTCGGCGTCGACGAGCTTGACTTCGAGCGGCATGCTGCCCAAGGCATGGGTGGCGCAGCTCAGGCAGGGGTCGTAGGCGCGCACGGCCACCTCGATCTGGTTGAGCAGGCCTTCGCTGACCGCGCGGCCATCGAACGCCTCGCGTGCGACCGCGCGCACCGACTCGTTCATCGCCTGGTTGTTGTGCGTCGTGCTGACGATCAGGTTGCAATGCGTGATCAGGTCGTCGTCGCCGATCACGTAATCGTGGATCAGCGTGCCGCGCGGCGCTTCGATCACGCCCACGCCGTGGCGCTGTGCCGGACGCACCGCCGGGAGTGGCGCGGTCAGCTCGCCGCCGATGAGCGCCGCATCCTCGAGCAGTTCGGCGATGACCTCCATCGCGTGCAGCATCTCGATCATGCGTGCCCAGTGGTAGGCCAGCGTGGCCTGCACCGGGCCGTTGGCGAGGAAGCGCTGGCGCTGCACTTCGGCGCGCGGGCTCGGCATGGCATCGCAGTTCTGCACCCGCGCCAGCGGGCCGACACGGTACCAGCCGTCGTCGGCGCCGAGTGCGCGCAAATAGGGAAACTTGAGGTAGGTCCAGGGCTTCGTGCGCTCCTCGATGAAGTCGCGGTAGTCCTGCACATCGACGCCGTCGAGCAGCCTCTTGCCGTCGGCGGCCGTGGCTCGCAGCACGCCGTCGTACAGGTCCATCGCGCCGTCGCCGCGCACGATCGACAGCCAGCTCGTCTGCAACAGGCCGAAGCCGTCGTACAAGGCCGGGGCTTGCGCGTGCAGCGTGGCCACGAGCTCGACCGCCTGTTCACACCAGTCGAGCATCTGCGGGACCTGCGCCGCGAGCTCGTCGCGCTCGGCGGCGGTGAGGTGCCGATTCACGCCGCCGGGTACCGAGCCGGTGCCATGCACACGCTTGCCGGCGGTCAGGCGGATCACCTCCTGGCCGAACTTGCGCAGCAGCACGCCCTGGCGCGCGATCTCGGGGTGCGCGGCGGCGACGCCGACGATGTTGCGCCGTGTCACCTCGCTGTCGAAGCCGAACAGCAAGTCAGGCGAGGACAGATGGAAGAAGTGCAGCGCATGCGACTGCATGATCTGGCCGTAGTGCATCAGCCGGCGCACGAGCTCGGCGGTGGGCGGGATCGCGCCGATGCCCAGCGCCACGTCGATCGCCTTGCTCGCCGCCAGGTGGTGCGACACCGGGCAGATGCCGCACAGGCGCTGCACCATCACGGGCACCTCCCAGTAGGGACGGCCGACGATGAAGGCCTCGAAGCCGCGAAACTCGACGATGTGCAAGCGCGCCTGCTGCACGCGGTTGTGCTCGTCGAGCAGCAGCGTGACCTTGCCATGACCCTCGACGCGCGAGATCGGGTCGATCGCGACGCGGCGCAGGCCTTCGGGGTGGGCGGCGGTTTCCATTTCAGTGGCGCCCGGCCGCCCGAAGCCAATGAGCGCCCCCTCGGGGGGCAGCGAGCGAAAGCGAGCGTGGGGGCATCATCGTCGTCAGTCGTAATGCAGCAGGCCGTGCCCGAGCGCCGGTTGGCGGCCGTCGAGCAGGGCGGTGAGGAATTCCCAGATCGCGTCGGCGCTCGGCGGGCAGCCGGGCAGGAAATGGTCGATGTGCACGACCTCGTGGATCGGATGGACGCGCGCGAGCGGCAGCGGCAATTCGGGATCGTTGGGCACCGCGCTGCCGGCAGCCAGGCCGTCGCGGGCCGCATACACGTCCTCGAGGATGCGCGCGATGTCCATCGAGTTGCGCTGCGCCGGCAGGCCCCCGTTGATCGCGCAGGCGCCCACTGCCACCAGCACCTTGCAGCGGGCGCGGAACTCGCGCAGTACATGCACGTTCTCGGCGTTGCACAACCCCCCCTCCACGAGGCCGATGTCGCAGGGGCCGCAATGCTTGATGTCCGTCAGCGGCGAACGATCGAACTCGACCCGATCGAAGAGCGTGAACACGCGTTCGTCGATATCGAGCAGCGACATGTGGCAGCCGAAACATCCGGCCAGCGAGACCGTCGCAATGCGGGGCTTCTTCGGCGCCGCCGGGGTGGTCGCCGCGTCAGTCGCTGCCATCTGTGACCTCCTGGTCGCACGTCGCCTCGGTCGAGACCGGCGCATGGTCGAAGCGCCGCTGCCCGATGGGGATCACGAAGCCGCGGCGCTTGGGCAGGATCGCGCCGACCGGGCACACCTGCGCGGCCAGGTCCTCGGCCGCGAAGGCGCTGTCGCCGAGGGTGCCGCTGGGCGAATTGACAAGCAGGCGCGAGCCGATGCCATGGCCACCGATCGCGAACACGTCCTTCTTGTCGATCTCGCGGCTCGCGCGCACGCACAGCTTGCACAGGATGCAGCGATTCAGGTCGAGCCAGTAATCGTCGTGGCTGGCATCGACGACGCGTGTCGGATAGAACTCCTCGAACTGCGGGCCGGTCATGCCCATCTCGTAGGCGGTGGCCTGCAGCAGGCAGTCACCGCTCTTCTCGCAGCCGGGGCAGAAATGGTTGCCTTCGACGAAAAGCATCTGCAGCAGCAGGCGGCGCTTGGCGTCCAGGTCAGGCGTACGGTTCTCGACCACCAGGCCGGGCGCCGCGTGCGTGGTGCACGCCGCGGCGAGCCGGCCCGAAACGCGCACGGTGCACAGCCGACAGGCGCCGCTCTGGCCGAGCGCCGGGTGCCAGCACAGATGCGGCACGTAGTGGCCGGCGCTGCGTGCGGCGGCCAGCAGCGTGTCGCCATCGGCGAAGGGCACCTCGGTGCCGTCCAGCGTGAACGTGTTCATCCTTCGCGCTCCAGGTGGGCGCCGGCGTCGTCGCGGCCGGTGACGCGGCGTGCCGCGGCGAGCTCGGCGTCGAGGTCGAAGCCCGGCGTGAAGGTCGGCGATTGCAGGCGCCGTTCATAGGCGGGGCGGAAGCGCAGCAGCGTGTCGCGCAGAGGGTTCGTGGCCGAGGCGCCGAGGCCGCAGTGCGTGCTGCCATGAAGCAGCGCCTCGAGCTCGTGCAGTTCGGCCTCGTCGAACAGCGAGCCGTGGCCCGCGGCGAGCTTGTCCATGCGGCGCACGACAAGCTCCGTGCCGACGCGGCACGGCGTGCAGAAGCCGCAGCTCTCGTGGGCAAAGAAATGGGCGAAGCTGCGTGCGGTCTCGAACATGTCGCGGGTCTGGTCGAAGACCATGAAGGCGCCGGCAGTCGGCACATCGTCGAACCCGATGCGGCGGCCGAACTCGTGCGCCGCCAGGCACAGGCCCGAGGGGCCGCCGACCTGCACCGCCTGCGCGCTGCGTTGCGGCGTCGTTGCGCCGCAGTCGTGCAGGATCTGCTCGAGCGTTACACCGAACGGGTACTCGTAGACGCCCGGCCGCTCGCAGTCGCCGCTGACCGAGTGCAGCTTGGTGCCACTGCTCTGGGCCGTGCCGATCGCAGCCCAGGCGGCGCCGCCCTGTGCCGCAATGTGCGCAGCGGCGCAGAAGGTCTCGACGTTGTTGACAATGGTCGGCGCCCCGAGATAGCCGCGCTCCACCGGAAACGGCGGCCGGATGCGCGGCGTGCCGCGCTTGCCTTCGAGCGACTCGATCAGCGAGCTCTCCTCGCCGCAGACATAGGCGCCGGCACCGAGGTGGATGGCGATGTCGAAGTCGAAGCCCTCGGTGCCCAGGATTTGCTTGCCGAGCAAGCCGGCAGTGCGGCGCCGCGCGAGCGCCTCCAGCAGCGACTCGAGCAGGTAGCGGTACTCGCCGCGCAGGTAGATGAAGCCCTGCCGTGCGTCGAGCAGGCGCGCAGCGACCGTCATGCCTTCGATCACCGCGTCGGCCTGCAGGGTCAGCAGCACGCGGTCCTTGAAGGTGCCGGGTTCGCCCTCGTCGGCATTGCAGACCACCACGCGGCGCTGCGCGGGCGCCACGGGCGCACGCAGGCACAGGCGCCACTTGGTGGCGGTCGCAAAGCCGGCGCCACCGCGACCGCGCAGCTTCGAGGCCTCGAGTTCGTCGAGCGTGGACGCCGCGCCACGTGCCAGCGTCGCCCGCAGCGCCTGTCCCTGCATCGGCGCCGCGGCGAGCAGCACGTCGGCGCGCCGCACCTGCGGATCGACTCGCTGCCACGCGGACGGCCAATCGGTAACCGGCACGCGGGCCTGCACCAGGTTGGCCAGCTCGACCACGCGCTGGTCGTCCATGCGCGTCAGTACCTGGTGCTGGTTGACAAGCAGCGCCGGACCCTGGTCGCCCATGCCGATGCACGAGGCAAAGCCCACGCTGGCAAGCGCGCCCGCTTCGGCCTCGCCGCGCCGCACGCCGAGCAAGCGGCAAAGCTCGCGCGCGTGCATGCGGCTACCGAGCATGCGGTCGGTGACGTTGTCGCTCCAGAGGAAGTGATAGCGACCGACCGGGCGCAGGTGCAGGAAACGATAGAAGCTCGCCACGCCTTCGACGATGGCCGGCGTCAGGCCCACGCCAGCTGCAATGCGCGCGATCAACTCGCGGGGCAGCCAGCCGCTCTCGGCCTGAACGTCGCGCAGAATCTGCACCAGCGCCTCGCGACGGGCGCCGTGGCGGCGCAGCGCGCTGTCAACGGACGCCGGACCGTGATCCAGCGTGGACTCGGTATGGGCCTCAGCCATCCGGCATTGCAACCCGATTGGATGCACGGGCGCTTGCGCTAAGTCAAGCCGGGGGCTGACGGTCAGCGTGGCGCAGGCCATCTGGCCTGCAGCGAGCGCGCGCGCAGCGGGGACCCGATCGTCACCTCGAGCGATGCCGCTGCGGTCTTCGCGGCCCCGGCCCAATGACAAACGGCCTGGACGATGCGTCCAAGCCGTTGATTTGATTGGTGGCCAAGGGCGGAATCGAACCACCGACACGCGGATTTTCAATCCGCTGCTCTACCAACTGAGCTACTTGGCCTGTAAGGGAGGCGAATTATAGCCAGTGGCCTCGGGCCGGGCACCGCGGCCGGACCTGCACCGCCACGCAGCGCGCGCTTGCCGACGTCGCAGGCTCAGCCGCCGCCGCGCTTGTTGCGCGTCAGGTCCACGCCCAGCTGCTTGAGCTTGCGATAGAGGTGAGTGCGCTCAAGCCCGGTCTTCTCGGCCACGCGCGTCATGGAACCGCTCTCGCGGGCCAGATGGAACTCGAAGTAGCTCTTCTCGAAGGCGTCTCGCGCCTCGCGCAAAGGGCGATCGAGCCCGAAGCTCTGCTCGCTTTGCGGGCCCAACGGCTGCGCCATGACATGCACATGCTGGCCTACCAGCTGCGGCACGGCGTCATTCAGGTAGCCGATGTCGGCGCGCATGGGTATCACCGATGCGCCCGGCTGCGCCGCCACGCCCTGGCTGGTCGCCACCGCTTGCAGCGACACAGGGGCCGCGCGCGGCAGCACCGGCTTGGTCAGCGCCTGTTCGACGGCTCGCAGCAGCTTCTGCAGCGTGATCGGCTTTTCCAGGAACGCCATGGCGCCGAACTTGGTGGCCTCGACCGCCGTGTCGATGGTGCCGTGGCCGCTCATCATGATCACCGGCATGGTCAGCAGGCCGCTGGCGCCCCACTCCTTGAGCAGCGAGATGCCGTCCACGTCGGGCATCCAGATGTCGAGCAGAACCAGCTCAGGCTTGAGCCGGTCGCGCACGGCGCGCGCCTGCGCGGCGTTCTCCGCCAACTCGACCGCATGACCCTCGTCGGTGAGGATTTCCGATAACAGGGCGCGAATACCGAGTTCGTCGTCAACTACAAGAATGGTGGCCATGAAAACTCATTGCGCCTGCGGTGCCGCAAGCTGTGTGGGATCGACGCTCGGCACAGCGGCGAGGTTGGAAAATGATAACGAAACCTGGGCGCCGCCCGCGGGGCCCAGGCCATGGGCCTCGCCGCCGCCGCGATTGCCAATGCGAATCCGCGCGCCGTGTTCATCTGCGATCTTCTTGACCACTGCCAACCCCAGCCCTGTGCCCTTGCTCTTGGTCGTGACGTAGGGTTCGAACGCCCGCTTCAAGACCCTGTCGGAAAAACCTGGGCCATTGTCATGCACGGTCAAGCGCACTGCACGCGCCTCCCCCAGTTCGTTGCGCACTGGCTCTGTAACCACTTGCACCTGGCCGCCCTCACGATCGGCCACGGCATCCAGTCCGTTCTGAACCAGGTTGTGGATCACCTGGCGCAGCTGCGTGGCGTCGCCGACGATCCACGGCAGGTCCGTCGCGCAGGCAGAGACCAGGCGGCCATGCTCGATGGCGTCGCCATAGAGCACGAGCACCTCGGCCACCAGGGCGTTCAAGTCCAGTGGCGCGAGCTTGGCCGCCGGCAGTCGCGCATAGTCGCGGAACTCGTTCACCAGCTGCTTCATAGACTGCACCTGGTTCACGATCGTCGCCACCGAGCGCGCGAGCAGGTTGGCATCTTCGGGCTCCAGCTTGGCAGCGAGCTTGTGCTCGATGCGCTCGGCCGACAGCTGGATCGGCGTCAGCGGGTTCTTGATCTCATGGGCCAGGCGGCGGGCCACCTCGCTCCACGCCGCCGAGCGCTGCGCGGAGACGACCTCGGTGATGTCGTCAAAGACCAGCAACCTGGCGTCATGCGGCAGGGTGGCGCCGCGCAACAACAGACTCAGGGCCTCCGCGCCCTGCAACTGCAATTCGAACGAGTCCTGCCAGTGGTCACGCTCGCCGGCTTCCGGGCTGGCACGGTGCAGCTCGAAGCGCTGCCACACTGCGTGCGCCAGCGCCTCCAGGCCGGGCACGTCGGCCAACGTGCGGCCGCGGTAGGCCGACAGCGGCAGCTTCAGGATGCGCGTCGCGCCGGGGTTGACGGTGTCGATGCAGGCGTTGGCTGTCGAAAACGATGACGCCGGCAGTCAGGCTGTCCAGGATCGTCTGCAGGTGGGTGCGCGCGCTCTCCAACTGGGCCACGCCTCGCTGCACCTGCTCGCGCGCGTGGCCGAGCTGCTCGGTCATGTCGGCGAAGCTGCGTGTCAGGCCGCCGATCTCGTCGCCGGCGGTCGACACCGGCTTGGCCGTCAAGTCACCCGCGGCCACCTGCTTCACGCCCTCTGCCAGCAGCAGCAGCGGCCGCGCCAGCCGCGTGCCCAGCAGCGCGGCCAGCAGCAGAGCGCCGAACACGGCCAGGATCAGTGCCAGCGTCAGGGTGCCGATGTACATCTTGCGCAGACCGTCGCGCGCCAGGGCGCGCTGCTGGTACTCGCGGTAGGCGGCCTGCACGGCCAGGGCGTTGCGTGCCACCGCGATCGGTATCGGCTGCGCCACGAACAGGTAGCGCTCCTCGCTGCCGAGCAGGATATCGGCCGAAGGCAGCCGGGCCAGCGCGCGCACACGGGCATGGGGCTCGGCGCCAGGGGCCAGTTCGTCGTCGAGTCCCTCGATCTGGCTGACCACACGCTGGTTCCGGGCCTGGCGCAACATGGCCGCGCTGGGACGCTCGGGCACCATGGCGATGCTGCTGCGGGTGGCGGTGACGATGACTTGGCCCGTCGGCCCGACCAGCGCCACGTCCTGCGCAGCGAGTTGCTCGCGCAGGCGCTCGAAGGCCAGCGGGGCGGGCGCGCCGCGGACTTCGCCCAGCCGGTCGGCTGCGGCACGCGTCTTGGTGCCCAGATCCGTCACGAGGGCGTCCAGCGTGCCGCGGCCCAGGTTGAGGCCGGCGTCCAGCGCACCCTGCACCCGGGCGTCGAACCAGACTTCGATGCTGCGCGAGACGAATTGGTAGCTGACCGTATAGATCAATGCGCCGGGCAGGACGCCCACCAGGGCGAAGATTCCGGCCAGACGGATCAACAGCAGGGTGCCGAACTTGCCCTGGCGCTTGCGTACCAGCGAGCCGCAACGCAGCCAGCACCAGCACCAGCACCAGCAGTGCGGCCACCGCCAGGTTGAGCCAGAACAGCCAGGCGAACTGGCGCTCGTAAAAGGCGGGCGAATCGCCGGTCAACGCCACCACGAACCCCAGGACCAGGGCCAGGCCCGTGAGGGCCAGGAGCGCGACCCCCCAACCCCAGCGCGCCGACTTGGTCACTTGAGCGGCTCCGCGGCGAGCTTGAGGCTGCGCTCGACGCCAACCGACCAGTCGCCCGCGCCACCCAGGCCGGTGAGCCCGATCTGCATCGGCCGCGGCAGCTGCGAGGTGTCAAGGCGCCAACTGAATTCGATGCTGTAGCGGCTGTCGGGATCGACCTCACGCGCCTCGGCGATGCGCCAGCCACTGCTGCCTGCAATGGCGGCCAGGGCCTCGGCCAGGCTCGAGAAACTCTGCCCGATGCCGCCCTGGCTGACGCGCCAGGCCGAGGTCAGGGGTTGGAAGCTGACACGCCAGTCGCGCTGCACGCGAGCGACGCGCTCGTCACGCCAGTACCAGCGCGTGCGCCACAGCGTGGCCTGGGCACTGAAGTAGATCGGCACCCCGCGCAGCGCGGCGTCTTCGACGGCGGCGGGCAAGGTCACTCGCAGTTGGTAGTCCAGGCTCAGCGCGGCTTCGTCGCGGCGTGGCCTGAGGTCGAGCACTTCGACGCCTTGAGCCCGCACCGCCGGCGCGGCCAGGGTCAGCCACAACAGGACCCAACCCAGGACCCGCACGCCGCGCAGCCACCCTGGCGCCGAGGCGAGCGCCATCCGCGGGCGCCGCGTCGCGCGGTGCCCGAGGAGCTGGCACACCGCGGCATGGCAGGGCATTGAAGCGCTCAGGGTTTGTGGATCAGGGCGTAGTAGAAGCCGTCCGGCGTGGCGGCCCCCGTGCCGACATTGTCCGGCAGGGGCAGCAGGTGGCCCGGCGAGGCCGCGTCCAGGGTGGCGACGCCCGGCCCCACGCGTTGCAAAAAAGCGTCGATCTGCTGCTGACCCTCGGCCTTGAAGATCGAGCAGGTCGCGTACAGAAAACGGCCACCCGGCGCCAGCAGCGGCCACAAGGCATCGAGCAATTGGGCCTGGATGCGGGCCGACGCCTCGATGTCGCCCGGCCGGCGCAGCCAGCGCACGTCGGGGTGGCGGCGCACGATGCCCGAGGCGCTGCAGGGAGCATCGAGCAGGATCGCGGCGAAGGGGCGCCCGTCCCACCAAGCGGCGGGCGTGCGCGCGTCGCCGGCGCGCAGCGTGGCGGCGAGCTGCAGGCGATTGAGCGTGTCCTGGACCCGAGTCAGGCGCAGCGGATCGCTGTCCAGGGCGAGCAGGTCCAGTTCCGCCAGTTCCAGCAGGTGGGCCGTCTTGCCCCCGGGCGCGGCGCAGGCGTCGAGCACGCGAGCCCCCACCGGCAGCCCTTGTCCGAGCAACAGTGGCGCGGCGCGCTGCGCGGCGGCGTCCTGCACCGACACCTCGCCCTCGGCAAAGCCCGGCAACTGCGCCACCGGACAGGGCTGGTCCAGCACCACCGCCTGCCCGCCCGCGGCCTGCGCAGACTGGCCCTGGGCAGCCAGGCGCTGCACGTAGGCCGCCGCGGTGCTGCGGCGCGCATTGACGCGCAAGGTCATCGGCGGGTGGCGGTTGGCTTCGCGCAACAGGGTCTGCCAATGCGCGGGCCAGTCATGCTTGATGCGCTCGATCCACCACAGCGGGTGGTTGTAGGCTCCAATGGGCTGGTGCCGCGCCTGGGCCACCAGCGCGTCACGCTCGCGCACGAAGCGTCGCAACACCGCATTGACGAAGGCCACCGCCGCGGGCGTGCGCTGGTGCGCCGCATGCACGGCCTGGTCGACCAGCGTGTGGTCCGGGTAAGCAGCGCGCTCGCCCGCGTCGGGCGGCCACAGCAGCGCGATGGCGCTGACCAGCAATGCATCGACGGCCGGCGGCGGTGCCTTCGTTGCGACAAGGCTGCGCACCGCCTGGGCCCCGCCGAGTTGGCGCAGCACCTCGAACGTGAGTGCCTGCGTACCGGCACGCGCGCTGGGGGGCACGCGCGCCATCAGGTCGGTCAACGAGCGACCCTCGCCCACGCCCTGGACCATGTCGGCCGTGTGGTTGAGCAGGTGCGAAAGCGCAATCGGACTCGGCGGCGGGGCTGGCATGTGCCAGCCAGTCTACGTGACGGCACAATCGACGCTCGACACGTCCGCAAGGAAGGCGCCATGCCCAACCCGACCGCACCCATCTTTCGCAGCGAGGCCGATCTGGCCCAGTTGCCCGCGTCCGAGCGCATCCGCTACCGCCTGGTAGGCGCCGATCGCCGCTACCACGCCAACGACAACATCGCCGCCTTCATCCAGGAGGGCGAGCTCGCGGAGTTGAAGGCCGAGGTCGAATTGCAGATGCAGGGCGTGCTCGAGGCCCTCGTGATCGACACCGACAGCGACCACAACACCGGTGACACCGCCAAGCGCGTGGCCCGGATGTTCATCGACGAGGTGTTCCGGGGCCGCTACGTCAAGCCGCCGCGCGTCACGGAGTTCCCGAACGCGGCGCGACTGAACGAGCTCATGATCGTCGGGCCGATTCGGGTGCGCAGCGCCTGTTCGCACCACCTGTGTCCGATCCTGGGCAAGATCTGGATCGGCATCATGCCCAACGAGCATTCCAACCTGATCGGCCTGTCGAAATACGCCCGCATCTGCGACTGGATCATGAGCCGGCCGCAGATCCAGGAAGAGGCCGTGATCATGCTCGCCGACGAGTTGCAGGATCGCGTCAAGCCCGACGGCCTGGCCATCGTGATGGAGGCGGATCACTTCTGCATGCACTGGCGCGGCGTCAAGGACGACGAGTCGATGATGACGAACTCGGTGATGCGCGGCGCCTTCCTGAAGGACTCCAACCTGCGGCGCGAATTCCTCTCGCTGCTCTCAAAGAAGAATGGGGGCTGAAATGCTGGTCAGACTCATGTACGCCAGCCGCGCCGTGCCCGCGGTCGACCAGGAAGAGCTGGTCGCGATCCTGAAGACGAGCAAGGCCAACAACCCCAAGAACGGCGTGACCGGCGTGCTGTGCCTTTCGGGCGGCATCTTCATGCAGGTCCTCGAGGGCGGGCGTGGCGCGGTCAACAAGCTCTACAACCGCATCACGGCCGACGCACGCCACAGCGATGTGACGTTGCTCAGCTACGAGGAAATCGCCGAACGGCACTTTGCCGGCTGGTCGATGGGCCAGGTCAACATGGCGCGCCTGAACCCGGCGTTGCTGCTGAAGTATTCCGAGTGCGCGCGGCTGGACCCGTACGCGATCAGCGGCAAGGTCTCGGCAGCGCTGTTCGATGAGCTGGTCGCGACGGCGTCGGTGATGGGCCAGTAACCGACCCACCCCCGAAGCGGCTTCGCCGCTTCCCCTCAAGGGGGCCGAGGACCGCGGCGCCAAGCCGGCCTGCGCCAGCTTGGACGGTCCGAGGAATGGCTGCGTCTCGCGGCCATGCGGCCTGGCAAAACCAGTTCCGCGGCGCTCGCCCGCTTCGATCAGTGCTACGTCAGCGTATCCGCCCAGATCGTGCGCGCCCAGTTCCAGGCATAGCCGCCCTCGAGCTCGGTCGGCCCGGGCGAGACGCCGCCCGACCCCGCCACGGTCTTGAAGGTCTTCTCGGCCGCCACGTACTCGTGCACGCTGGCCACGTGGATCACGTTCCTGGCGTCGGTGAAGCTGTAGCAGGTGTTGGTCAGCATCGGCGCCGGATTGACCGCCCAACCCGACAGCTCGGCCACCACCGCGGCGGCGGCGACCTTGGCATGGCTGTTGGCCATGTGGCCGCTCTTGGGCATCAGGGGCGCAGACTGGGTCGAGTCGCCGAGCACATGGATGTCCTTCGCCGCGGTGCTCTCGAACGTCAGGAAATTGACATGGCACCAGCGCGCATTGGCATTGGCCAATCCGGTCTGCACCGCGATCGCGCCGGCCCGCATCATCGGCACCACGTTCAGCACATCGGCCTTGACGTCCTGCTGGACCTCGAACTTGATGGTGCCGGTACGCGTGTCGACCGCAGCCGCCCGGTGCTGCGGGCGGTACTCGAGGATGTCCTTGTACTGCTCGGCCCAGACCTTCTTGAACAGCGGCCCCTTGCTCGTGACGTCCTGGTTGGCGTCGAGCACCAGCACCTTGCTCCGGGGCTTGGCCGCCTTGAAGTAGCTCGCCACCTGGCACGCGCGTTCGTACGGCCCGGGCGGGCAGCGGTACGGCGACTCGGGGATCGTCAGCGCATAGACGCCGCCGTCGGGCATGGCTTCGAGCTGGCGCCGCAGCGCCATCGTCTCGGGCCCGGCCTTCCACGCATGCAGCACACGGCCCTCGGCGTTGGCTGCGCGCAGGCCGGCCACGCTGTCGAGCAGCAGATCGATGCCGGGCGAGAGGATCAGCTTGTCGTAGGCGATCGTCGGCCCCGAGGCCAGCACGGCCACCTTCTTCACCGGGTCGATGCTGGCGACGGTGTCCTTGATCACGCGCACGCCGTGGTTGCGCGCCAGCGCCGTGTATGGCGTGGTGATGTCGGCCATGGTCTTGCTGCCACCCAGCACCAGGTTGCTGATCGGGCAGGAGATGAACGCGTCGTTGGGCTCGATCAGCGTGACCTCGATCTTCTGGTCCGAGAACAGCCGCACGTACTTGGCCGCCGTGGCGCCGCCGTAGCCGCCTCCGACCACCAGCACACGCGCCTTGGCAGGAATTGCGCTGCTCATGCCGGCGCAGCCGGCCAGCGCCAGCAGCCCTGCGGAGCCGGTGCCCTGCAGCAGATGTCGTCTTTGCAACATGACGCGCCCCTTCACTTCTTTTGCGCCGCGAAGTAGGCGGCAATCTGATCGATCTGCGCATCGCTGTAGCCCTTGGCCAGCTGGTGCATCACCGTCGCCGGACGCGTGCCGGCCTTGAAGGTTCTCAGCTGCTCGGTCATGTAGGGCGCCGGCATGCCCGCGAGTCCGGGCACCGCCGCCCCCTGGACCGCGCGGCCCTCGGTGCCATGGCAGTTGGCGCAGGTCGCGGCCAGTGCCCGCGTCTGCAACGCCGCGGCGTTCTGCGCTGCTGCGGGCCATGCTGCAGCGAGCAGCATCAACATCGACAGAGGTCTCAGCAGGGGCGGGTGCCATCGCATCATGGTGTTCTCCTCGGCGCAGCGGCCATCATTGAATCGTCGGTTCAACCTCAATGTACTGACGCGCCAACTCTGGCGGCACAGGGGAATCCAGTAGGGCGCAACTCAGGCGCAACGCGTCGGCAGCAAATGGATGCAGCATCGACCCTTCGGTCAGCGACCGCGCGGTCTCGAACCAGATGCGGACCAACACCGGGCGCAGCATCCACGGCAGGGCCTGCAGCACGCGCAGCGCGCGCAACGTGGCGTCGATATCGTGACGCTCGCGCGGGGGCAGTGTGATGCGTTCCCGCCACGGCGCGACGACGGTGTCGTACCAGCTCTGGTTCGGCGACGCGTCGCCACTCAGATCGACGGTCACGTCGGGCGCCGGCACCATGTGCGACAGGAAGCCGCTGAAGACGCAGGCCTTCAGGGCTTGAGCAATGTCAAGGTCGTCGAGTTCCATCTCGGCCGCGGCGGGCGGCGCCACCACGCTGCCGGCGAGCAGGTGACGCAGGGCCACCCAGCGCAGCTGATCCATCTGCGTGACCATGCCGTCCGCCGCCATCACGCGTCGTGCAGCGCTGAGCAGTTCATGCCGCGGATCGACCGGTCCCGGGGCGAGCCGGCGCGTGAAGGTCTCGAACCAGGGCAGCCGATGCGTCTGCGGCAAGGTCAGCACGTCTGCAAGCACGCGCTCGGCGTCGACCAGGCCGGGCACCTCCTCGAACCAGGCCGCCCGCTCGCGCTTGCTGCCCGGCTTGAGCATCAGCGCCAGCGTCGCCGCCTGCCACTGCGCCGGCTCGCGCAGGGCGTGCAGCCGCACCACCGCGTCGCGCAGCGCGGGGTCGCTGCGGTCAACGCGCGGCGCCTTCACATGCACCAGGCGACCCGATCGCGGCAGGGTGGTCGGAGAGGACGGAGTCGACATGCGGACCATTGCAACATGAACTGCGACCCTTGAGGAGTCGCGTCCCACCCTAGGGTCAAGGGTGGGTCAAGCCCTGGCCATCAAGCGCCTGCATCACGCCAGCGCTCATAGCCGCTGCGCCTGAGCACGCAGGCCGGACAGCGCGCGCAGCCCCAGCCCCAGGGGTGGCGCACGCTGCGCTCGCCCAGGTAGCAGCTGTGGCTGTGCTCGGTGATCAGGGCGGTCAGCGCGTCGCCGCCGAACTGCTGCGCCAGGGCCCAGGTCGGCCGCCTTGTCGATGAACATCAGCGGCGTCTCGATCGTCATCGCCGTGCCCAGGCCCAGGCTCAGGGCGACCTGCTGCGCCTTGAGGGTGTTGTCGCGGCAATCGGGGTAGCCCGAATAATCGGTCTCGCACATGCCGGCCACCAGCACCGAGGCGCCGCGCCGGTAGGCCAGCGCCGCGGCCAGGGTCAGGAACAGCAGATTGCGCGCCGGGACGAAGGTGTTGGGCAGGCCGCCGGCCTGCATCTCGATGGCGCGCTCGCGGGTCAAGGCGCTGTCGCCGAGTTGCGCCAGCACGCCGGCGTCGATCAGGTGGTCCTCGCCGAGGCGATCCGCCCACTGCGGGAAGCCCGCGCGCAATTCGCGCAGCACGGTCACCCGGCAATCGAGTTCGACGCGGTGGCGCTGGCGGTAGTCGAAGCCGACGGTCTCGACTTGGGCGAATCGTTCCAGGGCCCAGGCCAGGCAGACGCTCGAATCCTGGCCACCGGAGAACAGCACCAGCGCCTTGCGCGGATCCGTCATGGCAACTCAGCAGCGCAAGTCGCCCATGCGCGCGCTCAAGCGCGCACCTCGCCCACGCGCGCGGTCATGCGCGCACCTCACCATTGCCGAGCACGATCCATTTCAGCGAGGTCAGCCCTTCCAGGCCGACCGGCCCGCGGGCGTGCAGCTTGTCGGTGCTGATGCCGATCTCGGCCCCCAGGCCGTACTCGAAGCCGTCGGCGAAGCGGGTGCTGGCATTGACCATCACGCTGGCCGAATCGACCTCGCGCAGGAAGCGCATGGCATGCTCGTGCCGACTCGTCAGGATGGCGTCGGTGTGGTGCGAGCCGTAGCGGTCGATGTGGTCGATGGCCTCGTCCAGCGAGTCGACGACCTTGACGCTGATGACGGCGGCCAGGTACTCCTCGGCCCAATCGGCCTCGGTCGCGTCGACGACTGTGGCACCGGCGACGCCGCTGAGCAGCGCCTTGCTTGCTGGGCAGCAACGCATTTCGACCGCCTTGGCGGCAAACAGTGCGCCCAGGCGCGGCAGGAACGCTGCCGCCGCGTCGCGATGCACCAGCAGCGACTCGGCGGCATTGCAGGGGCTGAACTTCTGCGTCTTGGCGTTGTCGGTGACGCGCAGCGCCATCTCCAGGTCGACCTCGGCGTCGACATAGACATGGCAGTTGCCGTCCAGGTGCTTGAGCACCGGCACCTTGGACTCGGCGCTGATGCGCTCGATCAGGCCCTTGCCGCCGCGCGGGATGATCAGGTCGACGAATTCGGGCATCGTGATCAGGCGTCCGACTGCGGCCCGGTCTGTCGTGGCCACCAGTTGCACCGCTTCAGGCGGCAAGCCGGCCTGGGCCAGCGCGGCCTGCACGAGTTGCGCCAGCGCCAGGTTGCTGTGGATGGCCTCGGAGCCGCCGCGCAGGATCGCTGCATTGCCGCTCTTGATGGCCAGCGAGGCGGCCTCGATCGTCACGTTGGGTCGGCTTTCGTAGATCATGCCGAACACGCCCAGCGGCACGCGCATCTGGCCGACGCGGATGCCGCTCGGGCGCTGCTTGACCTGGCTGATCTCGCCCACCGGGTCGGGCATCGCCGCGAGTTGCTCGCAGCCCTGGGCCACGGTTTCGATGATCGGCTGGGGTCAGCTTCAGGCGGTCGACCAGGGGCGCGGCCAGGCCCGCCGCCCGTGCCGCGGCAATGTCCTTCGCGTTGGCGAGCTGCAACGCCTCGGTCTCGTGACGCAGCCGCTCGGCCAGCGCGCGCAACGCCGCGTTCTTGGCCGCGGTGCTGGCGGCGGCCATCTGCCGCGACGCCGCGCGCGCCGCCGCGCCGACGTGGGCCATGGTGGCAGCGATGTCGTCCGAACTCATGCCGGGATTGTCTGCGAAACGGCTCGTTGGCGCGGGCCGCAAGGGATCAGTCCAGCCAGGCCAGCAGCGCCAACCAGAGCGTCAGCGTGGCGGCGAAGGCCAAGGTCGAGAACACGATGGCCGCCGTGGCCTCGGCTTCGCGTGTGCCGTAGCGCTGGGCAAATACCAGTGGGTTGCTGCCCACCGGCAACGCCGCCATGACCACCAGCACGCCCAACGGCACCCCGGTCAGCCCGAAGCCCCAGCGCGCCACCACCAGCACCAGCGCGGGCATCACCAGCAGCTTGAGCAGCGAGAGGCCGACCGCGCCGCGCACATGGCCCTGCACGCCGTAGTAGGCCAACGACAGACCGATCAGCACCAGGCACAGCGGCACCACGGCGGAGCCGAGCACGAAGAATGTTTCGTCGAGGATCGGATGCAGGCCCAGCCCGGTGGCGTTCCAGGCCAGTCCGGCCAAGACCGGCAGCACCACCGGATGGATCACGGTATTGCGCACCGTCGTGGCCAGTGTCGCGCCCAGCGCCGCGGGTGGGCGGCCGGGCGTCGGCGCCCTCGCCACGTCCAACTCGGCGAGCACCGTGCTCAGCGTCAAGAGAAACAGCGCGTGCAGGCTGACCAACCCGACGTGGATTCCCAGGCCGAGTTCGCCGAACAGCGCCGCCGACAACGGGATGCCCAGTTGCACGCTGTTGCCGAAGCTGCCCGACAGGGCGCGCACCGCGGGCGCGGCCGCGCCATGCCTCAGGCCTGCGCCGCGCGCACGTTGCCAGGCGTAGATGGCCAGCAGCAGTGCCGCCGCAGGCAGGAAGAAGGCCCACACGACCCGCCAGGGAAGCGTCGCGAAGTCCAGTCTGATGGTGGTGCGCAACAACAGCGCCGGCACGAAGATGTAAAAGGCTGCGTTGCTGAGCACGCGCGCCGGGTCGCTGCTGTCGTTGCCGCTGCCGAGCCAGCGCATGCGCCCGGCCGCCCAGCCCAGAGCGACCGTGAAGGCGATCGCCAACAGCTTGTAGAGAACGGCGCCGCTCATGGCCACGCGACGCTGCCGCCGGCACGCGCCCCGCACGAGATAGGTGGATCGTTAAGCATTGCGCAGAGTTCGTCGACGCGGCGCCGGCAATTGACACGGCGCGGCTTAGCATCCAGGCTTTGCAATGCCGTCGCGCCCATCGTGGACGCAGAGGTTGTCAATGAACGCACTGTCGACTCGTCGCTTTCTCAAATTGTGTCAGAGGCAACCGGCGTCTCTCGCACGCTGGCCCCGGCGCTGGCGTCAGGCCCTGGCGGCCACGCTGATCGGCGTCGCGCTGCCGGCGCTGGCCTGGGAGCCCACGGCGCCCGTCGAGCTCGTCGTGCCCGCAGGCACCGGCGGCGGCGCCGACCAGATGGCGCGGTTCATCCAGCAGCTCGTGGCCAAGCATGGCCTGATGAAGCAGCCGCTGACGGTGTCCAACAAGTCGGGCAACTCGGGCGCCGAAGGCTTGCAGGACGTGAAGGCTGCGCGCGGCAACCCGCACAAGTTGATCATCACCTTGTCCAACCTGTTCACGACGCCGCTGGCCACCGGCACCGACTTCAACTGGCGCGACATCACGCCGGTGCAGATGCTCGCACTCGACCAGTTCGTGCTCTGGGTCAATGCCGAGTCGCCATACAAGTCGGCCAAGGACTTGATGGACGCGATGCGGACCGGCGCCCCCGGCGGCCTCAAGCTCGGCGGCACCGGCAGCAAGCAGGAGGACCAACTGATCAGCGTGCTGCTCGAGACCGCGGCCGAGACGCGTCTGGGCTACGTACCCCTCAAGGGCGGTGGCGACGTGGCCCGGTCGCTGGCCGCGCGCGAGGTCGACATGACGGTCAACAACCCGATCGAGGCCGCCAAGCTGTGGTCCGAGGGCAAGGTACGTCCCCTGTGCGTGTTCGACGGCAAGAAGCTGACCTACCCCGGCAAGATCGCCGGCAACCAGAGCTGGAACGATGTGCCGACCTGCATGTCCTTCGGTATCCCGGTGCAGTACCTGATGATGCGCGCCATCTTCATGTCGCCTGGCGCCAGCGCGGAGCAAGTGGCCTATTACGCCGGCGTGCTGGACAAGGTGCGGGCACTGCCCGAGTGGCAGCAGTTCATGGCCCAGGGCGCCTTCAATCAGACCACGATGGCCGGCGAGCCGTTCACGGTCTGGCTCGACCGCACCGAGAGCTTCCATCGTGTGTTGATGCGCGAAGCCAAGTTGATGCACTCGCAGTCGGCGGCGGCCAAGACCGTGCCTGCGGGGCCGGCACAGACCCCCGCCAAGAAATAGGGCGCCACGCCGGGGCCGCCGGTTCAGCCCGCCTTCTTGCGCGCGGTCTTGGCGGCCGGCGCCTTCTCAGGCCTGGGCGCAAACTCGAAGATCACCTTGCCTTCCTTCTTGTCGTAGGTCAGGAAGGCCTTGAACTTGCGGCGAGTCTTGTTCGAGACGAAGTTCTCGAGCTGCGTGGTCTTGCCGCTGGTCAGGAGGCGCGTCATCTCTTCGCGCGGCACCGGCTGCTGCAGGATGATCTTGCCGCTCTTGAAGTCGCAGGTCACGTGCGCGCCCACGGCATGCTCGCAGACGTAGCTGCTGCCATGCTCGAAGACCCGGCCCTGGCACTTCGGGCAGGCCCCCAGGCTTTCCTGCGCGCTGAAGTCGACCGGTTCGCCATCGCCCTGCTTGGCGTCGTCGCCGAAGTCGAATTCGAGCTTCCAGTTGTTGATCTCGTCATCGCGCACCAGGCGCAACTCGGCCGTGAAGGGCCAGCCCGCCTTGGAGCGAAAGCCGTCGAGCGGACCGATCTTCTTGTGCGCAAGAAAGGCATCGGCCTCGGCGGTTTCGAAGGCCCGGCCGGCGGGGATCTTCGTGATCGAGAATCCGCAGGCCGCCCCGCCCGGGGCGGAGCCGCCGCCGTCACAGGCGAAGCGCCGGTAGTTCTCCTTGACCACGCCGCCGCAGTTCGGGCACGGCGTTGACAGCGTGGCGTAGTCGCCGGGAATCGTGTCGCGGTCGTACTCCTTGGCCTTCTTGACGATGCGCTCGGCCATCTGTGCGATCTCGGCCATGAAGGCCGAGCGTTTCAAGCGGCCATGCTCCATCTCGGCGAGCTGGTATTCCCAGTTGCCGGTCAGTTCGGGCTTGGTCAGGTCCTGGATATCCAGGCCACGCAGCAGCGTCATCAGCTGGAAGGCCTTGGCCGTCGGAACCAACTCGCGGCCGTCGCGGTGCATGTATTTCTCGAGCAGCAGGCCCTCGATCACCTGGGCGCGCGTGGCCGGCGTGCCCAGGCCCTTTTCGGCCATGGCCTCGCGGAACTCCTCGTCGTCGATCAGCTTGCCCGCGCCCTCCATGGCGCTGAGCAGCGTGGCCTCGGTGTAGCGTGCCGGCGGTTTGGTCTTCAGCGCGTTGGCCTCGACACCCTCGGTGCGCACCACCTCGCCGGGTGCGACGGCGACGAGATTGGCGTCGTCTTCCTGCGCCTCCTTGCCGTACACCGCCAGCCAGCCCGGCTTGACCAGGACCTTGCCGTTGGTCTGGAACTGGTGTTCCTTGCCGCCGGCCTTGACGGTCGAGATGCGCGTCGTGACCATCGACTCGGCGCTGGGGTAGAACACCGCGAGGAAGCGCTTGACCACGAGGTCGTAGAGCTTGGCCTCGATCTCGGTCAGGCTCTTGGGGGCCTGCAGCGTCGGAATGATCGCGAAGTGGTCCGAGACCTTGGCGTTGTCGAAGACCCGCTTGATCGGTTTGACATAGCCTTCCTTCAGGGCCGTCTTGGCATGGCCCGCCAGCGGCCGCAACGGCCCCGGCAGGTCTTCCTTGGACAGCATCGTCATCGTGTCCTTGACCACCGACAGGTAGTCCTCGGGCAAGGCACGCGAGTCGGTCCGCGGGTAGGTCAGCACCTTGTGCTTCTCGTACAGGGCCTGCGCCAGCGACAGCGTGGTCTTGGCCGAGAAGCCGAAGCGCGAATTGGCTTCGCGCTGCAACGTCGTCAGGTCGTAGAGCAGCGGGCTGGCCTGGCTGCTCGGCTTGGATTCTTCCTTGACGCTGGCGGGCTGGCCGCGGCAGGCCTGTGCGATGGCCAGCGCATCGGCCTCGTTCCAGACCCGGTCGGCGCGGCGCTCCGCGTCCTCGTCCTTCTTGAACTTGGGATCGAACCACTTGCCTTCGTACTCGCCGGCCTGCGCCGCGAAGCTGGCCCTGACCTCCCAGTAGGGGCGCGAGACATGCTTGCGGATCTTCTCTTCGCGCTCGACGACGATCGACAGCGTGGGGGTCTGCACCCGGCCCACGGTGGTCAGGAAGAAGCCGCCGTCGCGCGAGTTGAAGGCCGTCATCGCGCGCGTGCCGTTGATGCCGACCAGCCAGTCCGCCTCGCTGCGGCTGCGCGCGGCATCGGCCAGCCCGAGCATCTGCTCGTCGCTGCGCAGGGACTCGAAGCCGTCGCGGATCGCCTGCGGCGTCATGCTCTGCAACCACAGGCGCTGCACCGGCTTGGTCGTGGCCTTCTTCTCGTTGACGCCGGCGTACTGGACGATCAGACGAAAGATCAACTCACCCTCGCGCCCCGCGTCGCAGGCGTTGATCAGTTCGGTCACGTCCTTGCGCTTGACCAGCTTGACCACCGCGTTCAGGCGCGACTTGGCCTTGTCGATCGGCGCCAGGTCGAAGTGCGGCGGCACGACGGGCAGGTGGGCAAAGCTCCACTTGCCGCGCTTGACATCGAACTCCTCGGGCGCCTTGATCTCGACCAGGTGGCCGACCGCCGACGTGACGACATAGCGCTCGCTCTCGAAGTGCTCGGCGTGCTTCTCGAACTTGCCCGCGCTCGGCGTCAGCGCGCGCACGATGTCCTGCGCCACGCTGGGCTTCTCGGCAATGATCAGTGACTTGCTCATGTTCTCTTCTTCCTACCCAGGCGCGCCTATCGGCGGTGCCTCGGACTGACCTACATACAATCCGTCGTCTCGCGCGCCCGCACACACGCGCGCGCACCCATGAATTCAATGTACCCAATGAAGACCGACACGCAAGCAGGGCCCTCCTTTTCCTCCGACCCCACTGTCAGCGCAACGCCATCTCGACCCCGTGGTGGACGCCGCATCCAGGTCCGCCGCTCCGGCATCCACGGCAAGGGTGTGTTCGCGATCAAGCCGCTCTCCCATGGCGACACCGTGATCGAGTACACCGGCGAAATCATCACCTGGCGCGAGGCGCTGCGGCGACATCCGCATGACCCGGCAGACCCGAACCATACCTTCTACTTTCACATCGACGACAAACGCGTCATCGATGCCAAGGTCGGTGGCAATGCGGCGCGCTGGATCAACCACGCCTGCAGCCCCAATTGCGAAGCCGACGAGGACGGCGGCCGAGTGCACATCAAGGCTCTGCGCGATATCGCTATCGGCGAAGAATTGTTCTACGACTACGGCCTGAGCATCGACGCGCGCTATACGGCCGCGCTGAAGCGAGAGTACGCGTGCCGCTGCGGCACCCCCGGTTGCCGCGGCACGCTGCTCGCGCCCAAGCGGTGAACGCCGACGAGGACCCCGAGGTGGATGGCCCAAGACCGACGCCGCACGTGAGCGCTGCGACTGCGACGCACCTGCAGTGGCGCGCCGAAGCGCTGTGGCAGCAGCTCGAGCCCTACCTGCCCGGCCTGTCGGTCGAGGTGCTGGCGCGCGCCGAGTCGACCAACACGCTGCTGCTCGAGCGCGCTCGCCTGGGTGCCGGTCGCCACGACGCGCCGATCACGACGCCGGGTCAGCTCGAGGCGATGGGCCCGGCGGCGCACGACGCGGGCGATGGCGCCGGCCCGTTCGGCCGCCGCGCCGGCGACACCCAGCCCGCGCTGCTCGTGGCCGAACACCAGACCCTGGGTCGTGGCCGCCAGGGCCGCAGTTGGCAGGCCGCCGCGGGCGACTCGCTGACGTTTTCGCTCTGCCTGCCGCTGGCGCCGCGCGACTGGTCGGGCCTGTCGCTGGCCGTGGGCGTGACGCTGGCCGACGCCCTGGAGCCCCCCAATCCGGGCCGCGGCCCGCGCCTGCAACTGAAGTGGCCCAACGACCTGTGGCTGATCGACGCGCCCGGGCGCGGCCGCAAGCTGGGCGGCGTGCTGATCGAAACCATCGTCGTCGGCAAGCAGCGCATGGTCGTCGTCGGCGTCGGACTGAACATTGCGCCGCTGAGCTTGCCGCCCAGCATCGAGTTGAGCCATGGCCTGGCCAGCCTGCGCGAGATCGATCCACGCCTGACTGCACCGGCCGCACTGCACCGGGTGGCGCTGCCGCTTGTCAAGGCGCTGCACCAGTTTGCACGCGAGGGCTTCGGCGGCTTTGCGCCGGCCTACATGCGCCGCGACCTGCTGCGCGGACTGCAAGTCACTGCGGTCGACCCCGCCGCCACCGCCTCGGCCCTCGTCGGCACGGTCGAGGGCGTCTCACGCAGCGGCTCGTTGCTGCTGCGCGTGGGCGCGGCGCTGCACCTCGTCTCGAGCGGCGAGGTCAGCATCCGCCTCACCGACCCCGAGGCAGGCGGCGCCTGAGTCCACCATGCTGCGCGCGCTGGTGGTCCTCCTGTTGCTGGCCAACCTGGCGTACTGGGCCTGGACCGAGCACCTGCTCGCGCCGTTCGGCCTGGCACCGACGAGCCAGCGCGATTCTGCGCGACTGGACTTGCAGGTACAGCCCGACGCGGTGCGCGTGCTGCCGCCCGAGGCCGCACGGGCCGCGTTGGCCGTCGCCACCGACGCACCGTCCGCGACGTCCGTGCGCGGCGCGTTGCAATGCCTGGAGGCCGGACCGTTTTCCGCGGCCGGAGTCGTGGCCGCCGAACAGGCGCTCGTGGCCGCCGGTTTGCCCGCCGGCAGTTGGGTGCAAACGCCACACGACGGCGCGCCGCAACACGCCATCGTGATCGGGCCCTTCGGCAATCGCGAGGCGCTGCTGAAGAAGCAGGACGAACTCGAGCGCCTGCGCCTGGCCATCGAAACAGTCGACTTGCCCGGCGACGGTGCCGGCGCGACGTCGCAACCCGGCTTTGTGCTGGGGCGCTACGCCAACCGTGCCGCCGCCGAGACCGCCCTGGCCGTACTCAACCAGCGCGGCGTACGCACTGCACGCGTGACGCAACTCAAACCCGCGGCCGGCGAGATCCGGCTGCGCGCGGACCGCGCCACGCCGGCGCTGGCGGAGCAGCTGCGTGCGCTCAGCGGCGTGGCGCTGGGCTCGGGCTTCGCGCCTTGCGCCCCGCCTGCCGCAGCGAGCCCGCGCTGAGCGGGCGGCTCAGCCAGCAGCGTCGCCAGACCGAGCCCCATCAACCAGAGCAGGCTGAATGCGCCCCCACCGCCGCCGCTCGGGGCAGGCGCGGGCGTGGTTGGGGTGTTCGACGGCCGGTCCGGCCCGCCGGCCACCGCGGCCTGCAATTCGGGAATGTTGTCCAGGCTGACCAGCGGCCAGGTCGGACGCACATAGCCCGTCGGCGCCTGGGCATAGATCAAGGCCTGTTCGGCGTCGAGGATGCCTGCGCCGCAGGTGTTGGTCGTGCACAGGCAGCGGCCCGGGTTGCTGTCGCTGCACTGGCCGAAGCCGGCGATGTTCGACGTCACATGCGGTCGCGCCGACAGGCGCAACCCCTGCTCGATCTGTGCCACGGTCAGGGCCGGGTTCTGCGACAGCATCAGGCTTACCGCGCCAGCCACGATCGGCGCGGAGAAGCTGGTGCCGAAGTGACTGAAGTAGCAGTTGACCCCGAACTGCGCGCAGTTCGCGGGCGTCGTGGTGCCCGGGTTGCCGAGCGTCAGCAGGCCGCTGTCGGCCAGCCGCGGGCCCCAGGCGCCGTCGTTGTCGTCGCCGCCGACCGTCGACACGGTCAGCGCGGCGCCGAAGTTCGAGTAATTGGTCTTGAAGCCGTCGCGGTTGAGGGCCCCCACGCCGATCACGCCGGTGCAGTTGGCCGGCCGCGACGGCGCACCCCAGTGGTTGCCGGCCGCGGCCACCACGACCGCGCCGACGGCACCACCCGGGAACACCGCCGCCCCGACATCGTTCACCGCCTGCTGGTAGGCCGTGCCGCAGGCGGCGTCGCCGCCGAAGCTGATGTTGATGATGCGCGCCGGATTGGCATTGACGGGAGCGAATTCCACACAACCCCCGGTGCCGTTGCTGCGCTTGCAGGTCGGCAGGCCGGCGGCCCAGCGCATGCCGTCGACGATGTCGCTGACGTCGGCGCCGCATTTGCCCGAGACGCGCACCGGCACGACGCGGCCCTGCCAGTTCATCGCCGCCACGCCGATGCCGTTGTCGGTGCGGGCGGCGACCATCGCGGCGATCACGGTGCCATGCCAGGAGCTGTTTTCGACCTCGCAGCTGCTGTAGCGCACGGGGTCCGCGGTCTTGTCGCCGGCGCCGACCCAGTCGCCCGGGTCGCGTGGGTCGCTGTCGCGCCCGTCGCCGTCGTTGGCGTAGCCGACGCCCTTGACCGGGTCCCAGTCGGCGACGAAGTCGTAGCCCGGCAGGATCACCCCGCCGACGCAGCCCGCCGCCACGTTGCCCAGGTCGGGGTGGCAGGTGATGCCCGAGTCGAGCACCGCCACCACCGCCGCCGCGCTGCCGGCATTGCGGTTCAACCAGGTGGGCAGGAAGCCCGGCACGCCGCGCAGGCGGCCATCGATGGGGCTCAAGTCGCTGCCCTGCACCTGCTGCAGCCACCACTGCCGCTGCAAGCCCGGGAAGTACGGGTCGTTCGGCGGGTTCGATACCGCCTGCTGGCGCTGTTCGCGCAGATTGGGTTCGACCCAGGCCACGTCGGGGCGCGCCGCGAGGCGCGCGGCCACACGCGCCGCCTGCTCCGGCGTCAACGGCCGCGCAAAGCGCAGCACCTGCGCGCTGGCGCCGACCGGATCGCGACGCGGCGACTCAGCGGCCCAGGCTGGCAGTTCGCGCAGCACCGTGCCATCCGCGCGCCAGTCGGCGACAAGGCGTTGCCAGCGCGCCGTCTCGCGCGCCGCGGTCGTGTTGCCGCTGGCCAGCGCCTGCTCTCGCGCCAGCATGGCATGGCTCGGGGCGTCGCGCAGCTGCACGATGAGCCCGTGCACGGACGCCGGCGCGGCCGCGCTGCGCGGCGCGGCGCGGGTCTGCGCGCTGCTCAGGCCGGCGCTGGCCCCCAGAGCCATGGCGACAAGATAGATGGCGGCTTGCCGCAATTGCAACTTCATAGTCAGGGATTATCCGTTGGCCGTCACAGGCCATGCGCTGCCTCAGCGGCGCCGAGATGGCGATCGAGCCAAGCCGATCACGGCCAGCAGCAGTGCCAGCAGCCAGGGCCAAGACAGCGCCCCGCCGCCGCCGCTGGCCGGCGCCGGTGGTGGCGCGGGTGCGGCTGCCACGCTGACGCTTTGTTGCGCTGCGACGGCCGCGCCCAGGCTGTCGGTGACGACGAGGCGCACCGTCACGGTGCCGGCCGCCGCCGGCTGCAATGTCGCCGTGGCGGCATTGGTGGCACCGTCGAACACGCTGCCGGTGCTGCCCGCGTCGACCAGCGACCATTGCCAGCCGGCGATGCTGCGGCCCGCAGCGACGGTCGAGTTGCTGCCCGACAGCGTCAGCGCCTGGCCGGCGATCGGCGCCGCCGGGCTGGTGTCGATCACGACGCGCATGCCGGTCGCGGCCCGCACCGCCGCACCCGCGTCGAGCATGCCCGCGCCGCAGGTGGTAGTCGGTGCAGTAGCACTGCAATTGCTCGGTCGTGTTGGGCGCGCGGCAGGCGACGATCGGGTTCGGGTCGCCGGCCACGCCACTGCTCGGGAACGGTCGCGCCGCGCCCTGCATCGCCGCGCGCACGCCCGCTGGCGTCAAGCCCGGCTGCACCGAGAGCATCAGGGCCGCGGTGGCAGCGACCAGCGGCGACGAGAAACTGGTACCGACGCTGAGCGTGCTGAAGCTGTCGGTATAGGTCGATGACGCCGGGTCCGTGCTGCCGCTGTCGATGGTCGTCAGGATCGGATACAGGCAGGCGCCACTGAGGTTGACGCAGTTGCCGCCCGGCGCGGCGATCGAGAGTCTCGGGGCCGACGTCGGAGAAGCCGACCTTGGTGCCGACATGGCGCAATGCGGCCACACCGATCGCGCCTACGCAACTGGCTGGAGAGCCGGCAGCGAGGCCCGCGGAGTTGCCGGCCGCCGCGACCACCACGGTACCCACGCCATTGATCTCGGCGATGGTGTCGCGCTCGAGCGTGCTGCAGGGATCGGCGCTGCCCAGACTGAGGTTGATCACCTGCGCCCGGTTCGGGTTGTCAGGCACGCCTGGCACGGACAAGCCTGCAGCCCAGCGCATGGCGGCGATGATGTCCGAGGTGTAGCCAAAGCACTTGCCGAGCACACGCACCGGCAGCACGCGAACGTTCCACCCGGCGCCGGCCATGCCGGTGCCGTTGCCGGTGGCCGCGCCGACGATCCCGGCGACCTGCGTCCCATGCCACGAACTCGGCGAAACCTCGCATTGGGAAGCCAGGAACGGCTCGACGGCGGCCTCGGCCGACGTGACGAAGTCGCCTGGATCGCTGGCATCGGCGTCGCGGCCATCGCCGTCGTTGGAAATTGCCGAATCGCTGACCATGTCGTAGCCCGGCAGCAGCTTGCCGGCCAGGTCGGGGTGGTCGTAACGCACGCCGGTCGAGTCGAGCACGGCGACGACGACGGCCGCGCTGCCGGTGGTGGTGTCCCAGGCCGAGACCGCGTCGATCGAAGACGCCACCTCGCCGGCCGGGGTCTTCAGGTACCACTGGCCGACCGCCGGGCCGCTGCCGGCGACGCTGGCAAAGCGCGGGTCGTTGGGCACCAGCCGGCGGCGCATGCGGCGGTCGGGCTCGGCGTATTCGACATCCGGGTCCGCCGCCAGGCGCGCCGCGAGCGTGCGCGCATCGACGCCTTCGGCCTGCACCACCTGGACCCGCTCGGTCAGCGCCGCGCCGGCGCGCAAGCGCAGCCCGTGGCGCGTGCCGAGCGCGGCACTGCGCGCCTCGAGCGCCGTGGCGACCGCGGCCGTGCTGCTCGTGGCACTGAGCGCATGCGCACGCACCAGAGGCGCGGCCTGCCTGAATTTGACAATCACGCGCCCGCTCGCGTCGTCGGCCAGCGGCATGACCCGCGGCGGCACACGCTCGGCCAGTGCGGCGGGGCCGGTCAACCCGATCAACAGGGCGAGCAGGATCGGGCGGGTGTGCGTCATCACAGGAGTCTAGACATTCGCCCCGCACCGCGGTGTTGCCGAGTGTGAGGGCACTGTGCGCCTTGGTTGCGGGCGTGAAAAAGGGCCGCCGTGGCGGCCCTCGTCGACGTCTCCTCCGAGGGGAGCGCAGCGAGTTCGGGGCACTTACTTGCCGACCACGCGCACCATCTCGAGCACCTTGTTCGAGTAGCCCCACTCGTTGTCGTACCAGGCCACGACCTTGACGAAGGTCTTGTCCAGCGCGATGCCGGCGTCGGCGTCGAAGATGCTGGTGCAGGGCTCGCCGCGGAAGTCGCTCGCGACGACCTTGTCCTCCGTCACCATCAGCACGCCCTTCATCGGGCCTGCCGCCGCGGCCTTCATGGCCTTGACGATGTCGTCGTAGCTGGCCTCCTTGTTCAGCTCGACTGTCAGGTCCACGACCGAGACGTCCGAGGTCGGCACCCGAAAGGCCATGCCCGTCAGTTTCTTGTTCAACTCGGGGATCACGACGCCGACGGCCTTGGCCGCGCCGGTGCTGCTGGGGATGATGTTCTCCAGGATGCCGCGGCCACCGCGCCAGTCCTTGTTGCTCGGGCCGTCGACGGTCTTCTGCGTCGCCGTGGCGGCGTGCACGGTGGTCATCAGGCCGCGCTTGATGCCGAAACTGTCGTTCAGCACCTTGGCCACCGGAGCCAGGCAGTTGGTCGTGCACGAGGCGTTGGAGATGATCGCCTGGCCGGCGTAGCTCTTGTCGTTGACGCCATAGACGAACATCGGCGTGTCGTCCTTGCTGGGCGCCGACTGGATCACCTTCTTGGCGCCGGCGTCGATGTGCTTCTGGCAGGTTTCCTTGGTCAGGAACAGGCCGGTCGACTCGACGATCACGTCGGCGCCGACCTCGCCCCACTTCAGCTCGGCCGGGTCCTTGACCGCCGATCAGGCGGATGCGCTTGCCGTTGACCACGAGCGTGTTGCCGTCGACGGCCACTGTGCCCTTGAAGCGGCCATGCACCGAGTCGTACTGCAGCATGTAGGCCAGGTAATCGGGCTCGAGCAGGTCGTTGATGGCGACCACCTCGATGTCCTTGGAAAAGTTCTGCACCGCGGCGCGGAACACCATGCGCCCGATGCGGCCGAAACCGTTGATACCTACTTTGATCGTCATATCGAATTGACTCCTGGGTTGCAATGGATGGAGGGGCTCAGGGGCGGCAGCCAAGCTGGCCCCTGGACTTGTTCTCGAAATAGCCCAGCGGCGACGGGCAGTCGAGCCGCGCCTGCGGCAGCGGCGTGCCGACGCGGGCGGTACAGGTGAAGGCGCCGCTCTTCTTGTTGACACTCTTGGCGTTGAGCTTCCAGCCCGTGGGGCAGGCAGCCGCCGCCTTGGGCATCGGCGAGGCCGTGGGCTCGGGTGCCACCACCGTCAGCGTCGCGATCCGGTTCTCGCCCACGCACTTGAGCGTGGGCAATGCGGTCTTGGGCTCGAGCATCACCTTGTACTGTCCGGGCTTGGCGTAGCTGCGTGTGGCCACCAAGGGCACGTCTTTCGATTGGTTGATCTTGAAGTCCTGCGTCTGGCCGTCACCGAAATGCACCCGCACATTGCAGTTCGGATTGTCAGCATCGGTGAAGGTGCCGGTGATCGTGACCGGCTCGCCCACCGTGGCGCTGGCGGGATCGACCATGATGCCCGAGAGCGTTTGCGCTGCCACGGCAACGCAGGACAGCGCTGTCGCAGCAAGGGCCAGGTGTCGTTTCATCGTCTGTGTCACCTTGATTCGGCGCTGCGCCTGCGCTCAGCGCGCCAGCACCTTGCGCACGGTGTCGGCCACGTTCTGCGCGGTGAAGCCGAAGTGTTTGAACAGCGCCGGCGCCGGTGCGCTCTCGCCGTAGGTGTCGATGCCGACCACCGCCGCGCAGCCGTACTTCCACCAGCCGTCGGTCACGCCCGCCTCGACCGCGATGCGCGGCAGCTTGGGCGGCAGCACCAGCGACTTGTAGGCCGCGCTCTGACGATCGAACACGGTCGTGCTCGGCATCGAGACCACGCGCACCGCAATGCCATGCGCCTGCGCCAGCAACTGCTGCGCATGCAGCGCCAACTGCACCTCGCTGCCGGTGGCAACGATGACCGCCTGCGCGGCCTTTTTCAGACCCACTTCGCCCGGCTCGGCCAGCACATAGGCGCCGTGGCTGATGGTGTCGAGCGAGGCCTTGGGCAGGTAGGGCAGGTTCTGGCGCGAGAACAGCAGCGCGCTCGGCCGCGCCGCATGGCCCAGCGCCACCGCCCAGGCGACCGTGGTCTCGACGGTGTCGGCCGGGCGCCAGACGTCCAGCCCCGGGATCAGGCGCAGGCTGGCGGCATGCTCGACGCTCTGGTGCGTCGGGCCGTCTTCGCCCAGGCCGATCGAGTCGTGCGTGAAGACATGGATCACGCGGCGCTTCATCAGCGCGGCCATGCGGATGGCGTTGCGGCTGTAGTCGCTGAAGGTGAGGAAGGTGGCGCCGTAGGGGATCAGGCCACCGTGCAGCGCCACGCCGTTCATCACCGCGGCCATACCGAACTCGCGCACACCGTAGTTGATGTGACGCCCGCCGTTGGGCACGCCGGCGGCGTCAAAGCGCAACGCGGTGGCACTGCTGGTGTTGGTCAGATTCGAGCCCGTCAAGTCGGCCGAACCGCCGAGCATTTCGGGCAACGCCTTGGTGAAGGCCTCGAGCGCGTTCTGGCTCGCCTTGCGCGTGGCCATGGTTTCGGCCTTGGTGTGCGCGGCCACCGTGGCGTCGACGACGACCTGCGCAAAGTCCTTCGGCAGCTCGCCGCGGGTGCGGCGCACGAACTCATGCGCCAGCGCCGGATGTGCCGCCTTGTAGGCGGCCAGCGTGGCCTCCCAGGCGGCTTCGGCCTGGCTGCCGCGAGCCTTGGCGTCCCAATGCGTGTAGGCGGCCTCGGGGATCACGAAGGGCTCGTGCGTCCAGCCCAGCGCGGCGCGCGTGGCCTTGACCTCGTCGGGGCCCAACGCCTCGCCATGCGCCTTGGCGGTGCCGGCGCGATTGGGCGAACCCTTGCCGATGCTGGTGCGCGCAATGATCAACGTCGGCTTGTCGCTGCTGGTCTTCGCCTTGGCGATGGCCGCATCGACCGCGGCGACATCGTGTCCGTCGACGTCGCGAATCACGTGCCAGCCATAGGCGTCGAAGCGCTTGGCGCTGTCGTCGACGAACCAGGGCTCGACGCGGCCGTCGATGCTGATGCCGTTGTGGTCGTAGATGGCCACGAGCTTGTTCAGCTTCCAGGCGCCGGCCAGCGCGCTGGCCTCGTGGCTGATGCCTTCCATCAGGCAGCCGTCGCCGAGGAACACGTAAGTGCGGTGGTCGACCACGGCATGGCCGGGGCGGTTGAATTCATGCGCCAGCAGCTTCTCGGCCAATGCCATGCCCACCGCATTGGCCAGGCCCTGGCCCAGCGGGCCGGTGGTGGTCTCGACGCCGGGCGTGACGCCGACCTCGGGGTGCCCGGGGGTCTTGCTGTGCAGCACGCGAAAGTTGCGCAGCTCGCTCATCGGCAGGTCGTAGCCGCTCAGGTGCAGCAACGCATACAGCAGCATCGAGCCGTGGCCGTTGGAAAGCACGAAGCGGTCGCGCCCCGGCCACAACGGGTGCGCCGGGTTGTGGCGCAAGTGGCGGCCCCAGAGCGCCACGGCGATCTCGGCCATGCCCATCGGCGCACCGGGGTGGCCCGAGTTGGCCTGCTGCACCGCGTCCATGGCCAGCGCGCGGATCGCGTTGGCCATCAGCGCTTCGCGGCTGGATTGGGTCAGGGGCGCAGGGGCGCTGGTGTCGGGAACGCGTTGGGTATCGAGACTGGACATGCGGGCGGGGGGCGCGGGGCGCGCGGTGGAGGGCCACAACTGCGGCGGGGCGGGGTGAGCGAGTGATTTTAAGCGGCACCCCTGCGCGCCCTTGCGCTGCATCAACGCAGGCCGGCGCCGCGGTGCGAAGCTGGCAGCATTGACCACGCGCCTGCGCCGGCCATGCCCAGCACCGCCCTCACCGTGATTCGCCAGGAACATGCCGCGCTGGCGGCGATGCTGCGCTCGCTGCCGATGCTGCTGGCGCAATCGCGCCGGCGCGACGAGTTGCCCGACTTCGGGCTGCTGCGCGCCATGCTGTTCTACATCGACGAGTTCCCCGAGCGCCTGCACCACCGCAAGGAAGACGAACTGCTGTTCCCCTGCGTGCGCAAGCGCTGCCCCGAACTCGCGCCCACGCTGGACCAGCTCGAACGCGACCACGTCCATGGCGAGCGCGCGATCCGCGACCTCGAACATGCGCTGCTGGCCTTCGAGGTGCTGGGCGCGCCGCGCCGCGAGGCCTTCGTGCAGGCGGCGCAGGGCTATGTCGACTTCTATCTGCGCCATATGGCGGTCGAGGAGCACGAGATCCTGCCCGCCGCGCAACGCGCACTGAGCGCGGCCGACTGGGAAGGCATCGACGTGGCCTTTGCTGCCAACCGCGACCCGCTGACCGGCCATGCCGCCGACGAGATCTACCAGCCGCTGTTCTCGCGCATCGTCAACCGCGCGCCGGCACCCGTCGGACTGGGCTAGCCGCGATCGAGGCATCGCCGCGCCTACACTGCGCGCCGATGCCGCAGCAACCGCCCGCCCTGATCCTGGCCGCCGGCCGCGGCGAGCGCCTGCGCCCGCTGACCGACCACTGCCCCAAGCCGCTGCTGCTGGTGCGCGGCAAGCCGCTGATCGAATGGCACCTCGAGGCCCTGGCCCGCGCGGGGGTGCGCAGCGTCGTCATCAACACCGCCTGGCTCGAAGAGGCCTTCCCGGCCGTGCTCGGCGACGGCTCGCGCTGGGGCCTGCGGATCCACTACGCCAACGAGCAGCGCGACCATGGCGGGGCGCTCGAGACCGCCGGCGGCATCGCCAACGCCCTGCCCTGGCTGGCGCCGGGCGGCCAGGCCAGCGAGACCTTCTGGGTCGTCTCGGGCGACGTGTTCCTGCCCGGCTTCGAGTTCAGCGCCGATGCCGCCGCGCGCTTTGCTGCCGGCCCGTTGCTGGCCCAGCTGTGGCTGGTGCCCAATGCCCCGCACCACCCGCAGGGCGACTTCGGCATCGACGCCGCCACCGGCCTGGCCACGCGTGCCGCGCCGCGCCGCACCTGGGCCAGCGTCGGCCTGTTCCGCGCCGAGCTGTTTGAAGGCATCGCCCCGGGCACGCGCCTGGCGCTGCGCCCCAGGCTCGACGGCGCACTCGACGCCGGGCGACTTGGCGCAACAGCCTGGGACGGCGCGTGGACGGACGTCGGCACAGTGGAGCGGCTGCGGGCGCTCAATGCCCAGGCTTGAGCCGGTCCGCGCTGCACGCGACCCCATCAAGCTGCCCCCCGGTCCACAGGCAAGACCTTCGTCCTTCGACGCGGCGCAAGCAGGGTGCATCATCGAGTCGATTCGTCAACCATTGCACCGCCATGCCCAAGACCAAAGTACCCCTGCTCGGATGGGCCTTCAACGATGTGCTCAACGAGTTGCATCAGCTGGTCTTCCTGGGCGTGCCTGGCGAATCGGAACCGTTCGAGCTGACGCTGCTCGAGCGCGAGTACATCGCCTATGTGCTGTCCTGCTACTACCAGTGCGGGCGCTGCCTGGAGTTCCATGAGCGCGCGGTCAATGCCGAGCGGCGCAAGCTCGATGCGCCGCCGTGGGAGTGGAAGGAGGCGTTGGTCAACGCCACGCTGTTCCTGCACCTGGACGGGCGCAAGCTCTCGGCGCTCGAATGGGAGCATTGGCTGAAGGCCTGGTCGGCGTTCAGGCGCCGCCTGCATGCGCGTCACCCGAGCCTGGCCTCGTATATCGCCTATGCCATCGGTATCGCGCGGCATGACAAGCACCTGATGGACCATGCCTTCGAGTCGATCAGCGCCGCCGTGCCCGACACCGGTCGCCTGAAGGGAATCGTCCGCGACATCGACGGCGTGGTGATCTTCATGAAGGCCGCCACGTCGAAGAACCGCAGCGACCCGGCGATCATTGGCCACCTGAAGTCGCGCGGCGTCGAGGATGTCTAGGCAGCAGGTGAAAATGGCTGAGTGGCAGAAGGAACTGCAATGAGCATCGAGTTCTGGCGCGAGTTCTTCGGCTGGTGCGCCGTCATCAATTTCGGCGTGCTGCTGGTCTGGTTCCTCGGCTTCGCGCTGGCGCGCGACTCCATCCAGGACCTGCACCGGCGCTGGTTCCCGCTGCCGGTGGTGCACTTCGCGACGCTGCACTACGCGGGCATGGGCCTGTTCAAGCTCGGCATCCTGCTCTTCAACCTGGTGCCGTATTTGGCACTGCACCTCGTCGGCCGGGCCGCGTGAGACGCGCCTTGGCGCAGATCGCCCGCGCCGCCTGGTGCGCCGTGACCTCAATGCCGGGCGTGGCGCCGGCCTATGCGGTCGCGATATCGACGCCTCAGGGCGGCGGGCGCTACCTGGTGATCGAGCGCGAAGACCGCAGCACGGTGCTCGGCAACTACGCCGGCCCCGCGGACTTGAGCTGCCGTTCTGCGGCCCAGGCCGACGCGCTGAATGAGTCGATTGCGCGCAGCGCCACGGTGCAGGGCAGCGTGCGCGCGCGCGGGCCGTCGACGGTGGTGTGCGGGTTTGTCGAACCCACCCGCGCCCTGTGCTGGCAATACACGCCCGCGGCGCGCGCCTTTGTCCAGGTTGGCGAATGGACCACGTAGGCGACGCCACCCGGGTGCGCGACGCGCGCGCCAGCGACGAGCGCGTGATCGACACGCCGCGCCTGGCGCTGGAGCCACAGTGCGCCCGGCATGCCGCCGAGATGTTCGTGGTGCTGAGCGACGCGGCCATCTACCGTTTCGAGAACGCAGCGCCGGCCTCGCCCGAGTGGCTGCATGAGCGCTTCACCAAGCTGGAAACACGGCGCTCGGGCGATGGCAGCGAGGCTTGGCTGAACTGGGTGCTGCGCCTGCGCTCGGGTGAGTCGATCGGCTATGTGCAGGCCACGGTCGATGCGCAGGGACAGGCCTTGATCGCCTATGTGCTGGCCAGCCCGTATTGGGGTCGCGGGCTGGCGCACGAAGCGGTGCAGGCGATGGTGGCCGAACTGGCATTGGCCTGGCACGTGCACACGTTGCTGGCGGTGTTCAAGCGTGACAACCTGCGTTCGCGGCGCCTGCTCGAGCGCCTGGGCTTCGAGGCGGGCAGCGGCCGCGCAGCGCGCCGTGCACGAAGTCGAGGACGACGAAGACTTGATGCAGCGCGCGCTTGCGGCTACCGTTGCGCCAGCATGATGAAGACCATCACGTTCTGGCTCGACCCGGTGTCGCCGTTCACGTACCTGGCCTTCGAGCGCCTGCCACAGGCCCTGGAGGGCTGCAGCTACGTGGTCGACTACAGGCCGCTGCTGTTTGCCGGCCTGCTGGCGCACTGGGGCCAGAAGGGCCCGGCCGAAGTCGAACCCAAGCGCGTCTGGACCTTCCGCCATGTGCGCTGGCTGGCGCAGCACCATGGCATCGCCATCGACACACCCGCGGTGCATCCCTTCAACCCGTTGGCGTTGCTGCGCCTGGCGATTGCATGCGGGCCGAACCGCCGCATCATCGAGGCCGTGATGCGGCATACCTGGATCGGTGGCGGCGACGCGGCCGACGCCGCGCGCATCGCAGCATTGACGAAGACGCTGGCTCCTGCGCGCGATCCCGGCTCGGCCGAGGTCAAGAACGAACTGCGGCGCAACACCGACGAAGCGATTGCGCGCGGCGTGTTCGGCGTGCCGGCCTTCGAGGTCGACGGGCGCGTGTACTGGGGTCTGGATGCGCTGCCGATGCTGCGCGCGGCGGTTGCCGGCGAAGCCTGGTTCGAGGGCCCCGACTGGGACGCCGCGGCCAAGGCGCGGCCCGGCGTCAAACGCTGAGCGGCGGGCGTCAGCCCGCCGCGCGGCGCGAGGATCTCGAACGCCGGCAGGGTCTTGCCTTCGAGCACTTCGAGGAAGGCGCCACCACCGGTCGAGATGTAGCCGATGTCGGCCTCGATGCCGTACTTGGCGATCGCGGCCAGCGTGTCGCCGCCGCCTGCGATGCTGAACGCCGGGCTGGCAGCGATGGCCCGCGCCACGGTCTCGGTGCCGTGGGCGAAAGCGTCGAACTCGAACACGCCGACCGGGCCATTCCAGACGATGGTGCCGGCGGCCTTGAGTTGCTCGGCCAGGTGCGCGGCCGTCTGCGGGCCGATGTCGAGGATCAGGTCGTCGGCGGCCACGTCCTGGGCCGCCTTCGTGGTGGCCTTGGCGTCGGCAGCGAAGGACTTGGCCGTTACCACGTCGGTCGGAATCGGCACCGCGGCCCCGCGCGCCTTCATGGCCTCGATGACGGCCTGGGCCTCGCCCACCAGGCTGGCTTCGGCCAGGCTCTTGCCGATCGGCAGGCCGGCGGCGAGCAGGAAGGTGTTGGCGATGCCGCCGCCGACGATCAGGCCGTCGACCTGGGTCGCCAGCCGTTGCAGGATCGATAGCTTGGTGCTGACCTTGGAGCCGGCGACGATGGCCACGAGCGGGCGCTTGGGGCTGGCCAGCGCTTTCGTGACGGCATCGATCTCGGCCGCGAGCAATGGGCCGGCGCAGGCCAGCTTGGCGAATTCGGCGATGCCGTAGGTGCTGGCCTCGGCGCGGTGCGCTGTGCCGAAGGCGTCGTGAACGAAGATGTCGCACAGCGCGGCCATCTTCTTGGCCAGCGCCGTGTCGTTCTTCTTCTCGCCTACGTTCACGCGGCAGTTCTCGAGCAGCACCACCTGGCCCGGCGCGACGTCCACGCCGGCCA
>CAVUEP010000007.1:0-18490 GCA_963740395.1 uncultured beta proteobacterium
CGTGCACGCGCCGAGCATGTGATCGCGCGCGTTCGCGAGGAAATGGGGCTCAACAAGCCGCTGTGGGAACAGTTCTATCGCTACGTCGGCAAAGTATTGACCGGCGACTTCGGCACCTCGGTGCTGACCTCGAACCCGGTCATGCAAAGACATTCGCCGCGCCTTCCCGGCCACGCTCGACTCGGCCACGCTGGGCAGTGTGGTCGGCGCGGGGCTGGGTGTTGCCGCTGGGGTGGTGTGACGGCGGTCGAGCGCGGGCAGCCTGGCCGACCAGGGCGTGCACATCATGGGGCTGGTCGGCTGTTCGGTGCCGATCTTCTGGCTCGGGCTGATGGCGCTCGTCGTTTTTTATGCGCGGCTGGGCTGGGTGGCGGGTCCGGGGCGCATCGACGTGGCGTTTGAATATTCACTCACGCCGGTCACGGGCTTGCTGCTGCTCGACACCGCGATGGCGGGCGAGTGGCAGGCCTTCGGCAATGCCTTTCGCACCTGATTCTGCCGGCCGCGCTGCTGGGCTATTTCTCGATGGCCTATATCAGCCGCATGACGCGCTCCTTCATGCTCAACGAGCTGGCGCAGGAATACATTGTCGCGGCGCGCGCCAAGGGCCTGTCGGAGGCGCGCGTCATCTGGCGTCACGCGCTGCGCAACGCGATGGTGCCGCTGGTCACGGTGATCGCGCTCTCCTACGCCGGTCTGCTTGAGGGCCCCAAAACCCCAAAACCCCATGAGTTTAATAGTAATAATCACCAGTCGAGGAAGGGGTCATCAGCAGGTTTTATCGCAGGGCTCAGAGTGTCCGAATCCGGGTACTGCGTGAAACAGCTGGTGTCGCCAGCTCCTTTAACCTCTGGGAGGTAGGGAGCCTTAATCTCTTTGTTCAACAACTTTGTCCAGTTCAGTCCATTGAAGAAGCGGTGGCCCTTAATGTCCTAAACTCCATTTTTGAGGTTTCCATATCTTTTAGACAAATCGGCCTGGAGCATGTGCTTAACGAGACTCTTGGCGTTCTTGTCGAAAGACCTGGGGAACTTGACCTTGCCCTTAAGGATCTTCTAGTAAATGAGCATTGGATCGTCATCACTGAAAGGATCAATTCCGGCAAGCATTTCATAGAGAAGAATTCCAAAGCACCACCAGTCCACAGGCTTTCCGTGTCCCTTGTTCAGAAGCATTTCTGGCGCCAGATATTCAGGAGTTCCGCACAACGTGTAAGTCCTTGTCTCGACGATCTTTGCAAAACCGAAATCTGTGAGTTTGAGGTAGCCTTCCTCGTCAATAAGCACGTTTTCTGGTTTTAGATCACGATATACGATGTTCTTGGAATGCAAGAATTCAAACATGCAAGCGATTTAAGAAATATAGAACTGAGTTTGTTCGACTTCGAACTTGCCTTTTCCTCTTAGGTAAGTGAAAAGCTCTCCTCCCTTTACGAACTCGAGCATCAGGTACAAATATCTCTCATCTTGTGTGAAACCATCCATGTAAATGATGAATGGGTGGGAAATTGACGCCAAGATACTGTTTTCGTTCATAATATGGTCAACTTGTTTAAGCTTGATGATTTCAGCCTTCTTCAATATTTTGGCGGCCCAGAACTTGCCAGACTGCTTGTGCTTGGCCAACTTTACTCTACCGAAGGAACCGGTACCGAGCGTTGTGCCTAACTCGTAATCGCCGAGCTTTAACTTCCTCGACATTTAATATAATTATTTTATTTGAGGGGTTTTGGGGTTTTGGGTTCCTGTTCGCCAAGGCCCTGCCGCCGGACGACTTGGAGACCTGGCTGCAGCAGACCGTCTTGCCGCGCAAGGCACCCTGGATCGGCGCCGCCAGCGAAGAACCCGCGACGCGCGTCGTGGGTCGCGTTCAGGGGGGCTGATGGTCGGTCGCGCGAGCGCGCCGGCGGCAGGTACGGCGGCGGCGAACGAACAGTCGACTGCGCAGCTGGCCAAGGCGACCTTGCTTCGCCTTGCGCAGGCGCAGCAAGACCCGACACCGGAGAACTATGCCGCGGCCTGGGCCAAGGAGGCCGGCAGCGCAGCGCCGGCCATCGCGGCGCCGGCGGGCGTCAGCAGCGCGCAATGGGCGTCACTGATCGATCGCCTGATTCGCGGCGTCGAGCGCGGGGGCCGCCAGTGGACCACTGCGCGCAAGAAGGACGCGGTGCGACGCGTGCTCGACAACAGCCGCGCTGACGCGCAGCGACTGCACGATCGCCTGCGCCAGCTGGCCGCCAGTTGGGACGGTGATGGCGAGGACGCCACGATCGAGACCATGCCGGGCGAGTTGCTCGAGACGCCTGCCGAGGCGCCCATGCCCACCGCGGCGGGCCGGCCCGGCGCATTGGCCGGGAATTGGCCGGCCGTGGTCGGCAGCCTCGAAGGCACCGTGCGTATCGCGCTGCCGATCGGCGAGGCTCAGGCCAAGGAAATCGCCGACCGGCTGGCCGCGCTCGCGCGGCGGATCGACGTGGAGGGTGCCGACGCCGCACTGGTGGCTGAAGTCGAGCAACTCTGCGGCGCAGCGCGGCGCGTGCTGACGCAGCGCCATCAGCTGGTCGAGCAGCTGAGCGCGCTGACGCGCGAACTCACCGCGGGCCTGACTGAACTGGCCGAGGACGACAGCTGGGCGCGCGGCCAGGCCCAGGCGATGCAGGCGCGCCTGGCGCTGACGGATGGCAATGCGGCACCCAGTGTTCGCAGCGTGCGTGCAACCCATGACCTGCTGACGCAGACGCGGATTCAGCAACAACGCCTCAAGGGAGAGCGCGACCGTGCCCGGGAGGCCTTGAAGGCGCTGGTGCAAAGCCTGGTGGCCGAGCTCGGCGCGCTGGGCGGTCAGACCGAGCGTTTCGGCTCGCAGCTTGACAGCTATGCCGACAGCATCGACCAGGCCGACTCGATCGACAGCCTTTCAGGCCTGGTGCGCGAGATGGTGCAGCAAAGTCGCGCGGTGCAGGCCGAGGTGGCCAGCGCGAGCACGCGGCTACAGGCCGGCCAAGCCGAGGCGGCGCAGTTGTCGCGCCGCGTGCGCGATCTCGAAAGCGAGCTGCGGCGACTGTCCGAAGAAGTGTCGATCGACGCGCTGACGCAGGTCGCCAACCGGCGCGGCCTGGCCCAGGCCTTCGAGGCCGAGACCGCGCGCCACGCCCGTGACGGCGAGCCGTTGGCCGTGGCCCTGATCGACATCGACAATTTCAAGAAGCTCAACGATTCGCTCGGACACAGCGTGGGCGACCAGGCGCTCAAGTCGCTGGCGGCACGGGTGCGCGCCGCATTGCGCCCGGTCGACCATGTCGCGCGCTTCGGTGGCGAGGAATTCGTGCTGCTGTTGCCGGCAACGGCGGTCGCTCTGGCGCAGGAGGCGATGACGCGGCTGCAGCGCGAACTCACGGCCAGCCTGTTCATGCACGAAGGTCGCGACGTCTTCGTGACCTTCTCGGGCGGCGTCACGGCCTGGCGCGAAGGCGAGCCGCTCGACGCCGCGATCGAGCGCGCGGATCATGCGCTCTACGAAGCCAAGCGAACGGGCAAGAACCGAACCTGCGTGGCCTAGCCCCGGGGCGATGGTCGGGTCCGTGCGGCGCCCCGATCGCGCTACGTGTTGCGCTCGGACCCGCGCAGCGCCAGCCATGCCAGCAGCGTGATCGCCAGCCAACCGACCAGCAATTGGTACCAGGACAGCACGCGCGTTGCGACGCGCCAGCCGCTGGTGGCTGACCCTGCCTTCGCGCGCGTCGCGTCGCGCTGGCTGTCGATGGCGTCCCATTGACTGCGTTGGCGCAGGTCGACGAACGGCAACAGCAGCTCCAGCGAGTACACAAAGGGGCGGAACGCCGGATGCTCGATTGCCAGCGCCGGGCAGCGCGTCCAGTTGCTGGACTCGACCGACGCCGCCGCGCCGCGGCAGTCGGCATAGCGCGGGTCGTTGTAGACGGCAGGGTTGGACGGCGCGAACGCACCGTGCTCCGCCGCGGCCCAGTACAAGGCGCCGCCGCCGACCCACAGTGCGAACATCACCGTGACGAGTCGCAGAGGCCGATGACCGTAGCCGACCAGCGCGCCAAACAGGCGATGCATCCCGCGCGCCAGCCAGCGCAGGCTGCGCGGCACACCGGTGCCGACCCGACCGATGCGCAGCCGCTGCGACTCGAGCTCGATCGCCACTTCGCGCGCCGCGGCGTGGCGTTCCGATCGGCGCAGCACCTTTACCAGTTGTCGCCAGGGCTGCGGCCGGAAATCCTGGCTGAGGTGGGTGGCGTTCTGCTGCATCAGCCAGCGCAAGCGAAAGCCGGCGTCCACGGGCGACGTGGCATCCAATCGCTGGTAGGTGAAACCGTCGAGCGTCAGATCCGCGCCCCAGGTCGAGTCGTCGTCGCACAGCGTGTCGGCGCGGGCGCCGGCGAGCGAGGCCCCGCTCAGCGGCCGAGTCTGGTGCGTCAACCACAGGGTGCCGCCGACGCGCGCACGCTCGAGCGAGAGGGGGGCGGCGTCGCGCCATGCCAACTCTCCCAGTGCGTCGAACGAGGCGCCGCTGCAGTTGAGGTCGCCGTCGATACGGGCCTGGTTCAGTCGCACCGGCCCGGTGGCGGAGAAGCCGCGATCCAGCGTGACGTTGCCCGCGACATGCGCATGGTCCAGGTTCAACGCGTCACCGCGTTGGCCGTCGCCGTTCACGCCACCGCTCAGGCGTGCGTCACTGGCCCGCACATCGCCGGCTACGCGCAGGCCAACCAGGTGCACGTCGCCGTCGGACTCGAAGCCCCCTTGGAGGATCACATGCCCACCGACGCGTGCACTCTCGGCCGACAGACGGCGCCGGATCGGCGTGTCGGAGTGCTCGGCACTGCGCAACTGCAGGCGCTCGAGGTTGAGGTCGCGCCCGATCCTGGCGCGCGCCAGGCGCAATTCGGTGCGCACGGTGCATCCCGAGTTCAGCGCCAGGTTGCCGGCGATGGCGCAGTCTTCAGCGCGCAGGCCCGGCAGCAGGCAGCCCGGGAAGCTGACACTGCCCCCGATGCGCGCACCGTCCAGGCGCGGCGTGGCATCGAACACGCAGCGATAGAACCACAACCCCTCGGGCACCGACGCATTGCGCAGGTCGACGCCGCCTTCGATCCAGGCGCCAACGATCTGTACGCGCCTCGGCGTGAACCGCGGTTGCAATGCGCTGCGCGCAAGACACGCGACGAACGCGCCACGCGCCACGATGTCAGCCGAAGGCACCACCGGGCGGCGCAAGCCCACCCGCGCGATGTCGTCCTTGAGATAGGCGCGCAGCAAGATCTGCTCGGCCGGACGCAGCGGTGCAAAGGCCGCCAGGGGGTCCCCCCCGAGCTCGAGCAATGCAGCGTGATTCGGATCGGTCGTCATGTGTCCAGGAGAAGGCTGTCGGCTGAGGCGCGAGCGTGACCGACCCGGGCGCCGCGCACCACCCCTCGACCGCGCGACGATTCGCGCATTTGCGTCACTGTGGCGGGTTGGCTCACCCCCGCTTCGGGGGAGCGCGGCGCCCAAGTGTGAAATTTGTCACGGTGCACATGCGGCCCACGCGCTGACTGCTCAACACCAGTTGTGCCGGTTCCGATTGCGCCCAATCGCTGGTGGGTACAACGGCGGGTGAGGCAGCTTCACAGCTGGCATTCACGGGCAATTTGGCGGAAGAGGTGAGATTCGAACTCACGGACCCTTGCGGGTCGCCGGTTTTCAAGACCGGTGCAATCGACCACTCTGCCACTCTTCCTCAACGCGACTCGCGCCGGATTCTCTCACCCCGGTGGCTCGCCGCTGCGCGTCGGCCGCTCGCCCGAGGAAACCTGGACGACATCACGGCGCCCGCCATCGACGCGCACCGCAGTCAGGGCGCCACCCCAGGCACAACCGGTGTCCAGCGACAACAGGTCGGCGCGATTGACCAGGCCCAGCGTCGACCAATGGCCGAACGCGACCGGTGACCCGGCGCTGGCGCGGGCCGGGAACTCGAACCACGGCACCAAGCCGCTCGGGGCGCGGTCAGGCCCGTCCTTGACCTTGAAATCGAGCGCGCCGTCAGGGTGGCAGAAACGGATGCGCGTCAGGACGTTGATCACGTGGCGCCAGCGGTCAGGCCCCTGCAAGCTGTCGCTCCACAGGGTGGGCTGGTTGCCGTACATCAGCGGCAGGAAGTCGCCGAGGTCCGGGCCGCGCAGCAGGGTCTCGACCTCGGCGGCCAGCGCCAAGGTCTGCGCCGCCGTCCAGGCCGGCGCGACGCCGGCATGCACGCACAGCCAGCCTTCGCGCATCAGCGCCAGCGGGCGCTGGCGCAGCCAGTCGATCCAGGCCTCGCGGTCGGGCGCCTCGAGGATCTCGCGCAGCGTGTCGCTGTCGTGCTCGGGTCGCACGCCATGCGCCACCGCCAGCAGGTGCAGGTCGTGGTTGCCGAGCAGGGCCTCGGCGGCCGAGCCCAGCGCACGCATCTTGCGCAGCACGGCCAGCGACTGCGGGCCGCGGTTGACCAGGTCGCCCAGTACCGTCAGGCGGTCGCGCGAAGGGGAGAAGTCGACTTTCTCGAGCAGGCGCTCGAGGGCGTCGCTGCAGCCCTGCAGATCACCAACCAAGTAGTGCAAATCGACCTCGTCTAGCACAGCGGCACGCACCGGATGCCCAAGCGACCGCCGCGGAACTGGCTCTGCCAGTCCGCTGGCGGTGCCCCCTGCAGGGGGAGCGGCGAAGCCGCTTCGGGGGTGGGACCATGACGCGATTCTGCTACGCTGGCTCCCTTGTTGGTTTCACGGGGCGCGCGTCACGCGGCTCTGTCTGCATGGACGTCGCGCTGCTGGCCTTTCTGATCCTGCTCAATGGGCTGTTCGCCATGTCGGAGATGGCGCTCACGGCCAGCCGCAAGGCGCGGCTGCAGGTCATGCTCGAGGCCGGCGAGCCCGGGGTCGAGGCGGCGATGGCGCTGCACGACGACCCGACCAAGTTCCTGTCGACGGTGCAGATCGGCATCACGTCGATCGGCATCCTCAACGGCATCGTCGGCGAGGCGGCGTTCGCGACCCCGCTGGCGGAGTGGCTGCAGCATGCATTCGACGTGTCGGAGGGCGCGGCGGCCCTGACTGCGACCGGCCTGGTGGTCATGATCATCATGGTGCTGACGATCATCTTCGGCGAGTTGGTGCCCAAGCGCCTGGGGCAGATCTACCCGGAGACGGTGGCGCGCCTGGTGGGCACGCCGATGCAGTGGCTGTCGATGGCAACGCGGCCGCTGGTGGCGCTGTTGTCGGTGTGCACGGTCGGCGTGCTGCGCCTGATCGGCATCCGGGGCGGGCCGGGGCGCAGCGTGACGGAAGAGGAGATCGCGGCCAGCCTCGAGGAGGGGCGCGACGCCGGCGTGATCGAGGAGCAGGAGCACCAGATGGTGCGCAATGTGTTCCGCCTGGACGACCGACAGATCGGCTCGATGATGGTGCCCCGCGCCGAAATCATCTGGCTCGACGTCAATGCGCCGCTGGCCGACTCGCTGGCGCTGATGGCTGCGAACCAGCACACGCGCTACCCGGTGTGCCGTGGCGGCCTGAACGAGGTGCTGGGCGTGATCTCGGCGCAAAGCCTGTTGCCGGCGGTGGCGCGCGGCGAGACGCCCAACCTGGCCGACGTGCTGGCCGAGCCGCTGTTCGTGCCCGAGACCCTGTCGGGCATGGAGCTGCTCGAGCACTTCCGCATCTCCGGTGCCGAGCTCGTGTTCGTCGTCGACGAGTACGGCGAAGTGCAGGGCGTGATCACGAGCCGCGACCTGCTCGAAGCCATCACGGGCGAGTTTTCCGCGCCGGCCGACGACAACCTCTGGGCGGTTGCGCGCAACGATGGCAGCTGGCTGCTCGACGGATTGATCCCGGCGCCGGAACTGAAGGATCGCCTCGGGCTCAAGGAGCTGCCCGAAGAGGAGCGGGGCCGCTACAACACCCTGGCTGGCATGATCATGCTTTTGCTCGGCCGGCTGCCGCGCACCGCGGACCGTGTGGACTGGGATGGCTGGCGATTCGAAGTCGTCGACATGGACGGCAAGCGCGTGGACAAGGTGCTGGTGGCGCCGATCATTGACTCTGGAGACAACGAAACACCATGATCGATCCCACCCTGTTCATCGAGCCGCAGGCGCTCGATCGCGTTCAGCACCGGCAAATGAGACTCAAGCCCAGCCCGACACGCTACGATCGCACGGCGGGCTTGAACGCGCTGTTCATCACTGCGGTGGAGTTCGGCGACGTCTGCCGCGAATACCCGATCGTGTTCGTCGAGGCCGGAGAGCAGAACGGACAACGCGATGTGGCCCCGATGGCCGTGCTCGGCCTGGAGCAGGGCGAGAACCTGATGCTCGGCACGGATGGCAGCTGGGGCGCGCGTTACACGCCCGCGATCCTGCGTGGCTATCCGATGGGGCTGGCGCGCATCGATGAAGGCAACTACGCGGTCTGCGTCGATGCCAAGTCTGGCGCGCTGTCAGCAGACGAGGGCGAGCGCTTGTTCACCGATGAGGGTGAGCCGACGTCGTTTCTCGACGAACAGCGCAAGTTCGTCGAGCAGATCGAGAGCGAGGCCGAGCGCACGCGCCTGGTCGGACGGCGCCTGATCGAACTCGACCTGCTGCGGCCCATGCGGTTCGATGCGACCCTTCCCGACGGCAACCAGATCACCGTCGACGGCTTTCTCGCGCTCGACGAGGAGAAGTTCGGTGCCTTGCCGGAGGCCGCGGTGGTCGATCTGCACCGTACCGGCATGCTGGCGCTGATCCACGCGCACCAGATTTCGCTCGGCCTGATGCGCGCGCTCGTGGAACGCCGTCTGGCGCGGCGGGCCACCGCCTGACCTGCCGCGCGTGACCGTTGCGCTGCGGCCGGCGTGCAGGGGGCGCACATGAGCAAGCTGCTGTGCGGCCTGATCGGTGCGGGCATCCAACGTTCGCTGACGCCGGCGATGCAGGAGGCGGAGGCGCGGGCCCAGGGGCTGCGTCTTCACTACCAGTTGATCGACCTGGACCGGAGCGGGCAGGGGGCCGAGGCCTTGCCGATGCTGCTGCATGCCGCGCAGACGATGGGCTTTGCCGGCCTGAACATCACCTATCCCTGCAAACAGGCCGTGATCCCGCTGCTCGACGCGCTCTCGGATGAGGCGCGGGCGATGGGCGCGGTCAATACCGTCGTGTTCCGTGCCGGCAAGACGACCGGCCACAACACCGACGGCTCGGGCTGGCGCTGGGGTTTCGAGCGCGCCTTGCCCGGTGCGGATCTGTCGCGCGTGGCGTTGCTGGGCGCGGGCGGTGCCGGCTCGGCGATCGCGCACTCGGTGTGTCGCATGAAGGCCGAGGCGCTGGTCATCGTCGACAGCGACGGTGCACGCGCCGCCGCACTCGCCGCAGAACTCGGCCGCCACTATGCAGGTGCGGGCGACACCCGGGTCTCGGCCACCGTCGACGTCGCTGCCGCGCTGGCCGGTGCCAGCGGCCTGATCCATGCCACGCCCACCGGCATGGACAAGCTGCCGGGACTGCCGCTGCCCGCGGCGCTGCTGCGGCGCGAGCTGTGGGTCTCGGAAGTCGTCTACTTCCCGCTCGACACCGATCTCTTGAAGGCCGCGCGCGCGGCGGGATGCCGGGTGGTCGATGGCGGTACGATGGCCGTCGGCCAGGCCGTCGGCGCCTTCGAGTTGTTCACCGGCCTGGCCGCGGACGCCGCGCGCATGGACGCGCATTTCCGCAGCCTCATCAAGGAGCGTGCATGACCGCCTTGCTCGAACGCGAAGCCAGCGTCGAGGTTTCCAACCCGTTGGGCATCGAGGGCATCGAGTTCGTCGAGTACTCGACGCCGCGACCCCAGGCCCTGGGGCAGGTGCTGGAGTCGATCGGCTTTCGCCCGATCGCCAGGCACCGCTCGCGCGAAGTCCTGCTCTACCGCCAGGGTGGGATGAACATCGTCGTCAACGGCCATGGTGTCCTCGCCGCGGATGGCGAGGTACCCCAGATCGCCGCGATCGCTCTGCGGGTGCGCGACGCGGGCACCGCCTGGCGCCGCGTGGTCGACCTCGGCGGCTGGCCGGTGCCGGTGAAGGTGCAGCCGATGGAGCTGCACATCCCCGGCGTCCATGGCGCGGGCGCGAGCCGCATCTATTTCGTCGATCGCTGGCGCGAGTTCTCGATCTACGACGTCGATTTCGTGCCGATCCCCACGGTCGATCCGCGACGTGCACCGCGGTCGCGGCGCTGCACTGGTTTGGCGTCGTCCAGTATGTCGGCACCGACCGCAGCGCCGACTGGTGCGAGTTCTACGGCTCGCTGTTCGGCTTCACGCGTGCTGCCCGCCGAGCAACGCTTCGGCATCCTGCCGCGTGGCAGCGTGCTGGCCAGCCCTTGCGGCACCTTCTACCTGCAGTTGATCGAGCCCGACGAGCTGGTCGTCGACGATACCGGCGAGCGCCTGCAGCGCGTGGCCTTCGGCGCGCCCGACGTGCCGGCGGCCGTCAAGGCGCTGCGCGCGCGCGGCGTCGAGTTCGTCGAGACCGACGCGCTGCATACCGAGGCCCGCGGCGCGCTCACGCGGCCGCAACTCGGCGGCGTGATGGTCGAGCTCGTGCACCACAAGGCTTGAGCATGAGCGCGCGCTCGGCCGAATACATCGCCGACTTCGGCATGGACAGCATCTCGCTGGCCGGGCCGTTGAAGGCCAAGCTGGGCGCGATCCGCGACGCCGGCTTCAGCCAGGTCATGCTCGCTGCGCGCGACCTGGTCGGCCATGCCGAGGGTTGGGAAACGGCGGTGCAGGAAGTCAGGGCCAGTGGCCTGCGTGTCACGGGCTTCCAGGTCCTGCGCGACTTCGAGGGCCTGGCGGGCCACCTGCACGACTACAAGGTCGACATCGCGCGCTCCATGATCGACATGTGTGCCGCGATCGGCAGTCCGCTGTTGCTGGCCTGCTCATCGACGAGCCGGCACGCCAGCGAGGACGACGCCGCGATCGCGCGCGATCTGCGCAAGCTGGCGATGATGGCGCTGCCGCGCGGCATCCGCGTGGCCTACGAGGGCCTGTCGTGGGGACGGCACATCAACGACAGCATCGGCGCCTGGCGCGTCGTGCAGCTGGCCGACGCGCCCAATCTGGGTATCGGCATCGACTCTTTCCACAGCTTCGCGACGCGCACGCCGCCCGAGGCGTTGCAGGACATCGACCCCGACAAGATCTTCCTGGTGCAGCTGGCCGACTTCATGTGGCAGGAGATCCGCACCGTCGAGGAGCGCATCGAGACGGCGCGCCACTTCCGCGTCTTTCCCGGCGAGGGGGTGCACAGCGACGAGTTGCGCCGCCTCGTGATCGAACTCGACCGCATGGGCTACCGCGGCGACTACAGCTTCGAGGTCTTCAACGACGACTACACCCAGATGCCGCTGCCCGTGGTGGCCGAGCGCGCCCGCCGCTCGGCCGCGTGGCTGGCCGAGGATGTGCTGCACCGCGCCGTGCCGCTGCCCGACGGCACGCGGTTGCGCGCCGTGTGAATCGAGTGGCCTGAGAGCCGGCCTGGGTCAGGTCGGGGCGGCCGCCGCGGCACCGCCGAGGAACAGGCGCTCGATGTTCGGGTCGTTGAGCAACTCGTCGGCGGGCTTGTGCAGCACCAGCTGGCCGGATTCGAGCGCGATCGCCTCGTCGGCCATCTTCAGCGCGCTCTTGACGTTCTGCTCGACCATCAGGATCGTCGTGCCGCCGTCGGCGAGCTTGCGCAGCAGGCGGAACACGTCCTGCACCACCAGCGGCGACAGGCCGATCGAGGGCTCGTCGATCAACAGCACCTTGGGGCGCAGCAGCAGCGCACGGCCGACTTCGAGTTGCTTCTGCTCGCCGCCCGACAAGGTCGAGGCGGCATTGCGCAGCCGCTCCTTGACGCGCGGGAACAATTCGAGGATCTCGGGGATGCGCGCGCGTGCGGTCTTCATGCCCAGCGTGATGCCGCCGAGCTCGAGGTTTTCCATCACCGAGCAGCTGGCCGAACAGGTTGCGGCCCTGCGGCACGAAGGCGATGCCGTGCTGCGTCAGCAGCTCCTTGGCCGTCGCGCCGGTGATGTCCTGGCCTTCGAGCAGGACGCGGCCCTGGCGCACCTTCAAGCAGGCCGAACAGGGTCTTGAGCACGGTGCTCTTGCCCGCGCCGTTGGGGCCCAGCAGCAGGGTGATCTTGCCGTGCTTGGCCTTGAAGCTCAGGTTGTTGAGGATCATGAAGTCGCCATAGCCGGCGACCACGTCGTCGAATTCGATCGCGATGTCAGCCATGGTCAATTCCCCAGGTAGGCATCGAGCACCTGCTTGTTGGCGCGGATCTCGGCCGGCGTGCCGATCGCCATCACGCGGCCTTCGACCATCACCAGGATGCGATGGCACAGGTCCATCACGAAATCCATGTTGTGCTCGATGACGACGAACGAGCTCGCCTTGCCGTCGCCTCGCCGCTTGCCGTTCAACTCCTTGAGCAGCGCGCTGATGCCGCCGACCAGGCTCGGGTTGACGCCGGCGCAGGGCTCGTCGAGCAGCACCAGGTCGGGCTCGCTCATGAAGGCCATGGCGATGTCGACCAGCTTCTGCTGGCCATAGCTCAGCGACGCCGGCCGGCAGGTCGGCCACATGGCCGATGCGGAACTGCTCGATCAGCGCATCGGCCTTGGCGCCCAGGCCCGAGTCGCCGGGCGCGAACATGCGGCTCCACATCGTGCCCACGTGCTCCTGCGCCGCCACCAGCAGGTTGTCGCGCACGCTCATCTTGCCGAACACCTGCAGGGTCTGGAAGGTGCGGCCGACGCCCTTGCTGGTTGAGTTGCTGCGGTGACAGCGTGGTGATGTCGTGGCCGTTGAGCTCGATCTTGCCGGCGTCGGGCTCGATCTGCCCGAGCACGCTGTTGAACATCGTCGTCTTGCCCGAGCCGTTGGGCCCGATGACGCCGAAGATCTCACCCGGCAGGACCTCGAACGACACGTCGTCGACGGCCTGGATCGCACCATAGGCCTTCTTCAGGCCGGTGACCTTGAGCAAGGGGGCGTTCACGAGTGACGGCCCGATCTTGCTTGCCGCGGCGCTTGCGGGCGGCCGAGGCTTCCTTGGCCTGTCGGCGCGCCCTGAGCCGATCGGGGATGCTGAGCAGGCCGTCGGGCAGCCAGAGCATCAGCAGCACCACCGCCGTGCCGAATGCGAACAGGTACCAGGCCTGCGCGAAGCGCAACCACTCGGGCAGCAACACGCCGACAGCCGAGCCCAGCAGCGGGCCGAAGAAGTAGCCGGCGCCGCCGACGACGACCATCAGGTACATCATGATCGACGCGGCGACCGTGAACGGCGCCGGGTCGATGAACTCGACCAGGGGCGCGAACAGCGCGCCGGCGATGCCGGCATAGACGGCGCCGATCGCGAACGACAGCAGGGTGTAGGCCTGGATGTTGACGCCCAGGCTCTCGGCGCGGATCGGGTTGTCGCGCAGCGACGTGAAAGCCTTGCCCCAGGGCGAGGACAGCAGCTTCCAGAGCAGCGCGCCCAGCAGGATCGTTGCGCCGAGGATGAAGTAGTAGTAGGCCAGCGAGCCGTTCAGGTCGATGCCGAACAGGCTCGGTCGTGCAATGTTGTTGATGCCGAAGGTGCCGCCGGTGAGCCACTCCTCGTTGCGCATCACCAGCCAGACCGCGGTGTTGAAGCCCAGCGTCGCGAAGGCCAGGTAGATCGTCTGCACGCGCAGCGCCGGGAATCCCAGCGCCAGGCCGACGACGAAGCAGCCGAGCATGGCTATGGGCAGGCCGATCCAGAAGCTGATGCCGGCCTTGAGCAGGATCGCCACCGTGTAGGCGCCGATGCCAAAGAAGGCCGCGTGACCGAGCGACTTCTGTCCGGCATAGCCGATGGTCAGGTTCAGGCCCATCGTGGCGATGACGAACACCAGCCAGTAGCTGAACAGATAGACGCCGTAGTTCTTCAGGAAGGGCGGGACCGCGAGCAAGAAGGCCAGGATCAGTGCGCCGACGATGAGGTTGGTCTTGGTCATCAGACTTTCCTCTCGACTTTCTTGCCCAGCAGCCCCTGCGGCTTGAACATGATCACGGCCATGAACAGGATCAACGCCACCGCGTCCTTGTAGGCCGGCGAGATGTAGGCCGCGGCGAGGTTCTCGCCGATGCCGACGATGATGCCGCCGAGCAGCGCGCCGCGGCTGTTGTTGAAGCCACCGATGATGGCGGCAAAGAAGGCCTTGATGCCCAGCGCCGCGCCCATGTCGAACTTGGCGAGGTACGTCGGCGTCACCAGCAGCGCGGCGGCGCAGGCCAGCACGGCGTTGATGGCGAAGGTGTAGAAGATCATGCGCGGCACGTTGATGCCCAGCACGGTGGCGCTTTCGGTGTTCTGCGCCACCGCCTGCATGGCGCGGCCCGTGACCGTCTTGGCCAGGAAGGCCTGGGTGCCGAGCACCAGCGCCAGCGCGATGACCAGGGTGACGATGTCGGCCAACGAGACCGTGACGCCGAAGACCTCGTACAGCCGGCTCGGAAACAGGGTCGGGAAGGGGTGGGCCTCGGCGCTGTAGCCGGCACGGATGCCGTTGCTCGCGGCGATGGACAGGCCGATCGTCGCCACCACGATCGGCATCAGGCCAAACTTGAGCAGCGGGTCGGCAATGCCACGCTTGAAGGCCCAGCCCAGCACGAACACGGCCACCACGCAGGTCAGCGCGAACGCCATCGGCAGCGGCGCGCCGAACGAAATGAACGCCAGCATCATGAAGGCCGGCAGCATGACGAACTCGCCCTGGGCGAAGTTGATCGTTCCCGAGGCCTGCCACAGCAAGGTGAAGCCCAGTGCCGCCAGCGCGTAAATGCTGCCGGTGGCCATGCCAGAAAACACCAGCAACAGGAAGTCAGTCATGGCGCGCCCTCTGCGAGGCGAAGCATTGTGCGGGCAGCATGCTCATGCGGTCGCCCCGAAACCGAACAGCCGCCGTGGCGTGTCCCACAGCAGGCGCCGTCGGTCCGCCACGTCGGGAAACCAGTGCTCGACCAGTTTGAGCAGCGGGCCGTAGTCGAGTCGCTGGGTCGCTTTCAGGAACGGCCAGTCCGACGCCCACAGGCAGGCGTCCAGGGTGAACGCGTCGACCAGTCGGCGCACGAAGGGCTCGGCATCGCGGTGCGGCGCTGCCTCAGCCGAGAACTTCTGGAAGCCCGAGATCTTGACCGCCGCGCGCCCACTGCGCGCCAGGGCCAGCAAGGCCTGGAAACCGGGCTGGGTCAGCCCCGCCGATGGCGTGGGCCGCCCGCAATGGTCGATCAGGATGCGCGCAGCGCCGGCCTGCAACTGCGGCGCCAGCGCCAGCAGTTGATCGTGCTCGACCTGGACCTGAACGAACAGGTCGAGCTCAGCGAGCAGGCGCAGCAACGGCGCAATGTCGGCGTAGTAGGCGACGCCGTGGACGGTGGGGTTGAGGGCCACGCCGACCACGCCACTCGCCTTCAGCCGTTCGAGTTCGGCGCGACTGACGTCATTGCGAACCACCGCGATGCCCTTGAATCGCTCGCGGTCGTGCGCCAGTGCGTCGAGCAGGCAGCGGTTGTCGTTGCCGTAGCCCGAGTTGGGCCCGACCAGCAGCGCATGCGTCACGCCGTAGGCGTTCATCACGTCCGCATGTTGCAGGCGCGTAGCGATCTCCTGCCCGCCGGGTCGGTACACCACGTCATCGGCGTAGGCGAAGCGTGCCGGGTCGAGCACATGGTTGTGGCAGTCGATCTTGGGCTCGTCGAAGATGCTCATCGCGCGGGCCCGCCTGCCGCGGGCAGCCGCACATGAATGCCGCCCAGCGACGCCCCCACGAGCCCGTCACGCCTGGGGCCGCCGGGCCAACGCATGTGCTGCGCCCAGGGTGTTGACTACTTCTTTGCTGCCAGTGCCGGCAGCACTTCCTTCACCACCTGCCGGCCGCCCTTGACCTCGACCAGATAGCTTTCGCGGTCGATGTCGCCCTTGTCGTCGATCGACACGTCCAGGATCACGCCGGGGTGCGACGCCGCCTTCACGCTCAGCCCATGCAGCGCCTTGGCCACGGCCTTGCGGTCGAGCTTGCCGACCTTCTCGATCGCTGCCTTCAGCAGGTACACGCCCGTGTAGCCCTTGATGCCGTTGTGGTCGCAGAAGTAGTTGTACTCCTTGTAGAACTTGGCCTTGAACGCGAGCATGCGGTCGTTCGGCGCGTCGATGGTCAGGCCCACATGCGCGGTGGCGCCGTTGGCGGCGTCGCCGGCGAGTTCGATCACCTTCTGCCCGGTCAGCGTGGTCTCGCCGACCAGCGGCTTGTCGTAGCCCTGCTTGCGCAGCTCGCGCAATGCGCGCGCCGACTCTTCCTCGTTGACGTAGACGAACAGCGCGTCGGCATTGGCCTGCTTGGCCTTGAGCACCGGCGCGGAGAAGTCGATCTGGCCCTGGTCGGTGGAGATGTCGGCCACCACCTTGACGCCGACGTCGGCGAGCGCCTTCGTGATCGCATCGCGACCGCCCTTGCCGAAGTCGTTGTTGACGTACATGACGGCGACGTTCTTGGCCTTGAGCCCATTGGCGATGTAGCGCGCCACCTTGGGCATCGCGGTTTCCTGCGTGAAGCTGGTGCGGAAGACATACGGGTTGCCCTGCTTCGTGATCGCTGCGGCCTCGCCACCGATGAAATTCGGAATCTCGGCGCGCTTCGTCTCGTTCATGCTCACCATGACCGAACCCGAGAACACCGGTCCGAAAACCGCGAACACATCGTCGTCGACGGCCTTGCTGGCCAAGCCCTTGGCCACGCCGGGGTTGGACTGCGTGTCGGTCGCCGAGGCGTCGATCTTCCTGCCCAGGATGCCGCCGGCGGCGTTGATCTCCTTGATCGCCAGCTGGGCGCCGTCCTTGAAGTTGGTGCCCGACGTGGCGCCGGCGACCCGAGAGTTCGTACAGGCCGGCGATCTTGATCGCCTGGGACTGGGCCAGCGCGGGGGCCCCCAGCGCGAAGGCGCAGGCGGTGGTGATGAGGGTACGGCGCAGCAGATTCATGGCATCTCCAAGGTCGACGAGAAGGAACAGGCAATGCCGCGAACGGCATGTGCGGCGGTTTGCCCTCGACAATAGACCCGCGCGCCGAATCGGCAAGCGGTGTTCCCCCTGCGGCGCGCGATAATCGCGCAAGTTGCGCGCTCTGCGTTCGCTTCTCGGGTTAGTCCTGATGCCCCCGCAATCCACAGTTGCCGTTGCCGAGATGGATCGACGCGATCTGGTCGAGGGCCTGGGCAAGGGCCTGCGCGTGATCGAGTCCTTCGACGACGATCATGCGCAGCAGACCACCACCGAGGTCGCCGAGCGCGCCGGGCTGAGCCGCACTGCGGCACGCCGCTACCTGCTCAGCCTGGTGCACTTCGGCTACGCGGCCACCGATGGCAAGCAGTTCTGGCTCGCGCCGCGCGTGCTGCGGCTGGGCCAAAGCTACCTGGGTGCCGCGCGCCTGCCGCGCCTCGTGCAACCCTTCATTCAACGCGTGGCGGTGCAGATCGGCCACACCGTCAACGCCAGCGTACTCGACGGCCATGACGTGGTCTACATCGCACGCTCGAGCCCGCCGCGCTGGGTGACGATCGGCTACGGCGTGGGCGTGCGCATTCCTGCGCATGTCGTGACGCCCGGCTTCGTGGTGCTGGCCACGCTGGACGATGCCGACTTCGAGCGCTGGGTGGACGAGCATGACTTCGTCGGCTACACGCCGCACACGGTGGTGAACAAGGACCAGTTTCGCGCCCAGGTCAGGCAGGCCCGGGCGCTGGGCTACTGGCACACCGAACAGCAGCTCGACGCCGGTCTGCGCGGCGTGGCGGTGGCGCTGATCGATCGCAAGGGGCGCTGCCGCGGCGCGGTCGTGTTAAGCTCCATGTACAGCGAGCCAATCCCGCTCTCGAGTCGAGGCTCATTCAAGTGGCTGAAGCATCCCATGAGGAGCCCGGCAATGGCGAATGGGAGTAAGCAGGAGAGAGTCATTAGGAGGATCGTGAATACGGATGAGAAGTATTCGGTTGCAGTATCATATTGCAACTACAGGGTTAAACAACGTCCAACATTACTTAGAGAGGTCCACCATGGCGGGCGTGAAGCCGGACATTGCCAAGGGCGCCATGGAGCGCTTCAAGCTGGCGAAGACGCCGAAGGCCCTGCCGGATCTCGAGATCCAGAATGCCGACGACCAGCCGCTGAAGCTCAGTGACTTCAAGGGCAAGGTGGTTCTGCTGAACTTCTGGGCGACCTGGTGTGCGCCCTGCGTGAAGGAAATGCCGAGCCTCGACCGGCTGCAGGCCGCGTTCCCCGAAGGACAAATGGCCCATCGTGCCGCTGCCCATTGATGGCCTGATGAAACCCAAGGTCGCGCCCTTCTACAAGGACCAGAAGCTCGCCAATCTCGGCATTGATTTCTAGAGGCTCCTATACCATGCAG
>CAVUEP010000008.1:0-92234 GCA_963740395.1 uncultured beta proteobacterium
AGCAGGTCACCGGCGAGCAGGGGCACGAGCGCCGGCAGCACCAGGGTCAGCGAGATGAACGACACGTCACCGACGATCAGGTCGAACGTCGCGCGCGGCAGCGCAGCGGCCTCGAGGTGGCGCGCGTTGACGCCCTCGATCGCCGTCACGCGCGCATCGCCGCGCAGCTTCGGGTGCAGCTGGCCATGGCCGACGTCGACGCCGACGACCGAGGCGGCGCCGCGCGACAGCAGCACGTCGGTGAAGCCGCCGCTGCCCTGGCCCACGTCCAGTGCATGCCGGCCGGCCACGTCGAGCCGCACATGCGTCAGCGCCGCATCGAGCTTGAGGCCGCCGCGCGAGACCCAGCGCAGCTCGGCGTCGTCGGTGATCTCGATCTCGCAGCCCTCGGGCAGGTCCTCGCCGGCCTTCTTCGGCACCGACCAGCCCTTGGGCGCGAGCCAGCGCATCGCGCCGTGCCCGATCAGCCGCTGCGCGGCCGACCGCGTCGGCGCCAGGCCGCGCTGCACCAGCAACTGGTCGGCGCGCATCGCTGGATCAATACCGGTAGCTGTCCGGCTTGTACGGCCCCTGCTTGGGCACGCCGATGTAGGCGGCCTGATCGTCGCTGAGTTCGGTGAGCATGGCGCCGACCTTCTTCAGGTGCAGGCGCGCGACCTTCTCGTCCAGGTGCTTGGGCAGCACGTAGACCTTGCCCTGCTCGTAGTAGTCCTGGTGCGTGAAGAGCTCGATCTGCGCGATGGTCTGGTTCGCGAACGAACTGCTCATCACGAAGCTCGGGTGGCCGGTGGCGCAGCCCAGGTTCACCAGCCGGCCCTTGGCCAGCAGGATGATGCGCTTGCCGTCGGGGAAGATCACATGGTCGACCTGCGGCTTGATCTCGTCCCACTCCAGGTCCTCGATCGCGGCGACGTCGATCTCGTTGTCGAAGTGGCCGATGTTGCAGACGATGGCCTGGTCCTTCATCGCCGCCATGTGCTCGCGCCGGATGACGTCCTTGTTGCCGGTGGCGCTGACGAAGATGTCGGCCTTGTCGGCGGCGTACTCCATCGTCACGACCTTGAAGCCTTCCATCGCCGCCTGCAGCGCGTTGATGGGGTCGATCTCGGTCACCCAGACCTGGGCCGAGAGCGCGCGCAGCGCCTGCGCGCAGCCCTTGCCGACGTCGCCGTAGCCGGCCACGCAGGCCACCTTGCCGGCGATCATGACGTCGGTGGCGCGCTTGATCGAGTCCACGAGGCTCTCGCGGCAGCCGTAGAGGTTGTCGAACTTGCTCTTCGTGACGCTGTCGTTGACGTTGATGGCGCGGAACAGCAGCGACCCCTTGGCGGCCATCTCCTTGAGGCGCAGCACGCCGGTCGTCGTCTCCTCGGTGACGCCGATGATCTTGGCGCTCTTGCGGCTGTACCAGGTGGCGTCGGCCGCGAGCTTGGCCTTGATCGCGGCGTACAGCTCACGCTCCTCGGCGCTCTTGGGATTGGCCAGCACCGAGGCGTCCTTCTCGGCGCGCTTGCCCAGGTGCATCAGCAGCGTGGCATCGCCGCCGTCGTCCAGGATCATGTTCGGGCCCTCGTCGGCGGCGTCCTTGGGTCCGAATTCGAAGATGCGGTGCGTGAAGTCCCAGTACTCCTTCAGCGTCTCGCCCTTGTGCGCGAACACCGGCGTGCCGGCGGCGACGATGGCCGCGGCGGCGTGGTCCTGGGTCGAGTAGATGTTGCACGAAGCCCAGCGCACTTGGGCGCCGAGGGCCTGCAGGGTTTCGATCAGCACCGCGGTCTGGATCGTCATGTGCAGGCTGCCGGCGACGCGGGCGCCCTTGAGCGGCTGCTTCTTGGCGAACTCTTCGCGGATCGCCATCAGGCCGGGCATCTCGGTCTCGGCGATGCGGATCTCCTTGCGGCCGAAATCGGCTTCTGCAAGGTTGCGGACGGCGTGGTCTTTGGCGGGGACGGGCTTGAGGACGGCATTCATGTCGGGCTCCAAACGGTTGGGAACCTGCACGGCCGATCGGGGGACATTTCTTGCTCACCCACGAACTCGATCGTGCAGGTGAGCGCGGTTGCAATGAAGCGTTCCGAGCCTGGGACTTCGGGAGGAAGCCTTGCAACGCTCCTCGGAACAGGCCGCCATTGTAGCGGCCTCAGCTGGACCGTTGCGGGCCGCGCGCGAACTCCTCGGTCAGCCACAGGGCGAAGGCCGCCACATGCGGCACTTCGGCACGCCCCGCGTGCTGCAGCAGGTAGTAGCTGTAGCCGGTGGCCATGCGGATCTGCATGAATGGCGCTGCCAGCTGGCCTGCGGCCACCGCATCTTCGAGCAACGGCGTGCGCCCCATCACCACACCCTGGCCACGCACGGCGGCCTGCATCGCCTGGTCGATGAAGCTGAATGTCAGCTGCCCGGCGACTGGCGCCTGCGCAGCCACGCCGGCACGGTCGAACCAGCGCGCCCAGCTGCTCGCCAGGGCCGAGGGCCAATGGTCGTCCATCTCGATGCGCGGCAGTTGCAGCAGGTCGGCCGGCTGGCTCAGGCCCCGGCCCAGGCGCTCGAGCAGGTGCGGGCTCAAGGCCGGCGTGACGAACTCTTCGCACAGCAGGCGCGCGCTGGCGCCCTCGCCAACCTGCGCCGGGCGGCAGCGGCGAATGGCGATGTCGATGTCTTCGCCCTGCAGGTCGACCGCGCGGTCGCTCGCGTCGATGCGGATCTCGACCTGCGGGTGTCGTTGCTGAAAACCGGCCAGGCGCGGCACCAGCCACAAGGATGCGAATGACGCATACGTGGTCAGGCTGACGCGCGCGCGCTGCCCGACGCCGCGGATCTCGTCGACGCAGCGGTCGACACCGCCGATCGATTGCGTCACCGCGCTCTGCAGCCGCGCGCCGTCGGCGGTCAGCGCCAGGGCCCGCGTCTGACGCCGGAACAGGGATTTGCCCACCTGACGTTCGAGGCTGGCGATCTGGCGGCTGATCGACGACTGCGTCAGCGACAACTCGGCGGCGGCGCGCGTGAACGAGAGCAGGCGCGCCGCCGCCTCGAAGGCACGCAGAGGCGCCAGCTGGATCGGCCGCCGGGGCATGCGGGCGGGTGTCGGAGCACGCGGGCGCGAGGTCATTTACGGACCATACATGCAATTTGTGCATGCGTCGACTGCGATCTATTCGTTTGTCGGGAGGCCGTGCGTCGCCTTCAATCGAGGCATGCCCAGACCCAACCACGGAGGTTCACCATGCGTTCAGCGTCCACTTCCCAACTGACCCGGACCATCGATCTCGACCATGACCAGTTGCTGGTGGTGCAGGACCGGCCCGGCACCCGCGTCGACGTCTATTTCGGTGGACTCTGGCTGACCGAGGAGCGTCGGTCGCAGGATCGCTTCGTCACGGCCAGCGCGCCCGCGTGCATCGAGTCCTCGGGACGCGCCATTGCCCAGGCAATCGGCCGCACCCGGGCCCGCATCGTCGAGCCGGCGCGCGAACTCAGCGCGCGCGGGTGGCGCCAGATGCTTCGCGTGCCCATGCGCCTCCTGAGTCCCGGCTGGGCGTCTGGGTGTGGCGTGGGAAACTGCGCCGCCATGACCCGCATTTCGGCGCCGGGGAAGTAAGGGCGACGCGGCGAGGTTGCCCATGATTTCCGACCTATCGTATTGGGGAGCCTCGCATGATCCGCACACTACTGTTGGCCCATTTCGATCCGAGTCGGGGCCCGCCAGGCTGCGCCGCAACATGCCTGTCGTGACGGTCGCCGGCGAACCACGGCCGCTGGCCGATATGTCGGCTGCAGTGGCCGCGGGCATTCACACCGTGCTTACCGACATTGACGACACGCTGACCAGCGACGGCCGCCTCACCGCGCCGGCCTATGCCGCGCTGGATGCGTTGCACCGCGCCGGATTGCGCGTGATCCCCGTCACGGGCCGGCCGGCGGGCTGGTGCGACCATTTCGCGCGCATGTGGCCGGTGGACGGCGTCGTCGGCGAAAACGGCGCCTTCTACATGTGGCACGACGCAGCAGCCGCCCGCCTGCGCGTGCGTCATCTGCTGGACGCTGCGCAGCGCCAGGACCTTGCTGATCGCTTGGCGACGGTGCGCGAGCGCGTGCTGCGTGAGGTGCCGGGCTGCGCAGTGGCCTCAGACCAGTTCTGCCGCCTGTACGACCTGGCGATCGACTTCTGCGAAGACGTGCCACGACTGCCCGACGCCGATATCGACCGCATCGTGGCGCTGATGCAGGCCGCCGGCATGACGGCCAAGGTCAGCTCGATCCATGTCAACGGCTGGTTCGGAAGCTGGAACAAGCTGGACACGGCGCGCCTGATGCTGACTGAACGCTTCGGCATCGACCTGGACTCAGAGCGCGAGCGCATCGTCTTTGCCGGCGACTCGCCCAACGACGAACCGATGTTCGAGTTCTTCCCCCATGCCGTGGGCGTCGCCAACGTGCTGGACCAGCGCGAGCGCATGCGCTCGCTGCCGGCCTGGATCACGCCCTCGCGCGCAGGTGCCGGCTTCGTCGAGCTGGCCGACGCGCTGCTTGCCGCGCGCGGCTAGCGCTCAGGCCTTGGCCACTTCGTGCTTGGCCATCAGCTCGAGCGCGCGCACCAGCGCCGAGTGATCCAGCTCGGCCATGCCGTTGGCGGCGCAGACCTGCATCAATTGCGCTGCGCCCGCCGTCTGTGGCAGCGCCACACCCAGGGCGCGCGCGCCGGCCAGCGCGAGGTTCAGGTCCTTCTGGTGCAGCCCGATGCGAAAGCCCGGGTTGAAGGTGCGCTTGACCATGCGCTCGCCATGCACCTCGAGGATGCGCGAGGCGGCAAAGCCGCCCATGAGGGCCTGGCGCACCTTGGCCGGGTCGGCGCCGGCCTTGCTGGCAAACACCAGCGCTTCGCCCACGGCGGCGATATTGAGCGCGACGATGATCTGGTTCGCGACCTTGCAGGTCTGGCCGTCGCCGTTGCCGCCGATCAGCGTGATGTTCTTGCCCATCAGCTCGAACAGCGGCTTGACCTTGTCGAAGGTGGCCTGCGGGCCGCCGACCATGATCGTCAGGCTGGCGGCCTTGGCGCCGACCTCGCCGCCCGACACCGGCGCGTCGAGGTAGTCGCAACCGAGCTCGTTGATCTGCTTGGCGAAGGCCTTGGTCTCGATCGGCGAGATGCTGCTCATGTCGACCACGGTCTTGCCCTTGGACAGCCCGGCGGCGACGCCGTTCTTGCCGAACAGCACCGCCTCGACGTCGGGCGTATCGGGCACCATCAGGAAGACGATGTCGGCCTTGCGCGCCACGTCCGCCGCGTCGGGGCAGGCCACCGCGCCGGCCTCGGTCAGCGCCGGCGGCACCTTGCTGCGCGTGGCGACGAACAAGTCGTGGCCGGCGGCGCGCAGATGGCCCGCCATCGGGGCCCCCATGATGCCCAGGCCGATGAATCCGAGTTTCATGTCGATGCTCCTTGTGGGTTCAATTCAATAGCTGCCCGAGGCCTTGCCCGCGGCGGGGGCCGCACGCATGGTGGACAGCACCTGCTGCGAGCCCGCCGCCATCAGGCGCGCGTCCGAACCCACCGTGACGAAGCGGAAGCCCTTGGCGATGCGCGCCAGCGCGACGTCGGTACGGCCGTTGTGCACGCCCGCCTGCACGCCATGGGCCTTGGCGCGTTCGAGGATGTGGTCGATGGCCTGCGCCACCGGCGGGTCGACATCGTCGAACACCGGCCTGCAACCTAGCGACAGCGACAGGTCCGACGGGCCGATGTAGACGGCGTCGATGCCTTCGACCGACAGGATGTCGTCCAGGTTGTCCAGCGCCTGTGCGGTCTCGATCATCGCGAAGCGAACGACGGTCTCGTTGGCGCGCTCGGCATAGTCGGCGCCGCCATACAGCAGCGCGCGCACCGGGCCGAAGCTGCGACCGCCCTTGGGCGCGTAATTCGTGTACGCGACCAGCTTCTGCGCGTCCTCGCGGGTGTTGACCATCGGGCAGATGACACCGTAGGCGCCGGCGTCCAGCGCCTTCATCAGGCCGGCGGGCTCGAGCCAGGGCACGCGCACGATCGGCACGGTCGGCGTGGTGCTGATCGCCTGCAGCATCGTCACCATCGCCTGGTAGTCGATGACGCCATGTTGCAGGTCGATGGTCAGCGTGTCCCAGCCCTGGTGGGCCATGACCTCGGCCGAGAAGCTGTTCGGGATCGCCAGCCAGCCGTTGACGGCGGCCTTGTCGTCCTTCCACAGGGTGCGCAGGCGGTTTTCTCTCATGGGGGATGCTCCGTTGTCTTGTCAGCGCACCATGCAGGGCCGCTTGGGGTCGAAGGTCCAGTTCGGAATCAGGGCCTGCATCGCGATCGCGTCGTCGCGCGCGCCCAGGCCATGTTGCTTGTAGAGCTGGTGCGCCTTGTCGACCTCGACCATGTCGAGCTCGACGCCCAGGCCGGGCTTCTTCGGCACCTGCACATGGCCGCCGACGATCTGCAGCGGCTCCTTGGTCAGGCGCTGGCCGTCCTGCCAGATCCAATGCGTGTCGATCGCGGTCACCTTGCCGGGCGCCGCGGCGCCGACCTGCGTGAACATCGCCAGCGAGACATCGAAATGGTTGTTCGAATGCGAGCCCCAGGTCAGGCCCCAGTCGCGGCAGGTCTGCGCCACGCGCACCGAGCCGGCCAGGGTCCAGAAATGCGGGTCGGCCAGCGGGATGTCGACCGATTGCAGCGACAGCGCGTGGCTCAGCTGGCGCCAGTCGGTGGCGACCATGTTGGTGGCTGTCGGCAGGCCGGTGGCGCGGCGGAACTCGGCCATCACCTCGCGGCCCGAGAAGCCGCCCTCGGCGCCGCAGGGGTCTTCGGCGTAGGCCACCACGCCGCGCATGTCGCGCATCAGTCGCACCGCTTCCTGCAGCGACCAGGCGCCGTTCGGATCGAGCGTGACGCGGGCCTGCGGGAAGCGCTCGTGCAGGGCCGTCACGGCGTCGACCTCGGCTGCGCCAGCCAGCACGCCGCCCTTCAACTTGAAGTCGTTGAAGCCGTAGCGCTCGCGCGCGGCCTCGGCCTGGCGCACGATGGCCTCGGGGGTCATGGCTTCCTCATGGCGAACGCGGAACCAGGCGTTGTCGGCGCCCGGCTCCTGCGCGTAGGGCAGGCCGGTCTTGGCGGCGTCGCCGACATAGAACAGGTAGCCGAGCATCTCGACCGATTCGCGCTGCTGGCCTTCGCCGAGCAGCGCGGCCACCGGCACGCCCAGGTGCTGGCCCAGCAGGTCGAGCAGCGCCGACTCGACGGCGGTCACGGCGTGGATCGTCGTGCGCAGGTCGAAGGTCTGCTGCCCGCGGCCGCCGGCGTCGCGGTCGGCAAAGCGCCGCTGCATCGACTGCAACACCTGCTGCACCTGGCCCAGCGTGCTGGCCGACCACGAGTTCGCGGGCGTCGTCGAGCGTCTGGCGGATCTTCTCGCCGCCGGGCACCTCGCCGATGCCGGTGCGGCCGGCGCTGTCGGTCAGGATCAGCAGGTTGCGGGTGAAGTAGGGGCCGTGGGCGCCGCTGAGGTTCATCAGCATGCCGTCGCGGCCGGCCACGGGAATGGCCTGCAGCGACGTGACGGTGGGGGCGGCGCTCACGGATTCACCAGTATTAAGAAGTCAGTCATCGTACAACATCGGCGGCCCGGCGGCGGCGCTCGCGGCTGTTGGACAGGTGCGTGCGCATGGCGGCGCGGGCGCCGTCGGCGTCGCTGCGCGCGATCGCGTCGTAGATGCTCTCGTGCTCGGCGTTGACGCGTCGCAGGTAGTCGCGGCGCTCGTCGTCGAACGCGTCGGCGCTGTCAAGGCGCGCGCGCGGGATGATGCGCACGCCCAGGGTGCCCAGCAGGTTGGCGAAATGCGTGTTCTGCGTCGCTCGGGCAATCTCGCCGTGGAATCGCACGTCGGCACCGACGGCGTCGCGACCGGCCTCGACCGACCGGGTGAAGTCGTCGAGCGCGGCGCGCATCACGGCCAGGTTGGCCGTACTGCGCCGCTGCGCGGCCAGACCCGCGGCTTCGGTCTCGATGCCCATGCGCAGTTCGAGCACGGCGATCACGTCGCGCAGCGTCTCGAGTTGCTGCGGATCGATGCGGAACGCGGCGTGGTCGCCCGGCCCGACGACGAAGGTGCCGACGCCGTGGCGCGTGGCCACCAGGCCCGAGGCCTGCAGCTTGGACAGGGCCTCGCGCACGACGGTGCGGCTGACGCCGAACTCCTCCATCACCTGGCCTTCGGTGGGCAGCTTGTCGCCCGGCGCGAGTTGGCCTTCGCGGATGCGGGTCTGCATCGCGTCGACCAGGGCCAGGGCCAGCGAGCGCGGGCGACGATTGGCGCTGGCGGGGGTGTCGGTGAAGTTCATGGTGCGCTTAAGTGCAAACCCCGATCGGTGCGTATTGACAGCCGAGGCTGTGTCCTTCAACAATGAGGTAGTTGTACGACAACCGATGAATTATCGCAACAGGGTTGCCCCGAATCCTTCCCCAACAAGGCCGATGACCACCGCCTCCACCACCACCTTGCGCTTTCGCCGCCTGTTGCTCACCGGCGCGGCCGGTGGCCTGGGGCGCGTGCTGCGCCCGCGCCTGGCGGCCTGCTGCGACACGCTGCGCGTCAGCGACATCGCCGACCTCGGCGAGGCCGCCCCCGGCGAGGAGGTCCGCCCGGCCCAACTGCAGGACAAGGCGGCGATGCTGGCGCTGCTCGAGGGCGTCGACGCGGTGGTGCACCTGGGCGGCGTCTCGGTCGAGGGGCCGTTCGAGCCGATCCTCGAGGCCAACATCGTCGGCGTCTTTCACCTCTACGAAGCGGCACGCGTGCACGGCGTCAAGCGCATCGTGTTCGCCAGCTCGAACCATGTCACCGGCTTCTACAGGCAGAGCCAGACCATCGACGCGACGATGCCGGTACGTCCCGACGGCTACTACGGCCTGTCCAAGGCCTTCGGCGAGAACCTGGCGCAGTTCTACTTCGACCGCTACGGCCTCGAGACCGTGAGCCTGCGCATCGGCTCGTCGTTCGCCGAGCCCGCCGACCGGCGCATGCTGGCCACCTACCTGAGCTTCGACGACCTCGAGCGCCTGGTTGTTGCCAGCCTGACAGCCCCGGTGGTCGGCCACAGCATCGTCTACGGCATGAGCGCGAACCCGCTGACCTGGTGGGACAACACGCCCGCGCGGCACATCGGCTACCAGCCGCAGGACAGTTCCGAACCCTTCCGCGCTGCCGTCGAGGCGCGGCAGCCGCAGATCGATTTCACCCAGCCCGCTGCGCTCCACCAGGGCGGCGGTTTTGTCACCAAGGGCCCGTACGCATGACCGCGAGTGCCTTGCGCGCCCTGATTTCCCACCCCTGACCTACCTACCTGGAGACTCTCATGAACATCCGTCGCTCCCTGATCGCCGCTGCTGCGGTGGTCGTCACGCTCAGTGGCGCCATCGGCGCCAATGCGCAAACCGTGCTCAAGGCCGCCGACGTGCACCCGGCCGGCTACCCCAATGTGGTGGCCATCGAGAACCTGGGCAAGAAGCTCGAGGCCGCGACCAATGGTCGCTACAAGCTGCAGATGTTCCCGGGCGGCGTGCTCGGCGCCGAGAAGGAAATGGTCGAGCAGACCCAGGTCGGCGCGATCCAGATCGCGCGCATCTCGCTGGGCGTGCTCGGGCCGATCGTGCCCGACGTCAACGTCTTCAACATGCCCTTCGTGTTCCGCAACCCGGCGCACATGCGCAAGGTCATCGACGGCCCGATCGGCGACGAGCTGCTGAAGAAGATCACCGACAGCCCGGCCAAGCTGGTGGCGCTGGGCTGGATGGACAGCGGCTCGCGCAGCCTGTACACGAAGAAAGCGGTGCGCAAGATCGAGGATCTGCAGGGTCAGAAGATCCGCATGATGGGCAACCCGCTGTTCGTCGACACCATGAACGCCATGGGCGGCAACGGCATCTCGATGGGCCACACCGAGGTCTACACCGCGCTGCAGACCGGCGTCGTCGACGGCGCCGAGAACAACCCGCCGACCCTGTTCACGTCGAACCAGTACACCGCGGGCATCAAGTACTACACCCAGACCCACCACCTGATCATTCCCGAGATCTTCGTCATGTCCAAGGTCACCTGGGACAAGATGACCCCGGCCGACCAGGCGCTGGTGAAGAAGTTCTCGCGCGAGGCGCAGATCGAACAGCGCGCGCTGTGGGACAAGAGCGTGGCCGACTACTCGGCCAAGCTCAAGGCCGCCGGCATCGAGTGGATCGAGATCGACACCAAGCCCTTCTATGACGCCACCGCGCCGGTGCGGGCCAAGTACGGCGCACCCTACGCCGACCTGATCAAGCGCATCAACGACATCAAGTAAGTACGCTTGGACGGGAGCAGCGCCGCGGCGGTCCCCGCGGCGGCGCTGCGCCGCTGGCCGCCCCGGGCGGCCGCAGACACCGACCGGAACGCCCCATGGACCCCCTGCTCTCGCGCCTGCTCGACCCGATCTACCGCCTGTGCATCTGGGCCGCGGGGGGGGCGATCTTTGTCATGTCGCTGATCATTCCGTGGGGCGTGTTCGCGCGCTACGTGCTCGGCAGCGGCTCGGCCTGGCCCGAGCCGATCGCGATCATGCTGATGGTGATCTTCACCTTTCTCGGCGGTGCGGCGGCCTACCGTGCCGGCGCGCACATCGCCGTGCAGATGCTGGTCAGCCAGCTGCCGCCGGCGCTGCGCAAGGTCTCGGCATTCTTCATCGACCTGGTGATGCTGTCGGTGTGCGGCTTCATCGTCGTCTGGGGCACCGACCTGAGCATCTTCACCTGGGGCCAGTCGATCGACACGCTGCCCTGGTTGCCGGTCGGCGCCACCTACGCCGCGCTGCCGCTGGGCAGCCTGTTCACGGCGCTGTTCGTGATCGAGCGCATGTTCCTCGGCTCGCAGGCGCACCGCCCGCTGGTGGCCTTCGGCGAGATGGGTGGCAACCCGGAAGAAGGAGCTGCCTGATGGACGCGCTGGTCTGCTCGGCAGCTTCTTCGTGCTGATGATCCTGGGCGTGCCGGTGGCCTATGCGCTGGGCATGCGCCTCGTTGATCGGTGCGCTGTGGATCGACCTGCCGGTGGACGGCGTGATGATCCAGATCGCCAGCGGCGTCAACAAGTTCTCGCTGCTGGCCATTCCCTTCTTCGTGCTGGCCGGCGCGATCATGGCCGAAGGCGGCATGGCGCGCCGGCTGGTGGCCTTCGCCGGCGTCCTGGTCGGCTTCATGCGCGGCGGGCTGTCGCTGGTCAACATCCTGGCCTCGACCTTCTTCGGTGCGATCTCGGGCTCGTCGGTGGCCGATACGGCGTCGATCGGCTCGGTGCTGATCCCCGAGATGGAGAAGAAGGGCTACCCGCGCGACTTCTCGACCGCGGTGACCGTGCAGCGGCTCGATCCAGGCCACGCTGATCCCGCCCAGCCACAACGCGGTGATCTACTCGCTCGCAGCCGGCGGCTCGGTGTCGGTGGCCGGCCTGTTCCTGGCCGGCGTGTTGCCCGGCCTGCTGCTGGGCTGCACCATTGCCGTGCTGTGCCTGGTCATCGCGCGCAAGCGCAACTTCCCGGTCGGCGAGCGCATCCCGCTGACGCCAGGCGCTGCGCATCTGCGTCGACGCGCTGTGGGGCCTGATGACGATGGTCATCATCCTCGGCGGCATCCTGAGCGGCGTCTTCACGGCCACCGAGTCGGCGTCGATCGCGGTGCTGTGGGCCTTCTTCGTCACCATGTTCATCTACCGCGACTACAAGTGGGGCGACCTGCCCAAGCTGGTGCACCGCACGGTGAAGACGGTGACGATCGTGATGATCCTGATCGGCTTCGCGGCCAGCTTCGGCTACCTGATGACGCTGATGCAGATCCCGGCCAAGGTCACGGCGTTCTTCGTCGGCATCTCCGACAGCAAGGTCGTGATCCTGCTGATGATCAACGTCATGCTGCTGCTGCTGGGCACGCTGATGGACATGGCGCCGCTGATCCTGATCCTGACGCCGATCCTGCTGCCGGTGGTCACGAGCCTGGGCGTCGACCCGGTGCACTTCGGCATGATCATGATCGTCAACCTGGGCATCGGACTGATCACACCGCCGGTGGGCACCATCCTGTTCGTCGGCAGTGCGGTGTCCAAGGTGCCGATGGGCGTCATCGCGCGCGCCATGCGGCCGTTCTTCGTCGCCCTGTTCATCGTCCTGATGCTCGTGACCTACGTCCCGGCGATCTCGCTCTGGCTGCCGCGGGCCTTCGGGGTCTGAGCGCGATGTTCACGCCCAACCTGCGCTATCCCGACCCGGCGGTCGAGGCCCTCGACGAGTCGTTCCGCGACCTGCGCCTTTACAGCGCCAGCGTCGAGCAACTCGCCACCGGCTGCCGCTGGGCCGAGGGGCCGGTATGGTTCGGCGACGGCCGCTACCTGCTGTGGTCCGACATCCCCAACAACCGCATCCTGCGCTGGGACGACGCCTCGGGCGCGACCAGCGTCTTTCGCCATCCTGCCGACAACGCCAACGGCCACACGCGCGACCGCCAGGGCCGGCTGGTCTCGTGCGAGCACCTGACGCGGCGCATCACGCGCACCGAGTACGACGGCCGCATCACCGTGCTGGCCGACCGCTTCGACGGCAAGCGCCTGAACTCGCCCAACGACATCGTCTGCGCGCGCGACGGCGCGATCTGGTTCACCGACCCGAGCTTCGGCATCGCCGGCCATTGGGAGGGCGAACCCGCCGCGCCCGAACTGCCGCATGCGGTGTACCGCCTGCCGCCCGAGGGCGGGACGCTGCAGCGTGTGCTCGACGACCTGAAGGGGCCCAACGGCCTGGCGTTCTCGCCCGACGAGTCCGAGCTCTACGTCGTCGAGAGCCGCGCCGAACCGCACCGCAAGCTGTGGGCCTACCGCGTCGGCGCCCAGGGTGCGCTGACGAACAAGCGTCTCGTGATCGACGCCGTCGACGGCGGCGCGCTCGACGGCATCGCGGTCGATGCGCAGGGGCATATCTGGTGCGGCTACGGCAGCACCGGCCGCCTGCCCTCGGCCGGGCTGGACGGTGTGCGCATCGTCGAGGCCACCGGCCAAGCCATCGGCCACATCCACCTGCCCGAACGCTGTGCCAACGTCTGCTTCGGTGGCGCCAAGAACAACCGCCTGTTCATGGCCAGCAGCCACTCCTTGTACGCCCTGTACGTCAACGTACAGGGGGCGTGACAAGCTTCGGCGCGGCGCCGAGTCGCGCTGGCCCTCTGATCTGTCACTCGATGCCGAAGATCCTGCTCACATTCAACCCGAACGCCCGCGCGCTCTACTACGGCGACAAGGCGCTGGCGGGCCTGCGCGCGCTCGGCGAGGTGCGGCTGCACGAGCACGATCACGCGCTGAGCGGCGAGGCCTTGATCGCCGCCGCTGCGGGCTGCGACGTCGTCGTCAGTGACCGCCAGACCGCCGCGCCGGCCGAGCTGTTCGCGGCCAGCCCCGATCTGGCCGTGTTCATGCGCTGCGCCATGGACATCCGCAATGTCGACGTCGCCGCCGCCAGCGCCGCGGGCGTGCTGGTCACGCGCGCCAGCGCCGGCTTCGGCACCTCGGTGGCCGAGTGGGTGCTCGGCGTCATGATCGACCTGTCGCGCGACATCAGCCGCAGCGTGCTGGCCTACCGCGATGGCGTGCAGCCTCCCGTGCGCATGGGGCGCGAGTTGCGCGGCTCGCACCTGGGCATCATCGGCTACGGCCATATCGGCCGCCATGTCGGCGCACTGGCGCTGGCGCTGGGCATGCAGGTGTCGTACAGCGACCCGGTGGCGCAAGACAGCGAACCCGGCGCGCGCCGCCTGTCGCTCGACGACTTGCTGGCCGAGTCCGATTTCGTGCTCTGCCTGGCCCCGGCGACACCTGAGACCGAGAACCTGATGAATGCCACGCGCTTCGCGCGCATGAAGCCCGGCGCGTTCTTCATCAATGCCTCGCGCGGCAACCTGGTCGATGAGGCCGCGCTGCGGCAGGCCCTGGACAGCGGGCACCTGGGTGGCTGCGCACTCGATGTCGGCCGCGCCGCCGACCAGATGCCATCGCCCGAACTGGCGCGCCATCCGCGCGTGGTGGCCACGCCGCATATCGGGGGCCTGACCCCCGCCGCGGCCGAACACCAGGCGCTGGAGACCGTGGCGCAGCTGGCCGAGCTGTTGCGCGGCGGCATGCCGGTGGGCGCCGTCAACCCCGAACAGGCGCGCCGCCTCGCGCGGTTGCAGCGCTGAAGCCGCCGGCCATGAGCGACCGACCGCAGCTGATCGCGCCGCCCGGCGCCTGCGACTGCCACATGCATGTCTTCGCCGACCGCTTCGCCGCGGCCGACGAAACGCGCCCACTGCCGCCGCAGGCCAGCGCTGCCGCGTACCGCGAAGTGCAGGCTGCCCTGGGCCTGCAACGTGCAATCGTGGTGCAGTCGAACTTCTACCGTGCCGACAACCGCGGCATGCTCGAGGCGCTGGCCGAGTTCGGCGCCCAGGCGCGCGGGGTGGTCGTGGTCGAGCCCGAGGTCGACGACGCTGAACTGCAACGGCTGACCGATCTGGGCGTGCGCGGTGTGCGCTTTCACATGCTGCCCGGCGGCACCTTGCAGTGGCCGCAGCTGGAGGCGATGGCCGCGCGCGTGCAGCCTTTCGGCTGGCATGTGCAGGTGCAGTGCAACGGCTGGGAGCTGCCGCAGCACGAGGCCCTGCTGCGCCGCCTGCCGCTGGACATCGTGGTCGACCACCTTGGCAAGTACCTCGACCCGGGGCCGCCTGCGGTCGACGACCCGGCCTTCCAGTCGCTGCTGCGCCTGATGGACGGCGGGCGCTGCTGGGTCAAGCTCTCGGCGCCTTATGAATCGTCGCGCCGCAGCGCACCGGACTACGCTGACGTGGCGCCGCTGGCGCGCGCGCTGGCGCGTTCGCACCCCGAGCGCTGCGTCTGGGCCAGCAACTGGCCGCATGCCGGCCGCGAGGCGCCGCCGCCCGACGCCGTGATGCTCGACCAGCTGCTGGTCTGGGCCGACGACGAGGCCACGCGCCGGCGCATCCTGGTCGACAACCCGGCGGCGCTGTATGGATTTGCGCCCCCGACACCCTCGACGCCATGAACGCGCCGCTGACCATCCGCATGCACGAGCGCGACAACGTCGCCGTGGTCGCCAACGACGGCGGCCTGGCCGCGGGCACGCGGCTGGCGAGCGGCCTCGTGCTGCGCGAGAAGGTGCCGCAGGCGCACAAGGTGGCCCTGGTCGATCTGCCGGCGGGCAGCGACGTGATCCGCTATGGCGTCGTCGATCGGCCGCGCCGCGCGCGACATCGCCGCCGGCAGCTGGGTCCACGAGCGCCTGCTCGAGATGCCCGCGGCGCGAACGCTCGAGGGCCTGCCGATCGCCACCGTCAAGCCCGCACCCATGGCGCCGCTCGAGGGACACACCTTCGAGGGCTATCGCAACGCCGACGGCAGCGTGGGCACGCGCAACCTGCTGGCGATCACGACCACGGTGCAATGCGTGGCCGGCGTGCTCGACGTGGCGGTGGCGCGCATCAAGGCGGAGCTGTTGCCCAGGTACCCGAACGTCGACGACGTCGTCGGCCTCGAGCACAGCTACGGCTGCGGCGTGGCCATCGACGCGCCCGACGCGGTGATCCCGATCCGCACCCTGCGCCACATCAGCCTGAACCCGAACTTCGGCGGCGAGGTGATGGTCGTCAGCCTGGGCTGCGAGAAGCTGCAGCCCGAGCGACTGCTACCGCCGGGCACGATTCAGATCGGCGGCGCGGTGCGGCTGCAGGACGAAGCGCATGTTGGCTTCATGTCGATGGTCGACTCGATCATGGCCACCGCCGAGCGCCACCTGCAGCGCCTGAACGCGCGCCGCCGCGAAACCGTGCCGGCGAGCGAACTCGTGGTCGGCGTGCAATGCGGCGGCAGCGACGCGTTCTCCGGCGTCACCGCGAACCCGGCGGTGGGTTTCTGCACCGACCTGCTGGTGCGCGCCGGCGCCACCGTGATGTTCAGCGAGACCACCGAGGTGCGCGACGCCGTCGACCAGATGACCGCGCGCGCCGCCACGCCCCGAGGTGGCCGCCGCGATGGTGCGCGAGATGGCCTGGTACGACGCCTACCTGCAGCGCGGCAGCGTCGACCGCAGCGCCAACACCACGCCGGGCAACAAGGCCGGGGGCCTGTCCAACATCGTCGAGAAGGCGATGGGCTCGATCGTCAAGAGCGGCAGCGTGCCGATCGACGGCGTGCTCGCGCCCGGCGAAAAGCTCAACGGCCAGCGCGGCCTGGTGTACGCGGCCACGCCGGCCAGCGACTTCATCTGCGGCACGCTGCAGCTCGCTGCCGGCATGAACCTGCATGTCTTCACCACCGGCCGCGGCACGCCCTATGGCCTGGCCGCCTGCCCCGTGATCAAGGTGGCCACGCGCAGCGAACTGGCGCGGCGCTGGCACGACCTGATGGACGTCAACGCCGGGCGCATCGCCGAGGGCAGCGCGACGATCGAAGACGTCGGCTGGGAGCTGTTCCGACTGATGCTCGACGTGGCCAGCGGCAAGAAGACCTGGGCCGAGCAGTGGAAGCTGCACAACGCGCTGGTGCTGTTCAACCCGGCGCCGGTGACGTGAGGCTCAGAGCCCCAAGAAGTCGGAAAGGCGCTGCAATTCGTCGTCGACCGCGTTGACGAACGCCGTCTCGTTGAGGCGTGGGCCGACGAAGCCGACCTCGGGCATCAGCCGACCTTCGCGCACGCTCACGTTGGCCCAGCCGACCACCTGCTCGCGCCACAGCAGCGGCAGCGCGTAGTAGCCGAGCTGGCGCTTGGGCGCCGGCGTGTAGGCCTCGAATCGATACGGCCAGCCCCAGAACAGCTCGAAGCGACGCCGGTCCCAGACCAGCGGGTCGAACGGGGCCAGCAGGTGCACGCGGTCGGTTTCGAAGGGGCTTGCTGCCGCCGGGTCTTCGCCGGCGGGCCAGTACCAGGTCACGCCATTGCACGGTGGCGTTCGGCAGGCGCTGCCGGGCCCGCGCCAGCGCCGCCTTGCGCGCCTCGCGCCATTGCGGCGCGGCGGCTGCCAGGAACATGATCAGCTGCGACATCGACGGCGCCGGCAGCGGCGCGTACTTGGCGACGATCACGTCGACCATCGCGTCCAGCGCCGCGGCGGGGTCGGGTGCTGCTTCGTTCACTTCGCGCGCGGCGTAGCAGCGCGTGCCGCCCTCGCGCCGCGCCACGCGCAGCAGGCCGCGGTAATGCATGCCGTCGAGCAGCTGCGTCGAGGCGTTGCCCGAGCCGCCGAACCAGTTGCGCGACTTGCCATGCTGGAACTGCAGGTCGACCTCGCGCGGGTGCACCACGCCGCGCTCGCGCACGAAGGCCAGCACCGCGTGGGCCTGCGCCCAGCGCGCCTTGGTCCAGCGCGTGCGCGGCGTACGCGGGTGCATCAGGCGGTGCAGATCGCGGGTGACGAAGCCGTAATTGACGAAGAAGTCCTCCTCGATGGTCAGGTCGGCGTAGGCGCGCGACAAGTCACCGGCGCGGTAGCCCGCCACGCGATGCCGCAGCGTCAGGTCCTGCGCCCGCGCCGGGGCGCGGATCGGGTCGGCTTGCACGAAGCCCAGTCGCTCGATCGCCGCGGGCAGCGTCGTCGGTGCGCACAGGCTGCGCGCGATCGCATGGCGGCGCAGCGCGGACAGGGTGGGGGCGCTCACGGCGGGGCGTGGAACCAGGGTCCCGGGTCGCGCAGCGCGGCCTCGAAGCCCTGCACGAACTGCCCCACATGCAGGCCGTCCATCAGCGCGTGGTGCACCTCCACCGACAGCGGCATCCAGGCGCGCGCGCCGTCGGCGTCGATGCGGCCGAAGGCCAGCTTGGGCACCGAGTCTTCGCGGCCCCAGTTGCGCGCGTGCGAGAAGCTCGTGAAGTGCAACCAGGGCAGGGTGGTGAAGTGGATGCGCGCCGCGTCGTCGGGCTTGGGCTCGAAGGGCTGCCGGCCGGCGCGCGTGTCGGCCATGGCGGCGGCGGCGCGCGCGGCAAAGGCGGCGTAGTCGGCGGCGTCGGTGGCCAGGTCGAGGTCGGCGAAGCCGAAGCTGCCGTCGTCGCGCAGCACCGTGGTGCTGCCATGCACCACCGGGTGCACGCGCACGCGCCCGGCTTCGAGCCGATAGCGAAACGGCTCGACCTGGTTGACCAGGCGCAGCGCCAGGTAGTGGTAGGCCAGCGCGAGGCTGCCCACGCGCAGCTCGGCCACCGCCTGCTTGAGGCGCGCCACGTCCAGCTTCGTGCAGACGTTGAAGTACGGTTTGTCGAAGTGGCGGAAGTACTCGAACGCGTCGCGCCGCGGCCAGCTGTCGAGGTCGAGGTAAGTCGGTGTCGAATTGGTCATGGCGCGGTGCGCTTCAGTGCGGCGAGCTGGCGGTCGTGCCAGCGCGCCAGCAGGCCCAGCGCAACCACGGCGCCGACGCCCGCCAGCGCCATGTCCTTCTGCGTGTCCCAGGGGTCGCCCTGGGTGCCGAGGAACTCTTCGGCGCCCTGGCCCAGCGCGACCGCGGCGCCCCACTCGATCAGCTCGTAGGCCGCGCTCACGCCCAGGCAGGCGAGCACGATGACGACGAACAACCAGGCGCCGCGCTGCAGCCCGGTGTGGCGCAGCAGCAGCTCGCGCGCGGCGATGGCCGGGATGAAGCCCTGCGCGAAATGCCCGATGCCGTCGTACGGGTTGCGCGCCAGCGCCAGCGTGTCGCGCAGCCAGTCGCCCAGCGGCACGCGCGCGTAGCTGTAGTGCCCGCCGAGCATCAGCACGCAGGCGTGGACGAAGACCAAGGCGTAGAGCAGCGGCGTGAGCGGAAAGCGCTCGCGCGTGGCCCACAGGATCGCCAGCACCGCGACCACCGGCGCGACCTCCAACACCCACGTGGCCAGGTCGAAGGGCCGCCAGCCCGACAGGGCCAGCAGCGCGATCAGGACGGCGCTGTAGAGCGCCAACGCGCGCGCTGACAGCGAGGCGGGCGGCAATGGGTGCGCGGGCATGCCGCAATCATCGCATTGCGCGTCACCGTTGCGTGATGCCGCAGCGCGCGCTCAACGCAGCCAGTCACGCACGACCGACGCCCGGACGGCCGTGAGGCTGCCCGGGCGTCGTGGCGGCGCTGCGCGCCGCGCCGATCGATCAGCTGCGAACGATGATGTCGTTGCGCACGGCCACGACGCCCGAGGTGTCGCGGGCCAGGCGCTCTGCAATCAAGCGTTCTTCGTGGGTCTTCGCGAAGCCTGACAACTGCACGGTGCCCTTCATCGTCTCGACGGTGATCGACATCATGCTCACCGTCGTGTTCTCGGCGAACTTGGCCTTCACGCGCGTGGTCAGCGTGGCGTCGTCGACATAGGAGCCGACCGATTGCTGGTCGCGCATGACAGCGCAGCCGGTGGTGGTCAACAGGGCCAGCGCGGAAACGATGGCGACAAGGGCATGACGTGTTTGCATGGAGTTCTCCAAGGGGTTGTTGAATCGACGGACGGGGGATCAGGAATCTGTCGTGAAAGAGAGTTCGTTGTTGGTACGGGTGACGCTGGTCACGGCCTTGGCCAGTTGCGCCGCAAGTTCACGCGCCGCAGCGCCCGGCGCCGTGCCATGAACCATCTGTTCGACCTGGGTCTCGGTCTGGTCCAGGACCTGGCCGGCTGCGCGCGGCTCTTCCGCGCGGTTGCAGGCGACCAGCGCCGCGGCCGCGATCAGCGATGCCAGCAGCGGGGTGAGGGTGAGTGAGCGTGGGCTCAGCAAGGATTTCTCCAGAGAGCGGGCCCGCGAAGGTGGCGGGCTTGGGGCGGTCATGTCAGACCTGGCGCACGACGCCGCCGTCGACATTGACGCGGGCGCCGATCGTCAGGGTTCCTGCCTGCGCCTGCTGAAAGGTCTTCACGCTGCCGTCGTCCAGGCGCACCGTGATGCGGTAGCCGCTGACGTCGCGGGCGCGGTCCTTCTCGACCTGGTGGCCGACGACGGCGCCGCCCACGGTACCGACCACGGTTGCGGCTTTCTTGCCGTTGCCGCCGCCGATCTGGTTGCCCACCGCCGCGCCGAGCAGGCCGCCGACCACGGCGCCGACGCCGGATGTCTCGCCCTGCGTGATCACGGCTTCGATCTCCGTCACGGTGCCGCGGGTGGAGACCACGACGGCCTTGCGTTCGCTGGCCGGTGCAGCCTTGGCGCCGCTGGCGACCGGGGCACCGTCCTGCGGCCCGCATGCAGCGAGCGCGAGTGCCGCGGCGACGATGATCAGGGACGGATATTGAATGCGGGTCATGTGGTCACTCCTGGTTTTGCTGGGCCTGGGGACGCTCGAGGTGCAACTTGCACGCCGTCGCGCCGTCCAGGCGATGGAGTGAATCTAGGCTCTGCGGTCGCCGGTGTCCGTCGGCGGGCGGTACATCCGTGTGTAGGAGAACGCCGCGCGCAGTGACATTGCGGCGTCCGCAACTCCCGCTCCGGCTGCGATGAACCCGATCGGCAGCCCCCGCTCGCCCCACGCCACCCGCGACACGCTGCTGGGCAGCGGTGAGCTGGGCAAGGAGGTGCTTCGTGCCCGACGGCACCGGGTACCTGTCCGACAAGATCCGCGCACGGCGGCCCGACCGCGCCGGGCAGATCACAACCTGCGCGTTCTGGGTTGCAAAGTGTTGATAACGCTCGCATAACGCTCGGCCCCGTACAAAGCGTTCAGCGGGCCGCACCGGTCCGGGTTCGGGAGTGCGTTATGGGTCACTTGTGGAGTCGATGGCTGGTCGCCCTGGCGACCGTGGTGGGGTTGGCGGCCTGCGGCGGCGGTGGCGACGTGACCGAGGTCAGCATGACCATCGGCGCGGCCGGCGGCACGCTCAACGGCCCCGACGGCGTGCAACTGGTCGTGCCGCCGGGTGCGCTGGCGCAGGACACGGTGCTGAAGATCGCCCGCGTCGACAGCGGCGCCCCGGCACTGCCCGACGGCTACCAGGCATCGTCGCCGATCTACGAGTTCACCCCGCACGGCCAGGTCTTCCTGCTCCCCGTGACGGTGCGCATGCCGATGCAGGCCACGCCCGGTGCAGAAGTCGAGGATGCCTTCATGGCCAGCCCGAACGAACCCTGGCAGGCGATGCGCGCCACGGTCACCGGCGGCGTGGCCGGGTGGTCGCGGCTGACGCTGTCCTGGGGCATGGTCGGCTACTGCAGCCCGCCGGCCGGCGACCCGCTGGCCTGCATCCGTCCCGAGTCCGGCGCGTTGCTCACGGCCACCCCTGCCGATGCGTTGATATCGGTCGGCATCTGGTCGACCGGCGCCCACTGGACCGTCAACAAGGCCTTCGCCCTCGACAGCCGTATCAAGATGCGCGCCGGCGCGGACTGCGTCAACGCCCAGTACCTGGTGCGACGCTCGAGCAGCCTCGCCAAGGACGCCGTGCTGCAGGACTGGACCCCGGTGACGATGAGCCCGCGGCCCGGCTTCCCGAAGTGGAACGAGGGCACGGTCAACTTCTCGACCACCATCGACAGCGACTGGAACGGCTGGCCGATCATCGGCGTCGCCGTCCGGTGCACGCGGCTGTACAACGGCCGCACGCTGACCAACACATGGTTCGACTACATGGTCGTCAACGTGCCGGCCGCACCGCCGCCGCCGCCGTCGCCGGTCATCTCCAGCCAGCCGGCCGACCTCGAGGTGATGCTCGGCGACCCGGCCAGCTTCAACGTCGTGGCCACCGCCTCGGGCACGCTGACGATCGCCTGGGAGCGCAGCGACGACGGCGGCAGCACCTGGTCCCTCACCGGCGCCAGCGGCGCGACGCTGACACTGGCCAACACGCTCGCCGGCGACGACGGTGCCCGGTTCCGCGCCCAGGTCTGCAACGTGATCGCGCCGTCGCAGCGCTGCATCACTTCGGCGGCCGCCCGGCTGACGGTCACCTCCCCTTCGAGCGACATGGTGGCCTACGCCTGGGACTTCGACGGCGACGAGGTCGTCGGGCTCGGCGTCGAGCGCTCGCTGGAGGCGCTCTACGTCGAGGACCGGACCATCTGGGACGGCGAAGGCTTCAAGGGCCTGGGGCCGGCCGCCAACCGGTTCGCCGGCAACCTGCTGCGCATGCCGACCGGGAACACGCTGCAGCTTTCGCTGAGTCTGCCGCCGCACCAGGCGCTGTCGATCGAGTTCTTGCTGGCGGCCATCGACTCGCTGGAAGGCAGCGGTAGCTTCCCGGCGGGCGACGTGCTGCGCATCGAGGTCGACGGCGTCGTCGTGTTCCGCGAGTCGTTCGCCAACGCCATGCCGACGCAGATCCAGAGTTACGTGCCGCCGGCCGGCGGGGAACTGGCGCGGCGGGTCGACCTCGGCTTCACGCGCGGCGAGTTCTACCTCGACAGCGCCTACGACATGGCGCTCGAGCCGCGCCTCAAGCGCATTGCGCACACGCGGGACCGGGCGCTCATCACCTTCACCTTCGAGGGCGAAGGCGCGCAGGGCCTGGCCGACGAGTCCTGGGGCATGGACAACCTGAAGGTGATCCTGCATCCCTGAGCGCGCGGATCCAACGGGTGGGGAAGCGCCGACAATCGGTGCTTCCCCATTTTCACGTTCCGGCCCATGAAACCGATCGGCACCCCGCTGTCCCCCCACGCCACCCGCGTCATGCTGCTCGGCAGCGGCGAACTCGGCAAGGAGGTGCTGATCGCGCTGCAGCGCCTGGGTGTCGAGACGATCGCGGTCGACCGCTACGCCAACGCCCCCGGCCAGCAGGTCGCGCACCACGCGCGCACCATCACGATGAGCGACCCTGATGCGCTGCGCGCACTGATCCTGGCCGAGAAGCCCGACCTGGTGGTGCCCGAGATCGAGGCCATCGCCACCCCGGTGCTCGAGGCGCTGGAGGCCGAAGGCGTGGTGCGCGTGATCCCGACCGCGCGCGCGGCGCGGCTGACGATGGACCGCGAGGGCATCCGCCGCCTGGCCGCCGAGACGCTGGCGCTGCCGACCAGCCCCTACCAGTTCTGCGATTCGCTGGCCGAGTTGCAGGCGGCCATCGATGCCGTGAGGCAGATCGGCTACCCCTGCATCGTCAAGCCGGTGATGAGCAGCTCGGGCAAGGGCCAGAGCAAGATCGACGGCCCCGCGGATGTGAAGAAGGCCTGGGACTACGCGATGGCCGGCGGCCGCGTCAGCCGCGGCCGCGTGATCGTCGAGGGCTTCATCGACTTCGACTACGAGATCACGCTGCTGACCGTGCGCGCTGCTGTCAAAACCAGGCGCCGACGGCCGCGTCGAAACCCACTTCTGCGACCCGATCGGCCACGTCCAGGTCAGCGGCGACTATGTCGAGAGCTGGCAGCCGCACCCGATGGCGCCCGCGGCGCTCGCAGCGCGCCCAGGACATCGCGCGCGCCGTGACCGACAACCTCGGCGGCCAGGGGCTGTTCGGCGTCGAGCTGTTCGTCAAGGGCGACGAGGTCTGGTTCAGCGAGGTCAGCCCGCGCCCGCACGACACCGGCATGGTGACCATGGCCACGCAGTGGCAGAACGAATTCGAGCTGCATGCCCGCGCCATCCTCGGCCTGCCGGTCGACACCACGCTGAAAAGCCCGGGCGCCAGCGCCGTGATCTACGGCGGCGTCGATGCGCAGGGCATCGTCTTCGACGGTGTGGCCGAGGCGCTGCGCGTGCCCGGCACCGAAGTGCGCCTGTTCGGCAAGCCCGAGAGTTTCGTCAAGCGGCGCATGGGCGTGGCCCTGGCGCGGCATACCGATGTGGAAGAGGCGCGCCGCAATGCCAAACTCGCCGCCTCGAAAGTGAGACCCCATGCAAAGTGACATCGAGATCGCGCAGCACGCCACGCTGCGGCCCATCGTCGAGCTCGCGCGCGATCGCCTGCGTATTCCGGAAGACCAGCTCGAGCCCTATGGCCGCTACAAGGCCAAGATTTCGCTGGCGCACCTGGCCAGCCTGGGCGACAAGCCCGACGGCAAGCTGATCCTGATGAGTGGCATCAGCCCGACGCCGGCCGGCGAGGGCAAGACGACGACCACGGTCGGCCTGGTGGACGGGCTCAACCGCATCGGCAAGAACGCCATCGTCTGCCTGCGCGAGCCCTCGCTCGGCCCGGTGTTCGGCATGAAGGGCGGCGCGGCCGGCGGCGGCTATGCCCAGGTGGTGCCGATGGAAGACATCAACCTGCACTTCACCGGCGACTTCAACGCCATCGCGCTGGCGCACAACCTGCTGGCCGCGCTGATCGACAACTACATCCACCACGGCAACGAGCTGCGCATCGACCTGCGCCGCATCAGCTGGGGCCGCGTGATGGACATGAACGACCGCGCGCTGCGCGACATCACGGTCGGCCTGGGCGGCCCGGCCAACGGCTTCCCGCGCCAGGACGGTTTCGACATCGTCGTCGCCTCCGAAGTGATGGCCATCCTGTGCCTGGCCAAGGACCTGCCGGACCTGAAGGCACGCCTGGGCCGCATCGTCATCGGCCTGTCGCGCGACCTCAAACCCATCACGGCCGCGCAGATGAAGGCCCATGGCGCGATGACGGCGCTGCTGCGCGACGCCATCAAGCCCAACCTGGTGCAGACGCTGGAGAACAACCCGGCGATCATCCACGGCGGGCCCGTTCGCCAACATCGCGCATGGCTGCAATTCCGTCATCGCCACCCGCGCGGCGCTCAAGCTGGCCGACTTCGTGGTCACGGAAGCCGGTTTCGGCGCCGACCTCGGGGCCGAGAAGTTCATCGACATCAAGTGCCGCCAGTCGGGCCTCAAGCCCGACGTGCTGGTGCTGGTGGCCACGGTGCGCGCGCTCAAGTTCCACGGTGGCGTCGAGGTCAAGGCGCTGCAGACCGAAGACCTGGCGGCGCTGGAGAAGGGCATCGCCAACCTCGAGCGCCATGTCAACAACGTGCGCAACCATTACGGCCTGCCCTGCGTGGTGGCGCTGAACCATTTCGACCACGACACCGAGGCCGAGGTCGCGCTGCTGCAGCGCAAGCTCGCCCACCACGCGGTGCCGCTGGTGGTGTCACGCCATTGGGCCGAGGGTGGCGCCGGCGCCGAAGGGCTGGCGCGCGAGGTGCTGCGCGTGATCGAGACCACGCCAGCCGACATGCATTTCGTCTACGAGGACGGCGACACGCTGTGGCAGAAGGCCGAGGCCGTGGCCACCAAGATCTACGGCGCTGCCGGCATCAGCGCCGACACCAAGGTGCGCGCGCAGCTCGAGGGCTTGCAGGCGCAGGGCTACGGCCACTATCCCGTCTGCATCGCCAAGACCCAGTATTCGTTCTCGACCGACCCGCTGGTGCGCGGCGCGCCCAGCGGCCATGTGCTCAACATCCGCGAAGTGCGCCTGGCCGCGGGTGCGGAATTCGTGGTCCTGGTCTGCGGCGAGATCCTGACCATGCCGGGCCTGCCCCGGGTGCCCTCGTCGGCGGCGATCGACGTCGACGACGAGGGGCGCATCGTCGGACTGTTCTGAGTCCGATAACGCGGCGATAACGCCGCGACCTCTACAAACCAGTCCGGGCGGCGCGTTGCCGCATCGGGAGCCGGACGTTGCCGTAACTAGCGGTGCTGTCCAGGAAACCATTCTCAACGACCAGGAGATCGTGATGCGCATGACCGAGACCGTACTGTGCTTGTCCGCCGCGTTGATGCTGAGTGGCGCACCCGTGTTGGCCGGCGAGAGCTTTGCCCCCGCTGACGCGAAGGCCACGCTTACCGTCGAGTACGTCTACGAGTCCAGCGGCGCGACCAAGAGTCCAGGTGCCGCCCATCGCTGGGAGCGCCGCCGCGTGACCCGCATTGCGGCCGACGTGGTCGCATTGCCGGCCGGGCCGCTGCCCTCGCTGCACGCAACGAGCGCGGCGCAGAGCGCGGACATGGAGCGCCGTGCCAAGGTCGGCGAGAAGCTGGCAGTGGACGCGGCGCCGGGTGCGGCCGTGGGCATGGCGGCCATGGAGCAGGCCATGAAGCGCTGCGGTGACGACGAGGATTGCGTCGTCAAGGCCATGATGAAGTCGGGTGCGCTGACCGACCCGCGCGTCAAGCAGGCGAGCACAGCGGCCGTGGCCGCCGGGCGGGAGCTGAAACCCATGGCCCCGCGCTACCAGAACTGGGCGGCCAAGGCGCAAAGCGGCAGCTATGAGATCGCCGAAACCGAGCGCCGTGAATTCCTCGACCAGCAGTGTCCCGACTTGAAGTGCACAGCCGACACCGTCACGCGCGGCAAGGGCGCCGCGCCGGCGCCCAAGCAGGCCGGCATGCCAATCCATGGCACGGCATCGGTGGAAGTCGACATGACAGGCGCCACGATGGTCATGATCTTGCCGACGCCGCATGCGTCTTTGCCGGTGACGCGCGTCGTGACATCCAACCTTGTTGCGGGCAAGCCGGGTTCCCCGGTCGGCACCTTCGCGGAAGAAAGGCCCATCGCCGACGGCCTCAATTTCGAGAACCTGCGGCTGCAGGTGCCGCTCAAGGGTTCGTGGCGCAACCAGCGCGGCGAAGCCGTGATCGCGAGCACGGGGGGTGGCAAGCTGACTGCGCGTTGGCAGCTGGTGGCGAAATAGGTCGACCGCAGCCTTCCGTTGGCCCGCCCATGGTGGCAGCTGCCGGCGTGAACCGTCCGGCCCTCGGATAGCATGGCCGCGCCCGCCCGGGTAGAGCACGACCGCACCATGCACTTGACCCTGTCGACCCGCGCCGTCGCCGAAGCCGGCGGCCCACCCGTCGCGCTGTCGCCGCACGACGCGGCGCTGCTGTCGTGGCTGGCGCTCGAGGGCCCGACACCGCGCGCGCGCCTGGCTGCGCTGCTGTGGCCCGACAGCGAACCGGCGTCGGCGCACAACTCGCTGCGCCAGCGCCTGTTCAAGCTGCGCAAACAGCTCGGCGCCGACGCCGTGACCGGGACCACCACGTTGGCACTGGCCCACGGCGTCACGCATGACCTGGCGGAGGCCGACCAGGTGTTGGGCGCAGGCGCGCCGGTGGCAGCCGGCGAGTTCGCGGCCTGGCTCGAGCAGCAGCGGCAGCGCCGCCATGGCCGGGTGCGGCAGTCGCTGGCCGAGTTGTGCGAGATGGCCGAGACGGCCGGCGACTGGCCCGATGCGCTGTCGCACGCGCACGAACTGGTCGCGCTCTCGCCGTTGTCGGAAGAAGCGCACCGTCGCGTCATTCGCCTGCATTACCTGAGCGGCGACCGCGCCGCCGCGCTGCTGGCCTTCGACCGCTGCGAGCGCATGCTCAAGGACGAAGTCGGCGCACGGCCGTCGGCCGAGACGTTGGCGCTGCTGCGCGCGATCGAGCAGGCCAGCGCCGTTCAGGTCATTGGCGGGCCCGTGCGGCGCTCTCCGCCCGTGACGCTGTCGCGCCCGCCTCGCCTGGTTGGGCGCGACACGGAGTTGGCGGCGCTGGCGCAGGTTCTGGAGTGCGCTGGTCGGCTGGCGCTGGTGGGTGAGGCGGGCATCGGCAAGTCGAGGCTGCTTGCCGAGGCGGCGCTCGGGCACGCGACGGCAGGGCAGCGCCCGCTGGTCGTCGTGCAGGCCCGGCCAGGAGACGCCGCGGTGCCCTACGCGACGTTGGCGCGCTGCCTGCGCGCGGTGGTGAAACAGGCTCCCCGTGCGCTCGATGCGGCGCCAAAGGGTGAGCTGTCCCGCCTGCTGCCGGAACTGGGCCATTCCCCCGCGCACAGCCCCGACCTCGATGGGCTGCGATTGTTGGGTGCGGTGCATGCCGTGCTCGACAGCGCGGCCGACACGATCGACGGCGTGTTGCTGGACGATGTGCATTTCATCGACGAGTCGAGCGCACAACTCTTGCGCGTGTGGCTCGGCGAGCGCGCCGACAGTACGGCCCCGCTGGCCCTGGTGTTGGCGACCCGGCCGCAGTCGCAGGGCGAAGCCGGCCAGTTGCTGGCCACCTTCGAGGACGACGGTCGCGCGCGACGCATGACCCTGGCCCCGCTGGACGAGGGGGCTCTGGTGCGCCTCGTCGCGTCGCTCGAGATTCCGGGCCTGGCCGCCGAAGCCTTGGCGCCGCAACTGCTGCGGCACGCCGGCGGAAACCCGATGTTCGTGTTGGAGACGCTCAAGCACGCCTGGGACGCCGGCCATCTGCAGGATGCGGCAGGTGCGGCGTTGGTGCTGGCGCGTCCGGCATCGGTTGGGCAGTTGATCGAGCGTCGGCTGCAGCGCCTGTCCGCCGAGGCGCTGTCGATCGCACGGCTGGCCGCAATGGCCGGGCCGGACTTCGGTATCGAGCTTGCCGAAGCGCTGCTGCACACGCCGGCCCTGCGCTTGGCAGACGCATGGAACGAGCTCGAGGCCGCGCAGATCATGCGCGGTGACCGCTTTGCGCACGACCTGGTGTTCGAGGCGGTGCTGCGCAGCGTGCCCGCGGCCATCGGCCGCCATTCGCACCGCTCGCTGGCACAGTGGCTCGAACAGCATGGCGCCGAGCCCGAGCGCATTGCCGACCATTGGCAGGCTGCGGGTGATGTGGCCAGAAGCGTCCCGCATCTGCTGACTGCGGGGCGTCGCAGCTTCGACCTGGCGTTCTTTGCCAACGCCTGCCGCCAGCTCGAGCGTGCCGTGATGGCCGCGCGTGACACAGGACAGGTCCAGGCCGAGTTCGAGGCCTTGGACACGCTGCACTTCACCTACACCTTCGACGACCCTGGCGATGCGCTTGACGAGGTCGTCGCTCGAATGGACACGCTGGCAGTCACTGAGCGCCAGCGGCTGACCGCCCACCTGGCGCGGCACAACGTGGCGCGGCGGCGCATCTCGAAGGTCGACCTCGAGCAGGCAAGAGCCGACCTGGACTCGGCACATGCACTGGACGACGACGAGCTCGTCGTGCAGGCTGCGAACTTGCTGCTGTATGGCTACATGGCGGCCGGCCAGCCCGACGCCGCGCTGGCGGTTTACGCGCGGCACGAACCCTTGCTCGAGGCCAGCCCGGATCTTGACGCGCGGGCCGAGCGGCTCGGCAACCTGAGCGCCGTCCTGGCCAATCAGGACCGACATGCCGAGGCCGACGTCCAGGTCATGAAGGCCATCGCTTGCGTGCGACAGCAGCAGAACTGGGCCGAGCTGATGGTGCTGATGAGCAACCGCCAGCTCATCCTGCGCAACCAAGGCCGCCTGGCGGCGCTGGAATGGCTGGAGGACATCGATCGCCTGCACGCCAGCGAGCACGCCAACCAGCGTTCCTGGCTGCTGTCGCGCATGGCGGCCAGCGAGAACCTGCGCGACGCCGGCCGCTACCGCGACGCACTGCGCGTGCTCAACCAGGAGCGCGAGCGCACGCGCGTCGTTGCCGGCGACCGGGCCTTGGCGTGGGAGACCAGTGAAGTCGGACTCTGGTTGCAGCTGGGGCAACACGCGCGCGCGCTGCAAGTCCTTCGAGACCTGGACCCCGACCGGACGAAGAGCGGCCCCGCCTGGCTCCAGGCGCGCTTGCACTTGGTTCACGCGCAGGCGCGCGCCCGCGCCCTGGGCCAGGGTACGTGCGACCGGCCCGATACGGAGGCCTGGGAGCGTCTGAATCTGGCGGCCGAAGTGGCGCCGCGTGACTCGCGGCGCGCGACCCGATTCGAGGTCGAACTGCAACGCGCAGCCTGGATCGAGCCGGACGCCGGTGCGGCGCTGGCCGAAGGCTTGGCCGATCAGGCCTCTGTGCTCGGGATGTGGGGCTATGCGCGTCGAGGCTGGTTGTTGGCGTGTGCGCGTGCGCTGGACGCGGGGCGTGCCGCGTCGGCGCAGCGCGCCGGCGAGCGGGCGGCGGCCCTGGCCATGCATTCGTTCGGACCCGGAGCGACGGCCGAGCCGGTCATGAGCACTGGTGCATCACCGTTGCTGGCCGATCTCGTGTGCCTGCGACTGGCAGAGGCCACGGGGCTGCGCGGCGCCGCCGAGCGCTCCGAGCAGGCGCTGGCGCGGCTGCAGGAATTGGCACGGACGCAGGTGCCGGACGAGTACCGCGACAGTTTCCTGCACCGCGTGCCGGTGCACATTGAACTGTCGACCCTGGCCAATCGGTTGAGCGCCGCCTGAACGGCGTTCAGACGAGGCGGTCCCATTGGACGACAGCAGCTATCAGCGCCTGCGCCACGCTCCGCATTGAAATAACGATCGGATAACGCCTCGCTGGCTACAACCTGCTCCATGGCCGCATCGCGGCGATTGCATGGAGCGGTCATGAAGCGCATTCCCTCACCAACGAAAGCAGCCTGTGTCGCTGCGCTGGTCATCGTCGGCGCCTTCGGCCCCGCGCAGGCACAGTTGGCGCCGCCGCCCCGGCTGCTACCCCAAGTCAAGCCCGAGCCGGCGCCGGCGATGGCACCCGTGGCTGCGCCAAGGCCGGCGCCCATGCGCGCTGCGGCGGGTGGGTGCGAGGAAGATTGCCTGCTCGGGCCGAGCAGGCCGCTGCGCTTCGAGTTGCTGGCCGGTGAACGCGAGAGCGCCGGCTTCGCGGTGACTGCGCCGGGGCCGATCAAGATCCAGGTCCAGGCCCAGGGTGTGCCCCTGATCGTGAGCCTGCGCCGCCCCGACGGCCGCACCGTGGAGCGCCAGGGCAGCGGCAGCATCGTCATTGACGACGCCGCCAGCGCCGCTGACATCGCCCGCGGCGTGCTCTGGGGCGTTGGCGTACGTGCTGCGCAAGAGGCCCCACCGCTTGCAGGCGACGGCAGGCGCGCGCCGCCACGCGCGGTGGCTGGCGGCACGCTCAGCGTTCAGCACCCGTTGGCGGACGCGGCGCAGGTGCAGGCGGTGCTGAAGCGCACTGCGGCCGAGACTCGGCAGAAGGCGGCGGCCATGCCGGCGCCGGCTGCGCCCGCGGTCGATGCCCGCGCGCAGTTGCAGGCGGCACAGGCCCTGCATGACAAGCAGGTGGCGCAAAGACATGCCTCGACCCTGGGCACACTGCGGGCCAGCCTGCCGCCCCCGGCGCATGCGCAGCTCAACCAGCGCATCGAGCTGCGCCTGCAGGGCCAGACTCTTCAGCAAACCAGCATGGCCGCACCCATGCAAGCGGCCCGCGCCGAGACCTTGGCGCAGCCGGCCATGCTGGCCGCACCCGGCGCGACCAAGGGCCCGGTGCTCAAGACCCGGCCCCTGACGGCACCGCCTGCCACCGGCAGCACCCAGGCCGCGGCCACCGGGAATGTCGGCGCGGTGGGCAGCGGCGGCGGTGCGGCCGTGGCGGCGCCCGCAACGCCGCCGGTGCTGGCCGGCGCCAGCACCGGCGAAGGTGATCCCGGTACCCCGGTGATGCTCAGCGGCAGCGCGTTCGGCGACGCGCCCGGCGAGGTGCGCTTCATCGTCGCCAACGGCCGCGACATCGCTGCGCCGGTGACGTACTGGAGCGCCGCGCAGGTGGTCACGGAAGTCCCGTATGCCGATGGCATCACGGTCTATGACGGTCAGGTCTATGTCAAGCGCGCCGACGGCAGCAAGTCGGCGCTGCGTCCGTTTCGATTTCTGCCGCTGTACGACGTGGCCGAACTGGGTCTGCCCCAGAACACCGGCGACTGGGCACTCGCACCGAGCATCGTCAACATCGACAGCAATGCGAGCTTCAGTCAGGGGCGTGCCACACACACCGCGGCCATGCTGTGGGGCTTCAAGGGCAACGACAAGTTCTACCTGAACCCGCAGCTGCGCAACGGCTGGGTCGTGACGGGCGCCAACCTGGTCGGCCTGCACCTCATGCGTCCGGGCCACGGCGGCGCCTATCTGGTCGAGTCGCGCCCAGGCACGACATCGCCCTATGTCGAGGTGCGCTGGTGGCTCGACGCGGCGATTGGCATCGGTGGCAGCAATGGTCTGGACTACCGCATCAGCGTCATGGCCAAGCGCCCGAAGAACCTGCCCTGCGCGGCCAACCCCTGCCCGCTGCTGTGATCGCCGCGCTTCGCTCCCAAGGAGAACCCGCCATGTCCCGAACCCTTGCCCCGACCCTGCGTCGCGCGGCCGTCGCCGGCCTCACGCTACTGGCCCTGTTCGGCCCCGCGCAGGCCCAGTACACGAACTACATGCGCCCAGGCACGAACTTCACCAGTGTTTGGGCCGCCAACAACGACGCCATGCTGAGCGTCATCAGGGGCCAGCAGAAATCGCGCGAGATGTACCCGGCCGGCAACCCTGGCACGGCGCAGCAGGCCAACAAGGCCGCGCCAACAGCCGCCGCGCCGGCGCCGCCGCGCGCGCCGCTGTCGGCCACCGATTTCAAACCCTCCGCCACGCGCGCAGCTGCAGCACAAATCGCCGCCGCGGTGGCCGACCCCGCCGGGCGCGCCCAGATGACCCAGGTCTGCCGCGACCTGCTGGCCATGGTCGAGGACACACCAGGCTTTCGCAAGCACAACCTGGCCAGCGCGCTGACGCTGTTGCTGGGTGTGAGCCAGGAGGTGCTGAGCGGCCAGGCGTACAGCGATGCGCAGATTCGGGACTACATGCAGCGCATGAACGACGAAGTCGCCGCCGCTGGCTACTTCGCGCGCCTGAACGTCGAACAGCGCACCCGTGCCTACGACACGATGGTCATCACCGGCGGGCTGATCGCCGGCATCGCACACCACGCGGCCGAGACAGGCGACCAAGCACTGGGCGAGCAGGCACGAGCCATGGCACGCGACGCCTTGACCACATTTGGCGTGAAACATCCCTGACGCGCCGCGCCTGGCCGACCTTTCCTTTCCTTCCACTGCACAGGAGACACCCATGTCAGTCCGCTCACACACTCGCCGTCACGCCGTTGCCAACGCCGTGCGGGCCTTGACGCTCTGCTTCATCAGTTCGGCCGCACTTGCCGGCCCCGGCACCCAGACCGAAGACGATCTCTACGTCGGCAAGAAGCGTCAGGTCCAGGGCGTGACCGCACCCACGACCACTGGCGTGAAGCCGCCGCTGGGCGCGGGGACGTCGCCGAACACGGCGCGAAGTGCAGCGCCGCGGCCGGCGGGTCAGACCACGACGCCGATGGTGGGCACGACCCAGCCCGGCACCGCCACGCCGCAGTTGCGCCCGGGCGCGGGCACGTCGCCGAACACCGCCACCTTGAAGGCGAAGACCACCGCGCGTGCCGGCGGCGACGAGGATCTGGAAGAGCTCGAAGTCGAGCGACGCAAGGTGCAGGGCGTGAATGCACCGAGCACGACCCAGCTGCCACCGCGCCCAGGTGCGGGCACCTCGCCCAACACCGGTCGCAGCGCAGCGCCGCTGCCCACGGGGCTGCCCGGCAAGCCGCTGTGAACGCGCAGGCGTGCAGCCGATAACGCCGCACTAACGCTCGACTCACGAGACTGCATTCATGCACAACGCCGCGCCATCGCGTGGCGCACAACGAAAGCCCAGGATGCCCCGAATCGCCCGACGACATGCCCGGAACGCCTGCGCCCAGGCTGCCAGCCATTGCAGCTTTGTGACCTCCTCGTTGCAGCCAGCAGGACCGGCTCGCGCTCGCGCAGGGCGCCATGCCGAGCCCCTATCCACGGTGACGCTCCGCGCTGGGCGTGCGCTCGCGGTGCGCGTGGCCGCACTCGTTGTTGTGCTGATGCAAGCCGCATCGATCCACGCGCAGCCGGTTGCGTTGAGCACGGTGGCGCCACCGGCGCGCATCGACACCGCCCTGCGCGGCGGCACATTGGCCACCGTGCGCGCTGCCAGCCCGGCCGCCTGCCTGTCCGAATGCAGCCGCGTCAAGGGTTGCAGCGGCTACAACTTCGTCGCGCCGGGCCCCGGCCCGGTGCTTCCGGGCAGCCGCGGCGGCATGTCGGGCGCCACGATCGATCCGCGCGCCGCCAACTGCACTCTCCTGAGCGGCGCGCTGACCGACGTCCCGGGCAAGGGCGTGGTGTCCTGCCGCATGCCATGCACCGTGGATGCGGCGGCGCCGACCGCGACTCTGCTGCCTGCGCCAGGTTCGGCCGTGGTCAGGCCGGGGCGCATGGCCATCAACCCGCCAGCGACGCAACTGCCGTCGCCCATAGCGCCGACGGCGCCGCCCCAGCCCTTGGTGCTGGCGCCGCCGCCGCTCGTGGTGGGCACGTACAACCCAACCCCGGCCCCGGCCCCGGCCCCGGCGCCCGCGCCGGCCCCTGCACCAATGACATCGACAGCGCCAGCGCCCGCACCTCGGCCGGCGCAGCCGGCGCCGCCCGCGGTTCGAACGGGGGTCTCCGGCTACGAGGTGGTTTCTGGGCCGATTGTCGATGTCGCCCCGCTGAGCAGTGCGACGATGGCGGCGCAATGCCCGGCCGGCAAGGTGGCGTTGAGCGCGGGCTATCGCGTCACGCCCGGTGGCGATGCGCAGTTCGGCCTCGAGGTGCGCGGCGCCGTGCCCGAGGGCGCCCAGGCGACTGTGCTGGTGCGCAACGCCAACGTCGTAGTCCCTGCCAGGGCCCAGGCTCTGGCCGTGTGTGTCCATGCCATCGCCGGGTTGCGCGTGGTGGACAGCATCGTGGTATCTCAGACCGGTGGTGTGCCGGTCAGCGGTGCGTCGACCTGCGCGCCGCAGGAGCGGCAGGTCGGCGGCGGCGTTTCGGGGGACGTGGGCATCCTCATCGGGGTGAACGCGCCGCAGCGGGCCGGAGCGGGCGCCGCCTGGCAGGCGACCGTGACCCGGTCATCGCCGCTGCCAGGACAGGCGCAGGTACAGGTGCGCGCCCTGTGCGTGCCTGAAGCCGCGGCGGACGGCTGGGAGTTTGTCGCCTCGGCCGAGGTCTCGCTGGGTGCGCGCTCGCGTGCAGAGCCTGTCCTGGGATGTCCCGGTGGCAAGGCTCTGCTCGCGGCGGGCGTGTCGCAACGCTCGAACAACCTGCTCGACATGGTGGTGGCATCGATGGCGCCCAAACCCAATACGCTGGACTGGTCGGCGCAAATTGCCAACCGCAACACGATCGGTGGCTCGGGCGCCGTGGTTGCGGGCCTGTCGGCCATCTGCGCGAGGCGGCAATGAAGTGGATCAACGTGCGCAGGACCGGCGTCGCGGCGCTGGCGCTCGCCATTGCCACGTGCGCCGCGGCCCAGGCCCAGCCGCTCGCCCCGAGCGCCGTCTCGCCACCTGCCCGTGTCGATATGGCGCTGCAAGGCAACGTGCTGGCCACGCACCGCGCTGCCGACCCTCTTGTGTGCCAGAGCGAATGCCAACGAACGCCGGGCTGCAGCGGCTACAGCTACGATCGCGTCGCCAAGGCCACATGCACCCTGCTCAGCGGCAAGTTGGCCGACATTGCGGCACCGGGCGCAGTCTCCTGCCGCATGCCGTGTGAGCCGGGGCCGCGCGCCACCGCGCTGACGCAGCGTCTGCCGGCCACAACCCTGCTCAATCCGGCACCCGTCACGGCGGCCGCGCCCGACAAGCCTGTGGGCCTGCTGCCGAGCACGGCAACTCTGGCGACACGCGAGGCGCCCGCAATGCTGGCAAACGCCAGCGGCACCGCCAGCACGCAGGCCGCCAGTTTCGGAAGCGGTCCTGTCCCGTACACACCGCTGCCGCCCTGCACGCCGGGCCGTGTCTCCAAGGTCGGCAGTTGCAGCAACGCTGCCGTCGCAGCCGCACCCACCAGCACGACGGTCACGCTGGTGCCGATCAACGACAACACGATTGCCTCCAGCAGCCTCGACGCCGTTTACCAGAATTCGGTCTATCAATCGAACTACTGGAGCGCCACAACGCCCGGCATCGGCATGGGCTGCAATCAGTTGTTCGTGGCCCTCACAGGAGGCCAGCACATCAGCTGTGCAAGAGGCCTGATCAAGTTCAACCTGGCTTCGCTGGCCGGCAAGACCATCCAGAGCGCGACGCTGCGGCTGACCACGTCGGCCGCTGGCGTCGGGAACTACAAAGACCCGTGGTACGTGGCAGCGAGCGCATCCCCATGGTCCGGGTCGACCGTCACGTGGATCAACTACGGAGACCGGACTTACACCCCATCGATCGGCGTTCAGAACGCACCCACGCTGGTGGGGCAGGTCTTCAATCTGGACCAGGCGGCCACCGTGCGCAGCTGGCTGTCCGGCGCCTACGCGAACAACGGCTTTGCCATGGCCCTGCGGCAGGAGCAGCTTCGCTCTTGCAGCTGCATCTCGCTCGACCACTTCGAGTTCCACAGCAACGAAGACGCCGGGGGTCGCGGCCCCAAATTGATCGTCACCTACCAATAGCGGAGCCTGACCATGCCCAAGCGAATCCTCCCCGCCTTGTTGCTGAGCCTTGTGGCGCTGAGCGCTTCGGCCCAGCCCGCCGGCCACCTGGGCGTGCCTGGCGCGCAGATGGTCCACAGCTCGTTCGGCCCGATCGCGGGCCTGCCGGCCAACCAGCAATACATCCACGGCTATGTGCGCCCCGACGGCACGGCCGAGCTTGCGACGAGCAACCTGCTGCTCAAGCAGACGCTCGTCTTCATGGACATTGTCGTGATCGTCCACCGCCCCGGCGGTGCGGTGTCGTGGCCCGAGTCCGGCGAGATCTACCTCGGCGACGCCGACGCGACGCAGAAGGGCCGGCCGGTGCAGGACCAGGCGCCGCTCTTGCGCTACACGATGCCGGCCTATGAGAGCCGTTTGGTGCTGCGCGTGTCGCTGGCCGCGGGCCGCGCCTACGGTGGCTACCGCCAACCGGTGGCCGTGCACTACGGGCCGGCGGGTATCGACATGAACGTGCGCGCGAGCGGCTACGTGCTGGCCAACTGAAACCCTTGGGAGAAGAAGATGAACACATCGAACTTCGCGTCGTCGCTGCGTGCCCGTTGGGGGGTGTTCTTGCACCTGCTGATCCTGCTGGTGCTGCCGTTCGCGGCGGCCGGCCCGGCCCGCGCCGACGACTGCGGCATGCAGAACATGCGCCCGTGCCTGATCACGGAGCGCAAGCCGAGTTGCGACATCAATCTCGTCGAGAGCCAGGGCATGTGCGTGCGCCCTGCCTGCGGCACGGAGAACGCGCGAGCCTGTTCCCGTTCGAGCGGACCACGATGGACCTCGTGCTCAAGGTGCCGGCGCCGCAGCCCTGTGATGCGAACCTGAAGGCCGAGGGCGGCGTCTGCGTCAGGCCGCGCTGCGGACTCGAAGGCGGGCCGCCCTGCACCATTTTCCAGCGGGTGCCGAGTTGCGACCTCAACCTGGCCGAGACGCCGGCCGGGTGCGTGCACCCGAATTGCGGCCGGCTCGGCCAAGCCCCCTGCGGGCTCGCAGTCAAGCGCGCCACCTTTGGCCCCTGCGATGTGAACCTGATCCCGCGCAACGGCCAGTGCGTGCGGCCCGGTGTCCCTGGGGCCTCCGCTGGCGCTGCGCCGGCGCAGACCAACGCCGCCGTGCCCGTCTCCGCACCACCCGCACCGCGTCCGGCCACACAGGCGCCGCCTCCGCCTCCGCCGCGGACGACTGCATTGTTGCCCCCGCCTCCGCCGCCTGCGCCCCCGCGGACGAATCGGTACCGCCTGCACCTGCACCTGCACCTGCACCTGCACCGCCGACGGTCGCGCAGCCCGCGGGCGAGATCGAGATCGACACCGACCGAGTCGGCCACGACATGCATGGCTTCAATGTGGCCCAGGCGAATCCGGCGATGTGCCAGTCAAGTTGCACCAACGATGCGCAGTGCGTGGCCTGGACCTACGTCAAGCCCGGCATCCAGGGCGCGGCGCCGCGCTGCTACCTGAAGAACGCCGTGCCCGCGGCGGCGCGCAACAACTGCTGCGTGTCGGGCACCAAGGGCGGCGCGTCGATGTCGGCGACGCGCTGATAGCGCGGTGCGCGTGACGACGCCTATCAACGAACGGCTGACGACTGCCATCGCCACCTCTACAGGAGACCCTGCCATGCCCGTTTTCGTCGCTTCCAGGCCCTGCGCACCGACCAGCCCGTTGCGCCGCCGCGTGTCACGCGTGGCCACGGCCGCGCTGGGCCTGCTGATCCTCGCCGGCCCGGCGCAGGCATTGCCCACTGCCAACGTCGACCGTGCGGACGTGGCGCCCAAACCGCTGCTGAGCAAGCCGGTGCCGGCACCCGCGCCCGCGGCCCTGCCCGACACCAGCGCCCTGCTGCCCGCAGGCGAGTACGTGCTGCGGCTCACGCTCAAGGGCGAGACGCTGGCACAGCCGGTGAAGGTCGGGCGCACCGGCGGCCATGTGAGCGCCGTCGTCGGCGGCAGCGAAACCCTGAGGGGCACCCTCGACGCCGCGGGTCGGCTGCAACTGGCCGGCGGCAACGCCACCGACCGGCTCGAACTCGGCGCCACGGTAGCCAACCGCCGCGCCAGCGGCCAGGCCCAACTCGGTCGCGGCGCCAATCGCATGAACGGCAGCTTCACGCTCGACCCGGCGGTGCAGGGCGCGAAGAAGATGAAGGAGTACCAGGCGCCCGGCACGGCCGCGGCCGAATGCGGCTTCTTCTGCAAGCTCGGCAAGGCCTGGGACGGCCTGACCAAATGGGCCGGCTGACGCCTGCTGTGCACAACCCATGAACGGAGCCATCGCATGAACGAGATCTACAGAGCGGGCACTGCCCCGCGCCGTCACCTCCTGGCCTGCCTCGCTGCAACGCTGTGCCTGGCCGTCGCCGCACCGGCGCTGGCCCAGTCCAACGCCCGCGTCGACGACTCGGCGTCGAGCAAGGAACTGCGCAGCGTCAAGCGCCAGGCCGGTGCCAAGCCGGCGGTGGCGATCTACGAATTCCGCAGCGCGGTGCCCGAGGTGCAGGTCGGTGCGGCGCAGGAGATGTTCGTCACCGCGCTCATCAAGTCGGGCGCCTTCGCCGTGGCCGAGCGCCAGCGGCTGAATGAAGGCCTGATGCGCGAGCGCCAGTTGCAAGCGGGCGGTATCACCGCCGGGCCCGCCGCCGGGCAGGTGGCCGCTGCGCGCTATGTCTTCGAGGTCGTGGTGTCGGAAGCCAATCGAGGCGCCAGCGAGAGCGCGCAAAGCTTCAACATCGGCGGCATGACGGTCGGCGGCGGCAAGAGCGCCGACGCGATCGGGCTGGATGTGCGCATCGTCGATGTGCAGTCGGGCCTGGTGGTCGATGCGGTCAACGTGGTCAAGGCCATCGAGGCCAGCACCAGCAACGTCAGCGGCGTGGGCAACCTGCTCGGCTCGCTGCGCGGCTTGTCGGGCAAGGCGATGCCGATCAGCCTGGACGCCGAGAGTCGCTCGAGTCGCAAAGAGGGCGTGGACCGCGCGCTGCGCGCCTGCATCGAAGTGGCCGTGGCCGAACTGGCGCGCCGGCTCGGTGCCGAGTGAGGCGCGGGCTTCGATGCAGCGCCGGCAAATGATCTTCGGCGCGGCGGCCGCGACGGGCTCGTTCGGCAGCCTCGTGCTCGGCGGCGACGTGCTGGCCCTGGGCCTGGACAGCCAGTCGGCGCTGTTCCTGGCGCCTGACGGTCGGCCCCTGCTGCTGCGCCGCTTCATGCCGGCCGCCGGGCCGCTGCAGCGCCACGCCTCGCGGCCTGGCGCCTGGTATGCGCTGCTGTACTTGCCGATGGCGGCGCAGTGGCCGGTGCAATTGCAGCTCTGGTCGACCGAGCGCGGCCACGACCTGCGCCTGTACGCCCTGGACGCCGCGCCCGACGAGGCGCCCGGCGTGGTCCAGGCCCTGCCGATCGACACCGAAACCAGCCGCGTCGGCCGGCCGCCGCGCCTGTCGAGTCGCTTCATGCTGCCCGCGGCCAGCGCCGCGCCCGCCGTGTACGTGCTGGTCGAACAGTGGCGCATCGACGGCGAGCCGCCCGCGCCGCTGTGGGCCCAGTTGCTGGCTACGCCACCTTCGTCGCGCGAGCGCGCGCCGTGGTGGGCGTCGCGGCCTCCGTATGCACCCCGCAGCGCTAGCGCCAGTGACGCCGCCGTGGCGCCGCCGAGCCCGCTGACGCAGCAGATGCGCGACGGCCAGGCGTTCGAGGTGCCGATCTTGAATTTGCCGGCAGCGCCGGCGTCGTCGGGAGTCTGGCGATGAATGCGAGTGATAGCGCAGTCGTGGCGGCATCGCTGCTGGCAGTCCTGGTCACGGCGGCCATGCCGGTGCTGGCACAGACTATTCCCGTGACCACGCCGAAACTGGCGCCGCGCGCTCAGGGCCCCACGCCTGGACAGTCGCAATCGCAACCCCAAGCGAGCCCGCAGTACGCGGGCCAAGCCGGCATGCAACAAGGCAGCTACCAGGCCAGCCCGCCGCAGGCTGGCGGCTACGCAGCCCCGGCAACGCAGGGCGCTGCCTACGGGGCCTATGCGCCCGCCGTGCCGGCGGCGGCGCCGGTCATACCGCAACGCGCCGAGGCCGGTGCCTGCCGCGCCCAAACCACGCCCGATCGCCAGACCTTGATGCTGGTCAGCGGCACACCGGCGCTGGCCCGCACGCATGTGCCGCTGGGCGAGTTCCGCGCCCAACAGGTCGTGCATTCGTCCGACGGGCGCTGGGCGGTGGCCTACACCAAGCTGCGCGGTGCAGCACAGTTCGCGGCGATGACGATCGACCTCGAACGCTGTGAAGTGCAGCGGGTGCTCGACCTGAGTGCAGCCGGGCGAAGACGTGCGCTTCGAGGGCGACGACGCCGTGCTGCGCCTGACCGACGGCGAGCGGCGCATCGGTCTGCGCGACGGGAGGGTGCGGTGAGGCGCGCAAGGATGTCATGGCGCGGGCGGTTTGCCGCATTCGTGCTGGTGTCGGTCGCGACCGTGGCGCTGCCGGCTGCGGCGCAGACCGTCGCCTACCGCTACAGCCTGCCCGCGGGCTGGACGAGCAGCGTCGATGGCAGCGTCGAGACGCTCACGCCAGGCAGCGAGGCGGCCGGCACCGTGCAGGCCCTGCTGCTCGCGCCCAAGCCGCTGGCGCAGGACTTCGAGGCCCAGTTCGACGCCGAGCGCAGCGCGCTCGAGGGCCACTGGGGTCTGAGCGCACCGCAGGCCACGCCGCCGCAGCGCGGGCGCACCGCGGCCGGCCCCTATGCCGCGCATTTCGCCAGTTACGCCAGCGACGCCGGTCCGCGCTACATGTCCTTCCTGGCCGTCGGCCGCAGCGGCAAATTCGTGATGGTGGTCTTCGTCGCTGCGAGTGACGAGGCCTTCAACCGCGTCGCGCCGCAAGTCACGCAACTGTGGCAGGGCCTGCAGGTGGCGCCCTGAATGCGCCCGCACTCGGCTAGCATCGCCGCGACCCACCCCTTGCGGGCCCCGCGCGCCATGCACCTGACCCTCTCCGCCCACGCCGCCGCCCATACAGGTGGCGCGCCGATCGCGCTGGCGCTGCGCGACGCCGCACTGCTGGCCTGGTTGGCGCTCGAGGGCCCGACACCGCGCGCGCGCCTGGCTGCGCTGCTGTGGCCCGACAGCGAACTGGCGTCGGCGCACAACTCGCTGCGCCAGCGCCTGTTCAAGCTGCGCAAACAGCTCGGCGCCGACGCCGTGACCGGGACCACCACGTTGGCACTGGCCCACGGCGTCACGCATGACCTGGCGGAGGCCGACCAGGTGTTGGGCGCAGGCGCGCCGGTGGCAGCCGGCGAGTTCGCGGCCTGGCTCGAGCAGCAGCGGCAGCGCCGCCACGGCCGCGTTCGGCAGTCACTGGCCGAGTTGTGCGAGATGGCCGAGACGGCCGGCGACTGGCCCGATGCGCTGTCGCACGCCCACGAACTGGTCGCGCTCTCGCCGTTGTCGGAAGAAGCGCACCGTCGCGTCATTCGCCTGCATTACCTGAGCGGCGACCGCGCCGCCGCGCTGCTGGCCTTCGACCGCTGCGAGCGCATGCTCAAGGACGAAGTCGGCGCACGGCCGGATGCCCAGACCCTGGCGCTCCTGAGCACGATCGAGTCGGGTGCCAGGTCGGGCAGCGCGCTGGCCGTCTCGTCCGCGATCCCGGCAAATATGCTGCGCCCGCCGCAGATGGTCGGGCGCCGCGGCGAGTTGCTTGCCGCACTTCACGCCTGGCGCGACGACCGCGTGTTCTGTCTCGAAGGCGAGGCCGGCATGGGCAAGAGCCGGTTGCTGCAGGAGATCGCCGTGCACCGACCCGATGCGGTCTGCGCCCAGGCACGCCCCGGCGACGCGGTCGTGCCCTATTCGACGCTGGTGCGCCTGCTGCGCGCGTTGATGGCCCGCACACCCCAGGTGCAGGACACGTCGACGCTGCGATCGCTGGCCCTGGTGCTGCCCGCGCTCGGCGCGCCGAACGAGATGCTCGTCGGCACCGACGCCAGCCACCGGATGGCGCTCGGGCAGGCGGTGGCCGAACGCATCGAGGCCGCACGCCAAGCCGGTGTTGGCGCTGTGATCGTAGACGACCTTCACTTTGCCGACGATGCGAGCCTGGAGATGTTCTTGCAGCTGTCGCGCGGCGGCGCCGTGCTGCAGTGGGGGTTTGCCAGGCGCCCCGCCGAGGGGTCCCGCGGACTGAATGAGCTGGTCGAGGCCTTGCTCGAGGAGCAGCGCCTGGAACCGGTGCCGCTCGCGGCGCTGACACGCGAGCAATTGGCCGAACTGCTGGACACTTTGAGCCTGCCCGCGTCGCAGGTCGCCGCGCTGTCGCAAACGCTGCATCAGCACACCGGCGGAAACCCGCTGTTCGTGCTTGAGACCTTGCGTCAGTCGTGGGTCGATTCGAGTCTGGCGGGGGGTCGGCTGCCGCGACCCGTCAGCGTGACGCGGCTGATCGAGCGCCGCGTGATGCGCTTGTCGCCTGCGGCGGTGCGTCTGGCACGTTGCGCTGCGGTGGCGGGGGTCGACTTCTCGATCGAACTGGCGGCAGTGGTGCTGGCCGTGCCCGTGATCGACCTGGCCGATGCCTGGACCGAACTCGAGCAGGCCCAGGTTTTCGCCGACGGGGCCTTCGCCCATGACCTGATCAACGAAACGGTGCGTGCGGCCCTGCCGCGCCAGATCGCGCGCCATCTGCATGGCGAGGTCGCCTCGCATCTGGAGTCGCGCGGTGCTGAGGCGGCGTCGGTGGCAGCGCATTGGCTGGCGGCCGGAGAAACCCGGCGCGCCCTGCCGTTCCTGCGCCGCGCCGGGGAAACGGCCATGGCGCAGCGCCGCTTCGGCGAGGCAGCCGCGACCTTCGAGAACGAGGCCCAGCTACGCCTGGGACTGGATGACCGGTCGGGCGCGTTTGCCGCGGCGCATGCCATGCGCCAGGCCTGTTTCGAGCTCGACCTGGGGGACCGCACCGACGCGGCGCTCGAGTTGATGCAGCGAGCCGCATGCACACCGCAGCAGCGGGCGTCGGCGCAGGCCGAGCGGGCGATCGTTTGCATGCACCGAGGCGCAATGCTCGCCGCCGAGGAGGCGGTCGTGGCCGGGCTCGCTGCGCTCGGCAGCTTGGCCGAGCCCGCGTTGCGGTCCCTGCTGAACCAGCACCTGGCCGCGGTGCGTGTCTGGCAGCATCGCCCGGCCGAGGCCTTCGAACTGATGCGCAGCATCGAGTCCGACGTCGAGGCGACCTGCGACATCGACCGGCAAGTCGAGTTCGCCCAGGGCTATGCCGTCGTCCTCGAGCATCTCGATCGACCGGCGGAATCGGCGGTCTGGTACCGGCGCGCCGCGGACAAGGCGATCGCCGGAGCCAAGCTGCCGGCTGCGGCTCAGGCCTTGCTCAACCTGGCCATCGGTAGTCGCGACAGTGGCCAGCTCGACACGGCCCTGGCCACATTGCAGGAAGCCCAGGCGCTGCTCGTGAGCCTGCCCGAAGGGGCGATTCCCTACTCCAGCCTGGACGTGAATTTCGGCATTGTGATGCGCGACCTTGGCCGCTACGGCGAGGCGCTCGACTGGCTCGATCGGGCGATCGAACGGGGTCGCGTCCATGTCCCTGGCTGGGTACCGCTGTTCTTGGCCCACCGCGCCCAGACCTGGCTCGCGCTCGGCCAGCTGTCGCAAGCGCAGCAGGATCTCAATGCCGCCGCTGTCGACGAAGCGCCGCCGCTGGCGCGGCTGCGGTGCGAGCTGGCGAGCGCGCAATTGCAGCGCTCGCTCGGTAAGGACGCTGGCGCAGCATTCGCGCGCGCCGAGGCGCAGATCGGCGTCAACGGCCGCGCCCTGTCCCGGCATCGACTGGTGCTGATGCGCTGCAGCGTGCTCGACCCGGCCGAGGCGCTGGCCGCCGCGGGCGAGGTGCTCGACTCAGCGCTGGCGGCCAAGCGCGCGGGCGTGATGGTCGCCGCGCGAACGCGGCTATGCGAAGCTGCGCTGGCCCTGGGCCATCATGCCGAGGCAGCGCGTCAGGCCCGGCTGTTGGCCGAACTGGCGCCGGGCGACAGCTGCGACGAGTTGTACCGTGGTGAGGTCTGGCTGGCCGCGTACCAGGCCTTGGCGGCAGTCGACCCGAAGTCGGCCGCCAAGGTGTTGGAACGGGCGCTGAGCTGGGTCCACGAGGTGGCCAATCGGCATGTGCCGCAAGCCTTCCGCGACAGCTTTTTGCACCGCAATGCGGTGAACAGCAAGTTGCTCGCGTTCGCGTCCCGCAACGCCGCCTTGGCAGCCGACTGACGGCGGCAACTGGTGCCACGCAGCCGCGGCCTGCGCTGCGCGCCAGAGGGCCCTACAGCCCCGCGGCCGCCCACAGCGCCTTGGCCTTGTGGCTGCGGCCGGCCCTGACGGGCCTTCACTTGGCTGCGCCAAGTGGGCCCCGCCGCAAGCCAGCCGGGTCGCTGGCGCGACCGCTGGCCCTACAGCCCGGCCGCTGCACGCAGCGCCTTGGCCTTGTGGCTGCGGCCGGCCCTGGCGGGCCTTGACTTGGCTGCGCCAAGTGAGCTTCGCCGCAAGGCAGCCGGGTCGCTGCGCGACCGCTGGCCTTAGCGGCCAGCCGCTGCACGCAGCGCGGCTGCCTTGTCGGTCCGCTCCCAGCGTGAACTCGGGCTCTTCGCGGCCGAAGTGGCCGTAGGCGGCGGTCTTCTCGTAGATCGGGCGCAGCAGGTCGAGCATCTGGATGATGCCCTTGGGGCGCAGGTCGAAGTGCTCGGCGCACCAGCGCGGACGATCTTGTCGTCGCTGATCACGCCGGTGCCTTCGGTGTAGACGGTGATGTTCATCGGCTCGCGCCACGCCGATGGCGTAGGCCACCTGGATCTGGCACTGGCGCGCCAGGCCGGCGGCGACGATGTTCTTGGCCACATAGCGCGCGGCGTAGGCGGCACTGCGGTCGACCTTGCTCGGGTCCTTGCCGCAGAACGCGCCGCCGCCGTGCGGGCAGGCGCCGCCGTAGGTGTCGACGATGATCTTGCGCCCGGTCAGGCCGCAGTCGCCCTGCGGGCCGCCGACGACGAAGCGGCCGGTCGGGTTGATCAGGTACTTGGTGTTCTTCAGCCACTCCTTGGGCAGCACCGGCTTGATGATCTCTTCGATGATCGCTTCGTTGAACGAGGCCTTCATCTTCTTCGAGGTCTCGCTCTGGTCGGGGCTGTGCTGCGTCGACAGCACCACGGTGTCGATGCTGTGCGGCTTGCCGTCGACGTAGCGCATCGTCACCTGGCTCTTGGCGTCGGGGCGCAGGAAGGGCAGGCGGCCGTCCTTGCGCAACTGGGCCTGGCGCTCGACCAGGCGGTGCGCGTAGTAGATCGGCGCGGGCATCAGCTCGGGCGTCTCGTCGCAGGCGTAGCCGAACATCAGGCCCTGGTCGCCGGCGCCGGTGTTGAGGTGGTCGTCGCGACGCATGGTCGACGCCCTGGGCGATGTCGTTGCTCTGCTTGTCGTAGGCCGACCATCACCGCGCAGCCCTTGTAGTCGATGCCGTAGTCGGTGTTGTCGTAGCCGATGCGCTTCATGGTGTCGCGCGCGACCTGGATGTAGTCGACATGCGCATTGGTCGTGATCTCGCCGGCCAGCACCACCAGGCCGGTGTTGCACAGCGTCTCGGCGGCGACGCGCGAGCGCGGGTCCTGCTTGAAGATCGCGTCGAGGATGGCGTCGGAGATCTGGTCGGACACCTTGTCGGGGTGTCCTTCGGAGACGGATTCGGATGTGAAGAGAAAATCGTTGGCCACTCTTAAACTCCAGTTAGGTTGCAAGGCGCGTTGCCGGCCTGGATCTGGAGGAGCGGCGAACGCTTTAGCAGGATTTGTTGAGCTGTGATGCCCGGCAGGGGCCGCATTGGCGGCTCCCGCATCGCCCCGCAAGTAGTTCATAACTCGGCGATGCCGCGATTATAGGAAACATGTTACCGCTGCTTGGCTGGTTGTCACGCCGATCCGTGGGGGTTCTGCACGCGCTGGGTGCGCTGCTGGGCTGGGTCGGCTACGCTGCTGTCGCCCAGCTACCGCCGGCGCCTGCGCGCCAATGCGGCGCTGGCGGGCATCTCGGCGGCCGAGCGCCATGCGGCAATCGGCCATGCCGGGCGCATGGTGGCCGAGTTGCCGCGGCTGTGGCTGCGCCCGCCGGGGCAGCCGCTGGTGCCGGCCGTGCAGTGGCAGGGCGCCGAGCTGATCGACGCCGCGCTCGGCGACCGGCCGCGGCCTGCTGCTGCTGACGCCGCATCTGGGCTCGTTCGAGGTGATCGCCCAGGCCTACGCCGAGCGCTTCGGCGCGCGCCAGCCCATGACCGCGCTGTACCGCCCGGCACGCAAGGCCTGGTTGCGCGAACTCGAGGAGACCGCGCGCCACCGGCCCGGGCTGCTGACCGCACCGGCCTCGCTGGCCGGCGTGCGGCAGATGCTGCGGGCCTGCGCCAGGGCCAGACGGTGGGCCTGCTGCCCGACCAGGTGCCGCCCGACGAGATGGGCGTGTGGGCGCCGTTCTTCGGCCAGCCGGCCTACACCATGACCCTGGCCTCGCGCATGGCCCTGCAGACCGGCGCGCCGATGCTGCTGATGCTGGGCGAGCGCCTGCCCGCTGCGGCCGGCTGGCGCGTCCATGCCTTCGAAATGCCCGAGCCCCTGCCCGTGGCAGCCGGCTACGCCGGCGACGATCAAGCGCACCAGGTCGAATGCGCCGCCGTGATCAACCGGGCCATGGAGTTCCTGATCCGCCAATGCCCGGAGCAGTACCTGTGGGGCTACCACCGCTACAAGGCGCCACGGGCCTCATGACGGCGCGCCTGGCTCTGTCGGTGCTGTGGCTGGTGCATTGGCTGCCGGCGCGCCTGCAGGCGGCACTCGGCGCGGGCCTGGGCGCGCTCCTGCACGCCCTGGCCGCGTCGCGGCGCCGCATTGCCACGCGCAATATCGAGTTGTGCCTGCCCGAACTCGACGCGCCTGCGCGCGCCCGGCTGGTGCGCGAGCACTTTCGCTGGCTCGGGCGCAGCATCCTCGAGCGCGGCCTGCTCTGGTATGCGCCGCGCGCGCGCCTCGAAGCGGCTGATCGAAATCGAAGGCGACGTGCACCTGGCCGAGCGCAGCGACGCGCCCGGTGATGTGGCTGGTGCCGCACTTCATGGCCCTCGACGCCGCGGGCATGGCGATCCAACTGTTCCAGCAGCGCGGCGCTGCGTCGATCTACCAGAAACAAAGCAACGCAGTGTTCGACGCCGCCATGCGCAAGGGCCGCCAGCGCTTCGCCGCTTCCGAGCTGTTCACGCGCCAGGAAGGCGCCAAGCCGCTGATCCGCGCCATCAGGCAGAAGGGGATGGGCTTCGTCAACCTGCCCGACATGGACTTCGGCATCAAGGACGCGGCGTTCGTGGCCTTCTTCGGCGTGCCCGCGGCCACACTGCTGGCCCCCTCACGCATGGCGCGCTCGCTGGGCATGCTGGTGCAGCCGGTGGTGGCCGAGATGCGCGAGGAGGGCGGCTGGCGCGTGCGCTTCCTGCCGCCGCTGCCGGACTGGCCGACCGATGACGCGCTGGCCGACACGCCTGCAGATGAACCGCTGGATCGAGGCCGAAGTGCGGCGCAATCCGGCGCAGTATCTATGGGTGCACAAGCGCTTCAAGACCAGGCCGGCCGGTGAAGCGCCGCTCTACTGAACTACCGGGCCACCCGGGCGCTGCCGCCGAGCAATTGCGGCGTGGTCTGGCGCTGGCATATGCCGATCTCGGCGGCGGACGCGCGGAACTGCGCGATGCTCAGCACCAGTTTGCCGCGGTAGGCGACGGCGGCGGCTGCCTGGTGGCGGCGGCAGCCCAGGTCCTTTTCATCGGCATCGCCGACGACGACTACGCCGGCTTCGAGGCGGCCGTGGCCGTCGTCGCCGATGCGCGCGGTCAGGTCGACAGCTTGCCCGACCCCAATGACCGGCTGATCGCGCAGGCGGGGGTTCTGATGGCCGGCGCGTTCATCGACCTCGATGACCCCAGCCTACCCGTCAGGGCGCAGGCGCTGGTGCGCGCGCTGGCCGACACGACGCTTGCGGCCCCGGTTCGCTGTTGCGCTGGCCTGGCCTCGGCGGGCTACTTCCGTGCGCGCATGGACCTCGAAAACCTGCTCTGGGTCGAGTTCGCGATGCGGTCGCTGGCCGACGATCCGGCATTGGCTGCGCGCTTGGCCGACGAGACCTACCACCTGTTCGTGCAGGCGCTCTACGAGTGCGAAGCACCGGCACGCGCCGAGGCGATGCGCGCGCTGAGAATCCAGTCCGGGCGCGCCACGCAGCCGGAAATCGAGCTCAAGTTGCTGCTGCTGGATGCACAGATCGCGCTCGGTGCCGGCCGCACCGAAGCCGGTCGCGCGGCACTCGCTCGCGCCGAGCCCCTGCTGCATGTACGCGCCCCGCGACCGGCAAGCTGGTGGCATCTGCTGCGATCGCGGTTGGACCTGCTCGAAGGCCGGGGTCGCCAAGCGCTGACCCATGCACGGCTGGCCCTGAGGCTGGGGACAGAGAGCCACCTGCCCGAACGCTGGATGGGCGTCACCGTGATGCAGGAGGGCCAGGTCCAGATGGTCGCCGGAGCCTACGCCGACGCGGTGCCGTTCTTCGAGCGTGCGGGCCGCGCCGCGAGCGGCAGGCAGGCGCGGTTCTGCTGGTGCCTGGCGCACCTTGCGCATGCCCTGGGTCACTTCGACGCCGGTGACGTCGACGCCGGACGCGCTGCGCTGCGCGACGGTCTGGTGATGGCCCGTGAATTGGCCTGGCTGAACTTCTTCCGTGCCGGGCCGAAGGTGGCCGCGACGGTGTGCGCGCTCGCGCTCGAGCACGACATCGAGACGCCGTTCGCGCGCGAAGTGATCGCCGAGCGCGGACTGCAGGCCGTGCGTGCGGACTTGTCGGCATGGCCGTGGCCGATTCGCGTGCGCACGCTCGGCGGGCTGCAGATCGAAATCGACGGGCAGACGCTGGTGTTCAAGGGCAAGGTGGCGCGCAAGCCGCTCGATCTGCTGTTGTTCGTGGTCGCCTCCAGCGGCACCGATGTGTCGACTGCTACGGCGGCGTTCGCGCTCTGGCGCGATCTCGACGGCGACAAGGCGCGGGCGGCACTCAACATTGCGCTGCACCGCCTGCGCAAACTGCTGGGCAACGACGAGGCGGTGTTGCTCGAAGTCGGCCGCCTGAGTCTGAACCCGAAACTGGTCTGGGTCGACTGCCTGGCGTTCGAGCAGCTTGCCGACAGCGTGGGCATGCCCACGCCCGAGACACTTGGGACCGCCGCGCGCGCCGGCGCTGAAAGGGCGCAGGCGTTGTACACGGGCGCCTTCCTGCACGACGCCGAGGATGAGGCCTGGCAGCTGGTCTATCGCACCCGCCTGGCCAGCAAGTTCAAGCGCATCGTCACGCTGCTGGCGCGCGCGGCCATTGCACGCGGCGACGGCCGCCATGCGCGCGCCCTGCTCGAACGCGGGCTCGAGTTCGACCCCTTGGCCGAAGACCTGGCACGCGACCTGATGCGCGAGTTGATCGACGTCGGCGAACAGGCCGCGGCCCTGGGCGTTTTCGCACGCTGCCGCGACGCCATCGCCGCCGGGCTCGGTGCCAAGCCTTCGGCGGCCACGCTGGCGCTGGTGGCACCGCTGACCGGCATCCCCCCGGCATAGGGGTCGCTCGGCGCGGCGCCGCATCGGTAAGCGTTTCGTAATAGCCCACCCGGTACCGTGCACCGACGCCGAAGCGTGTTCGGTGCAACGGGAGTCGCAATGGGCAGCGCTGCGGTAGCGACGACGGCTTTGCTAGGGGTTGTGATGCGCGCGGCAGCAGCGGGCAGGCGCTTGAGAAATGCGCTGGCCGCAACCTCGCTGTTGCTGCTCGTCGCCTGCGGCGGCGGGGGAGACAGTCCGGCCCCCGCGATCGCCACGCCGACGGTCACAACCATCACAGTTCTGCACTCTGGCGCCAGCGTCGGTGTCGGGCAGACCCAGGCGGTCTCAGCCGAGGCCAGGGACCAAAGCGGCGCCCTCATGGCCGGCGTCAGCTTCACCTGGGCCTCGTCGAACAGCGGCGTTGCCAGCGTGAACAACGGCGTCGTCACCGGCGTTGCCGCCGGAACTGCCGGCATCACCGCGTCGAGTGGCGGCGTCACCAGCAGTCCCGCCAGCGTCAATGTCATTGCGGTCGCCCTCGGCAGTGTCGTCATCGACAAGCCCTCGGTGTTCCTTTCTGCGATCGGCCAGCCGGCCCGGCTGACGGCGCAGATCCTGGATGCGCAGGGTGTGGCGTTGCCGGGCGCCGTCACCTGGACGTCCAGCGCGCCCAGCCAGGTGTCGGTCGATGCCGCCGGCCAGGTGGTGGCCCTGGCCATCGGCTCGGCACAGATCTTCGCCGAGGCCGGCGGGGTCCGCTCCGCGCCGACGCTGGCGATCGTCGCCCAGCCGGTGCCTGGCGCCCTGCTCGTCACCGATGCGCAGGTGGTGTCCGTTGGCCCGCCTCTCGGTCTGGCGGCCGGAGCCACTGCGGGCGTCGGCACCGAGTTCGAAGTCACCCTGCGGGGCGTTGCCGCGCCGGCGCCGGGCACCATGGTGATCGCAGCAGAAACCGCGCCGATCGCGGGCAAGGTCGTCGCGACGCGCCAGGAAGCCGCAGGACTGGTCGTACGGTTCGCGCTTGCCCCGCTGTACCAGCTGTTCAGCGCCTACGACATCCGTTTGAACATCGAGTTGTCGGCCTTCGCATTCGAGCCGCTGCCGGATCGGCCTGGCATGACGACGATGGGCGCGGCTTGGGGCGAAGGCCGCAGCCGGCCGCTCGCGGGGACGGCGCGCCGGCTCGATGCCTTCGACGCCGTTCAGGGCTTTCAAGTGCGACGCCAGCATCAAGCCCCAGCTCGACTAGGTGCGCCGATCCAGCTTTCGCTGGAGAACAACCTGAAGCTCATCCTCGAAGACCGGCCCGGCTACAGCAAACATGCGCTGGAGGGGTCGGCGGCCATCGTCGGCAGCGCGGGTCTCAATCTGAAGGCGGGCTTCGAGGCGTCCGGAAGATGCGATGCCCAGGGCCAGCTCAAGCTTCCGGTCTGGGATGGTCCAGTCTGCTCGTCATGCCGGCGGTGCGCTTCGGACTCGGCGCGGAGCTCGACAGGAAAGGTCGTGCTTGTTCAGGCGGAACTGGGCGTCAAGGGCAAGGTCGGCGTTCAGCCCGGTGCTGGGCTGGGAATGCGGCGGGGCGACACCCGCTTGCCGGGGTCTGGACGCGGGGTGGACAAGGTCACCCTTCTGAACGAGTTCAAGACCAAGTCCAGGATTCCTTCCGACAAGGACCCGGAGGCGAAGGTCTCGGCGCAGTTCTACGTGATTGCGGGGCTCGACGCGTCGCTCCTCCTGGGCGCGGCCAACGCCAGCATCGTGGAGGCCCGCATCGGCCCCAAGCAGTCCTTCAACATGGCCTTCGAGGACGACCAGGCGGCAAGGCCTGATTACGCCTCCACCTATGACCTGAAGCTCGAAGGCGTCGTCGAACCGGGCGAAGCGCTCAAGAAGGCGATCGAGATGGTCATCGGCGACGACTCGACGACGGTGAAGTTCAAGGCGGAGTTCTCCACCGACCTCTCGGAGTCGCCCAAGGGCACCCTGGTGGCCAGCGTGCCCAAGGTCAGGCCCAACGAGGCGGTGAATTTCACGGTCGAGTTCGATGCGAAGACCGTCAACTACTGGCTGCTGGGCGAAAACGTGGTCGGCGTCGATCTCTGGCGCAAGCGCGATGACGAAAGCAAGTTCACGCATTGGAAGTCGATGGCGCTGATCGCCAGCGGCGCGCCGGTGTATCAATATCGATGGGTGCCGACCACGTCCGACGCGGGCAAGTATGAGTTTGCGGCCTTCGTGAGAACGAAGATCGATGTCGTCGATCTCGAGGTCGCCAAGAACTCCATCCAGCAGGTCGAAGTGAGCTGTTTCGCGGCGGGAGCCCCGTTGGCGAACCCTTCCGGGCGAGCGCGGGCCCTGGCGACCACGGCTCGCGGCGCACAGGCCGTCCCGCCGGGGCCGAGCTGCGATGGCAGCTGGACAGGGACGTCACGCGTCACTGGCACGACACCCGGGGTGCCCGGCGCCAACATCGTGAGCCACGCGAACATCACCTGGATTCCTGATCCGAGCCAGAGCGGCAACGGCAATACCTCCTACACGCCCAGCGGCAGTTTCGACCTGGCGCTGAACAGCCCCGATGGCTGCACCTTCGCCTTTTCGCCGAGCAACTTCACGATCGTCAATGACCCGCCGCCGGGACCCCAACGATCCAGCGCCCAAACCCCCTGTGGGCCAGGGCAGGCTGACGATCACCGACAACGGGTTCATGCCGCCGAGCTACGGATTCGGAGGTATTCAGTTGATCGACACGACGGTGACCGCGTCGTGCCCAGGAAAGCCTGACGTCGTTACGCAGATGAACGGCTTCCAGGTCACCTATGCATCCGGCAATGGCCCGTTCGCGGTCGGCCAGACCAATTTGTCCGGCAGCGCTGATGACGGTGCGATCGCGAGCACATGGAACTTCAATCTGCAATGAATCGGCCGTGCCGTTCGCACGCTGTGCTGATTGTTCGGCGCTTCGTGCCCGCGCGGATCGGCAGGTCGTTGCAAGTCTTCAGGAGGTCGGCCATGCCGATTGAACGCAAGCGCTTGTGCGCGATCACGCTGGCGCTCGCCGCCGCGCTCGCGCCTGCCATCAGCGAGGCCGTGGCGCCGGCCCTGTTATTCATGGTCAAGCAGATCGCCCAGCAGGCGGCCACGTCGATGATCAAGGATGCGCTGCTTTCGAGCCTGAGCGGCATGGGGTGCAAGGGGATTGCGCTGTCCAATGCCATCAGCGCCTTCGACCTGCGCAGGGGCGGCGCCGGCGTGGCCCTGGCAGGCATGCCCTCGCTGCCGGGCGGCATGTCGATACCCAACATGCCGACGATGAGCGGTCTTCCCGGCCTGCCGGCGGGCGCGTCGGGGCTTGGCGGCCTGGGCGCCATCGGCCACGCCCATGCCATGCCGCCCGACATCATGGCGAAGATGCAGGCGCTGATGTCGAGTTCGGGGCCGCCTGGGGGCGCGGAACTCGACCCGGAGCAGGCCGCGATGATGGCGCGGATGCAGCAGTCGATGGCCCAGCCGCTGTCGCCGCCCGAAACCGTGGCCACGATCGACGAGCTGTTCGAACTCGGCTTCCTGCCCAAGCCGATGCAGGCCGAGCTCAAGGAGTGCATGGTGCTGGTGCCGGCCAGCGTGCCTGCGCTGGGCATGGGCATGGGCATGCTGAAGCCGATGATTCCGGAGCTGCGCCAGGCGCGTAGCGAATTGCATGCGCTGTCACCGCACGAGCAGGACGAGGTCGCCGCCGCGCTGATTCAAGAAATGCGACCGCTGCCGGCCGACCAGCGCGCCGCGTTCCTCGAGCATGTCGAGTCCGGTTTCTTCCCGCCGCGTATCGCGCGTGAGGTCAAGCGCGGTCTCTCGGCGCCGATAGCGATCGACACGGCCGTCGCTGCGCCGTGCCGCGCGCGGCGCGGCGGCGCTATCCCTGTTGCCGACGAGCCCATTCCGGAGTGCTTAAATGACTCGGCGGCCGTGCCCGCGGCGCCGGCCGGCCGCCGCTTGCACCCGGCGCCCGAGGCACCTGCCATGTCATTGCGCATCAACGACACCGCCCCTGATTTCACGGCCCAGACCACGCAGGGACAGATCCGCTTTCACCAGTGGATCGGCGACAGCTGGGCGATCCTGTTCTCGCACCCGAAGGACTTCACCCCGGTGTGCACCACCGAGCTCGGCTACATGGCCGGCATCGAGGACCGAATTCAAGCAGCGCAACACCAAGCTGATCGGCCTCAGCGTCGATCCGGTCGGCGACCACGAGAAGTGGGCCAAGGACATCGAGGAAACGCAGGGCCACCTGCCCAAGTACCCGATGATCGGCGACACCGACCTGGCCGTGGCCAAGCTCTACAACATGCTGCCGGCCGAGGAGACGGGCACGTCCGAGGGCCGCACCGCGGCCACCAACGCGACCGTGCGCTCGGTGTTCGTGATCGGTCCGGACAAGAAGATCAAGCTGATGATGACCTACCCGATGACGACCGGACGCAACTTCGACGAGATCCTGCGCGCGCTCGACTCGATGCAGCTGACCGCCAAGCACCAGGTGGCCACGCCGGCGAACTGGAAGCAGGGTGAGGACGTGATCATCGCCGGCTCGGTCAGCGACGACGAGGCCAAGAAGCTGTTCCCCGAGGGCTGGAAGGCGCCCAAGCCCTATCTCCGAATCGTCAAGCAACCAAGCTAGCCCCGCCGCATGTCGCATGGCGCGGATAATCCGAGCCATGCGGCTGTCGTTCACCAAGATGCAAGGCGCGGGCAACGACTTCGTCGTGCTCGACGCCACGCGCGCGCCGATCGAGTTGACGGTCGCGCAGGTGCAGCGCCTGGGCGATCGGCGCTATGGCATCGGCGCCGACCAGATCCTGGTCGTCGAGGCCAGCGACAAGCCGGGGGTGGATTTTGGCTACCGCATCTACAACGGCTTCAGCGGCGACGAGGTCGAGCATTGCGGCAACGGTGCGCGCTGCTTCGTGCGCTATGTGCGCGAGCATGGCCTGACCGACAAGACGCGGATTTGCGTCCAGACCGTCAACAACCGCCTGGAACTGCAGTGGCAGGCCGACGGCCGCGTCACGGTCGACATGAGCGTGCCCGTGTTCGATCTCGCCAAGGTGCCCTTCGACAATTCGGGCCTGGTGCCGCACGAAATCAACGGCTTCGCGCTGTGGCCGCTCGATGCGGCAGGGCAGCGCGTCGAGGCGGCCGTGCTGTCGATGGGCAACCCGCATGCGGTGGTGCGCGTCGAGGACGTCGACGCCGCCCCGGTGGCCGGGCTCGGCCCGGCCATCGAGGGGCATGCGCGATTCAAGCGCCGCGTCAACGCCGGCTTCATGCAGATCCAGTCGCGCCAGCAGATCGCGCTGCGTGTGTACGAGCGCGGCGCCGGTGAAACCCTGGCCTGCGGCACCGGCGCCTGCGCGGCCGTGGTCGCCGGCATCCGGCTGGGCTGGCTCGACGCCAAGGTCGACGTGCACACCCGCGGCGGGCGTGCTCGCCATCGAATGGCAGGGCGACCCCCACCCGGTGCTGATGACCGGGCCCGCAGAAACCGTCTTTGAAGGAGAAATCGAACTGTGATCACGAACGGCCTGCAAGGCATCACCGAGAGCGATATCGCCGAGTACCTGGTCAACACGCCGGGCTTCTTCGAGCGCCACGCCGAACTGCTGGCCGCGATCCAGCTCACCAGCCCGCATGGCCAGCGCGCGGTGTCGCTGCAGGAGCGGCAGATGGAGATGCTGCGCGAGCGCATCAAAGGGCTCGAGCACAAGATCGTCGAGATGATCCGCAATGGCCAGGACAACGTGGCCCTGGCCGAGCGCCTGCACCGCTGGACGCGTGCGCTGATGATCACGGCCAACGCCGCCGAGCTGCCCGAGGTGCTGGTGCGAGAGCTGCGCCAGCAGTTCCTGATCCCGCAGGCCGGCATCCGCGTCTGGGGTGTGGCCGAAGACTTTGCCGGGCTGGATTTCGCGCTCGGTGCGAGCGACGATGCCAAGAGCCTGGCCACCAGCCTGACACTGCCCTATTGCGGTGCCAACGCGGGGTTCGAGGCGGTGCGCTGGCTCGAAGACCCGGCGTCCGTGGCTTCGATGGCGATGGTGCCGCTGCGCTCCGCGGCCGGCGACGCCGCCTTCGGCCTGCTCGTGATGGGTTCGCCCGACCCGACGCGCTACAGCGCCGACATGGGCACCGACCTGCTGTCGCGCATCGGCGAGATCGCCAGCGCCGGCTTGGCGCGTCTGCAGCCACCACGGTGACCCCGACCGCGCCGCTGCCCGACGAGTTGCTGCGCTACCTGCGGCACCTCGAGGTCGAGCGGCGGCTGGCCGCGCGCACGCTGACGCTGTACCGCGAGGCGCTGCAGCGCCTCAACGCCGCGGCAACCGACGCCGGCATCGAATTGCAGGCGGTGCAGACGCAGCATGTGCGGCGCTGGCTGGCGCAGTTGCACCAGCGCGGCCTGGCGCCGCGCAGTCTGGCGATCGTGCTCGCCGCCTGGCGCGGGCTCTATCGCTGGTGGGGCGAGCAGCATGCGGTGGTCAGCAACCCGGTCGACGGCGTGCGCGCGCCCAAGGCCGCCAAGCCGCTGCCCAAGGCCTTGTCGGTCGACCATGCCGTGGCGCTGGCCGACCACGTCGCCGACAACGGTGACGCCGCGCTCGCCGCACGCGACCATGCGATCGTCGAACTGCTTTACGGCTGCGGCCTGCGCGTCGGCGAGTTGGTCGGGCTCGACGCCCGCGCCGGGCGCGACGCTTCAGGCTGGATCGATGCCCCCGACGCCACGGCGCATGTGCTGGGCAAGGGCAGCAAGCGGCGCAGCGTGCCGGTCGGCCGCGCCGCACAGACGGCGCTGAGCGCCTGGCTCGAGCACCGTGCGGCCATGGCCCGGCCCGAAGAGGCCGCGCTCTTCGTCAGCCGCCGCGGCACTCGACTGGGCGCGAGCCAGGTGCGGGCGCGGCTCAAGACCTTGGCGCTGCAGGCCGGGCTGCCGACCCATGTGCACCCGCACATGCTGCGCCACAGCTTTGCCTCGCACCTGCTTCAGTCCAGCGGCGACTTGCGGGCGGTGCAGGAACTGCTGGGCCACGCCAACATCGCGACCACGCAGGTCTATACCAAGCTCGACTTCCAGCACCTGGCCAAGGTGTACGACGCCGCGCACCCGCGCGCCAAGCGCCGTAGCTGACCGAGCGCGCCTACTTCGGCGCGCCCTGGTTGGCAATGATCTGGATGTCGCTGCCCTTCTCGGCCTTCATCACCGACACCTGGGTGTGCTGTTTGGTGGCGTCGTCGATAAGCATCATCATCTGCGTGTCGCCGCTGCTCATGTCGGTGAACTGCTTGCCTTGCGACGCGCCCTTGAGCTTGTCGCGGTAGAAGGCCGCCACCTTGTCGGGCGCGTCGTCGCTGTGCAGCATCACCGTGACGGCGCTGCCTTCGGGGGTCGAGATCTTCGTCGCCTCGCCTTCCTTGGGCTGGGTGCCGGGGTAGAAGGGCAGGCCGAGGTCGGCCTCGGTGACCTTGGCCGTGCCCATCTCCATCTGGCTGACCTTGCCCGAAGCGTCGGTCGTCGTGATCTTCATGCCGCCGCTGGACAGGTCGACCTTGGCCTTGCTGCCGTCCTTGGCCATCTGCGATTCGATCATCTTCTCGGCCGCGGTCTCGGTGGCCTTGCCGCAGGCGGCCAGCGCCACCGCGGCGGCCGCGGCAAGCAGGGTGAGGGTGCGTTGCATGGGGCGCTCCTGGACTCATGAAGGAGGCGCGGATTGTGAGCAGCCCGCGCCGACTTGACCATCCCAAACCCGGCACGCCGATGGCAGCCGGCAGAATCGCGGCATGAAAGTCATCACGCTGCGCGAAGGCAAGGAACGTTCGCTGCTGCGCCGCCACCCCTGGGTGTTCCAGGGCAGCGTGGCCAAGGGCGGCGCCGACCGCGGCGAAACCGTTCGCGTGCAGGCCCACGACGGACGCTTCCTGGCCTGGGGCGCCTTCAGCCCGGACTCCATGATCCGCGTGCGCGCCTGGAGCTTCGTCGAGACCGAGCGCATCGACCGCGCGTTTTTCGAGCGGCGCATCGCCACCGCGGTGGCGCTGCGCGCGCGCTTGGCCGTCGACAGCGACGCGATGCGCCTGGTGCACGGCGAGGCCGATGGCCTGCCGGGGTTGATCGTCGACCGCTATGGCAACCTGCTGTGCGCGCAGTTCCTCGCCGCCGGTACCGAGCGTTGGAAGGCCACGATCGCCGACGCGCTGCTGGCTGCGACGGGCTGCACCAGGTTGTACGAGCGATCGGATGCCAGTGTGCGCGGCCTGGAAGGCCTGCCTGCCATCAAAGGCTGGCTGCGCGGCGCCGACGACGGCGCAAGTTCGGCCGAGGTGACGATCCGCGAGCACGACTGGCAGCTCACGGTCGACGTCGCCGAGGGCCACAAGACCGGCTTCTACCTCGACCAGCGCGACAACCGCGCCCGCTTCGCGGCGCTGGTGCGTCACTTCGGCACTCGGCAGGGTTCTCAACTGCTACTGCTACACGGGGGGCTTCAGCGTGGCGGCGCTGGCCGGCGGCGCGGCGCAGGTGGTCAGCGTCGACTCGTCGGCGCCGGCGCTGGCGCGCGCTCGCGCCCATGTGCTGCTCAACGGCTTCGACGCCGCGCGCGCCGAGTTCGTCGATGCCGACGTCAACGCCTTCCTGCGCCAGCAGCTCGACGCCGGCCGGCAGTTCGACGCCATCGTGCTCGACCCGCCGAAGTTCGCGCCCACGGCAGCCCATGCCGAGCGCGCCGCACGCGCCTACAAGGACATCAACCGCCTGGCGCTGATGCTGCTCGCTCCCGGCGGGCTGCTGTTCACGTTCTCCTGCTCGGGCGGCGTCAATGCCGATCTGTTCCACAAGATCGTCGCCGGCGCGGGCATCGACGCCGGCGTCGACGGCCTGCTGCTCGAGCGCCTGGCCGGCGCCTGCGACCACCCGACGACGATCAACTTCCCCGAAGGCGAGTACCTCAAGGGCCTGGTGATCCTGAAGTCGGCTTGAGGCTTGCCGCCGCCGCCGCGCGCAGGTCGATGCGCGGCTCGAACTTGGCGCGCTTGACGGCGAAGAAGGTCTTCACGTTGCGCACGTTGGCGTGCTGCGTGAACAGGCGCTGCACCAGCGCGTGGTAGGCCGCCATGTCGGCCAGCCACAGCACGAGCATGAAGTCGGGGCCCGGGCTGACGCGCCAGCATTGCTGCACCGCCGCGTCGGCCACCGCGAGCGCCTCGAAGGCGTCGAGATGCTCGGCGCCCTGGCGGTCGAGCTGCACCTCGACCAGCGCCTGCAGGCCGGCGCCCAGCTTCTCGGACGACAGCAGCGCGATGCGGCGCTCGATCACGCCGCTCTCGGACAGCCGGCGCACGCGGCGCAGGGCGGTGGCCGGCGAGACATGGGCGGCCGCGGCGAGGTCCTGGTTGGACCGGCCGGCGTCGGCCTGCAGCAGGTCGAGCAGGCGCAGGTCGGTGTCGTCGAGGTCGATCATGGTGGCGGATTGATTGCTCAAACAGCACATATGATGAAATATGAGATCTCAGCATGTGTGCAGTGGCGTAGTTTCTACTGAATGTCGATGAAAAGTGCAAGCAAATTGCAGCATGCTCGTGCCTACGATCGCGCCCATCTGCAATTCCTGAGGCTTCCCCATGTGCGGCATCGTCGGCGCGGTCAGCGCCCGCAACATCGTTCCGATCCTGGTCGAGGGCCTGAAGCGGCTCGAGTACCGCGGCTACGACTCCTGCGGCGTCGCCGTGCACCAGGGCGGCGGCCTGAAGCGCGCGCGCAGCACCTCGCGCGTGGCCGAGCTCGAAGCCCAGGTCGCCAGCGAGCGCATCGAAGCCGGCACCGGCATCGCCCACACGCGCTGGGCCACGCATGGCGCGCCGGCGGTCAACAACGCGCACCCGCATTTCTCGCCCGGCGCCGGCGCCGCGGCCGACGCGCCGGGCAAGTTCGCGCTGGTGCACAACGGCATCATCGAGAACTACGAGGAGCTGCGCGCCGAGCTGCAGGGCAAGGGCTTCGTCTTCGACAGCCAGACCGACACCGAGGTCATCGCCCACCTGGTGGCGCACCTGTACGACGGCGACCTGTTCGACGCCGTGCAGCAGGCGGTGACGCAGCTGCGCGGCGCCTACGCGATCGCGGTGTTCTGCCGCGACGAGCCGCACCGCGTGGTCGGCGCGCGCGAGGGCTCGCCGCTGGTGCTGGGCGTGGGCGAGGGCGAGACCTTCCTGGCCTCGGACGCGATGGCGCTGGCCGGCGTGACCGACCAGATCGTCTACCTCGAAGAGGGCGACGTGGTCGACGTGCAGCTGGGCAAGCACTGGATCGTCGGCCGCGGCGCGCATGGCAACGACGGCCGCCTGCGCCCGGTGCGAGCGCGAAGTGCGCACCGTGCACGCGCACAGCGGCGCGGCCGAACTCGGCCCCTACCGTCACTACATGCAGAAGGAAATCTTCGAGCAGCCGAAGGCCATCGCCGACACGCTCGACGCCGTGGCCGGCATCAGCCCCGAGCTGTTCGGCGACGGCGCGTTCAGCGCCTTCAAGGAGGTCGACCAGGTGCTGATCCTGGCCTGCGGCACCAGCTACTACGCCGGCTCGGTGGCCAAGTACTGGCTCGAGGCGATCGCCGGCATCCCGACCAGCGTCGAAGTCGCCAGCGAATACCGCTACCGCAACAGCGTGCCGAACCCGCGCACGCTGGTGGTCACGATCACGCAGAGCGGCGAGACCGCCGACACGCTGGCCGCGCTCAAGCACGCGCGCTCGCTCGGCATGACCACCACGCTGACGGTGTGCAACGTGGACACCAGCGCGATGGTGCGCGAATGCAAGTTCGCCTACATCACGCGCGCCGGCGTCGAGGTCGGCGTGGCCTCGACCAAGGCCTTCACGACCCAGCTGGTCGGCCTGTTCCTGCTCACGCTGGCGCTGGCGCAGGTGCGCGGGCGCCTGACCGACGCGCAGGAAGCCGCAGCACCTGAAGGCGCTGCGCCACCTGCCGGTGGCGGTGCAGGCGGTGCTGGCGCTGGAGCCGCAGATCGTCGCCTGGTCAGAGGCCTTCACGCCGCAAGGAGCACGCGCTGTTCCTCGGCCGCGGCCTGCATTACCCGATCGCGCTCGAAGGCGCGCTGAAGCTCAAGGAGATCAGCTACATCCACGCCGAGGCCTACCCGGCCGGCGAACTCAAGCACGGCCCGCTGGCGCTGGTGACGGCGGCGATGCCGGTGGTGACGGTGGCGCCGAACGACGAGCTGCTCGAGAAGCTCAAGAGCAACATGCAGGAAGTGCGCGCGCGCGGCGGCGAGCTGTACGTGTTCGCCGACGGCGACACGCGCATCGAGAGCAGCCCCGGCGTGCACGTGATCCGCATGCCCGAGCACTACGGGCCCTTGAGCCCGATCCTGCACGTGGTGCCGCTGCAGTTGCTGGCTTATCACACGGCCTGCGCACGCGGCACGGATGTGGACAAGCCGAGGAATCTGGCCAAGAGCGTGACGGTGGAGTGAACGACGGCCACGGGCGATCGCGTGTTGATTCGTGGGAATAGATGTTGTCGGAGTCAAAGTAGGCGTCGTCGGCGCGGACGTTGACTTGACCCATTTGGCATAGTTCTGCCGACAAACAGCAGACCCGCCGAGTTCACGACTTACTTGCGCCAATGCTTGCGACTAGCTCTGGTCGGTGGAGTCAGTCGAAAGTCGGCAACCTGCGTCAACTCAATGTCAGCGTCGACAGCGCGTGTCCACAGCAGCAAGCCCACATCCAGGGCCGCGCTGCAGGGAACAGTCATGGTTTTCTCCGTGGTGCGAGGGGGTGGGTTCACCGGGCTTCGAAGAACCACTGCGCGTTCGCGGGGGCGGTGTTCAGCACCTCGACCTCGGTCATCCGCGGGTGGTTGCGGCCGGTGGGGTCGGCATGCAGAGAGGTGATGGAATGGCGCAGCAGGTTCCAACCCGCGGCCAAGGTCATGCGGTACTCGGTGGTTTGCGGGTACGCGTCGGTGGCTTCGGGGTTGGTGTAGGTTGTCTGCATGCACTTGGCGGCAACCGTCGCCGACTGGTCTACGTGCACCCACTGCATCCATGCACCCAGCGCTGCGTTGCCCTGGCTCCAGCTCTCGCGCCAAGCGACCACCTTTGCATCAGTGGCCAGATGCAGGGTGCCCAACTCTTTGCCCGCGCGCGATGCGAACAGCGATGTCGGGACGAAGGCCGCAGTTTCAGGCTTGGCGATGGCTGCACCGTCGTCCCGGCAGGAAGGGAAGGTCTGGCCCAGCGGCTGCGGCTTCGGCGGCACCTCGGGCAGGGTCAGGGTGACGGTGCCGTCGGCGGCGATCTTGCCCACGGTCACCGGACCGCCGGGCGAGTGGCTCATCACCTGCGCTTCGCCGCCGGACCATCCGGGAATGCGGTGGTCGGAGGCTTGGGCGGCGGCGCTGCTGGTGGGCACGGGATCGGCGGGCTTGCTGCAGGCGCTGGCGAGCAGCACCGTCAATGCCAGGGCGAGGGTGTGCGGCAGAGCCGCGTTGCAGGGAACAGCCATGGTTGTCTCCGTGGGGCGAGAGGGTGGGTTCATCGGTCTTCGAAGAACCACTGCGTGTCCTTGGGTGCGGCGGCCAAGATCATGGGGTACTCGGTGGTTTGCATGTATGCGACGCAGAGCGGGCCCACGGTTTCGGGCCCGCTCACGTGCGCGTCTCAGCGCGCCACGCGCGTGAGTTGCACAAAACCCTTCATGCTGCTGCTGTCTGCCACCCCAGGCCCGCCAGTCGCCGAAAGGATGGACGCCTCGGCGCCATGGCCGCTGTTGACGAAGATGAGCACACGGTCGGGTTGGCCCGGAACGGCGGCGGCGTCGAACTCGATGGTTTGATCAAAACGTACCGCGCTCTGCGCGTCCTGGCAGTTGAATTCGCGTGTGCTGGGCAGGAAAGCCTTCTGGAAATCCTGGTTCGTCAGCACGATGCTGCCGTCGGGCAGGAAGCGGTAGACGTTGATTGAGAGGTTGTATGGCAACCCCACCAAATCCGGGGGCGGGCGCAGTATGCGGCTGCAATCCATCTGCACCTGGACACGGTAGGACGCGGCCTCGCCGACCTTCAGCTCGTAGCGCGCCAACCATTGCGTGGCGCCATAGGCCTCGCTGCAGTTCTCGGTGCCCTGGGAACCCGTCACCTTGCACTGGTTGGACGCCTGGCCGGCGATGTCGACATCGAGTCGGCTGCCGTCACTGCTGGCTGCGAGCAGCGAGTTCAGCCTGGCGTGACCGTTGAAGCTGCTGTCGGCGCAATCCGGGTTCGCGCCCAGGCCTCGCACCGCCACACCTGAGGGCACGGGGTCGTAGCTGATCCGGGACTCGCGACCAAACCAGAAGTCCGACACCGGCGCGGCCTGGCGGAAGTCAGGCACGTCGAAACGGTCTTCCATTTGCTCAAACACGCCCCGCTCGTCGGTGGCGCAGCCACTGTCTCTGCCCGGGAAGGTCACGTTCGACTTGTGCAGGTAGTACACCGCCATGCCGACGCAGCGTCCGACCTGGAAGCTCACCTCGTCCTTGACTCGCGGGTCGGCGTCCAGGCTGACGCGCAGCGTCACCATGCTGTCTGCCAAGGGCGCCTGGTAGCTGACCGCGAGCCCGTTGCTCGGGTTCACCGAGCCCCCGCCCGAAACCACCTGCCAGGTCACGGCCGGCGCGGTCGCCGCACCCGAGTAGACGGCCGTGAACGGCTGCGTGCCGCCATGCGCCAGGCAGATGCCGGCGGGTGCGTTGATCTGCAGGCCATCGCCGACGACGATGTTCTGCGTCGCGCCGCGGCCGGGTGTGGACGGTTCCAGCGTGATCGAGTTGCTGGCCACGCGCACGTCCAGCGGAAAGCGCGTGCGGTCGGCTGGCGTGTTGACAGCGATGTTGTGCACATTGCCCGTCACCTGATGCGCTCCGGTGGCAACCGTGCGGCCCTGGCTGTCGGTGATCTGCACCGTCACGTGCTGGCGTTCAGTTTGTTTCGTGTCGTCGAGCCGGAACTGCACCTGCGCCACGTCGCCGGCCTGTTCCACACGATTCAAGGTGCCCGGCAGAAAGCGCACCGACTTGGCCGGCACCGTGATCGACTTGCGATCCAGCACCACCGGGCCCGGGAAGTGCTCCTGGCGGCTGCGCACCTCCAGGGTCGACGTGCCCAGACGCGCGGCAACGATCTCCCGCGTCTGGAAGTCGTGCAGGATCGCGTCGCCGCTGGTCTGCACGTCCAGCCAGCGGTAGAAGTCGTTGTCGGGCACGGCCACGGGGCCGAACTGCGTGCTGCCTATGGTCCAGCAGTTGGTGATGGTGGGAATGTCCGTCTGCAGCCTGTCCAGCCGTTTGGCCAGTTCGTTCTTGCCGAGGAAGTCCACGCCGCGCACGGGCACCTTGACGATGAAGGACTTGTCGGGGATGCCGATCAAGTTCAGCAGGCCGTCCACGCCAGGGCGCACGATGGCCATGCCACTGTTGGTGGCGTAGAGCTTCGCGTCAGACCACTTGATGGCCGGGTCACCATAGACCACCGAACTCCAGTCTTCCTCGATGCGCGTCTTGTCGAGCACAAAGCTCAACTGGTCGAGCGCGTTGGGGTAGAGGTTGATGCGCATCTGCACGGCCAGTTCGGCGGCGTAGAGCGCCACGCCCACCCATTGCCCGACCTCGGGCACAAGCAGACCCAGGGCGCCGAACAGCGACGACATCGTCTTGAAGCTGCGCCCCAGCGGGCCGTTCAGGTCGGCCTTGAGCTGCGCCGAGACCTTGAGGTAGTCGCTCAGCGCCTCCGGGCTGCTCAGATCGAAGAGGCCGGCGCTCACCGTGCCCAGCGTGCCGCAGAGGCCGAAATCGAGGTTGTCGTGGGTCGACAGCTTCACCATGCGTGGACCCAGGCCCAGGGTCGGCGCCGGGGTCTGTGCCAGCGCGGCTGTAGGGGTGCTGCGGGCCGGCGCGGCGCCTGCGCCCAGGACCGGTGCGGATTCGAAGCTGGCGATCAGGCGTTCGACCAGGCCCTGCATGTCGGCCTCGGCCAGCAGCGCGTTCACATAGGCCCTCTTGTCCGCCGGCAGCGCCGCCAGCTGGGCTTCCAGGCCTTCGGCCCCTTGCATCACGGTGGCCATCATTGCCGCAGACACTGCCAGCGACGGCAGTTCGGACAGCGGCTTGTCGCGCAGGTCTGTCGCCGACACGCCGGCAGCCGTCTTCTGCTGCGCCAGCGCCACCAGCGCACGCACACGCGTCATGGCCGTGCTGGCATAGGCGGCGTCGGTGGTCGCCGGCAGCGCCAGCACCGTGAACGGCAGCGGCGCGCAGGTCTGGGTGGCGCCGACGATGCGCAATGTCACCGCGCCGCCGGCCAGGTCCATGTCGGGATGCAGCGGCGCCACCATCTCCAGCGTGCCGTCGCTGCGCGGCGTGAAGCCAGTCACCGCCTTGCGGTCGCTGGCCGCGCTGACCTCGACAGTGGCGTTCTCGGTGATGCCCAAGGCGCTGCCACCGCTGACGATCACTGCTGCTCCGGGCCGCGCACTGGTGGCCGAGAACTGCAGGCTGGAGCAGTTCAAAGCCCCAGGAACGGGAGCCACGGTGGCGCCACTGTCACTCCCGCCGCCGCCGCAGGCGGTGAGCGTTGTGAGCGCCGCCAGGCCCGCAAGCCACGCCAAGCCATGCCGCCTGGGCCCGGAGGCGCGCTCATCCACTCCACTCACTCCATACTCAGGCTGCTTCATCACTTGTCCATTTCTCGCGACTACGCCGAGCTCCTCGCTCCGGCCCCAAGCGGCCAGAGCGATGCCCACACTCCGCAATACGCAAGAACCTCCCGGCAGCCGCCACGGCCGGCGGTTTCCTATACTTCGCACTGGCCACACGCCATCACGCGCACCGGCACCGGGGCCTGCCGGGTGCGCACGCTGCAATCAACAGAGGCAACCCCATGGACCCCCGGTCTTCAGATGCACCCGAAGCCCGGGGATCGTCAGACCAATCGTTGGCTGAGTTGCTGCCCGAGGTTTATCAAGACCTGCGCCGCATCGCCCGCAACCACCTGCGGCGACACCAGGCCGGCCTCACCCTTGACACGACGGCGGTGGTGCACGAGGCCTACCTTAAGCTGGCCGCCGGCCGGGGCGCCTGGAGTGACCGCGCGCACTTCTTCGCGCTGGCCTCTACCGCGATGCGCCAACTGCTGGTCGATCACGCACGCCGACGCCACGCCGACAAACGCGGTGGCGGGGCCGTGCACGTCACGCTCAGCCACGCCGAAGGCGTCAACACCGAACCGGCGCTCGATGTGCTGGCGCTGAATGACGCGCTGACGGCGCTGGCGGCCATCGACCCGATGCTCGAGCGCGTCGTCGAATGCCGGTTCTTCGCCGGCCTCAGCGTCGAAGAATGCGCGTTGGCTCTCGACCGCTCGGCGCGGTCGGTCGAGCGCGACTGGGCACGTGCCCGGGCCTACCTCTTCGACGCGCTGTCGAACGCATGACGGACGCCGCTGGCCCAGGCACCGGGCGTGATGCCGACGGTGATACGCGGCATGAAATCGACCGCGTGTTCTGCCTCGCCCTCGACCTCCCCGAGGCCGAGCGCCAGGCCTTCGTCGAAGCTGAATGTGCCCGCCAGCCAGCGCAGAGCCAGGCCGTGCTGCGGCTGCTGGCCGCCGAGCGCGCTAGCCAGGCGGTTTTCGAGCATGGGGCTGCCAGCAACGTCCGCGCGATGCGCGACCTGCTGCATGAGCCCCTCGCCGACGACCCGCATGTCGGCCAGCGCCTGGGCCCCTACCGGCTGGTGCGCCGCATCGGGCAAGGCGGCATGGCCGTGGTCTATCTGGGTGAACGTGAAGACGGGCAGTTCACCCAACAGGTGGCCGTCAAGCTGCTGCGCCGCACGGTGGATGCGGCCGATCAGGTGGCGCGCTTCAAGACCGAACGCCAGATCCTGTCGGCCTTGGCGCATCCGAACATCGCCGGACTGATCGACGGCGGCGCCACGGCCGATGGTTTGCCCTACCTGGTGACCGAATACATCGAGGGCCTTGCGATCACCGAGTATTGCGGCGAGCATGGCCTGGGCGTGCCGGCGCGGCTGGACCTCTTTCTGCAGATGACCGATGCCGTGCAGCACGCCCACCAGAAGCTGGTGGTGCATCGCGACCTCAAGCCGTCGAACGTGATGGTCGACGCCAGCGGGCGTGTGCGCCTGCTCGACTTCGGCATCGCCAAGCTGCTGGACGCACCCGGGCAGCTCGGCCAGGCGCCGTTGACCCGCCTGGGCCAGGCCGTGATGACGCCCGAGTACGCCGCGCCCGAGCAACTGGCCGGCGGCGAGATCACCACCGCTACCGACATCTACCAACTCGGTGTGCTGCTGCACGAGCTATTGACCGGCGTGCGGCCCGATCGGGCCCCGACAGGGCCCGACGCGTTGACCGCGGGCACCGTGTCGCGCCCAAGCACCCGCGTGCCGCGTGAGGCCGCGGCGCTGACGCCCCCGCTGGAGCGCAAGCGCCTGGTGCGCTGCCTGCGCGGCGATCTGGACATCATCGTGATGACCGCACTGCAGCCCGACCCGGCACGGCGTTATGCGTCGGTAGCGATGTTGGCGGCCGACATCCGCAGCCACCTGCGCGGCCGGCCCATCGTGGCGCGGCCCGACAGCGCCATCGACCTGCTGCGCCGCCTGGCCCGGCGCAGCCCCTGGGCTGTCGCCGCCAGCGCGCTGGTGCTGGTGCTGCTGGTCGGCTGGCTGATCAGCCTGCAGTCGCATGCACGTGCGCTGGCGCTGGAACGCGACGCCGCGGCGGCCCAGGCGCAGCGGGCGACGCGGGCCAACGAGCTGCTGCTGGGTGTGTTCAGGCGCGCTGATCCACTTATGCCCGACAGCGTGGGCGGCCACGACGCCACGCTGTGGGCATCACTGGACGCCGCGGTTGACAACATCCGCGCCACGCTCAAGGACGAGCCCGAGACCCGCGTCGAACTGCTGAGCAGCCTGGCGCGCCTGTACCACGCCAGCGGTGCGCTGGACCGTGCGCGCGCGCTGCTGCAGGAGGTGCTGGCCCACCAGCGGCAAGGGGCCGTGGTCGGGTCGGCCGCCGTGGCCGTCACGCTGGCCGAGTTGGGCTCGGTGGAGAGCGATGCCGGTAACCATGGCGCGGCGGCGGCCCATCTGGCACAGGCGGTGGACATCGCACGCCAGCTGCCCGCGGCGGCGGCCGGCGCCACGGCACCGGTGTTCCTGGACGCCGGACACGCGGCCATACACACGGGCGACGCGGCCGCGGCGCTGCGCCACTTCGAAGATGCCCAGACCTCGCTGGACGCTGCGCCCAACCCGGACCCCAACGCCCGCATCGAGACACTGTTCGGGCGCGGCAACGCGCTCATCCAACTGGGCGATCTGCCCGGGGCCGAGGCGCTGATCCTGGAATCAGTGCGCCAGACCGAGCTGCTCTACGGCGCCGACCATGCCCGCCTCTGCGGCCCGCTGTCGGCGCTGGGCAACGTGCAGCGACGGCTGGGCAAGCTGCAGCATTCCACGGCCAGCCTGCGCCGCGCCATCGTCATCCTCGAGCGTGTTTACGGCGACAAGTCGCGCAGCGTGCTCGTAGCGCGCGCCAACCTGGCGCTGACGCTGGGCCAGGCCGGCGAGCACGCCGCCGCGCAGGGCGAACTGCGGCAACTGGTCGTACTCAACCGCGAGGTGTTCGGCGAAGTGCATGTCGTGGTGGCCAACGCCTACCAAAACCTCGGTGCTTCTTACGCGAAAAGCGGTGAGCCTGCGCGGGCCCTCGCGGCACTGGGCGAGGCGAGGCGCCTGTACGACAGCGTGCTGCCGCAGAGTTCGCCGCGGCGCGCGTTTCCCCGATTGACAACAGCACTGGTGCATCTGCGCCAGGGCAAAGCCGAGCCGGCCGCCGAAGCCGCCGGGCAGGCGGTCGAGATCCTGACCCGCACCTTGCCCGAGGGCGACTTCGTCACCGCCATCGGCCGCTGCCTGCTGGGCGAGGCCTTGCTCGACGGCGCCGAGGTCGAGCAAGGCCGGGCCCTGATCAGTGCGGCCCTGCCGGTGGTCGAGCGAGCGCCTGCGGAACACGCACCCTACATTGACCGCTGCCGCGCCGCAGCGGCCCGCGTCACGCCGCCGCAGCAGCGCTGAAGCCGGCGGCGAGGCCGATGAGCGCGCTACTGCCCAGCGACAGCAGCACATATAGCAGTGGCGTGGACACCGGCAGGACGGGCACAGCGATGGAGACCTGCTGCGCCAGCGAATCGCCACTGGCCACGCTCAGCAGGCCGCTCGGCAACGCCAGCACCATGGCGTCGCCGAGAAAAGGCCGCAGGATCATGCGGCGCTGGCTGCCCAGGGCCATCCTAGGGTCGATCTCGGCCGTGCGCTCGGACACTGCCGCGATGGTCATGAAGGGGACGATGCCCACGGCGCGTACCGGCAGCGAGATGCAGGCCACGCGCAAATCCGCCCGTCACCGCAGGTGATTGACTCTGCGCTGAAGTCCCGTTCCAGCGCAGCGCCAGTGTCTTGGTCCCGACCGTGCCCACACAACCTATATGGCGCTGCCAGTTGGCATGGATCGCAAGTGGGAGGAACCTATTGCGATGGCGCCGATTTCGGCGTCCAAGGAGGCCGAATCTGATCGAAGATCGCTGGGTTTCGATTCAGTTGAAAAGCCTGACACGCCTCATTCCGATGGCGCCACGCGGCAAGGCGAGATTCCGTGGTCCCGACAGGCGTCCGGGCGTTTACGACGAGAGCGCCTCTCATAGGTGAGACCCTGACCACATCGATTCCCACGGATCAGTGTTCGGTGGGAAGACGGTCTGTCGGTTCAACTGCGTGACACCAACAACCTATCGAGCCTTCACATCTAGCGGCTGCCGCGCGGGTTGCGGCCGGGCGCGTCACGGGGCGCATCATCGGACGCATCAGGTGACTGCTTCGCCAGCGCGTCGCGCACCACGGTCACATGCTCGCCGTGTCGGGCCACGAGTTCGGACAGAACCACCGTGCTGCAGCCGAGCTGCATCGACCAGTAGGTGATCTCCATCGGGTCGTCGGCGTGGATGCGGCCTGGATCCAGTGGCATGAAGTCGGGTGGGGGCTGCGCCATGGGTACCTCCTGCGGCAGGTGGGTGGCAGTCCATCATGCGCCCCTGCGCAGGACAGGCCTTGAGGGACGTCAAGGCCGGCCCGTGCAGGCACGACAGGAAGCTCAGCCACCGTCGACGCTGCAGAGCGCGATCACGTCGCACTCATCGGCCCACAGTGACGCACGATGGCTTCGGATCGGGCGGCGCCGTGGCGCTGGCAATTGCGAGCCGCATTGCGGCGAAGCGGTCATTGTCTTGAGGTTCCCGCACCCGTGGCATCCGTTTCAATTGCAGTCGCTACCTGTTCGCGCGCCAGCCGCGACCAAGCGCGGCCGACGACTGCGCCGCGGCCGCCGCGGGTTGCAACTGGAACCGAAGTGCATCGCGGCGACACGATTGTGCAATTCCCGCACGCGACACTGAGTTCAAGTTCAATGCCGCCGGAGCCACGACCATGACCGCCACCCTCCACGCGCCCTGCAGCGAGCTCGTTGACAATGCCATGCTGCGGCTGCATGACCGCGCCGGCACCCGGGTCGTCGCCGTTCGAGGACAGGTCTGGATTACGCAGGAAGCCGACAGGCGGGACGTGATCCTGGACGCCGGCGAAAGCTTCGATCTGGATCGACCCGGCCTGGCCATCGTCTTGGCCCTCGGCACGGCCTGCGTTGGCGTCGTGGACGTCCGCAGTGCCAACGCCAACGCGCGCCTGCAAGATCGTTTTCGGCACGATGCGCGCACGCTGCCCGTACCGGGTCCCCTTGATGACCTGCCGATGACCGAGGTCCACCGGCTGGCGCGGCGCAGTCGCAGCGCGTGGTTCGCCCGGGCCTTCAGCCGCGTCGCCACCCGGGCCAAGCGGTCGGCCGTGGCGCTCTCGATGGCCATGCGGCGCCGCAAAGCCGCGCTCTTCCGGCAAACGCCGGTCATCCAATGCTGAAACCTCACCACATGGCGAGTGAATCCTTGAGTCCGACCCCGCCTGGTATGCCGCTGCAGCGGCGGACCGAAGAACCTCGGTGAGCGCATTGCCGCCGGCCGTGCCCATCCAGGCGCACTTGCGGTCGGCAGTCTTTCGCGCCCTTGGCACGCGGCGCTGACGCGCCGCGTGGCTCCGTCAGGCCGCCTTGGCGGTCGCCCTGGCCTTGCGCGCCACGCGACGCGCGGCGTTCGAGGTCTGGGTGGCGGTCTTTGCCACGGCCCTGCTCACCCGCTTGGTGGCGGTCTTGGTGACGCGCTTGCGTGTCGCAGCGGCCTTGCGCGTCGCGGCGTTCAACTTGCGCGTGGCGAGCGCCTTGGCCGGCACGGACGAGCCGGCGACGCGCCTGACCAGCGTGCTGCTGCCGGCCTCGATGCGCTCGGCCACATCGCTCACGACATTGGCAGCGGGCATGGCCACCCGATTCAGCGTGGCAAGGGCGTTCAGGTTCGCGGCGCGATCGAAGCGCGCGGCATTCGCGGCCACGAGGCTCACGCCCTTGGTGGCCAGGTCCACGGCCACGCCGACGGCTTGTTGTGCACGGTCGGTACCGAAGTGCACGCCCTTGACGTAGTAGCCGCTGACGCGGCGCTGGGTGCCGATCACGTTCGAACGCAGGCCCTTGCGCAGTGCGGGCGCGCCGCGGTTCACGGCCGTGGCGAAACCCTCGTCCACGAAATCGACGACGCGCTCACCGCCGAAGCGGCAGGTATTGATCACGTTGGTCGCGGTAATGCCATAGGCTGCGATGACCTGGGTGGCAACGCTGGAAAGGTTCTTCTTGGACATCTGGGCTCCGATTGGTTGATGTTGGCGACCCGACCGTGAGGAACGCTGTACGCGGACCGCCTCCAATCGGGAACGCACGGACTTTGCCGGGAAGGCGTAGAGCGCACACCTCAAGTTCGGGGTTTTCCCTAGGGAATGGTCTCTAGCACGCGATGCGACGCGTCGGCAGCGGCTTGCCGCGGCTCGAGCCCCACAAGCAGCCGCGGTGCAGGGGCCGGACCGCGCTATCGCGCTCATTGCCAATGCTCAATTGATCGATCACTGCTCGATCCTTAGACTGTTCGGCTCACACATTCAAGACAAACACAAGGAGAAAGCCATGACAACCGAAGCCAAGTGCCCCGTCATGCACGGCGCCCGTGCCACGCAGGGCACGCAGTCCAACCGCGACTGGTGGCCGAACCAGCTGAACCTGGACATCCTGCACCAGCACGCCCCTGCGTCCAACCCGATGGACGCCGACTTTGACTACGCCAAGGCCTTCAAGAAGCTCGACTTCACGGCGCTGAAGAAAGACCTGGCCGCGCTGATGACCGACTCGCAGGACTGGTGGCCGGCCGACTGGGGCCACTACGGCGGCCTGTTCATCCGCATGGCCTGGCACAGCGCCGGCACCTACCGCACCGCCGACGGCCGCGGCGGCGCCGGCACCGGCAACCAGCGTTTTGCGCCCATCAACAGCTGGCCCGACAACGGCAACCTGGACAAGGCGCGCCGCCTGCTCTGGCCGATCAAGCAGAAATACGGCAACGCGATCTCCTGGGCCGATCTGATCATCCTGGCCGGCAACGTGGCGATGGAGTCCATGGGCTTCAAGACCTTCGGCTTCGGCGGCGGCCGCGCCGACATCTGGCAGCCCGAAGAAGACATCTACTGGGGTGCCGAGAAGGAATGGCTGGCAAGCGACAAGCCCAACAGCGCTACAGCGGCGAGCGCGATCTGGAGAACCCGCTGGCTGCCGTGCAGATGGGCCTGATCTACGTGAACCCCGAAGGCCCGGACGGCAACCCCGACCCGGTGGCTTCCGGCCGCGATGTGCGCGAAACCTTCGCCCGCATGGCCATGAACGACTACGAGACCGTGGCGCTCATGGCCGGCGGCCACACCTTCGGCAAGGCCCACGGCGCGGGCGATCCGGCCAAGGTCGGCCCCGAGCCCGAAGCCGCGCCCATGGAGGAAATGGGCCTGGGCTGGATCAACAGCCACGGCAGCGGCAAGGGCGGCGACACCACCACCAGCGGCATCGAAGGCGCCTGGAAACCCAACCCCACCACCTGGGACATGGGCTACTTCAAGGTGCTGTTCAAGTACGAGTGGGAACTGGTCAAGAGCCCGGCCGGCGCCCACCAGTGGCGCGCCAAAGACGTGGCGCCCGAAGACATGATGGTCGACGCCCACGACCCGACCAAGAAGCACGCGCCCATGATGACCACGGCCGACATGTCGCTGCGCATCGACCCGGCCTACGAAAAAATTTCGCGCCACTTTCATGGCCAACCCCGACGAGTTTGCCGACGCCTACGCCCGCGCCTGGTTCAAGCTGACCCACCGCGACATGGGCCCCAAGGCCTGCTACCTCGGCCCTGAGGTGCCCGGCCGAAGACCTGATCTGGCAGGACCCGGTGCCCGCGGTGAACCACAAGCTGATCGACGCGGCGACATGGCCGACCTCAAGGCGCAGGTGCTGGCCTCGGGCCTGTCGGTGAGCGAGCTGGTGTCCACCGCCTGGGCCTCGGCCTCCACCTTCCGCGGCTCGGACAAGCGCGGCGGCGCCAACGGTGCGCGCATCCGCCTGGCGCCGCAGAAAGACTGGGAAGTCGAACCAGCCCGCGCAGCTGGCCAAGGTGCTGGCCAAGCTGGAAGCGCATTCAGCAGGCGTTCAACGGCGCGCAGAAGGGCGGCAAGAAGGTGTCGCTGGCCGACCTGATCGTGCTCGCCGGCAATGCCGCGGTGGAAGCCGCGGCCAAGGCTGCCGGCCAGACGGTGGAGGTGCCGTTCACGCCCGGCCGCACCGACGCCTCGCAGGAGCAGACCGATGTGGAATCGTTCGAGCCGCTGGAGCCGCAGGCCGACGGTTTCCGCAACTACCAGAAGAAGACACTTCACCGTGTCGCCCGAAGAAATGCTGCTCGACCGGGCCCAGTTGCTGACCCTGAGCGCGCCCGAGATGACGGTGCTGGTGGGCGGCCTGCGCGTGCTGGGCGCCAACGTCGGCGGCTCCAAGCACGGCGTGTTCACGCAGAAGCCCGGGCACGCTGACCAACGACTTCTTCGTCAACCTGGTCGACATGTGCACCGCCTGGAAACCCACTGGCGCCAACAGCCTTCGAGGGCAGCGACCGCAAGACCGGCGAGGTGAAGTGGACCGCCACCCGGGTGGACCTGGTGTTCGGCTCCAACTCGCAGCTGCGCGCGCTGGCCGAGGTGTATGCCCAGAACGATGGCGCGAAGAAGTTCAGCCGCGACTTCGTGGCCGCCTGGAACAAGGTGATGAACCTGGACCGCTTCGACCTGGCCTGATCCAGGCGCGGAGCCGGCTCAAGACCTCAGGTCTTGAGCCGGTACCCGGTCTTGAAGATCCACGCCACGATGGCGATTGCCGCAGCCAGGAACAGCAGGGTCATGCCCAGGCTGAGCGCGAGGCTGACGTCGGCCAGGCCATAGAAGCTCCAGCGAAAGCCGCTCACCAGGTACACGACCGGGTTGAACAGCGCCACGTTCTGCCAGAACGGTGGCAGCATGTCGATCGAATAGAACGCGCCGCCCAAAAAGGTCAGCGGCGTGACGATCAGCAGCGGCACCACCTGCAGCTTCTCGAACCCGTCGGCCCAGATGCCGATGATGAAACCGATCAGGCTGAACGTGACGGCGGTGAGCAGCAGGAACAGCAGCATCCAGAAGGGGTGCGCCACCTGCAGCGGCACGAACAGGCCGGCCGTGGCCAGGATGATCAGGCCCAGCAGGATCGACTTCGTCGCCGCCGCGCCGACATAGGCCAGCAGGATCTCGACGGTCGATACCGGGGCCGAGAGCAGTTCGTAGATGGTGCCGGTGAACTTCGGGAAGTAGATACCGAACGAGGCGTTGGAAATGCTCTGCGTCAGCAGCGACAGCATGATCAGTCCGGGCACGATGAAGGCGCCGTAGCTGACACCGCCCACCTCGGGGATGCGCGAGCCGATGGCCGCACCGAAGACGATGAAGTACAGCGAGGTCGAGATCACCGGCGAAATGATGCTTTGCATCACCGTGCGCCAGGTGCGGGCCATCTCAAAACCATAGATGGCACGGACGGCGTACAGGTTCATGAGGCGGCGCTCCGCTCCGACACCAGGCTGACGAAGATGTCTTCGAGCGAGCTCTCGGTGGTGTGCAGATCCTTGAACGCAATGCCGGCATCCGCCAGGCTCTTGAGGAGCGTGACGATGCCGGTGCGCCCGCGCTGCGCGTCGTAGGTGTAGGTCAGCTCGTGGCCGTCGTTGGCCAGCTCGAGCGGGTAGGTTGCAAGCTCGGCTGGCAGCTGCTGCAGCGGCTGCTGCAACTGCAGCGTCAACTGCTTCCTGCCCAGCTTGTGCATCAGCTCGGCCTTGTCCTCGACGAGGATGAGTTCGCCCTTGCGAATGACGCCGATGCGGTCGGCCATCTCCTGCGCCTCCTCGATGTAATGCGTGGTCAGGATCACGGTCACGCCGCTGTCGCGCAGCCCGCGCACCAGCTGCCACATGTCGCGCCGCAATTCGACGTCGACACCTGCCGTGGGCTCGTCCAGGAACAGGATCTGCGGCTCGTGCGACAGCGCCTTGGCGATCATGAGCCGGCGCTTCATGCCGCCCGACAGGGTCATGATCTTGTTGTCTCGCTTGTCCCACAGCGAGAGCTCGCGCAGCACCTTCTCGATGTGCGCCGGATTCGCCGGCTTGCCGAACAGACCGCGGCTGAACGTCACCGTGGCCCGCACGGTCTCGAACGCGTCGGTGTGCAGTTCCTGCGGCACCAGGCCGATCAGCGAGCGCGCGGCGCGGTAGTCGCGCACGATGTCGTGGCCGTCGACCTCGACCGTGCCTTCGCTGGCGTTGACGATGCCGCAGACGATGCTGATCAGCGTCGTCTTGCCCGCGCCGTTGGGGCCGAGCAGGGCGAAGATCTCGCCGCGCTGAATTTCCAGGTCGATGCCCTTGAGGGCCTGGAAACCGGAGGCGTAGGTTTTCGACAGACCCTTGACGTTGACGACCGACGGCATGCGCCAAGCATAGCCGCCGCCACGCTCACTGTGCCGTCCAGCCCCCGTCCACCGGAATCGCCGCCCCGGTCAGGTTGTGCGCGGCCGGGTCGCAGAGCCACAGCACGGTGCGGGCAATCTCCTGCGGCGTCGAGGTGCGGCCCGAGGGTTGCTTCTCGCGCAGCAGGTCGCGGATGCCGGCGTCGCGGTCGCCGCCGAACAACTCGGCGCGCAGCTGGATCTGCGGCTCGATGATCGCGGTCTCGGTCCAGCCCGGGCAGATGCAGTTGGCCGTGACGCCGCCGCTGGCGCGCGTGCCGGCCTGCGCGGCTTCGAGCGCCGCCACGCGGGTCAGCCCGATCAGGCCGAACTTGGCCGCCACATAGGGCGCCTTGTTCACCGACGCCACCAGGCCATGCACCGAGGCGATGTTGACGATGCGGCCATAGCCGCGCGCGAGCATGCCGGGCAGGGCCAGGCGCATGGTGTCGAAGGCCGCCGACAGGTTGATCGCCAGGATGGCGTCCCAACGCTCGCGCGGCATCTCGGCCAGCGGCGCGGTGTGCTGGATGCCGGCGTTGTTGACCAGGATGTCCAGCGGCCCACCGGAAAGCACCTCGACCATCATCGCCGCCACCTGGGCCGGGTCGGCGAGGTCGTGCGCGAGCGAGCGCACTGCAAGGTCACCTGCCGCGCCCACGACGTCGCGCGCGGCGGCGTGGGCGGCGTCGTTGGGCAGGCCGTGCAGGACGAGCTCGGCGCCGGCCCGCGCGAGTTCGGTGGCCAGCGCCAGGCCGATACCCTGCACCGAGCCCGTAACCAAAGCGCGCTTGCCTTGCAGCATCTTCGAGTTCATGGTTCGTCCTTCGCGTGAATTCAGGCGCGTGGGGGCTTGCCGGTGCTGGTTTGCGCGAGACGCTCGCGCAGCGCGGTCTTCAGCACCTTGCCGTAGTTGTTCTTGGGCAGCTCGCCGACCAGCACATAGCGCTTGGGGCGCTTGAAGCGCGCGATTTGGTCAATGCAATGGGCGTCGAGCGTCTCGGTCGTGACGTCCGCACCCGGCTCGGCCACCACGAAGGCTACCACCACCTCGCCCCATTCGGGGTCCGGGCGCACCGACCACGGCCACTTCGGCCACGCCCGGCGCGGTCAGCAGCACCTCTTCGACCTCGCGCGGGTAGATGTTGGAGCCGCCGCTGATGATCAGGTCCTTGCTGCGGTCCTTCAGTGTCAGAAAGCCATCGGCGTCGAGGCAGCCGACGTCGCCGGTGAACAGCCAGCCCTCGCGCACCGCCGCAGCGCTGGCCTCGGGGTTGCGCCAGTAGCCGGCCATCACGCTGTCGCCCCGGATCAGCACTTCGCCGACCACACCGGTGGGCAGGGCCTGGCCCTCTTCATCGGCGACGCGCAGCTGCACAGGCGTTTGCGCCACGCCGACCGAGGCCAGGCGTTCCAGATGCCGCGGATGCGCGGTGTCGCTCAGGTGCTGGCGCGACAGCGCGGTGCCGACCATCGGAGTCTCGCCCTGGCCATAGATCTGCACGAAGCGCGGCCCCATCACGCGCAGCGCGCGCTGGATGTCGGCCAGGTACATCGGCGCGCCGCCGTAGACGATGGTCTTGAACGCACGCGCGGCGTCGTCCACCGAGATGCCAGTGTGTTCGGCATGGTCGACCAGGCGCTTGACGATCGTCGGCGCGGCAAAAGTCGACAGCGGTCCGAGCTGCCAGCCGAGCTCGAACAGCTCGGCCGGATCGACGCCGACCACCCCGCGCCAGGACGAGCTGAAGCCGGCGTGGAAGCGCGAGGCCGACGAGGTCATCCGCGAGGATGACGCCGGCCGCACGACCGCCAACGGCAACATCGAGGTCCGCTACGAAGGCCGCACCCTGCGCGCCGACAAGCTGGTCTACGACGACAAGACCGGCGTCATCCGCGCCTACGGCCACATCGTCATCATCAATGCCGACGGGTCGTCCGAGTACGCCGACGAGATCGTGCTGGACGAGAACATGGCCGGGGCGTCGCGCTGGGCTTCTCCGCGCGGCTGCAGGAAAACGTCAAGATCGCCGCGGCCAGCGCCGCCAAGCGCAACGACAACGATCCAGGAACTCAACAAGGCGATCTACACGCCCTGCGAGATCTGCGCGCCGGACGGTTCGGCCCGAAGACGCCGACGTGGTCGATCGCCGCCGACCGGGTGGTGCGCGATCAAGGCGCGCCGGATCGTCTACTACCGCAACGCCCGGTTCCGGCTGTTCGGCGTGACGGTCGCCTACCTGCCGCTGTTCTGGCATGCCGGATCCGGAAGTCCAAGCGGAACTCCGGCTTCCTGGTGCCCAACGCCTCGGTCTCCGACCGGCGGGGTCTCTCCTACGAGCAGCCCTACTACTGGGCGATCTCGCCCTCGGCCGACCGATCGCCAGCCCGCAGATCAACACCAAGATCGCGCCCTTCCTCAACGGCCAGGTCCGCAAACGATTCTACTCCGGGGATGTGGACGTCCGCTTCGGCTACACCCACGCCCGCGACTTCGACGGCAAGGGCAACGAGACTGGCCGGCACCAGCACCGACCGCAGCTACATCCTCGGCCGCGGCGCCTTCCAGATCGACGACAAGTGGCGCTGGGGCTTCACCGCCGAGCGCACGTCCGACGACCTGATCTTCGACAAGTACGAGGTCGGCAAGGTCTACGAGAGCCGCGGCCCCTATGTCGCCGACGACCGCAGGCTGATCTCGCAGGTCTACGCCATCCGCCAGGACCAGCGCTCCTACCTGTCCGTCGCGGCGATGACGATCCAGGGCCTGCGCCTCGACTACATCATTGGCGGCGCGAAAATGGCCGGTCAGGGCTGGCGCATGCTGGTGGAGAATCTTGCGGTTGGCCGTTCCATATCCCTGCCCTCTAATTCCACGGGCGGGGCCAAAGCGGCAGTGGCTGCAACTGGTGCCTATGCGCGCGTTCGCAAGCAGTTCAACATGCCCATCGGCTTCTTTGAGGGTGTGCAGGAAGCCATCGCCCGGATAGTCGGCCACACCTATACCATGGATGCCGCTCGCACCATGACCGCCGGCGCCGTGGACCTCGGGCAACGCCCGTCGGTTTTGTCGGCCATCGTCAAGTATCATTGCACCGAAATGGGACGACGGGTCGCCGACGACGCGATGGACGTGCACGGGGGCAAGGGCATCATGCTCGGGCCGCGCAATTACCTTGCCCGCGGCTACCAGATCGTACCGGTCGCAATCACCGTAGAAGGCGCGAATATCCTCACTCGCAGCATGATCATTTTTGGTCAGGGCGCGATCCGTTGCCATCCATGGGTCATGAAAGAAATGGAGGCCGCCGCCAACCCCGACGAGCAAGCCGGGCTGGAGGCGTTCGACAATGCCCTGTTTGGCCATATCGGTTACACCGTGAGTAACGCCGCACGCTCCCTGGTGCTGGCCGCGACCATGTCAAAGTTTTCCAGCGCGCCCTCTACGCCGGGCATCAAGCGCTTTTATCAACACATAAATCGCTTCGCCGCATCCTTTGCGCTTTTGGCCGATGCCGCCATGCTCACACTCGGTGGCAGCCTGAAGCGGCGCGAAGCGCTGTCAGCACGGCTGGGCGACATGCTGAGCTTCATGTACCTGGCTTCGTGCGTCCTCAAGCGCTTTGAGGATCAGGGTCGTCCGGAGGCTGATCTGCCTATTGTTGAATATGCCTGCCGTGACCTGCTGTATCGCTGCCAGGACACGATGCACGAGTTTTTACGCAACTTCCCCAATCGGGCTGTCGCGTTCGTCCTTCGACTTCTGGTATTCCCGATCGGTCGTACTTATTACGCGCCCAGTGACATGCGCACACACAAGGTCGCGGCGCTGGTGCTGAGCCCGACAGACAGTCGCGAACGCCTGGTCCATGGCGTGTACCGTGAACGGCAGCCTGGCAGCCCGCTGGGGATGCTGGAGCAGGCGCTGGAAATGGCGGTAAAGGTCGAGCCGATAGAAAAGCGCATCCGCCGCGCCATCAAGGAGAAGCGCATTGCCGGATCGACGGTGGAAGATCAGATTGACGATGCCGAAAAAGCTGAAATCATTGGCAAGGAAGAAGCTGCCACGCTGCGCGAATTCACTGCGCTTGTCTTCGAGATCATCAGCGTTGATGACTTCGAACCGCATGAGCTTGGTGTGAAAGCCTATGCTGCCAAGGCAGCTGGCGGGCAGCCAAAAGCAAAGAGTAACGGCAAAAAAACCGGCATCAGGAAAAAGAAGTCCATCAGGCGCAAGCCTGCGCAGCCGCCGGCGCAGGCACCTGCGGGCTAGCAGGCAATGATTCAGGAGGCGCGGCTGGTGACCTTGACCGGCGCGCCGCCGGATTCCACCAGCTTCGCCAGCAGCTTGGCGTTCATCGGAATACCCAGGAAGAAGCCCTGGGCGTAGTTGCAGCCCAGGCTTTGCAGCTTCGCCAGCTGCTCCTTGGTCTCGACGCCCTCGGCAACCACCTTGATCCCGAGGCTGTGGCCGAGGCTGATAATCATACGCACCAGTTCGATCTTTTCCGCGCTGCCGATAATGTCATGCACGAAACTCCGATCGATCTTGATCACATCGATGGGCAGCTTTTGCAAACGCGAGAGTGAAGAGTAGCCGGTGCCAAAGTCGTCTACCATGATTCTGAAGCCCAGCGCCTTGAGCTTTTCGAGTACGCGCTTCTCGCCGGTTCCCTGATCGAGCAACATGCGCTCGGTAAGCTCGAGCTGCACACGCGACGCATCAACGTCCGCCTCTTTCAGCACCCGCGAAATGTTGTCGACGAAGTCAGGCATGGCGAACTCACGATCAGAAATGTTGATGCTCACGCCGGGAGGCTTGCCATTTTTGATCGTGCTGTCCCAGAACTTAAGATCCTGGCAAACGCGCCTGAGCACCCATCGCCCCATAGCTACTGCCAGTCCGGAGTCTTCGGCCAGGTGAACAAACTCACCGGGGCCAAGCAGGCCATCCTGTTTGTGTTGCCAGCGCAGCAGAGCCTCGCAGGAAACCAGTTCGTCGGTGGTCAGGTCGTAAATAGGCTGATAGTACAGTCGCAGGTGGTCTTCATCCAGAGCCTCATGCAGTTCTGATTCGAGCTTGAGTCGCGCCACCATATTCAGGTGCATGCCGGTATCGAACATGCGATGGCGGCCACCGCCCGACTCCTTGGCGCGATACATTGCTATATCTGCATCGCGCAGAAGCTCCTCGGCGTTTTCGTAGCTTGAGGCGCCCTTCGCAATGCCAATGCTCGCCGAGGCTGAAACGGTATGCCTGTCCACATAAAACGGCTGATTGACGTCCTGCAGGATGCGCTCCGCCAGCAGTTCGACTTCCGCGCGGTCGTTCAGCCCATCGGCGAGCACCGCAAACTCGTCGCCGCCGAGACGGGCAACCACGTCGCCGGGCCGCACCGAGTCCTGCAGGCGATCCGCAAAAGCACGCAGCAGCTTGTTGCCGGTCTCGTGGCCATAACTGTCGTTAATCAGCTTGAGCCGGTCCATGTCGATGAACAACACGGAAAATATGTAATCCGCCGAGCGCGCCGCGCGATAGATCGCGCGCTCCAGATGCTGGATAAAGCGACTTCGATTTGGCAGATCCGTCAGGCCATCATGAAAGGCATCGTGTGCGAGCTTTTGCTCGGCACGATTCTTTTCGACGACACCCACGAATACGCTGAGCGCAAGCTCCACCATTTCGCGATCGCCCTGATCGAACTCCCATTGCGACTCGCTTTCGGCATCCTTGTTCCCCAGTACCAGCGCGTAACCGGAAACCGGGTCGAAGTCCCACAGCATGGTGTCGGCGTCCATAAGTTTTTTGAGCTGGAACTTGAAGTTGCTTTCCGGTGTTGAGGCATTCAGAAATGCGAAGCCCTCTTCGAACTCCGCTTCGCTCAACACTTTCTTGCCCACTGCTTCTTTGTGCAGGAGCCGCACTACTTCAAAGCAATTGTCCGGGTCTTGCTTGAGCAGCGCCACGCGATTGATTGCCAGCGATTCGGCGACTATGCCGACAAATGTCTGGGCAAGCTCCTTGGCGCGCGCCTCCAGGTGCTCGATGCGATAAAGCTTGCGCAGCATATTGGCCACAATCTGGCTGCGCTTCATTTCGCGACGAGTATCGGACATGCGACCGCGCAATCGGGCGATCTCCTCCAGAAGATCTTCCCGGGTTGCTTCATCGAGGTTGTGGATGCCGGTTTGTTCGCTCATGTCTTTTTCATCGTGTTCCGGGCGTGCTTGCCAGGCGCTCCGCGTATGCCGTAGCGCCGCCCTCCCAGGCACCTTTTTCTATGCGCTCAGCTTATCACAGCAGGGGAATATCCCCGCAGCGGTGCTAGAATCCCTTTGCCCGCGGGACCACTAAAAACTTATGTCACATCAATACGTTATTTACCAGGTGGAACTCGACGTTGACGGCGAGGTCAGCGACGCCTTCGATGCGTGGCTGCCCGGACATATAGAAGAGATGCTGGCCATCGCCGGTTTTGTCAGCGCCGAGGTACTCGCCGACACCGAAGGGGCAGGTCAGGGCGTGATCCGGCGCACGGTGCAATACCGGGTGCTCGATCGCGAGGCGCTCGATCACTATCTCACCCACGACGCCGAGCGCATGCGTGCGGAGGGCCAGAGACTTTTCGGCGGCTACTTCCGGGCCACCCGCAAGATCTTTGCTGCAGGCGGGCCAAAAGCCGCCGACCCGAAAATGGAAATTTTGCGCGCGTGCAGGAACTGCTCGTCTCCCCTCACCGGCCAGTACTGCCACGAATGCGGCCAGCGCGATCGCAGCCGCATGATCACGGTCTGGGAACTGTTTCGTGACCTCATCGGCGACATGTTCGAAATCGACTCGCGCCTGTGGCGGAGTGTGTTGCCGCTGCTGTTCAGACCCGGCAAGCTTACGCAGGAATATCTTGCCGGCCGGCAGGTTCGTTACACGCCACCATTGCGCATGTACCTGGTGGTCAGCATCCTGTTCTTCCTGGTGGCAAGCTTTGGGGGCAGCCCTTCAATACTGGCGATAAACGGGGAAGCACTGACCGATGCAACCAGCATCGACAGCGAGGCGCAGCAAGAGAGCATGCGTCAATGCGACCAACTGGATGTCAACCTTGGCTCGGGTTCCCTGGCGCAGGATGAAATTCCCGCGATTATCAAGCAGGTCTGCCGTCGGATCGCGGTTGATCAGGGCCGCACGTTCCTGAAGAACCTGTACGACAACCTGCCGACAATGATTTTTCTGTTTCTGCCGCTCATAGCGCTGATACAAAAAATACTCTACATCGGATCACAGCGATACTACGTCGAGCACCTGCTGTTCTTTGTGCATTTTCATTCGTTTTTCTTCCTCAACCTGACCGTCTCGGTATTGCTGTCACGCATGCCCGAAATGTTTGCCGCCCAGGATGCGCTGACTACGCTGGCTATCATCGCTTTGTCCCTGTATATCCCTGTCTATCTCTTCAAGGCCATGCGCCGGGTCTACGCACAGAGTTTTATAGTAACAATGATCAAGTACGTCCTGTTGTTCGTGGCTTACCATGTCTGTCTTTCCATCACCATGCTCATCGGACTGATTTACACGGCGCTCTCCGTCTGAATCGCGTCCGGCTTTCGAGCCAGGGTAATAGCATGGTTGCAGGCCGAACCACTCGGGCTAGCCGCTGACGAGCAGGTTCCTGGCGGCGCTGATGCCCGACTATCAGCTTGCTATCATTCAACACATCGCGAATCCGCGCAGTATCCATATGCTACCTTTATTTTTTATGAGCACGGGAACCGGGCAACTACGATAGAACATGGCGGAGAGAACAGAAAAGGCGGTGCGCGGATCGCTATTGATGCGGAAAATTACGCGGCTTCGGACTAGGGCCCGGCCGAGGGTCCGGGCGCGAATGCTGGCATGAGCCGGCCTGATTGAGTGATTGTGATCAAAACACAAGCAGGTTCCCTGCCACAGATGATGACGGTTACCTCACCGGCATCGCGCCCGTCTGCCATTGCTGTGCTTGCCGTCGCCGTTTTTTTTTCAAGTTCGATTCGATCCAATGGTTCTGAGGACCCACTTGCGAACGCCGGGGCGACTGCCAGGGCAATTGAAGCAGATACCCCTGGCGTTGCTACGGCTGACGATGACGGCGCCGCTTCGGATATTGTGCAGCTCGACGGTATCGTAGTTAGCCAGGACAGGCCGCAGGACCCCGGTTTCCTGCGCCGTGCACTGGCGCAGGCCGAGGACGAAATGTTCGCTATTTTTAACGAACTCAATGATGACGACGATTACGACATCATCTGCAGAAAGCACACACATATCAGCAGCCAGATTCCACATCGGGTCTGCAAGGCTCGCATTTACAGGGATACTGCATCGGATCTTGCCGGGGATCAGGCTTTTGGCGATACCGGGACGGATATTGGCAACCCGCCCCCCGGCCGGGTGCTGGATGATGAGTTCCATGCAAAGATTTTCAATGAGAAAATTCTCAGCCTGGCCAGGCAGAGTCCCGAATTCCTGCGTGCACTTCGCAAACGCCACGAACGCAAGCGTGCGCTGGAACTGGAACTAAAGCGCAGGAGGAAATAGGGCGCTGACAGGTTGAGCTGCCAGTGTTGCTGGTGACCTGCCTTCACGGGTTGCCGGCGGGCGTGGTTAGGGCATACTGACAAAATGTCAACTTGCAGGAGAAAACCATGCGTCGAATTTTATTGCCGGGCCTTGTGAGTATGAGCCTTGTGACTATGGGCCTGGCGCTGGCCGCCGACTTGCCGCGCAGCGCGGCGCCGCCGGACGCCAGCGTATATATTCTCACGCCCGCAAATGGTGAGGTGGTCAGCAGCCCGCTCAAAGTTGTGTTCGGGCTTAAGAATATGGGTGTTGCTCCGGCAGGCGTAGAGCGCGAAGCCACGGGCCATCACCATCTGCTGATCGATGCTGAATTGCCGGATCTCGACATGCCCATACCGTCCGACCAGAATCACGTGCATTTCGGCAAGGGCCAGACTGAGACCGTCATTGAACTGGCGCCCGGCAAGCACACGCTGCAGCTGTTGCTCGGCGACGCTTTACATATTCCGCACAAGCCGCCGATCATGTCGGAGAAGATTGAAATAATCGTCAGGTAAACCAGTCAATTGCAAAAAATTCGGGCGGGTGCTGTCAACGCGGCACCCGCCCTTTGCGTTATACGGGCTGAGTAACCGGCGCTTTGCCGGTTTTGTTTGGGGGCAGCGACTTTAATCGAACCCAGTAAAGGAGACCCTGATGAAGACACTCAGCAAGATTCTTTTGATTGCAGCCGCCGGCACGCTGGCGGCCTGTGGCAACCCGGTGCAGACGGAGGTCGACAGGCATGCGGACATCGCAGGTTATCGCAGCTTTGCCTGGCAAGCGCCCGAGCGCGATGAGGTGCGTGACCCGATACTCGATAGTGACCTCATGGACAAGCGGATGCGCACAGCCGTGATCCGTCATCTCGAAGACCAGGGCTACGTCTACGATGAGGAAGACCCGGACTTCCTGGTCACTTATCACACCACCACGAAGGAAAAGGTCCGCGACAGTGCCTTTGGCACCCAGGTAAGCATGGCCCAGTACCACGTTCAGGACGATGGCTCGCTTCTGATTACGCCGCTCACGCCACGCAGGAACCACTATTACAGCTCAACGGTGGTCCAGCAGGCACCGGCTCCGCGATCTTATGAGGAAGCTGTCGTGATTGTTGATATCATCGACAGCGAGAGCGAAACGCTGGTGTGGCGCGGCTGGGACAGAAAACGCCTGACCCGCAAGCGCTTTGACACCAAGTCTGTCAGGAAAACCGTAGAGGAGATACTCGCGGAGTTTCCGGTGGCGAGCTAGGCACCGCTTGTTGCGCGGTCGCCCGGCCATTGCCGGGCTCCGGGTTCACACCAGCATGGTCGGGCGGCGGCGCATCATTCATATCGACATGGACGCTTTTTATGCGTCCATCGAACAACGGGACAATCCTGATCTTCGGGGTTGTCCCGTTATCGTTGGGGGAGCGGGCGGCCGCGGCGTGGTTGCTGCCGCCAGTTACGAGGTGCGCGAATTCGGGGTGCGCTCGGCCATGCCTTCGGCGGAAGCCAGGAAACGATGCCCCGACGCCATTTTCGTCAAGCCGCGCATGAGTCATTACCAGGCGGTGTCCCGCCAGATATTTCGAATCTTCCACAAGTACACGCCACTGGTGGAGGGCCTGTCCCTGGACGAGGCTTTTCTCGATGTCACTGACTCGCAGAAAGCTCAGGGTGACGCGGAGAGTATCGGCCGCAGGATCAAGCAGGAAATAAAGGAAGCGACAGGTCTGACTGCCTCGGTGGGCATCGCACCAAACAAGCTGGTGGCAAAGATCGCCTCGGACCTCGACAAGCCTGATGGCTTTGTAGTGGTTGACGAGACGCAGATTTCTGCAACCCTGGATCCGCTGCCGGTGCGCCGACTGTCAGGCATTGGCAAGCGTGCCGATGAGCGCCTGGAAAAACTCGGCATACGCACCCTTGGCCAACTTCGCGCTGCCTCAGCCGGCCAGCTCAGTGGCGCATTCGGACGCTATGCGGAATCGATGCGACGGCGCGCATCCGGCGTCGACGACAGGGAAGTGGTCGCCGACAGCCCTGATAAGTCCATCAGTCATGAAGTAACCTTTGACACAGATATCGGCGACCGGGACGAGCTGGTCGCGCACCTCTCGCGCATGGCCGACGCCGTTGCAGCCCGGCTGCGCAAGCGCAGCCTCGTCGCAGGTGTCGTAATTATCAAGCTGCGCACGGCCAATTTCTCCACTTTCACCCGGCAACAGCCTGTGCGTCCGGCGGCCGATCATTCGGCGACCATTTACAAACTTGCTCTGCATCTGCTCGACCGCTGGCTCGCGCAAAACCCGGGAAAGCGCCTGCGCCTGCTCGGGGTGGGCGTAAACGATCTGGGCGAAGCAGAGCAGCTGGGACTGTTCGAAACGGCTGAAGCGGGGGGCCAAATGGACGAGACCGTGGACGCTATACGCGACAAGTTCGGCAGTGGCGCCCTTAAAAGGGGCCGTTCCCTGCGTTAGGATGGACGGCTGACAACCACCAAGGTCTCGGGAATCTCCTGGCCAATGTACGCCCAATACTTCGGACTCAACGAAAAACCCTTCAGCATCGCGCCTGACCCGCGCTATCTGTACCAGAGCGAGCGGCACGCCGAGGCGCTTGCGCACCTGCTTTACGGCGTGAATGAGGCTGGCGGCTTCATCCAGCTGACCGGCGAGGTGGGCACGGGCAAGACGACCTTGATACGGGCGCTGCTTAATCAAATGCCGGAAAGCGCCGAAGTGGCGATGATCCTCAATCCAACGCTGTCGATCAGCGAATTTCTGCACGCTATCTGCAAGGACCTCGGCATCCCCGGCGTCACCCCGACAGCCAGCAACCGGGCGCTGATCGATTTGCTGAACGGCTACCTGCTGAAAACCTATAGCAAGGGCGGGCGCGTCATACTCATCATCGATGAGGCCCAGTGCATGGAGGCGGAGCTGCTGGAACAGCTCAGGCTGCTGACCAACCTGGAGACCTCCGAGCGCAAACTTCTGCAGATTATTCTGATCGGTCAACCCGAGCTACGCGCGACGCTGGCGCGCAACGATCTGCGGCAGCTCGCACAAAGGATCACAGCGCGCTATCACCTTGACCCGTTGACGCGCGAAGAGACAGCAAGCTACGTGAAACATCGCCTGCAGATCGCAGGCGCAAGCCGCAAGATCTTTACCGACGGCGCGGTGCGCGAAATTCACCGACTTAGCGACGGCGTACCAAGGCTTATCAATGTAATCTGCGATCGCGCTCTGCTGGGCGCCTATGCTGGCGAAAAACTCATGGTCGACGCAGCCCTGGCGCGCAAGGCGGCGGGAGAAGTGCAGGGTCGCGATATTCCTGCACCAGGACGACGCTGGCTAGGTGTGGCGGCAGCGATCGTCGCGCTTGCCGCTCTCGGTTTTGCGCTTTTTCAATTTTGGCCACGCGGCCTTCTTGACGGCGCGGCAAGCGCCAAAAACCTCCCGCCATCGCCCATGGTGCAGGAACCTGCTGCCGGCGCGCCCATCCTGGACGCGCCGTCGTTGGCGCTGGCCAATTCGCCGGTAGAGCCGCCGGAACAGGTAGGGGGCGAGCCGGGTACAGAGTCCGCAACAAACGACGGTCCTGGCGCGAGCGCCGATACCTTCGATCTTGCCGAGCTACTCAGCACGTCCCGGGAACTGACCAACAACGATACCGCCTTTGGCGAACTGTTCCGGCTGTGGGACAAGGCCTACGTGCCTGGTGCAGCGCGCGCCTGCACGCAGGCGAGTGCGCAGGGTCTTAAATGCCTTTTTCAACGTGGCAGCTGGAACCACCTGGTCACGCTCAACGTACCAGCGATCCTGTCACTCACCGACGACAACGGCGACAACCACCAGGTGGTCCTCGCGCAAATCCTGAATGATGAACAGGCAGTCCTGCGAATCGGCGGCAGCAGCTATCCGGTTGCCATGAGCCAGCTGAATGACCTCTGGTTTGGAGACTCGTTGTTGTTCTGGCGCCCGCCCGCCGGCGCCAATCAGCTGCTTGGTCCCGGCGCACGCGGCGCAGGCGTGCGCTGGCTGCGCGAGGGTCTGAGCAAGGTTGCCAGCGAGCCGCTGCCGGCGGCCGCAGATCCGACGCTTTATGACACCGACCTGTCGAGCCAGGTGCGCCGTTTTCAGCGCGACCATGGGTTGCGCGTCGATGGCATCGCCGGCGAACGCACGCTGATCAAGCTGCAGGCTTTGCTGCTGGAGCCCGGTGTGCCGCTGCTCAGCAAGGACGGCTGATATGTCTTTTATTCTTGATGCCCTGAAAAAATCGCAAGCCAGCCGCCAGCGACAAACAGGCCCGGGCATCATCACGGTTGAGACAGCGCCCGGCAAAGAACCTGCACCAGGCTGGGTCACTACGGTCATCGCAATTCTGGTGTTGAACCTGCTGGTGTTGTCCGCGCTGGCGTGGTGGATCGCGCGCGATAAAGAAACAGTACTGATGTCGACTGACCGAGCAACGGCAGAGCAGGCGTCGGCCACCGCCGCGCAGCAGGCGCAAAACAGGATGGGGCCAAAACAGCCCGACGACCTGCCGGCCAAGGCGCAAGCTGCAGATCGCCCGGCAGTGCGGCCATTGTCGGCCGAGGTCCGTGAGCCAGCGTTACAAGAGGGCACTGGTCAGGCGCGGACTGCGGCAGCGCCGCCGCCCGCGGTCGTGACGGCCACGCCCTCAGAGGACGCCGGCTTCCTGCCGACCCTTGCCGAGCTGCAGCTTGATCAGCGCATCCAGCTGTCACCGTTGCATGTTGACGTGCATGTTTATAACGAGAACCCGCAACGACGTTTTGTGCTTATTAATGCGCGCAAGTACAAAGAGGGTGAGCGATTGAGTGAGGGTCCGTTGCTTGAGGAAATCCGCCGCGACGGGCTGGTCATGTATTACCGCGATCAGCGCTTTCTTGTTCCCCGCGACTAGATGGAGAGACCGTGATGAGCGCAAGTTTTTTCCTGAAACTTTACCTGCTGACGGTGCCGGTGTTTTTCCTGATCGACCTGGTCTGGCTGGGCATGCTCGCGCGGCCTTTTTACCGCAGCCAACTGGGCGCTTTTCTCGGTGACGGCTTCAACTGGCCGGCGGCACTGTTGTTTTACCTGGTCTTCATCGTCGGCATATTGTTGTTTGCTGTAGTGCCGGCGCTGGACAAAGGCGCCTGGCAACACGCCCTGCTTTGGGGTGCCCTGTTCGGCTTCTTCACTTATGCGACCTACGATCTGACCAATCTCGCGACCCTGCCCGGCTGGCCAGTTAAAGTAGTCGTGGTGGATATTCTGTGGGGCACATTTCTGTGCGCCAGCGTCGCTACAGCAAGCTTCTTCATCGGTCGCTGGCTGCAGCAAGCACTTTAGCGCGCCGACGGCGTTGGCTCAGCCCAGAATATAGCTGAGCGCATAGAAAAAGATTATCGCCAGCAGCGCGCCAGCGGGAATGGTAATCACCCAGGAAAGAAAAATACTGCGCACGACGCTGAGATTAATGGCGGCGATGCCGCGCGCGAGGCCTACACCCAGCACCGCGCCCACCAGGGTATGCGTCGTGGAAATCGGAATTCCTGTGCCTGAGGCCACAACGATGGTCGTGGCGGCTGCGAGCTCCGCAGCGAAACCACGGCTCGGTGTCAGATGCGTGATGCGTTGACCCACGGTGGTCATGACGCGAAATCCGTAAGTCATGAGGCCGACAACAATGCCGCCACCTCCCAGCAGCAGGATCCACGGCGATATCGCGGCCTTCTGGCCAATAATGCCGCTCTGCGCGACACTGATCACGGCGGCTACCGGCCCGATCGCATTGGCGACATCATTAGAGCCATGCGCGAAGGCCATACCGCATGCGGTCACGACCATCAGCACACCGAAAACGCGCTCCACGGTTTGAAAGCGGAAGTCCTTGTCAGCATCAGCTTCGACCTTGATGCGGCCGATAAACAGTTTGCCAATCAAAGCTATTACTACGCCGACGGCTGTTGCTGCGGCATACGCATGCCCGGTGGCCAGCTCGAGCCCGACGTGGCTGAGACCTTTAAACAGGGTCACCAGGGTAATGGTGAATCCGGCAAGGAAAATGTAGAAGGGCACATACCTGCGCGCGCGCGCCAGCGGATCATCCTGCTCGAGAATGATCCACTGCACGGATTTGAAAATGATGTAAGCGATCATGCCGGCCGTTACCGGGGAGATCACCCAGCTCATGACAATTGTGCCAACCTTTGACCACTGCACTGCGTCAAATCCAATGCCTACGGCTGCGAAACCGACGATAGCGCCTACGATGGAGTGGGTCGTTGACACCGGCCAGCCCTTACTTGATGCAATCAGCAGCCAGATAGCCGCCGCCAGTAACGCCGCGAGCATGCCGTAAATAAGGAGTTCGGGGGAATCCGCCAGCAAGGAGGCATCAACAATACCCTTGCGTATGGTGGAGGTTACTTCGCCGCCTGCCAGCACCGCACCGAGAAACTCGAATACAGCCGCAACCAGGATCGCCTGCTTGACCGTCAGTGCACGCGATCCGACCGATGTTGCCATGGCGTTTGCCACGTCATTTGCGCCGATGCCCCAGGCCATAAACAAGCCAAAAACGCCGGCCAGGACGATGTAGACCACCATCATTTCCATCAGCCTGTTCCTTCTCGCTTGCTAAGGTTGTGGTGCTACCGGGCCAATAACAGTTGCAGTCGGCTGCCGACGCGCTGGCAGGTATCGGCAAGGTCACCGGTCAGATCGATGACCTTGTAAAGAAACATCACTTCCACCGGATTCAGGTTTCTTTCCAGGCCGAAAAGCACTGCACGGACTTCGATTTCTCGCTTATCTGTATCATTTTCGATCTGATCCAGCGTGTTGATGAAGCCCTGGACGATTTCCACCTCTTTGCCGGAAAAGCCGACTTCGAACAGCTCGTCCAGCTCGTTTACCGTCTTGTGCGCCTGTTTCGACGCGTCAACACTGCGCTGCAGCAAGCCAAAGTAGGATTCTCTTAATTGCTGCGGAAAGAGCATGCGCCTGCCAATGATCACCCCAGCTATGTCCTTGCTCAGGTTGGCAATCTCGTCCTGAACCCGCAGAACACTTAGCAGGTCGGCGCGCGCTACGGGCATCAACAGGTTCTTTGGCATCTGCAGACGCAGCTCCTTCTTGAGCGCGTCGGCCTCATGCTCCAGCTGGCTGATTTCGCCACGCACCGTCGTGGCGGCGTCCCAGTCCTCCGCAAATACCGCACGGAAAAAATCCGGCAGCCGGCCAGCGCATTCGTCTGCCTTGGCCATATGGGCCTGCAGGGGCTTCACTGGTGAAGTACCGAAGATCTTGGACAGATAATTGCTCATGCTTCCCCCAGTCAGGAATAAGCCGTGCAGGCAGCCCTTAGTTTGTCTTGTGCTGCGGGCCGCCACCGCTGACGACGCATTTTAGCTTGAATTGGCCTCGGGTTGCTCGCTGCATGGCGGCATGCGGCGTCCGGTGGAGGCATGCCGGCGCGAGATTCTGTAAGCTCTGGCCAAACAACAATACAATCCGGGGGTCG
>CAVUEP010000009.1:0-34770 GCA_963740395.1 uncultured beta proteobacterium
GCTAATGCACATAGATAGTGCATATCAAAGCGGGTGTGCCGATCCAGTTTATTTACTGTGTCAATTATTACTGAAGTTTCATTATCATCCCACCGGGTAACAGCACAGCCAGAAAAAAGACCAAAAGGCGTACACCTGCTGCTCATACGCAAGTGATATTTAGCCAGAGAAAAAATAAGTTTTTTTATCCCTTTTGTATCAGACATAGCGCCCTGTCCGTATTTTACCAGTTCGTCATGTAAAACAGGTGATGCAAGAAACAGTGCTTCTAAAAAATTGTTGTCTTTTAAAAGGCCCTGTAAAAAATCATCTTCGGCACCAATAGAAGTTTGTAAAGGATTTTGCGGGGTACGCATTACCAGTTTAGAATGATAGGTGTATGGTATTGCCATGTGTAACAAGTTTTAAATACTAAAATTATTTTCTACCTTTATCATGGTTTCATGTTTGTAACCTTGTTATAAACATGCCCCCTGGCTTTTATTGGCCGGGGGATTTTTTTATCTCCCCGTTGTTGTTATTTTATACTACTGTATTATCAGATGCACACTTTGGAGGAAAGCTGCACTTGCAGGTTTGTTCCAATACTGAAGCCAGGGTGGTGGTTATTGTCCAGGTTGCCTCACCTCCATTTAATTTTGAAAGGCCCGAGTGAGTAAGGTTTGAAACAGTTTTTTTGCCTAATTTAATTTTTTGAGTTTTGGTTTTCATGTTAAAACTTTTAGATTGAAAAATATAAAGCCACAGTTTGTATAGCTGGCTCTGCATGGCTGGTTAAAAATGTTTGTACCACATACAGGAATCGAACCTGTGATTCATTCGTGAAAGAAATGCGTCGTAACCCCTTGACCAATGTGGCAGTTTTTAGTTTTTAAATAAGCTTAATTATACCCCGGCATACAGTTTAGTATATGCCAGGGATAATTGTAATTATGAACAGCGTTGCTTACTACTTTTGTAATTACAGGATAATTGTAATAATTATAGTACAAACGCTTACAGTACAAAGTGCAGTGGTGCAGGTTTGTGTTTCTCCGCAGCATGCAAAACCTGTACATTTTCCAATTGATGTGGTCCAGGCTTCTTCAACACCACCTTTAATAGTGTTTAGTTCTGCATTAGATAAGTTTGAAACTGCTTGCTTTTTTAGTTGCAGTTTGCTTTTGGTTTGATTCGGTTTCATGTTTGTGAATGTTTAATAAACACGACTTTTTTAAATTTTTACCGGTTTAATTATACCCCGACATATAGTGTGGCTGTATGCCGGGGATAATTTCAACATTGAAAAAAGCGTTTCTTTCAATAGCATAATCATTAAACAATGATTGTAACTATAGAAAGACAAACGCTTACTGTACATAATTGTGTGCCGCAGGTTTGGGATGCGGTACAACACATAAACCCTGTACAATTTCCAATTGATGTTGTCCAGGCTTCTGCTACTCCGCCTTTAACGGTGCTTAATTCCGCATTTGTTAAATTTGAAACAGCTTGCTTTTTTAATTGCAGTTTGCCTTTAACCGGATTTGGTTTCATGTTTGTCGGTTTTGATTTTTAATATTTTCCTACTCTGTTATTAAGGTTTTCGGATTCCCCTTTTTCCTTTTGGCCAAAGAAATATCTTGATTGATGTGATCGTTATTTATTTATCTTACTAAAATCTGCATGTTTGTTAAGGCCGCTGTACAGTCCCAGCAGCTTAGTATCTGGGGGTTATTGTTAGAAAAAAGTTGAAATTGTACATACTACTGTTAGCATCGTGCAATACCCTGCAGCGCCTGCGCTGATACTCGGCATGGCCTATTACCGATTGAAGGACATGCTGTCGGCTTGCGTGGCAAACCAGTCGTGCTCGTGACTGCTTGCAACCGCGCGCATGGGCGACGAGCGTATCACGTCGTCGGTACGAAATACGTCGAGGCCGTGCGGCTGGCCGGCGGCCAACCGCTGGTGGTGCCCAGCGCCGGCGCGACGACCTCGACGTCCTGCTCGCGCTCGCCGATGGCCTGCTGCTGACCGGCTCGCCGTCGAACGTGCATCCAGCCACTTCGACGAGGACGTGCACGACCCTGCGCTGCCGCTCGACCCCGTTCGCGACGCCTGGACCCTGCCGATGATTCCGAAGGCGATCGCGCGTGGCGTGCCGTTGCTGGGCATCTGCCGCGGTGCACAGGAGACGAACGTCGCGCTTGGTGGCAGCCTGCACCAGGCCGTGCACGAGCTGCCGGGCCACCACGATCACCGCGACGACAACACGGCCACGCTCGAGGTCCAATACGGCCTGGCGCACAGTGTCACCGTCGAGCCAGGCGGCAAACTGTTCCAGCTGACCGGCCTGCCGAAATTCGAAGTCAACTCGCTGCACGGCCAGGCCGTCAACCGGCTTGGGCAGGGGTTGCAGGTCGAGGCCCGTGCGCCCGATGGCGTGATCGAAGCGTTTTCCAAACCCGACGCGCCCGCATTCACACTTTGCCTGCAGTGGCATGCGGAGTGGCAGGCCGCGGACAACCCGGTCTCGATGAAGATCCTCAAGGCCTTTGGCGCCGCCTGCTTGGCACGCCAGCGGCAGCGACAACTCAACAGGTAGCCCCATGGTATTGCGCAGCAATAAATCCACCTTCGCCGATCTCGAGAACTGGCTCAATGAGCACCGCGTCACCGAAGTCGAGTGCCTGGTCCCCGACCTGACCGGCGTGGCGCGCGGCAAGATCCTGCCGCGCGAGAAGTTCACCGAAGATCGCGGCATGCGGCTGCCCGAGGCCGTGGTAGCGATGGGCGTCACGGGCGAGTTCCCCGAGGAGGGGCCGTATTACGACGTCATCAGCCCGACCGACCGCGACATGCACCTCCAGCCCGACCCGAGCACGGCGCGCATCGTGCCTTGGGCCGCCGACCCGACCGCGCAGGTGATCCATGACTGCTTCGACAAGGACGGCGAACTGGTGCCGTTTGCCCCGCGCTCGGTGCTGCGACGGGTCTGCGATCTGTTTGCCGCCGACGGCATGGAGCCCGTGGTCGCGCCCGAGCTCGAGTTCTACCTGGTGGCGCGCAACCCCGACCCCGACATTCCCCTGAAGCCACCGATCGGGCGCAGTGGACGCGCCGAAACCTCGCGCCAGGCCTACTCGATCGACGCGGTCAACGAGTTCGACCCGCTGTTCGAAGATGTCTACGCCTACTGCGAGAAGATGGAGCTCAATGTCGACACCCTGATCCACGAAATCGGTGCCGGGCAGATGGAGATCAATTTCTTCCACGCCCATCCGCTCGGGCTGGCCGACGAAGTGTTCATGTTCAAGCGCACCGTGCGCGAAGCCGCGCTGCGCCACGACATGTTCGCGACCTTCATGGCCAAACCGATCGCCGGCGAGCCGGGCAGTGCGATGCACATCCACCAGAGCATCCTCAACAAGGCCACCGGCAAGAACATCTTCAGCAACGAAGATGGCACGCCGACCAAGGAGTTCTTCTGGTACATCGGCGGCCTGCAGAAGTACATCCCCGCAGCGATGGCGCTGTTCGCGCCCTACGTCAACTCCTATCGCCGACTGGTGCGGTCGAACGCGGCACCGATCAACATCCAGTGGGGCACCGACAACCGCACCGTGGGGATCCGCTCGCCGGTGGCCAGCGCCGCCGCGCGCCGCATCGAGAACCGCGTGATCGGGGCCGATGCCAATCCGTACGCGGCGCTCGCGGCAACCCTGGCCTGCGGCTACCTGGGCATGAAGCACCGGATCGAGCCCTCGCCAGAGTGCAAGGGGGACGCCTACCTTGGCGATTTCCAGTTGCCGCGCAGCCTGGGCGTGGCGCTGGACCTGCTGCGCAACGAGAGCGACCTGGCGGAAGTGCTTGGCCGGTCGTTCGTGACCGTCTACACCGAGGTCAAGGAGATCGAACATGCCGAATTCATGAAGGTGATTTCGCCCTGGGAACGCGAGCACCTCCTGCTTCACGTCTGATCAAGGATCCGTCGATGACCCGCACGACCCAAGAGTGGCAGGCTGCCGACGCAGCCCATTTCCTGCATCCCTTCACCGATTTCAAGGCCCTGGCCAAGAAGGGCGTGCGCGTGATGGCGCGCGCCGAGAACATCTACCTGTGGGACACCGAGGGCCAGAAGATCCTCGACGCAATGAGCGGGCTGTGGTGCGTCAATGTCGGTTATGGCGAACCCGCGCTGATCGAGGCGGCTGCGAAGCAGATGAAGGAACTCGCCTTCTACAACGCCTTCTTTCAGACCGCCACACAACCCGCGATCGAACTCGCCGAACTGCTGGCCGAGGTCTCGCCGCCGCAGTTCCAGCATGTGTTCTTCTCGGGCTCGGGCTCGGAAGGCAACGACACCATCGTGCGCATGGTGCGTCGCTACTGGGACCTGCTGGGGCAGCCCCAGCGCCAGGTCATCATCAGCCGCAACAACGCCTACCACGGCTCGACCATGGCCGGCGCCTCGCTCGGCGGCATGAGCGGCATGCACGAGCAGGGCGGCCTGCCGATCCCCGGCATCGTGCACATCGAGCAGCCGTTCTGGTGGGAAAAGGCACCGGCAGGCATGTCGCGCGACGAGTTCGGCCTGCTGGCGGCGGGCTGGCTCGAGGACAAGATCCGAGAAGTCGGCGCCGACAAGGTCGCGGCCTTCATCGGAGAGCCCGTGCAGGGTGCCGGCGGCGTGATCGTGCCGCCGCCCACCTACTGGCCCGAGATCCAGCGCATCTGCGATCGCCACGGCATCCTGCTGGTCAGCGACGAGGTCATCACCGGCTTCGGCCGCACCGGGCGCTGGTTCGGCTGCGAGACTTTTGCGTTCAAGCCCGACCTGATGACGTTCGCCAAGGGCGTGACCAGCGGCTATATCCCGCTCGGCGGCGTGATGGTGGGCGCCCGTGTGGCCAAGGTGTTGATCGACAAGGGCGGCGAGTTCAACCATGGCTACACCTACTCGGGCCACCCGGTGGCCTGCGCGGTGGCCCTGGCCAACCTCAAGCTGGTCCGCGAGCGCGGACTGGTCGAGCGCGTACGCGACGACGTCGGCCCTTACCTGGCCAAGGCATTCGAGTCGCTGAACAGCCACCCACTGATCGGCGAGACGCAGACCTGCGGCCTGATGGGCGCGGTGCAGCTGGTCAAGGACAAGACCGGCCGCGGCGGTCGCGGCACGGCGTTCCCGTCGGCAGTCGACATCGGCATGGTCTGTCGCGGGCATTGCTTCGGCAACGGCCTGATCATGCGCGCGGTCGGCGACCGCATGATCATCGCGCCGCCCTTGATCATCACGCGCGCGCAGATCGACGAGATGATGGCCCTGATCCGGCACTGCCTGGACCTGACGCTGGCCGACGTTCGAAAACACGGCTGGGACCGCTAGGCGCCCGGCTCATCGAGAGTTTCCCCACTGTGGTCAGGCAACTTGCACCCTAGACTGCCGCCTTGACTGCTTCCCTGTCATTCCTACCTGGAGGATCTTGCACCATGGTCAAACCGTACTCGCTCCGCGCCGTGGGCGCTCTTGCTGGGCTGGCGTTGATGCTCGGCGCTCCCGCACTGCACGCGCAGGAGGAAGAGAAGGTCCTGAACATCTACAACTGGTCGGACTACATCGCCGAAGACACGATCCGAAACTTCGAGAAGGAAACCGGCATCAAGGTCCGCTACGACAATTTCGACAACAACGAGATCGTCCACGCCAAGCTGGTCGCGGGCAAGACCGGCTATGACATCGTCGTGCCCTCCTCCAACTGGGCCAAGCTGCAGGCCGACGGCGGGCTGCTGCGCAAGCTCGACAAGTCGCAGATTCCAAACCTGAAAAACCTCGACCCCGCGGTGCAGGCGCAACTCGCGCGCATGGATCCGGGCAATGAGTACATGGTCAACTGGCTGTGGGGCTACACGACGGTCGGCATCAACGTCGACAAGGTCAAGGCTGCGCTGGGCTCGACGCCGATGCCCGACAACGCCTGGGACCTGATCTTCAAGCCCGAATACATCAGCAAGCTCAAGAGCTGCGGCGTGGCGTTTCTCGATTCGGCCTCCGAAGTCGTTCCCGCGGCCCTGCATTACCTGGGCAAGCCTTCGTTCAGCAAGAACGCGTCCGACTACGCCGCGGCGGCCAACCTGCTCAAGTCCGTGCGGCCGTACGTCACCTTGTTCAGCTCGTCGGGCTATATCAACGACATGGCCAGTGGTTCGATCTGCCTGGCGCTGGGCTGGTCGGGTGACATCAACATCGCGCGCCAGCGCGCGATCGACGGCAAGACCGGCAACAACGTCCAGGCCCTGATTCCGAAGTCCGGTGGCCTGCTGTTCTTCGACGTGATGGTGATCCCGGCCGACGCCGCGCGGCCCGGCAACGCGCACAAGTTCATCAACTACATGTTGCGCCCCGAGGTCTCGGCCAGCCTGACCAACAAGGTCTTCTACGCCAATCCGACGACGGCCTCCAAGCCTTTCGTCAAGCCCGAAGTGGCCAACAACCCGACGGTCTTCTTGTCGCCGACCGACATGAAGAACATGGTGGCCCCGGACTCGCTGGCAGGCGATTTGCGCCGCCTGATGACGCGCACCTACACGGGCTTCAAGACAGGCCTGTAATGCCCGCGTTCCTGCAACTCCAGGACGTCGTCAAGGACTTCAGCGGCCTGCTGGCCGTCGACCATGTGAGCCTGGACATCGCCAAGGGCGAGATCTTCGGCCTGCTGGGGTCCTCGGGCTGCGGCAAGAGCACGTTGCTGCGCATGCTGGCCGGGCTGGAAAAGCCGACTTCGGGCCGCATCCTGCTCGACGGACGCAACCTGGCCGAAATGCCACCCTACCAGCGGCCGATGAACATGATGTTCCAGAGCTACGCACTGTTTCCGCACCTCACGGTATGGGACAACATCGCGTTCGGCCCGCGCCGCGGCGGCCTGACACGCGACGAGATCGCGGCGCGCGTGGAGGCGATGCTCAAGCTGGTGCAGCTCGAGGCCTACGCCAAGCGCAAACCGCATCAGCTCTCGGGCGGCCAGCAGCAGCGCGTGGCGCTGGCGCGCAGCCTGGCCAAGCAACCGCAACTGCTGCTGCTCGACGAGCCGCTGGGCGCCCTGGACAAGAAGTTGCGCGAAGAGACCCAGATCGAGCTGGTCAACATCATCGAACAGGTCGGTGTGACCTGCGTGATGGTGACGCACGACCAGGAAGAGGCGATGACGATGGCCCAGCGCATCGCCGTGATGAGCGAGGGCCGCTTGATGCAGGTCGGCGCACCGGCGGACGTCTATGAAACACCGGCCAATCGCTTCGTGGCCGACTTCATCGGCAATGTCAACCTGATGGACGGTCGCCTGGTGGTCGACGAGGCCGATCACGCGGTCATCGACTGCGCCGATTGCAAGCACTATGTGGGTCATGGCATCACGGCCTCGCAGGGCATGTCCGTGTCGGTGGCCGTGCGGCCGGAGAAGATTGCGCTGACGCGCGCCGCGCCGGCCAAGTCCGAGTTCAACGCCGTCCAGGGCACGATCAAGGAGATGTCCTACTTCGGCAGCTTCAGCGTCTACCAGCTGGCGCTGGCCAGCGGCGCCCTGCTCAAGATCAGCCAGGCCAACACGCAGCGCCACCGTGACGACAGCCTGAGCTGGGGCGATCGCGCCTGGGCGCATTGGTCGCCGTCGGCCCAGGTGGTCCTGACGAGCTGAACCATGCTGAACCGCCTGCGCTCGCTCGCCCGCGGCCGCACCGCGGTCATCGGCTTGCCCTACCTGTGGCTGCTGGCGTTCTTCCTGCTGCCCTTCTTGATCGTCGCGCACATCAGCGTCTCGGAGATGGACGGCGCCAGATTCAAGGATCTCCTGAGCCTCCAGGACGGCCTGCTCCAGCTGTCGCTCAAGTTCAGCGGCTACCAGTTCATTGCTCAGGATTCGCTCTACGTTGACACCTACCTGCGCAGCCTGAAATACGCGGCGGTCACGACCCTGATCTGCCTGGTCATCGGCTACCCCTTCGCCTATTTCATGGCGCGCTCCCGAGCCACCGTGCAGCCGGCGCTGCTGATGCTGGTGATGCTGCCGTTCTGGACCTCGTTCCTGCTGCGCGTCTATGCCTGGAAGGGCCTGCTGAGCGAGGGCGGCTGGGTCGAGGTGGCCGTGGTCGGCAGCGGCCTGGACCAATTGCTGTTTGCCGCCGGCCTGATCGAGACGCCCGGCCGGCTGATGCACACGCCCTTCTCGCTGGTGCTGGGCATGAGCTACACCTATCTGCCGTTCATGGTGCTGCCCCTGTACGCCAACTTGGCCAAGATGGACCTGCGACTGCTGGAGGCTGCCTCCGACCTGGGCGCCACGGCCTGGGTGGCGTTCTGGAAGATCACCGTGCCGCTGTCCAAGGCCGGTGTCATCGCCGGCTCGATGCTGGTCTTCATCCCCTGCGTCGGCGAGTTCGTCATTCCCGAACTGCTCGGCGGTCCGCGCACCTTGATGATCGGGCGCGTGATGTGGGACGAGTTCTTCGCCAACAACGACTGGCCGATGGCGGCCAGCGTGGCCGTGGTCATGGTGCTGCTGATCATCGTCCCGCTGGCGATCTTCAACAAGTACCAGGCCGAGGCCCAGGACGGCCAACCATGATCCGCGGCACCTCGGCCAGCTTCAATCACTGGGTCGGTCGCGGCTGGATGGCTGCGGTGTTCGCGTTCCTGTACCTGCCGATCGTTGCGTTGATGCTGTTTTCCTTCAACGACTCGCCGGTACCCAATGTCTGGCGCGGCTTCACGCTCAAGTGGTATGTCGCGCTGGCGAACGACAACGAATTGATCACGGCGTTGTGGCTGAGCCTGAAGATCGCCTTCCTGACCGCCTGCGGTGCGGTCGTGTTGGGCACCCTGGCCGCGTTCTCGCTGGTCAAGTACAAGCGCTTCACGGGCCGCACCCTGTTTTCCGGCATGGTCAATGCGCCGCTGGTGATGCCCGAGGTCGTGATCGGCCTGTCGCTGCTGCTGATGATGGTCAGCGTGCAGCGCGCGCTGGGCTTCCCCGAACGCGGCCTGACGACGATCTGGTTCGGCCACCTGCTGGTCGGCATGGCCTATGCCACCGTCGTGATCCAGGCCCGTTTGCACGACCTCAATCCTCAGCTCGAGGAAGCGGCCTTGGACCTGGGCGCCCAGCCGCACCAGGTCTTCTACCTCGTCACGCTGCCCATGATCACGCAGTCGATGCTGTCGGCCTGGCTGCTGACCTTCACGCTGTCGCTCGACGACGTGGTGCTGTCAGCTTTCCTGTCCGGCCCCGGGTCGACGACGATGCCGCTGGTCATCTTTTCGCGCGCGCGGCTGGGCCTGAACCCCAGCGTCAACGCGGTGGCCACCATCACGGTCGTGGTGGTGGCGATCGGCGTGACCGTCGCCAGCTACCTGCTCGCCCGCGCCGAGCGACGACGCCACCTTGAAATGCAGGCCGCCAACCGCGCCTGATTGAAGCCCACGACCGTCAAACAGCACCACAGGAGAACCCGAGATGAAGAAGAACCTCTGCCCTGCGCCCCACCTTGCTGGTCCTGGCGCTGACCTGCGCCTTCCCGACCTTCGCGCAGATCCAACGCCGAAGTGCTCAATGAGTTGCGGGCATTGCGCGACCGCGTCGCCGAACTGGAGAAGAAGCTGCAGGCGGCCGAGGCCAAGACACCCGCTGCCGGCCAGTGGGGCATGACGCCCGAGCAGGCGCGACGAGTTCAACCGCGTCACGGTGAAGACCGAAGCGCTCGAAGACTACGCGCGACGCCGCCGGCCTGCGCCAGCTCAAGATCAGCGGCTACATGGACCCGACCTTCATCTACAACAAGCGCGCAGAACCGCGCCGGCTTCCAGTTCCTGAACGCCGTGGGCGACGACGGCTACAACTACGACAACTCGTACTTTCGGCGCCGCCGTGATCGACTTCCAGAAGGAGACCGAGTCCGGCACCCGCTGGCGCCTGACGCTGGCGCCCAACCGCGGCGTCGGCGCGGTGTTCGACGGCCAATCGCATCGTGCACGAAGCCAGCGTGTCGATCCCGCTCGGCGACCTGCAGACGCGCCTGATCGCCGGCCAGGTTCCCGACTGGTCGGGCTACGAGTACCTGCAGCCGACGCTGAACAAGCTGATCACGCACAACCTGCTGTTCGACTTCACCCTGCCCACCGCCTACACCGGCGCGGGCATGGAGGTCACACGAGGGCAAGTGGTGGTGCAAGGCGATGCTGGCCAACATGAACGAGAGCATCGCCAAGACACGGGCAACAGCGACGCCGGTGCTGGCCTACCGCGTCGACTACTGCGCAGGGCGAGTACACGGGCTTCGGTTTCGCCGGCGTGCATGGCAAGGCAGCCAACTTCACGTGCCGACGACGACGTGGCAACTGCACGCGACTCCCTATGACAGACGACGCACGTCATCTGTTCGAGGTCGACGGCTACTTCATCCGCGGCGACTGGACGGTGCAGGGCCAGGTGTCAGCGTCGGCCAACAGAAGAACGGCGCGATCACGCCGGACCCGCGACCGGCGAGTTGCGCGACTGCCAGGTGGTGACGGCGTGTCGGGGCTGGCGGCTACAAGTTCACGCCGCGCCTCGAAGGTCACTGGCTCGCGTTCGACTACATCAAGAACAACAAGAACGGCGGTGGCCTGCTCGGCTACACGCTACTGGTGACGTCTACGGCATCGACGGCGGCTACGGCGACTATCGCAGCGGCATCGGTCCTGACCCGGCGCTTGGCTGGACGTCGACGCCAATCGCTCACCGGCGCGACAAGGGTGCAAACCGCTATGCGCTGTCGATCGGCCTGAAGTATGCGTTCAACCTGAACACGACCTTCAAGGCCGAGTACCGTCTCGACCGCGCCAACTGCCGGTTTTCTTCGACGCAGGCACGGGCACCTACAGGAAGACCAACAACCTGTTCGGCGCCTCCGTGTGCTGCAGCTTCTGAACGCCACCATGAGTCATGGCCACCGCAAGCATCGACTGGCAGCGCGCGCCGCCGAAGCGGCGTTCGACGGCCGCGCGCTGATCGACGGCCAGCGCTGCGCTGCCGCCGTCGGGCGAGACCTTCGTCAAGGCCTCGCCGATCGACGGCCGCACGCTCGGTCCGGTGGCGCGTTGCCGCGAGGCCGACGTCGACGCAGCGGTCGAAGAGCGCGCGCGCCGCCTTCGCCGACGGCCGCTGGTGCGGCAAGCCGCCGGCCGTGCGCAAGAAGCTGCTGCAGCGCTTCGCCGACAAGATCCTGGCCGCGCGCGAGGAACTGGCGCTGCTCGAAACGCTGGACATGGGCAAGCCGATCCAGTATTCGCTGTCGGTCGACGTGCCCTCCACCGCGCGCACCATCGCCTGGTACGCCGAGGCCATCGACAAGGTCTACGACGAGATCGCACCCACGCCGGCCACGGCGCTGGCGCTGATCACGCGCGAGCCGATGGGCGTGATCGGCGTCGTCGTGCCCTGGAACTACCCGATGATCATGGCCGCGTGGAAGCTCGGGCCCGGCACTGGCCACCGGCAACTCCGTGGTGCTCAAGCCGAGCGAGAAGTCGCCCTACACCGCCTTGCGTCTGGCCGAACTGGCGGTCGAGGCCGGCATCCCGCCGGGCGTGTTCAACGTCGTGCCCGGCTACGGCCACGAGGCCGGCGAGGCGCTGGCGCTGCACATGGACGTCGACGCGATCGGCTTCACCGGCAGCACCCGCGTGGGCCGCAAGATGCTCGAGTACGCGGGCCGCAGCAACCTGAAGCGGGTCTACAACGAGCTCGGCGGCAAGTCGGCCTTCGTCGTCTTCGACGACTTCGCCGACGTCGAGCGCGCCGCCAAGACCGCTGCCGGCAGCCTGTTCTTCAACCAGGGCGAGAGCTGCAACGCGCCCTCGCGCGTGCTGGTGCATGAAAGCGTGGCCGACCGCTTCGTCGAGATCGCCGCGGCCGAGGCACCGCAGTACGCGCCTGCCGACCCGCTCGACGCCGCCACGACGATGGGCGCGCTGGTCGACGAGGGGCAGCTGCGCACGGTGATGGGCTACATCGAAGCCGGCGCACGCGAGGGCGCCCGCACGGTCACGGGCGGGCGGCGCGCGCGCGAGGCCAGCGGCGGCTACTACGTCGAGCCGACCGTGTTCGACGGTGTGGCCAACGGCATGACCATCGCCCGCGAAGAGATCTTCGGCCCGGTGATGAGCGTGATCCGCTTCAAGACCGAAGCCGAGGCCATTGCGCTGGCCAATGCCTCGAACTACGGGCTGCAGGCCAGCGTCTGGAGCGACAGCCTCAACCGCGCCCACCGCGTGGCGCGCGCGCTGCGCGCCGGCACGGTGCATGTCAACTCCTACGACGAAGACGACATCACCGTGCCCTTCGGCGGCTACAAGCAAAGCGGCAACGGCCGCGACAAGAGCCTGCATGCGCTGGAGAAGTACACCGAGCTCAAGACCACCTGGCTGCGCATCGAGCCCGCCTGAGGCGCTAGGTCGAGGAAGATTGCGTATGCGCCCCGTCATCCACAGGCCGCTGCCCAGGGCAGCCGCAGCGCGATGAAAGCCTTGCGCGAGCGCCTGATTGCCGAGGGCGTGCATACCCTGCTGGTGCAGTTCACCGACGTGCACGGCGTGGCCAAGGGCAAGCTGGTGCCGCTGGCGCACCTGGACGATGTGCTCACCGTCGGCGCCGGGTTCTCAGGTCCGTCGATCGCTGGCACCGGGTTGCCGCGCACGGGGCCACGCGCCGAGTACATGGCCCGCGGCGCAGCCAGTACGGCGCAGGCCCTGCCCTGGCAGCCGGGCGTGGCTCGGATCGTCGGCGATGGCTTCGTGGCGGGCGAGCCGTTCGACGCCTGCCCGCGCCAGGTGCTCAAGCGCGCCGTCGCGCGCCTTGCCGAGCAACGAATGACGCTGCATGTCGGCATCGAGCCCGAGTTCTTCCTCCTGAAGCACGAGGGCGGCCGCTGGATGCCCGCCGACGACGCCGATCGGCTGGACAAGCCAAGCTACGACCTGCAGAGCATCGGCCGCCAACTGCCCTTCCTGCGCGCGCTGCACGAGGCGCTTGAACGCTGCGGCCTGGACGTGCTGCAGCTCGACCATGAAGACGCCCATGGTCAGTACGAAGTCAACTTCGCGTTTTCCGACGCGCTGGCCAGCGCCGACCACCTGATGCTGTTCAAGCTCGCCGCACAGGCCATCGCCGAGAGCCATGGCATGGTCTTCTCGATGATGCCCAAGCCATTCGCCAACCAGCCGGGCAGCGGCATGCATTGCCATGTGAGCCTGTGGCAGCAGGACCGCAAGAACGACAACCGCAACCTCTTCGTGCCGCACCACCCCGACGGTTCGATCGACAAGACCACCACGCTGTCGCCCATTGAGCGCCAGTTCGTTGCCGGCCTGCTCGACCATGCGCCGGCGCTGACTGCGCTGGCAGCGCCGACCGTCAATTCCTACAAGCGGCTGACCGTCGGCGAATCGTTGTCGGGCACGACCTGGGCGCCCGCCTTCGTGGCCCATGGCCCCAACAACCGGACGGCTCTCGTGCGCACGCTGCACGGCCGCTTCGAATGGCGCGCGCCCGATGCCAGTGCCAACCCGTACCTGATCCTGGCTGGCCTGATCACCGCCGGCCTGGACGGCATCGAGCGCGAGCTCGAGCTGGGCCCCGAGTGCACCGACGATCTCTTTGACGCGACGCCGCAGCAGATCGAAGAGCGTGGCATCGCGCAGCTGCCGCAGCACCTGGGCGAGGCTGTCGACGCCCTCGAAGCCGACGCCATCGTCTGCGCCGCGCTTGGCGACACCCTGGCGCGCGAGTTCGTCGCCCTCAAGCGCATCGAATACACCGAGTACGCACGCCATGTTTCCGACTGGGAACTGCGACGCTACGTGTCGGCATTTTGATGCCCTCACCTGTCGGCCACGTACCACTCGCCGCCTATGCCGCCCTGGCCGCCAGCATGGCGCTGGTCGGCAGCTACGTCGGACTGTCCAAACTGTTGGTGGCCGCGATCCCGGTCTTCCTGCTGGCCTGGCTGCGCTTTGGCATCGCCGCGGTAGCGATGGCCGCATTGGGTGCGCCGGCGCGGCAGCGGTGATGCGCCGCTCTCGCGCCACGACCGCGTGTTGCTGTTCTGGGAGAGCTTTCTCGGCAACTTCCTGTTTTCGATCTGCATGCTCTACGGCGTGCTGTACAGCACGGCGCTGGCGGCCGGCGTGATCATGGCGGCGATTCCAGCGGTGGTGGCGCTGATGTCGTGGGCCTTCCTGCGCGAGCGCATCACACCGCGCGTCATGGCGGGCATCGTCTGCGCCGTGGGCGGGATTGCCCTGGTGTCGGCCAGCCGCGCCCCCGCCGGCAGCGGCGCCAGCACCCTGCTCGGCAACGCGCTGTTGTTCGGCGCCGTGCTGTGCGAATCCAGCTACGTCGTGATCGGCAAGAAGCTCACCGGCACGGTGTCGCCGCGGCGTATCAGCGCACTCGTGAACCTGTGGGGTCTGGCCCTGGTCACACCCTTCGGGCTTTGGCAGGCGCTGCACTTCGACTTCGGCGCCGTCTCCGTCAGCCTCTGGTGGTTGCTGCTGTTCTACTCGCTCGCCGCGAGCATGTGGACCGTCTGGCTGTGGATGACGGGGCTGCGCCATGTGCCCGCCTCGCGCGCCGGTGTCTTCACCGTCATGCTGCCGATCACGGCCGCCGCGGTGGGCGTGCTGCTGCTGGGCGAACGGGTGAGCGCGGTGCAGATGCTGGCATTCGGGTTGGCGCTGGCGGGGCTGCTGCTGGCAACCTGGCCGGCGCGTCAGCGACGCACCCCCTAGCCGCGTGCCGGCACCGCCTCCTTGCTCGCTGCGGGCGCAAACTGCGCCCGCCGCCAGGTTGCCGGGGGCTGGCCGACCAGGCGCTTGAAAGCCCGCGCAAAGGCGGCCTCGGACTCGTAGCCGATGTCCTGGGCGATGGTCGCGACGGTGGCATTGCCGTCGCGCAGTGCCTTGGCGCCCACCTGCATGCGCCAGTTCGCCAGGTACTGCATTGGCGGCAGGCCGATCAGCGCGACAAAGCGCTCGTGCAGCGCCGAGCGGGACAGGCCGACCTCGCGGCCGAGCGCGTCCACGGTCCAAGGCTCGGCGACACGCTCGTGCAGCAGCGCAATCGCGCGGCCGACGTGACGGTCGCGCAGCGCCGCGAGCCAGCCCGTGCCGCGGCCTTCGGGCAGCATCTCGAGGTAGCGGCGCGCGGAGTCGACGAAGACCATCTCGCTCAGGCGCTCCAGCACGGCCGCGCTGCCGTGACGACGGCCGCGCGACTCGGCCACCGCCTGCGTCAGCATCGGCGCCACCCAGGCGCCAACGTCGCGCGCCGGCAGGTGCAGCAGGCGCGGCAGGGCCCCGATCAGCGGATTGAATGGACGCAGATCGCAGCCGATGAAGCCGCACAGAACGACCGCGTCCGCCTCTTCGGCGGGCATGTCCACACCCGGCAGGCAGGCACCGTTGCGATACGTGATCGGCACCGGCACGGCCTCGCGATCGGGCGGTACCCTTTCTTCGATCTGTTGCGGCGCGCGCATGCCCGGCGCACAGGAAATGACGTGACCGTCGCCGCGCGGGAACATGATGATGTCGCCACAGCCCAGGCGCACCGGCGCCTCACCGTCGACGGCAGCCCAGCCTTCGCCCTTGGCGACCAGGTGGTAGGCAACGACGTTCTCGGCACCAGGCATGACAGCGTCGGTCGTCTCGCTGGCCGGCGGTGCCTCGGCCACCCAGTTCTCGCGACAGGTGACGTAGAAGTACACCCCGCCGCGCAAGCGCACGCTGCGCAGCACATCGGACAGTGGATCGACATTCATGGTGAGGGTGGCGGAGCCTTGATCATGGCGCGCGGACTCCCGGTCAAGCGCGCGAATCGAAACGGACGGGCGAGCAAATCTGCCGGAGCCAAGGGGAAGTGTCAACAGGCCGCGCCTCGAAGAATTGCGCCGTCGCCGCGATATTGCGCCGATGCCGCCCAAGGCGCCCGAAGCCGCGTGCGCCCCACCTGTCCATAAACCGGAGCAAGCCATGACCACTGCCACAGCATCCCGCGCCGAGGCGCCGGACTTCGCCGCCATCAAGCAACGCCAGCAGGCCACCTGGGCCAGCGGCGATTTCGCCGTCATCGGCACCACCTTGCAGATCGTCGGCGAGACCCTCGCCGAGGCTGCCGACGTCAATGCCGGCGAGCGCGTGCTCGATGTCGCCGCCGGCAACGGCAACGCCACGCTGGCGGCCGCGCGCCGCTTTGCCGATGTCACGTCCACCGACTATGTGCCGGCGCTGCTCGACAAGGGCCGAGAGCGTGCGCGTGCCGAGGGCCTGGCGGTGCAGTTCGAGTTCGCCGACGCCGAGGCGCTGCCGTTCGCCGATGCCAGCTTCGATGTGGTGCTCTCGACCTTCGGCGCGATGTTCACGCCCGATCATGGGCACAGCGCGCGCGAGATGCTGCGCGTGCTGCGCCCGGGCGGCCGCATCGGCCTGGCGAACTGGACGCCCGACGGCTTCATCGGCCGCCTGTTCAAGGTCATCGGTGCCTACCTGCCGCCGCCGGCAGGGCTGAAGTCGCCGGCGCTGTGGGGCACGGAGCCGCACATCGTCGAGCTGTTCGGCGCCCACGCGTCGCAGATCCGCTGCGAGCGGCGCCACTTCAATTTCCGCTACCGCTCGGCAGCCCATTGGGTGCAGGTGTTCCGCGATTTCTATGGCCCGACGCACAAGGCCTTCCTCGCGCTCGAGGAAGCGCGCCGGCCGGCCCTGGAACGCGACATCACCACCTTGCTGCAGGCGCTCAACACCGGCGGCGAGCGCGCGCTGGTTGTGCCTGGCGAGTACCTCGAGGTCGTCGTCACCAAGGCCTGAGGCCAGGTCGATGCCGACGTCGCCAGCGTCACCGACGCTGGCCATGTCTCCCATCGCCTCCATTCTTCATTCCATCATCCGAGGACCCCACCATGAAACTCAGTCCCCGCTCATCACTGGTCACGCTCGCGGTTCTCGTCGTGGCCGCACAGTCGCAGGTCGCACCGCTGGCGCGTGCTGACGTCATCACCGACTGGAACCAGCGCGCCGACGGCGTGATTGCCGAGTCCAAGGTCGGCACACCGGTCGCCATCCGCGTGATGGCGCTGGTACAGACTGCCGTGCGCGACGCCGTCGACGCGACGATGAAAAACGCCGCTGCGTCGACCGCGGTCGATGCCGCCGTGGCGGCCGCCAACCGCGCCACGCTGACGCAGTTGTTGCCGGCCCAGCAGGCCACGATCACGGCCGCCTACCAGGCGGCGTTGGCGACGCTGACCAGCGGGCCGGCGCGCGACGCCGGCGTCGCCGCCGGCGAGCGCGCGGCGGCTGCGGTGCTCGCCGCGCGCGCCGATGACAACCCGGCAGTCGCATTGGCCTATCGGCCGCATACCAGCGCCGGCACCTACGTGCCCACCGTGATGCCGGCGATCCCGCAGTGGTCGCAGCGCAAGCCCTGGCTGATGCGCGAGGCGGCGCAGTTTCGCCCCGGACCGCCGCCGGCGCTGGACAGCAGCGACTGGGTGCGCGACTACAACGAGGTCAAGTCGGTCGGCGGCAAGGTCAATGCGCGGCGCAGCGCCGAGCAGACCGACATCGCCAACTTCTGGGCCTTTTCGCTGCCTGCCATCTACCATGGTGTCGTGCGGTCGGTCGCGCTGCAGCCCGGGCGCGACGTGCAACGCAATGCGCGCCTGTTCGCGACGGCGTCGCAGGCGATGGACGACGCGATGATCGGCGTCTTCGAGGCCAAGTACCACTACAACTTCTGGCGTCCCGTGACAGCCATCCGCAACGGCGACATCGACGGGCACGACGCAACCCAGCGCGACCCGGGCTGGAGCTCGCTGGTCGAGGCGCCGATGCATCCCGAGTACCCCAGCGGACACAGCATCCTGGCCGCCGCGGTCGGCGCCGTACTGAAGACCGACATCGGGCCCGGTCCCACGCCAGTGCTCTGGACCAGCAGCCCGAGCGCGAACGGCGCCGTGCGTCGCTGGAGCCGGGTCGACGACTTCGTCAAGGAGGTGTCGGACGCGCGGGTCTATGCCGGCATCCACTACCGAATCGCGACCCAGGCCGGCGAAGCCATGGGTTGGCGCATCGGCGAACTCGCCGCCAGCCGCTTGCTGGCCGCCGGGGCCCCGTGATCGCCACGCGCGGGCATGGGCGCTCGATCCCGCCCGCGCCGCCGATGCCGCAGACCTGCTGCCCTAGCCCTGGCGCAAGTACGCCTGCGCCTCGCCCGCGGTCTCGAAGAACGGCGGCGGCGCGGCCACGCTGAGCAATTGCTGCAACTGCATGCGCTTGAAGGCGCCGCTGGCGTAGCGCGAGACCCGGTCGTAGTGGCTCCGCTCCATCTCGTGCGCCGTCATTGCCATGTGAGCCTGTGGCAGCAGGACCGCAAGAACGACAACCGCAACCTCTTCGTGCCGCACCACCCCGACGGTTCGATCGACAAGACCACCACGCTGTCGCCCATTGAGCGCCAGTTCGTTGCCGGCCTGCTCGACCATGCGCCGGCGCTGACTGCGCTGGCAGCGCCGACCGTCAACTCCTACAAGCGGCTGACCGTCGGCGAATCGTTGTCGGGCACGACCTGGGCGCCCGCCTTCGTGGCCCATGGCCCCAACAACCGGACGGCTCTCGTGCGCACGCTGCACGGCCGCTTCGAATGGCGCGCGCCCGATGCCAGTGCCAACCCGTACCTGATCCTGGCTGGCCTGATCACCGCCGGCTTGGACGGCATCGAGCGCGAGCTCGAGCTGGGCCCCGAGTGCCCCGACGACCTCTTTGATGCGACGCCGCAGCAGATCGAAGAGCGTGGCATTGCGCAGCTGCCGCAGCACCTGGGCGAGGCTGTCGACGCCCTCGAAGCCGACGCCATCGTCTGCGCCGTGGGCGGGATTGCCCTGGTGTCGGCCAGCCGCGCCCCCGCCGGCAGCGGCGCCAGCACCCTGCTCGGCAACGCGCTGTTATTCGGCGCCGTGCTGTGCGAATCCAGCTACGTCGTGATCGGCAAGAAGCTCACCGGCACGGTGTCGCCGCGGCGTATCAGCGCACTCGTGAACCTGTGGGGTCTGGCCCTGGTCACACCCTTCGGGCTTTGGCAGGCGCTGCACTTCGACTTCGGCGCCGTCTCCGTCAGCCTCTGGTGGTTGCTGCTGTTCTACTCGCTCGCCGCGAGCATGTGGACCGTCTGGCTGTGGATGACCGGCCTGCGCCACGTGCCCGCCTCGCGTGCCGGCGTCTTCACCGTCATGCTGCCGATCACGGCCGCTGCGGTGGGCGTGCTGCTGCTGGGCGAACGGGTGAACGCGGTGCAGATGTCGGCGTTCGCGCTGGCGCCGGCGGGGTGGTTGTTGGCGACGTGGCCTGCGCGAGGCCACTCGACGGATTGAGGCGGGCGTCAACGAGCTGTTCCGCAGAAACGCCACAACCTTACCCTCCGCACATCGCGACCTGCTCGGTACGCGGGCAACGAAGCAAAGTGCGGGTGATCGCGAACCGGGGTCCGTACATCTGTTGGGCGCGCGCAGCCAAGGCCGTCGTGTGCGGGTCAAACGCAAGTCCGAGAATCCTGAGCCGCGATCACACCTCGGGTGTGCCACTAGACTGGCGGTTTCCGTCACCCGGCCGAATGTCCGAACTCAAGATCCGCCCTCTCATTGCCACGCAGGCTGCGTCCGCGATTTGGCAGGTGCGGCTGCTGGGCGGGTTCTCAATCGATGACGGACGGCAGCAACTCACCCGGCTGCGCAGCCGCGCGGCGATGGTGCTGATGGCGCGGCTGGCGCTGGCGCCGGGCCGCGCCCATGCCCGTGAGGAATTGGCCAGCTTGCTGTGGCCCGACGCGCCTGCGCAGACCGGGCGCAACCGGCTGCGGCAGACGCTGTCCTATCTGAAGGCATTCCTGGAGCCGCCGGGTGGCGCGGTCGTGTTGGTGGCCGATCGCCGCGTGGTGCGGGTGACGCCCGACGCGCTCTGGTGCGATGTGCCAGCCTTCGAGCAGGCACTTCAGGCCGGTCGATATGGCGACTCGCAGGCCCTATACGTAGGCGAGCTGATGCCCGGCTTCTACGACGAATGGGTTCACGACGAGCGCCAACGTCTGCAGGCTCTGGCCGATCGATACGTCAGTGCACTTGCGCCGTCTCCCGGCCCCGAGACGCAGTCGCTGGCGTCGTTCAGATCGCCGGACTTGTCCGGCGCGCTGGCAACACGGCCTCGCGAATTGCGATTGCCCCAGTACCTGACGAGTTTGATCGGGGCTGATGTCACCGGGGCGCGTCTGCGGGACGCGGTGCTCCAACACCGATTGGTTTCGGTGCTGGGCGCGGGCGGCAGCGGCAAGACGCGGCTTGCGATAGAAGTGGCCAGGCTGCTGTGCCAGCCTGACCTGTCAGGGGAGGCAACGACTTTCGAGCGTGTGATTTTCGTGTCTCTGGTCGGCGTCACGACCGGTACCCAGTTGCTGGACCAGATGCTCATGACGCTGCGCATCGGATCGGCCGGCGAAGCGCTGGCCAAGGTGCTTGACGCGTTGGACGGGCAGTCCTTGCTGGTGGTGCTGGACAACTGTGAGCAGCTTGACGATGGGGCCACAACGCGCATCGCGGAGCTGGCAGAGCAGTTGCCGCTGGTGCACTGGCTGGCCACTTCGCGCCGACCGCTCGAGCTGAACGGCGAGCGTGAATTCATGCTTGACGCACTCGAACTGCCGGCGCTAAATGCATCGCTGGCCGAGGCTGCGCTGAGTCCGGCGGTGGCTTTATTCGTTGATCGGGCGCGCGCGCACCGGGTCGAATTTCACATCACGGCCGGCAATCGGGAAGGCCTGCTGTCGCTGGTGCGATGGCTGGGCGGTTTGCCGCTGGCAGTGGAACTGGCCGCATCGCGGGCACGCACGCTGGCGCCCGAGCAGATGCTGGCACTGTTGCAGGAAGCCGCGCGCGGCCCGCACGCCGGTGTCGCCGGGCTGGCCTGGTTGTCGCGCCGCGGCACGCGCAGCGGCACGGACGAACGTCACGCGTCAATGCTGGCGGTGATCGAGTGGAGCTGGAACCTTCTGAGTGCCAAGTTGCGGCAAACGCTGACCGTCCTGTGCGCCTTTCCAGCTGGCGCTTCGTGCAGCACCGTGGCCGCCATCGGCGATCCTGCGCTGCCCCTAGCACAAGCCCAGGCTAGGCTGGATGAGCTGGTGTCCAACTCCGTCATCCAGCAGCACACCGGACAGGACGGTCAGCCGCGGTATGCGCCGACCGAGCCGATCCGCCAATACGTCGCTGCGCAGCAGAGTGCAACGAAGGCTGCGGCACTGCGCAGCACCGTGCGGAGCTGGGCGCTGCACTGGGCCAGGACTCTGCCGCCGACACCGCCGCTGGCCACGGTTCGGGACGAACTGCCCAATCTTTTGTCGGTGATGACGGCCGCGGTGGCCGACGGGCATGGCGACGATGCGGTACGCCTGATGCTTGAGCTGCAGCCCGCCTGGGGCGAGATCGCCATTCCGACCGGCGCACTCGATGTGCTGGCCCACGTGCTGTCCACTCCCGGGCTCGACCCGGAGCTCGCCGCCGCGGGTCACGCGCTGGCGGCTTGGTCATGCCACGAGGCGGGCCTGCGCGAGGCGGCGCTATCCCATGCCACGCAGGCGCTGGCCCTGCCAATCGCCAATGAGCCCCTGCGCGCGTCGGTCCTGCAGCGCGTCGCGCGCGTGCGCTGGCGTGTCGAGCGCGATGCGTTGGCAGCGCGCGCGCTGATTGACCAGGCGCTCCCGCTGGCGCGCGCCCACGGCCGCCATAACACCGAAGCGGCCTTGCTCACGCTCGATGCCTACATCGCCACGGCGCTGGACAAGGATCCCGATCGCGGAGCGACCCTGAATCAGCAAGCCCTGGCGCTGTGGCAATTGAGCGGCAATCAACACCTCGTCAACGCCGGCCGTTTCAACCAAGCGACCAACCACTACATGGGTGGCCGTTCAGACGTGGCCTTGGCCGAATTCCAGGCCTTGGCTGATGAAGGCCGCAAGCTGCAGGACTGGGACTTGGTGGCCGGCGCGCTTGATGGAGCCGGCTCGACGCTGCTGGACTTGCGGCGTTGGGACGAATCCGCCCAGTCCGTACGCGCCAGTATCACAGTGGCGTGGGACGCAATGGAGCAGCTCGCCGTCGTGTTCGGCCTGTGGAATCTTGCGCCTGTGCTGGCGCGCCTGCGACAGCCGGTGCTGGCAGCGCAGACCATGGGCTTCGCAGTGCAGTGCTGGCACAAGCGTTTTGGCGAGATCGACGCCAGCGACCGCCGTGACGTGCGGCGCGTACGCCGCTTTGTGCGCTGCCAATTGCCGGCCGCCGAAGCCGAGGCCGCGTGGGAGGCAGGCCGCCGGCTCACGATGGCCCAGGCCGTGCGTGCGGTGCTGGGCGTCTGACGCCCCCTTGATCTGCCCCCCCGATCAAGGGGGATGGCACGGGCCTCCTCGTGAACGATGGCGGAACGGTGGTTGCCCATCATGGGCACACGGTTCACTGACCCGGCGCTGCGCCGGCGGTACGCCGCCAGACCCCAACCCCGGCGCAACGCGGCAACAGCCTGCGCCCCAAGACGCCAAGGAGAGTTCCATGTTGCACACCCTCGCCCGCCGGGCAGCCCCCGCGATGCTGACCTTGTCCCTACTTGGCTGCGGCGGGGGCGGCTCGGATGCGCCGCCCGTGTCCGGCCCTCTGCCTGCCACGCCCACCGTCGCGCTGACCCTGTCCGCCGCGACACTCTCCTTGACCGCAGGTACCAGCACCGTCGTGACCGCCGACATCGTGCGCGGCGGCGGATTCGCCGACGCGGTCACCGTCACCGGCACCGGCGTGCCCACCGGCGTGACCGTCTCGACTGAAACCATCGCGGCAGGCGTCACGTCTGCCACGGTCAACATCACCGCCGCGGCCAACGCAGCGGCGGGCGTGACCAACCTCAGCTTTGCGGGCACTGCCACCGGCGTGACCATTGCGCCGGCCGCGCTGGCGCTGACCGTCACTGCGGCTCCGGCTGCGGGGCCGATCGCGCGGATCGGCGCGGCCTTCACCCACGAGGCGTCGGGCGATGACTTCGGCCGGTCCGTTGCGCTGTCAGCCGACGGGATGCGCGTGATCTTCGGCGCGCCGCTGAACGACGGGTCGGGCGCGGATGCCGGTCATGCACGCGTCTACCAACGCAGCGGCAGCACTTGGACGCAGCTCGGCGCCGACATCGACGGCGAGGATGCCGGAGAGCATTCCGGACACAGTGTCGCCATGTCAGCCAATGGCAGTCGGGTGGCCGTCGGTGCCTATTTGAACGATGACGGCGGCACGAACCGGGGGCAAGTGCGGGTCTTGGACCTGGTTGGCGGCGCATGGGCGCAGGTCGGCACCGATATCCAACCGCCAGTCGGCACTGCGGCAGGTTCCGCCGTGGCCCTGTCGGCCAGCGGTCATCGGGTGGTGATCGGCGCACCCGGCCGCGGCTCCACGGTCGGCTACGCGTTCGTGTACGAATTGGTGAGCGGCAGCTGGACCCAAGTGGGCCTGACGCTCAGTGCGGCCGGCAGCTATGAGCTGGGCGCGGCGGTGGACATTTCCGACGATGGCAACCGCGTCGCGGTGGGTGTACCGGGATCCTACAGCGCGGACCGGCCGGGCTACACCGTGGTGTATGAATGGAGCGCAGGCGCATGGACGCAGCTCGGCGGCTCGATCGCAGGTGAGGCCAATGGCGACAACGCCGGCTCCGCCGTATCGCTCTCGAGTGACGGGTCCCGCATTGCCATCGGTGCACCCGGCAACAGGACGGATGGCAGCACCAGCGGCGGTGGCGGCGTGGGCGGCCATGTGCGCGTGTATCAACTTGTCGGCACCACGTGGACCCAGATGGGTGCTGACATCGACGGCAGCGTTGCGCTCAACGGCGACGCCTTCGGCAGCACCGTCGCCCTCTCTGGCGACGGCACTCGGCTGATCAGCTCGGCGCCCAACAACAGCATTGCCCGCATCTACACGTTCGCCGCCGGCGCCTGGACACAGACCGGCAGCAACGTGACCGATGGCTCGCGCCCCAATGGGGTCGCCATTTCAGCCGACGGCCTCACAGCCGCGGTGGGCTATGTCAATTCCGGCACCGCGCAGGTGTACAGCGTCGCACCGTAGCCTATATTCGCAAACCGAGCCGCGCTGCCTTCGCCACCGAGGAGACCCTCCGATGTATCCACGTTTCGTCATGCGTGTCGCCACCGCGACGGCTGTCGCCGCGGCGTTCTGGGCCCCGACTCTCGCCTCGGCTCAGAGCCAGCAGACAGTAGAGATCACCGACATCGGTGGCTTTGCGCAACCCATGACCGCGGCGACCGTCCAAATCCCGGCCGGCTGGCGCACGGAAGGCGCCGTGATATGGCACCGGGCCAGCAACTGTGTGGGCAACAGGGTGCGCTACGAGTGGAGCGCAAGGTCGCGGGACGATCTGCAGGGCGTCGAGATCATGCCCACCTACAGCTGGCAGGTACAGGGTACGCAGAATCAGATGAATCCCTGTCCACCGCGGCCCTTCCGCTCGGCTCGGGAGTTCCTTGAGGCGGTGGTGAAGCAGCGTCGCCCCGGCGCCCGGGTGCTGGAGTACCGCGATCGGCCGGACATCGTCGCCGCGGGCGCCGGTCAGGCGAATCCGAATCCGCAGGTCCGCAGGCGCACCGATTCCGGCCAAGTCCTGATTGGCTACCAAAGCAACGGCGTCGAGTTTCGCGAGGTCCTGGGCACCACCGTCAACTTCACTGAACTGCAGGGCAATGTCGTCGGCGGTGCCGGCCTGGTGTTTGCGCATCGGGCTCCGAACGGCCAACTCGATTTCGCTTTCGGCGAAGGCGTCGTCGGCTCATTTCGATACAACCGGCAATGGGGGGAACAGATGATCAATTCGCTCAAAGACTCCGAAAATCGCTTCTCCTCCAGCCAGAGCAATGCAATTTCACAGTGGCACGCACGGGAAATGTCGCGGATCAATGCCGAGGGTGCTGCGGACCGTGCCGCGATCCGCAGCGCGGCGAACCGCGATGTCGCGAAGATCTACTCCGACGTCAATGCCAACACCCAGGCGACGAATGACGGCATCCATCGGCGCAGTTTGGAAGCGGTGGGCGAATACAGCACCTATCAGGACCCAAGCGGCACGCGGGTGCGCTCGAGCATCCACGGCGGCGCACGTGTGCTGCGCAATGCAAATGGCAGCTACGTGAGTACCGACGATCCGTACTTCAATCCGGCCGGAAGCCGCGAGCTTCAACGGGTGCGCTGACCATGGGCCGCCTTTCATTCTCGGTGCCGCCTGCCGCATTGCTTGCAGTTTGCCTCTTGCCATGGGGTTCGGCCGTTCAGGCGCAAGACAGTTTCGGCGGCACAGCGCCCGTGCGGCGTCCTGCTCAGCAACAGCCGAATGCGCCAACGCCGTCAGCGTCACAGCAACCGTCAGAGCAGCCTCGCGGGAACGCGGCGCAGAATCCGCCACGCGCGGGCGCATCCAGCGAAACGCAGGACTTTGGCGTCCCACCGATTTCGCAATTGCGGCCCAACGAACAACTGCATGGGCCGACCCCGACCACGATCCCGGGCGGTCGAGTGGTCAGCACGCAGCAACTGGCGCAATGGTCGCAAACTCAGCAAGGGCGACTGCTGCTGTTGCATGCCTTTCCGAGCAACAAGCATCTGCCGAATGCGACTCCGGTGGTGCCGGCCTCTCAAGGCGGAAACTTCGAAGATCAGGTGCAGCGCGAGTTCGGCGAGTACCTGCAGCGGACCACCCATGGGGATCGATCACGGCTGATCGTGACGTACTGTGCAGGAGTGCAATGCTGGGGCTCCTACAACGCCGCGCTGCGGGCCATCCGCATGGGTTACACGAATGTCCACTGGTACCGCGGCGGCATCGAGGCCTGGCAGCAGGCGGGCCTGCAGGTGTTGACTGCGCCTGATCAGAGTGGCTCGCCATCGCAGACACAGACGCCACGGTGACGCATCGAAATGCGATGGTGCGCTACCTGCGCAAACCGCTAGCGCACCCATGGTTTGGGTCGATCTTGACTAGAGACCCAGCCAACTTGAAGAGGCTCCCCGTGGCCGAGGTACCGGCACGCTTCGTTGCGTTGCATGACGCTCGCGCAGGCTCACGAACTGAACGGTGTCCCCGTTCACATCGAACAAACCGTCACATCGTGACGCGCCCTCACCCCTCACGCAAATACGCCTGCGCCTCGCCCTCGGTCTCGAAGAACGGCGGCGGCGCGGCCGCGCTGAGCAATTGCTGCAACTGCATGCGCTTGAAGGCGCCGCTGGCGTAGCGCGACACCCGGCCGTAGTGGCGCGCCTCCATCTCGCGCGCCATCTGGGCATAGGCCTCGGCCACCTCATGGTCGACCTGGAAACCGTCGTAGTTGACGATCGTCGCCACGCGCTGGCCGATCTGCCCGCAGCGCGCTTCCACCGCATGGCGAATGCGGGCCACGTCGTCGAGGCTGCGCACCTGCAGGTGCTGCAGATCCAGGAAGAGCATGCCGCGCTCGTCGTCGTAATGCACGCGCTGGTCGATGTCGCGCTCCAGGAGGCGGGTGCGCAGGTCCATGCGACCGGGGCGGAACAGCGCGGCGGGCATCGCCACCGGTGGCGGCTCCAGGATCGGCTTGAAGTCCATCAACGCCAGGATGTCGCGCTCGATGTCGATGCCCGGCGCCACCTCGGCCAGCCGCAGGCCCTGCGGCGTGAGTTCGAAGACGCAGCGCTCGGTGACGAAGAGGACCGGCTGCCCGCGCGCGGCGGCGCGCGGGCCGGCAAACGTGATCTGCTCGACGCTGGCGCGGAACTTGCGCGCACGCCCCTCCTGCACGATGCGCAGGGCGCCGTCCTTGACCTGGACCTCGAGCCCGCCGGCGGTGAAGGTGCCGGCAAACAGCAGCTTGCGCGCGGATTGCGAGATGTTGATGAAGCCGCCCGCCCCCGCCAGCTTCGGGCCGAAGCGGCTGACGTTGACGTTGCCGTGCGCATCGCACTCGGCCATGCCGAGCACGCCAGGTCGAGGCCGCCGCCGTCGTAGAAGTCGAACTGCTGGTTCTGGTCGATCACGGCCTCGACGTTGGTCGCCGCGCCGAAGTCCAGCCCGCTCGCCGGCACGCCGCCGACGACGCCGGGCTCGGCGGTCAGCGTGATCAGGTCGAGCAGGTTCTCCTCGTTGGCGACCGCGGCCACGCCCTCGGGCATGCCGATGCCGAGGTTGACCACGCCTTCGAGCGGCAGCTCCATGGCGCAGCGCCGCGCGATGATCTTGCGCTCGTCCAGCGCCAGCGGCTGAGTCCGTCCAGCGGCACCTGGATCTCGCCGGAGAACGCCGGCGAGTAGGCCGTGGCGTAGGTCTGGCGGTGGTGCTCGGGCTCGGCCACCACGACGCAGTCGACCAGGGTGCCGGGCACCTTGACCTGCCGCGGGTTGCAGCGAGCCGGCCTTGGCGATGCGCTCGACCTGCGCGATCACGACGCCGCCCGAGTTGCGCGCGGCCATCGCCATCGCCAGGTTGTCCAGCGTCAGCGCCTCGCGCTCCATCGTGATGTTGCCGTGGGTGTCGGCGGTGGTGCCGCGGATGAAGGCCACGTCGATCGGGAAAGCCTTGTAGAACAGCCACTCGCGACCGTCGATTTCCATCACGCGCACCAGCTCTTCGCTGGTCACGGCATTGATCTTGCCGCCGCCCAGGCGCGGGTCGACGAAGGTGCCCAGGCCGATGCGCGACAGGGTGCCCGGCTTGCCCGCCGCGATGTCGCGGTACAGCTGCGAGATGCAGCCCTGCGGCAGGTTGTAGGCCTCGATGCGGTTCTCCAGTGCCAACTGGCCGACCTTGGGAATCAGGCCCCAATGGCCGCCGATGACGCGCTTCAGCAGGCCATCGTGCCCGAGGCGATTCAGGCCACGCTCCTTGCCGTCGCCCTGCCCCGCTGCGAACACCAGTCCCAGGTTGCGCGGCTCGCCGGTCTGAACGAAGCGCTCGGACAGCGCGGCCAGCAGTGCGTCGGGCGTGCCGATGCCGACGAAGCCCGACGTGGCCAGCATGTCGCCGGGCCGGATCACGGCCACCGCATCGCTGGGCAGAGACGATCTTGTTGCGCATGGCGGGCTCCTGCTCCCCTTGTCTCAGAGCGGAATGCGGTACCGCAGGGCCGGCGTGCTGCCGTACGCTGCGGGCCGCGTAAACGACTCGATCAACCGGCCCCCATTGGCCGTGATCACCTTCTTGGAGGCCAGATTGTCCGGATCGGTCGTGATCTCGATATAGGGAAGACCTTGTGCCCGCGCATAGGGCAAGACCTGGCGCACCGCCAGCGTGGCAATACCTTGCCGGCGCTTCCATTCGACGACGGTGTACCCAACGTGGCCGAGTACATGCGGCGGCAGCGCAGGCGTACCTGGTTGCCAGCGGATTCCCAGGCGGCCACAAAATTCTCGTTCCAGGAAGAGCCAGTACTGGCGGCCGGGAATGCGCACCACCCGGGACCCATCGGGCAGCGTGACCGCGTCTTCCTGCGGCCGCAGGTTGGTCTGCCGCGCGACGAAGCCTGCGCCGTCCAGTTCGATCGCTCGCAGCTGCTCTTCGATGGCAGCCCGGCCGATGATGTGATCTGGCGTCCAACCGCGCCGCAGTGCATCGACGTAATGCGGCAGCAACTCCAGCGTCGGTGTCCTGAGCTCGACGGTCATCAACTGCCCGACGTGGTCATGCGTCGACCAAGTTGGCCTCGCGCTGTTCATCCAGCGCATGGCGCGCTCGGGCCATCACCTCGAGCGGCGACGATTCCTTGAGCCTGTGGTCGCTCCACACCTGGCGCCAACGCCGCGCGCCGGGCACGCCGTGGTACAGCCCCATCATGTGCCGCGCCGCGTGCGGCCAGGTGATGCCGCGCGCCACCAGGTCGCACATGTACTCGGCCATCGCGGTCTCGACGGATTCGCGGTTCGGTGCCTGGCCCAGCCTGTCGCCGAGAAAGCGCCGGTCCCAGTCGGCCATCAGCCAGGGGTGGTGGTAGGCCTCGCGGCCGAGCATCACGCCGTCGACATGGCGCAGGTGCTCGGCAATCTGCTCGTTGCTCGTGACGCCGCCGTTGAGCACGATTGTCAACGCGGGGAAGTCGCGCTTCAAGCGGTAGACGAAGTCGTAGCGCAGCGGCGGCACCTCGCGGTTCTCCTTCGGCGACAGACCCTTGAGCCAGGCATTGCGCGCGTGGACGATGAACACGGAGCAGCCGGCCTGCGCGACGGTACCGACGAAGTCGCGCACGAAGTCGTAGCTCTCGTCGCGATCGATGCCGATGCGATGCTTGACGGTCACGGGCAGTGCCACCGCATCGACCATCGCCTGCACGCAATCGCGCACCAGGGCCGGCTCGGCCATCAGGCAGGCACCGAAGGAGCCGCGCTGCACGCGCTCGCTCGGGCAGCCGCAGTTGAGGTTGACCTCGTCGTAGCCCCAGTCCTGGGCCAGCCTGGCGCACGCCGCCAGCTCGGCCGGCTCGCTGCCGCCGAGCTGCAACGCCACGGGGTGCTCGGCGTCGCTGAAGTCCAGGTGCCGCGGTACGTCGCCGTGCAGCAGCGCGCCAGTGGTCACCATCTCGCTGTACAGGCGCGTGCGCCGCGTGATCTGGCGGTGGAAGTAGCGGCAGTGGCGATCAGTCCAGTCCATCTGTGGCGCCACCGACAGGCGCCAGGGGCTGAGCGGGAGGGTTTCGGTCGTCGTCACGCGGCCATTGTCGCTGCTTGGTTCAACTCGAGCCGGCGCGAGCTTCGGCCACCGACACTCGGACCCGACTGAGCAACCTAGGGGTGCACGATTGCCCCGGCGGCTGTTCCACGACGAATCTGCCGCCTGCTCCCGCCGCCGCCCAAACGGCCGACTACAGCTACATCATCGGCGCGGGTGACAACGTCAACATCATCGTGTGGCGCAATCCGGAGCTTTCGATGTCGGTGCCGGTTCGGCCCGATGGCAAGGTCTCTGCTCCTCTGGTTGACGAGTTGGTTGCACAGGGCAAGACGCCGCCCGAGCTGGCGCGCGATATCGAGAAGAAGCTTTCCACCTACGTTCGCGACCCGGTCGTGACGGTCATCGTCACCGGCTTCGTGGGCCCCTTCAGCGAGCAGATTCGCGTGGTGGGCGAAGCGGCGCGGCCGCTCTTCCTGCCCTACAAGCAAAAGATGACCTTGTTGGACGTGATGATCGCGGTGGGCGGCCTCACCGACTTCGCCGACGGCAACCGGGCCATCATCCAGCGCATGTCCGATGGCAACAAGCAGTACGCGGTGCGCTTGAAGGACCTGATCAAGCGTGGTGATATCAGCGCCAACGTCGAAATGCGACCCGGTGACATCCTCATCATCCCGCAGAGCCTGTTCTGAGGCCGCTCGGGTCAATTCAGCTCGCCGACGCCTCGGCAAATTGACGCCGCATGCAAGAAATCGTCCAACACCTGCTGATTGCCCTGCGCGGGATGTGGAAGTTCCGCTGGCCGGGCCTGGTCGTGGCCTGGATCACCGCCGTGGTGGGGTGGTGGGTGTCTGGAAGATTCCCGATCAATACGAGGCTTCGGCGCGCATCTTTGTCGATACCGATTCGATCCTCAAGCCCTTGATGGCTGGTCTGGCGGTGCAGCCCAATGTGGAGCAGCAGATCGGCATGCTCAGCCGCACGCTGATCAGTCGCCCCAACATCGAGAAGCTGATCCGCATGGCCGACCTGGATCTGAAGAACCAGTCCAAGGCGGATCAGGAGACTCTGGTCGAAAAGCTGACGAAGGGCATCGAGATTCGCACGGCGGGCGGCGTCAATCTTTACTCCATGTCCTACAAAAGCTGCCTGCGTCAGGCCAGGCTCGCAGGAATAATCAGCGTATTGCCAACCTTGGCGAGATTGCCGAACTGCTCGACATACTGCTCTGCCACCTTCAGGTTCGCAGCCTGCATGCCGCCATCCGCAGTCAACGCCGCCGCCACCTGCCGCACGGCTGATGCGGTTGCTTCGGCCACGGTGGTGAGCGCCAAGGCTTCACCCTGTGCTTTGTTGATGGCCGCCTGCTTCTCGGCCTTCGGAAGCCAGGATCGCCGCCTGCCTTGACCGTCGGCAATGTTGATCTCTTCCTGGCGCACACCTTCTGACTTCGCGATCAAGGCGCGCTTTTCGCGTTCGGCGGTGATCTGTGCCTGCATGGAGCGCAGGATCGATTCCGGCGGCGTGAGGCTCTTGATTTCGTAGCGCAGCACCTTGATGCCCCAGGTGCGCCCGGCTTCGTCGAGCACGCTGACCACGTTGTGGTTGATCTCGTCGCGCGATTCGAACGTGTTGTCGAGTTCCATCTTGCCGACTTCGGAACGCAGCGCCGTTTGCGCGAGCTGCGAGATCGCGAGCTCATAGTCCGACGGTGCCGTAACAGGCGAGGCGGGGATCGACCACCTGAAAGTAGATGATGCCGTCCACCGCGAGCTGGGTGTTGTCCTTGGTGATGCACACCTGCTCGGCGATATCCAGCGGCACCTCCTTGAGCGAGTGGCGGTAGGCCACCCGATCGATGAATGGCACGATCAGGTTGAATCCGGGCTGCAAGGCAAGGTGGAACTTGCCGAGTCGTTCGACTACCCACGCGTTCTGCTGCGGCACGATGCGGACGCCCTCGATGATCAGGGCGATGAAAAATGCCGCCAGAAATACGCCGATGGCGGCGCCTGGGCTCTGCGTCAAGAAACCTGCCGCGGCGGCGAGGATTACGGCGACGATCAACTTTGCAAACATGGGAATCTCCTTGCGTTGTTCTAGTACCGTTGCGATTACTGAGGGGACTGCGGATTTCATGGAAACATTGTCGGTGCGCGTACGACCCGACGAATCGGTTTTGTGCTTGAGCATTTCGGCCATGTGGTGGGCACCAGCAGGCCGCGCGGACGGGCGCAGATTGTGACGGTTGTGCCGGCTTCTGCGGCGCGGGTGACGCGGGCGCAGAAGGCCTCGGCTTTTGCTGCGCCTGCTTGGCCTGCTCGGCGGCTTGCTTGAGGGCATCGACTATCTTCTGAAACTCGTTAGGCATTTTGTTGGCCAGGATAGATACGATCACGAATGTCATGAATCCCGCGAAAAAACTCTGCGAGATACTGCCGATGATCAGCGCGGCGACGATGGGGATGAAGCCATTGGGTTTCACGTGCGCAACACCGGAATTTCTTCAAACTTACGCAACGTCTAGCCTGCATATTTCATGGGTCGGCCCCTTTTCGTTACCATTTTCACTCTTGGCAACGGTCATCTTTGTGAAATCCAATTTGTACTTCGTACTGACGCCGGGCCTGCGCGCTCGATAACGGGCCGCTGGCCGGCGCTTTTCCGTTCTCTTCCCGTGGCATGGCTCGCCATGCCGTGGTCAGTCGAACGAAAAATCGCTCGCCCATCGACCCACTCTCGAACGCGCCCCCATGAAATATGCAGGCTAGCGCTCGTCACGCAACGGTTTCGATGCGCCGACCACCCAGCACTGTCCATCCTGTGCCAAGATATAGAGCATGCCGCCTTCTACCATGCCGGCCGCGACCAGGTCGCCCGGTTTGATACGCGCATCCCATTCCGCGCCCCGATACTTGACCCGCAACATGCCTTCGGGCTGGTTGATCCAATTTGCCACCGTGACCATCTGGCCGACGTCGATTGCGTTCGACTGGTCGCCGTCCTTGCGCTGCGTGGCGTGCCATTTCTGCACCCACCATGTTCCGATGCTCGCCACCACGCCGGCCACGGCCACCTGCACGATAAAGGGTGATCCCATCCACGCCGCCAATGCGGCGAACAACGCACCGACACCGAGTACCAACAGGTAAAAGGTGCCGGTCATCAGCTCCACGATAACCAGAACGAAGCCGAGAATGGTCCAGATGAGATAGTCCTGCATGATTTCCTCCAAAGACGGCCCCATATTGGACGCCGGACTATTCAGCGTCAAGCCGCCGGCCCCGAATCAGGCGCGTATTGCGACGAATGGCGGCCGGGCTTGACGAATGGCGTCGAAAGCCGGCAAGAGCATCCTCAGCGCGCACGCCTGGCCGAAATCACCCGAGTGTTCACCCCGGCAAAATTGAGGCCGCCGAACAGGCGGCCGTGCTCAATCTTCACACATCGATCCATGACCACGTCGAGCCCGGCGCCCGCGGCGCGGCGGGCGGCCTCGACATTCACCACGCCGAGTTGCATCCACAGGCATTTTGCGCCGATGGCGATGGCCTCGTCCACCAGCGCCGGGATCTCGTCGGCCTTGCGGAAACAGTCCACCATGTCGATCTTTTCGGGCACGTCTTTCAGTCGGGCATAGACCTTTGACCCAACACCTCCGGATAGGCGGGATCGACCGGGATCACCCGATAGCCGTGGTCCAGCAAGTACTTGGCGACGAAATAGCTCGGCCGCCACCAATTGGCGGAAAGTCCCACCACGGCGATGACGTGATTTTGTTTGATGATGCGGCGGAGCGTGACGATATCGTCCATGTCGTACCCGGGTTGTCAGGTGCCAATTGTTCCTGGTGAGCATGCCAGAAAAAACCGCGGGCGCGACCATCACGCGCTGGATCCCGGCAAGCCTTCTCACGCGGCGGCGCGTGGCGCCACCCAAAGGAAAAGGGGCCGGATGGCCCCTTCTTCATCATGCAGACAACGATTGCCGGTTACTTGAACGCGTAAGTGACCGAGCCATACCAGAAACGGCCGCGCGGATCGGCGACTGAATTGGCGTAGCCCTCCGCATGCGACCCGTTCGAAGATGTCGCCGTGTAGGGCGGCAGTTTGTCGCCGATGTTGCGCACACCGAGCTTGAGGCTGAGGTTCTTGAACCCGGTGTACTTGCCCGACATATTGAAGCGCGAGGTTTCCCCCACATTGCGGAAGAATGAATCACCGGTATCGCCGTTGGTGGCAACTTCCCTCCAGCCGCGTGTGTAGGTATTCTCGATGGAACCGCTCCAATTGCCGTGCTGCAGGTCGAGCGCCAGGGTATGCGTCCAGCGCGGGTAGGCGACGCCGCCATTGAGGCTGTTACCGACATAGTGATTGAACGGTTCACCCTTGCCGGATTGCGAGTCCCATTTCTCGATGTAGGTGCCCTGGTAAGAAATACCGACCTTGCCGAGCTTGTCGACGTTGAACGTCATCTTGGTGTCGAGGTCCCAGCCCCGGTCTTCAGCTCGCCCAGGTTCTCGACCGGCTGGTCGACATACAGCGTGGTACCGGCCGCGGTCCGAACGAAACGGCTGCGATAGCGGTTGTACAGGGTCAGGTCACTCGGATCCGCGAGGATCGTGTCCGCGCTCAGTGAGCCGATCTGGTCCTTCTTGTTGATGCTCCAGTAGTCGAGCGAAACCGACAGCCACTTGACCGGATCCACCACCATGCCGACGCTGTATTGCCTTGAGGTTTCCGGTTTCAGCGTTGCGCTGGAACTGGTACGCGTCGTCAACTGCGTATCGACGCAGCGCGGGTCGCCATTGGCCACCAGCGCGGCCGGGCAGCCCGGATCGGTGAGCGGATTGGCCGAGTTGCTGAATGCCGGCGGGCTCTTCAGGTCCCACAGCGTCGGCGCGCGGAAACCGGTACCGGCAGAATCCGCGGAACAGTACTTCCTTGTTCGGCTGCCAGCGAATCGCACGCGCGGAT
>CAVUEP010000010.1:0-3761 GCA_963740395.1 uncultured beta proteobacterium
GAGTACGCCGAGGAGAACGCCGACTTCGACGCGCTCGCCGCCGAGCAGGCCGAACTCGAAGCCATCATCGCGGTGGCGGGCAGCGAGAATACCGACCTGCAGTTGGAGTTGGCTGCCGACGCGTTGCGCCTGCCACCCTGGGACGCCCAGATCGGCGTGCTTTCGGGCGGCGAGAAGCGCCGCGTCGCGCTGTGCCGGCTGTTGCTGAGCAAGCCCGACATGCTGCTGCTGGACGAGCCGACCAACCACCTCGATGCCGAATCGGTCGAGTGGCTGGAGCAGTTCCTGCTGCGCTTCCCCGGCACCGTGGTGGCGATCACGCACGACCGCTACTTCCTCGACAACGCGGCCGAATGGATCCTCGAACTCGACCGCGGCTCGGGCATCCCCTGGAAGGGCAACTACTCCGACTGGCTCGAGCAGAAGGAGCAGCGCCTGGAGCAGGAGCAGAAGACCGAAGATGCGCGCATGAAGGCGATGAAGGAGGAGCTGAAGTGGGTGCGCTCCAACGCCAAGGCGCGCCAGACCAAGAGCAAGGCGCGCATGGCACGCTTCGAGGAACTCAGCGACGTCGAGTACCAGCAGCGCAACGTCACCAACGAGATCTTCATCCCGGTGGCCGAGCGCCTGGGCAACGAGGTCATCGAGTTCAAGGATGTCAGCAAGGGCTACGGCGATCGGCTGCTGATCGACAAGCTGAGCTTTCAGGTGCCGGCGGGTGCCATCGTCGGCATCATCGGCCCCAACGGCGCCGGCAAGTCGACGCTGTTTCGCATGCTGCAAGGCGTCGAGAAGCCCGACAGCGGCGAGGTCGTGATCGGCAAGACCGCGCACCTGGCCTTCGTCGACCAGAGCCGCGAGAGCCTGGAGAACGACAAGACGGTCTGGCAGGACGTCTCGGGCGGGCTGGACAACATCGTCGTCGGCAAGTTCGTGATGCCCAGCCGCGCCTACCTCGGCCGCTTCAACTTCAAGGGCAACGACCAGCAGAAGCAGGTCGGCTCACTCTCGGGCGGCGAGCGCGGCCGCCTGCACCTGGCCAAGACCCTGGCCAAGGGCGGCAACGTGCTGATGCTCGACGAGCCGAGCAACGACCTCGACGTCGAGACCCTGCGCGCGCTCGAGGAAGCCCTGCTCGAATTCGCCGGCAGCGCGATGGTGATCAGCCACGACCGCTGGTTCCTGGATCGCATCTGCAGCCACATCCTGGCCTGCGAAGGCGACTCGCAGTGGGTCTTCTTCAACGGCAACTACCAGGAATACGAGGCCGACAAGAAGAAGCGCCTGGGCGAAGAAGGCGCACGGCCCAAGCGCGTGCGCTTCAAGCCGATCCGCTGAGCGCCTAGTCCGCGCCCGCGGCGGCGGGCTTCGCCGCCTGGCTCACGCTCGCATTGCCGGTGTGCTGCCAGACCACCGCGGCGAAACACAGGACGGCCGCGCCGACCACCATCGACGACAACCCCAGGATGGGGTCGACAGCCTTGTTGCCGTTGTAGTACATCGTCAGCGTCACCATCTGCACCAGGTGCGCAGGGACGTAGATCCAGAAGTGGGCCTTGGCCAGTTTGGTCTCGGCGGCCGCGGGCACGGCACGGTAGAACAGGCCAAACAGCATCATCGATGCCCAGCCCAGCAGGTTGAGGTGCACGTGCACCGGCCGCAAGGTGGTCACGCCACTCATGGCCATGCCCAGGCCCAAGGCTACGCCGACGACGAAATACAGCACGCCGATGCGCAGAAACCAGTTGCTCATGTCGTTCTCCTCGGTTTGTCTTTTGCGTGGCCGTTAAGGATTGCCCTGTTGTGCCCCACGACGGCCGACGTGGGGTGCGGCACCCTATACCGCAGGGCCCCGAGTTGGCAACAGGGGTTTTGCGGTGGGCAGCCGATGGCTGGCCGGTGGTGCGATGCGCGAACTGCTTGCAGGGGAGGTCCCGATGGCAGGCTTGGCCCGCGACTCGATAATCGAATGCTAGGCGAGCATCCGCTGCGCCTGGCATTAACGCGACCCTCGAGCACGAACCCATGCGCAGTACCAACCATTCGTTCTTCAAATCGATTGCAGCGGTGCCCTTGGCACTGGGCCTGGCCGGCTGCGCAACGATCGCCGCCGCGCCCACCGGCACGGCGGCGGCGGCTTCGAAGCCTGCCGCCGCGGCCTCGGCGCCGGGCGCTGCGGCGTCGCGTCCTGCAAGTGCGGCGGCAGCGGCCTCGGCACCGGTGCCGGGGCAGCCGCCGGCATTCGCCACCGTGATCAAGGACGCCAAACGCAGCGACGGGTTGATTCCGTTGTGGCGCAAGGACGAGAAGGTCTGGCTCGAGATGGCGCCTGCCTTGCTCGACAAGCCATTGATGTTCAGCGTCAACATCGCCAGCAGCGTGGGCGAGCGCGGCCTGCACGGCAGCACGATGGGTCCGAGCTGGCTGGCCAGTTTCGTCAAGACCACGCCGACGCAGATCCAGTTGCAGGCGTTGAACGCCGAGCACATCGCGACCGGCGCGGCCCAGCAGCATGCGCTGGCACAGAGTTTTTCGCGCAGCCTGCTGGCGTCGATGACGATCGCCAGCGCGGCACACCCCGAGTCGAAAGCCGTGCTCGTCGATGCGGCGTTCCTGCTGGCCGACATTCCGTCCTACAGCCGGCGCCTCGAAGCAGCGTTTCGGCTGCCCTATGCGCCTGATCGCGCCAACTCGCATGTCGTGCAGGCCTACGCCACGCCTGAAATGACCACGGTCGGCACGCACATGCACTTCGCGATTCCGCGTCTGCCGTTGCCGCCGACAACGCCAACGCCCGCACCGCAACCCACGCCGCCGACCACGTTGCCTGATGCGCGCAGCATGCTCATTGGCTATGTCTACAACTTCGTCAAGATGCCCGAAACCGTGATGCGGCCACGGATGGCCGACGGACGTATCGGCCACTTCTTCGACAGCGTGACCGACTACAGCCACGATCGCAACATTCAGCAGCGCGTGCATTACATCAACCGCTGGCGCCTGGAGAAGAAGGATCCCTCCGCTGCGATGTCGGAGCCGGTCAGGCCGATCACGTTCTGGCTCGACAAGAACATTCCGCTCGAGTACCGCGCCACGGTGACCGCGGGCGTTCTCGAGTGGAACAAGGCCTTCGAGAAGATCGGTTTCAAGAATGCGGTGGTGGCCCAGCAGCAGCCCGACGACGCCACCTGGGACACGCTCGACGCCGCGCACGCCTCGGTGCGGTGGTTTTTCGGTCTTGACTCCGGTGTGGGTGTGGGGCCGTCCCATAGCGACCCGCGCAGTGGAGAAATTCTCGATGCCGACATCCGCATCGGTGACGGCTGGGCGCGCGGTCTGCGTCGCCAGGTCGTCGAGCAGATCGATACGCACGGGGCCGGCGAGCACGCGCATCAGGCCTGGCTGAGCGCGAAGTGGCAGCCCGGCATGAAGGCGTCGCACGCCCATTGCAACTACGCGGAAGAGGCGATGGCCGAGTCGCAGTTCGCCCTCGAATCGCTGTACGCGATGGGCGAAATCACGCCCGATAGCCCCGAGGCAGAGGCCTTTGTGCAGGGCGTGCTCAAGCATGTGGTGATGCATGAGGTGGGCCACACCCTGGGCCTCAAGCACAACTTCAAGGCCTCGACCGTGTTCACCCAAGCGCAGTTGCGCCATCCGGGGTTTACCGAGACCAATGGCTTGGCCAGTTCGGTGATGGACTACAACGCCATCAATCTGCCGCTGCCGGGAGAGACGCGCGCGGCCCTGTTTGACCGCAC
>CAVUEP010000011.1:0-14290 GCA_963740395.1 uncultured beta proteobacterium
CGGCGTAGACCTCGTCCAGCCGCTTCTTGGCCGCCAGCACGCCGCCGATGCCCTGCTCGACCGCCTCGCGCACGGTCTGGTCGGCGTCGAGCTGCGGCTCCTGCGGCAGGTAGCCGATCTTCAGGCCGGGCATCGGCGTGGCTTCGCCTTCGATCTCCTTGTCGAGGCCGGCCATGATCTTGAGCAGCGTGCTCTTGCCCGAGCCGTTGACGCCGAGCACGCCGATCTTGGCGCCGGGGAAGAACGACAGCGAAATGTTCTTGAGGATGTGGCGCTTCGGCGGCACGATCTTGCCGACGCGGTTCATGGTGAAGACGTACTGGGCCATGGTGTCTCGCGCAAAAAGTGAAACGCGGGCCGGTGCCCGCAACAGGGGCTATTGTCGCCGCTGTCGCCGCGGCCTGCAGAGCGCGCACTTAGCAACCACAATCGCGCACCATGCCCCGTCCGCTCTGGCTGTTCGCGCTCGTCAACCTGATCATCGGCACCGGCGCCTTCGTCATCGGCGGCATCCTGGCGCCGCTGGCGCACGATCTGGGCCTGAGCGTGCCGGCCGCCGGCCAGGCCATGACCGCCTATGCGCTGTCCACGGCCTTGCTGGCGCCGCTGGTGTTGCTGGCCTCCGGGCATTGGCCGCGCAAGCGCGCGCTGCTGCTGACGCTGGGCCTGTTCGCCGCTGGCAATGCGCTTTGTGCCTTGGCGACCAGCCTGCCGGCGCTGTTGCTGGGTCGCGTGGTGATGGGCCTGGGCGCGGTGTTCACGCCGATTGCGGCCGGCATCGCGGTGGCGATGGTCGAGCCCGCACGCCGTGGCCAGGCGCTGGGCTTCGTCTTTCTGGGCATCAGCCTGAGCTACGTCGTCGGCGTGCCGCTCGGCGCCTGGCTGGGCCTGCAGTACGGCTGGCACACGCCGATCTGGGTCGTCGTGGCGCTGTGCGCCGTGGCGCTGCCGGTATTGGCGCTGCGGGTGCCCGCCGACATCCGCGCGCCCGGCGCCAGCTTTGCCGGTCTGGGCAGGTTGCTGGCGCGGCGCGACGTGCTGGCCGCGCTGACGCTGACGTGGCTGTACTTCACTGCCATCTTTGCCGTGTTCAGCTACATCGGGCCGGTGCTGCAGACGCTGGTGCCGATGAGTGGCGAGCGACTGTCGGTCACGCTGGCCCTGTTCGGCCTGTCCGGCGTGGGCGGCACGCTGCTCGGCGGCGTCGCGAACGACCGCTACGGTACCCAGAACACGCTGCTCGTTCAGCTCTCGGTGCTCGGTGCGACGATGCTGGCCCTGCCGCTGACCGCCGGGTCGTGGCCCGCACTGATGGGGGTGCTGGCGGCCTGGGGCATGGCGGGATTCGGCATGATGGTGCCGCAGCAATCGCGACTGGCGGCGTTGGCGCCCGCTCATGCGCCGATGCTGCTGTCGCTGAACACGTCGATGCTCTACCTCGGTACGGCGTCTGGCGCCGTGATCGGTGGCGCCCTCGCTGCCCACCTCGGATTCGCACAACTCAGCTGGGCCGGCGTGCCGTTCGTCGCAGCGGCCCTTGTTCTTCTGGCAATGATCCCTAGATGGATGTCTTCACCCACGCACGAGGAGCGCGCTGCATGAACAACCCCGTGATGACGGTCGAGGCCCCCGCGGCGCTGGTGCGCACCACGCATATCGTCTACGCGCTGCACGCGCTGGGACTGGCGCTCGGCGCCTTCGGCGCCGCCACCGTGATCGGCTCGTTCCTGTTCGGCTGGCCATCGATCATCGCCGTGATCGTCAACTACATCTACCGCGGCGACGCGCGCGGCACCTGGCTCGAGTCGCATTTCAACTGGCAGATCCGCACCTTCTGGTATGCGCTGGCGTGGGCCTTGCTGGTGGGTCTGGTCTCGCTGCCGCTGACGCTGGTGATCATCGGCTTCGGCACCTGGGTCGTCGGCCTGTTCATGCTCGGGGTGTGGGCGATCTACCGCGTCGCGCGCGGCTGGCTGCGCCTTAACGCACACCAGCCGATGCGAAACTGACGGCCACGCAGGTACAATCTCGACTGCGCTGCGGCTTCCAGTCATCGCGGCGCGGTCGATTCCGACGCCTTGAATCCCTCGCGCCTACCGACTGGTGCACCCGCCACGGGTGACAGCAGGCAGCGAACCACGGCCCCATGGGCCTCCCTATCCAATGAATTTCACTGACCTCGGCCTGGCCGAGCCGCTCGTGCGCGCTGTTCACGAACACGGCTATGACACGCCCACCCCCATCCAGACGCAGGCCATTCCGGCCGTGCTCAAGGGCGGCGACCTGTTGGCCGGCGCGCAGACCGGCACCGGCAAGACGGCGGGCTTCGTGCTGCCGATGCTGCAGCGCCTGATGGCGGCGCCGTCCAAGCGCGACGCGCGCGGTCGCGTCGCGATCCGCGCCCTGATCCTCACCCCCACCCGCGAACTCGCCGCGCAGGTCGAGGAAAGCGTGCGCACCTACGGCAAGCATGTGCCGTTGACCAGCATGGTGATGTTCGGCGGCGTCGGCATGCAGCCGCAGATCGACCGCCTGCGCAAGGGCGTCGACATCCTGGTGGCCACGCCCGGGCGCCTGCTCGACCACCACGGCCAGCGCACGCTGGACCTCTCGCATGTCGAGATCTTCATCCTCGACGAGGCTGACCGCATGCTCGACATGGGCTTCATCCACGACATCAAGAAGGTGCTCGCGGTGGTGCCGGCGAAGAAGCAGAGCCTGCTTTTCTCGGCCACCTTCAGCGACGAGATCAAGGCCCTGGCCGACAAGCTGCTGAACCAACCCGCGCTGATCGAAGTGGCGCGCCGCAATTCGACGGTCGAGGCGATCGTGCAGAAGGTGCACCCGGTCGGCCGCGAGCGCAAGAAGGAGCTGCTCGCGCACCTGATCAAGACCGGTGACTGGCATCAGGTGCTGGTCTTCACGCGCATGAAACACGGCGCGAATCGCCTCTCCGACTACCTGAACGACTGCGGCATCAGCGCCATGGCGATCCATGGCAACAAGAGCCAGACCGCGCGCACCAAGGCCCTGGCCGATTTCAAGCGCGGCGAACTGCAGGTGCTGGTGGCGACCGACATCGCCGCGCGCGGCATCGACATCGACATGCTGCCGCACGTCGTCAACTTCGAATTGCCCAACGTGCCCGAAGACTATGTGCACCGCATCGGGCGCACCGGACGCGCCGGCGCGACTGGCGAAGCGATCTCACTGGCCTGCATGGACGAAGACATCTTCCTGCGCGACATCGAACGCTTGATCAAGCGCACCATCCCGCGCGAGGTCGTGCCCGGCTTCGAGCCGCCGGCAGGTGAAAAGGCCGAGCCGATCGTGCTCGGGCGCATGACCATCGGCATCGGCGGCACGCGCCGCAATGCGGGTGCTGGCGGTGGCGGCGGCCGGCGACCCGGCGGTGGCGGCGGCGGCGGCGGCGGTGGTGGACCGCGCCGCGGCGCACCGAGCGGCGGCCGCAGCGGCGGTGCCGGACGCCCGCCGGGCCCGCGTCGTTAATTTGCCGGCAGCGTAGCGCTGGGTGCGGCGGCCTTGGCGGCCGTCCAGCGCTGCAGCTTCTCGAGCGCGCCGTTGCGCGCCGGATCCATCTCGGCATCATGCCCGGCGCGCTTGGCGCACAACTCGATCACGTAGCCATTGGGGTCGCGGAAGTAGATCGAGTCGATGAAGCCATGGTTGGACACGCCGCGCGTGTCGATGCCCTGCGCCCGCCCTTTGGCCAGCATTTCCTGCAGCGCCTGCGGCGACACTTCGAGCGCGATATGCAGATCGTAGTCGTGCTGCGCCTTGAACTCGAACGGCATGTCGGGGGCCTCGAAGAAGGCCAGATAGGAGCCGTCGTCGAGGCGATAGAACGTGTGCAGCGTGTTCGTCGAGCGCCCGCTCTTGGTCTCGCCGATCTCCAGCGAGCTGGAAAGCGGCAGGCCGAGAAACTCCTCATAGAACTTGCGCGTCTGCTCCGAGTCACGGCAACGATAGGCGTTGTGGTGCAGCTTTCGGATCATGATCAGGTCTCTCCTGTGTGAGTCGTTGTCTGCGGCTCAAACAGTCTGCATTGGCTGACCCTTGAGAGAAGCCGCATAGCCGTCGATGGCCTGGTACGACGGCTGCCAGCTCTTGAGTGACTTCATGCGCCCGAGCCACCGGTTCACATTGGGGTAGGCCGCAAGATTGCCACCGGTGGTCTCGGCCAGCGCAACGAAGGCGGCGCAGAAGTGGTCGGCAATGGTGATCTTGTCGCCGCAAACGTAATTGTTGCCCGGGCCGAGGATGTGCGCATCGAGCACCTTCAGCCAGGTCTGCGCGCGCTCCTTGCCCCATTGCAGCGTGGCCGCCTGCGCTTCGTCGCTGCGCCGCTTGTGGTTGGGGAGGATCTGCGGATAGACGAAACCGTAGGCCAGCTCCCGGCACAGCTGCGTGTTGACCCAGTCCATGCGCTCGTTGACGCGCGCGCGCGCCTGCAGCTCGCGCGGATAGAGCGGTGAGTCCGCCTTGTCGGCCAGGTACTTGAGGATTGCCGAGCTCTCCGTCAGGCGGAAGGCGCCGTCATCGAGCACCGGCACGAGGTGGTTCGGGTTGATCGCGTCGTAGGCCGGTTGGAAATGCTCGCCCGTGAACAGGTCGACCACTTGCTTGTCGACGTCGATGCCAGCCTCGGCCACGAAGGTCAGGATCGGGCGGCTGGTCGTTGATGCCGCGTGGTAATAGAGCTTCATGCAAGTTCTCCCTGGATGGGCAACGACGCCGCACCCGATGAGCTTCCAAGAGGCGGAAAGTGCGAAAGATCAAAGTCTAGGACGCGTGCGTCGCGATGGCGAGCCTTCCCCTCGTCTACATTGTGGCCATGCAAACGGAGTTCATACATAGCATTCGGCTCAAGAGCCTGACAGGATCCGCATGAAGCTCACCAGCCACGGCGGCGCCGACGGCGTCACCGGATCCAAGCACCTGATCGAGTTCGGTGGCTCACGCATCCTGCTCGACTGCGGCATGTTCCAGGGCCTGAAACTGCATCGCGAGCGCAATTGGCTGCCGCTGCCGTTCGATCCGGCGAGCATCGACGCGGTCGTCATCAGCCACGCCCACCTCGACCACAGCGGATACCTGCCCGTCCTGGTCAAGCGCGGCTACCGCGGTCCCGTGTACGCGAGCACGGCCACCCGCGACCTTGCGGACGTGCTGCTGCGCGACAGCGCGCACCTGCAGGAAGAAGACGCGCGGCGTATCAATCGCTATGGCCTGTCCAAGCACGGCAAGGCGCTGCCGCTCTACACCGGCGCCGACGCGCTGCGGGCAATCCAACGCATCACGCCGCTGCCGGCGGGGCAAAGCGTCAAGGTCGGCCGCGTCGAGGCCTCATTGACGCCGGTGGGCCATCTGCTTGGCGCCAATGCAGTCACGCTGGCCGCGGGGCGCGAGCGCATCGTCTTCTCCGGCGACCTCGGCCGACAGCATGACCTGTTGCTACCGCCGCCCGAGCGCATCGCGAGAGCCGACGTGGTCTTGATCGAAGCCACCTACGGCAACCGGCTGCACCCGCGCGACGATGTGCAGTCGATGCTCGGCGACATCATCCGTCGCACCGTGCAACGCGGCGGCAACGTGCTTCTGCCCGCCTTCGCGGTCGGACGTGCACAGGCACTGCTGTTGGTGTTGCAGCGCCTGCGCGCAGCGGGCGACATCCCGCCCTCGCTGCCCATCTTTCTCGACAGCCCGATGGCCATCGCCGCCACCAAGGTGACGCTGCGCCATCGAAAGCTGTTGCGCTTGCCCAAGCGCGAAATCGACATGTTGACCGACGGCGTGCGCTTCACCGAGACCGCTGCCCAGTCGCAGCGCCTGACGCGATCGCGCTATCCGAGCGTGATCATCTCGGCCAGCGGCATGGCCACCGGTGGGCGGGTGCTGCACCACCTGCAGGCGATGGCGCCCGACGCGCGCCACCACATTGTGTTCGCGGGATTTCAGGTCGCTGGCACGCGCGGGGCGCGTTTGCTGGCCGGCGAACGCGAGGTCAAGATCTTCGGCGAGATGGTGCCGGTGCGCGCCGAGGTCACCCACCTCGAAGGATTCTCCGGCCACGCCGATGCCGACGAGTTGATGCAGTGGTTGGCCGGTTTCAAACGCGCGCCACGACACACCTTCGTCGTGCATGGCAACCCCGAAGCCACGGATGCCTTGCGGTTTCGTGTCGCCAATGAACTCGGCTGGCAGGCCAGCGTGCCGCCCCATGCGCAGACGGTCGAGGTCTGACGTGACGGCGAACCTGCGCCCGCCTCAACGGCGAGCCCGCTGACTCAGGCCGCGGGCTCGGCCGCGTCCGCGCGGCGACGCAGGGCCGCGAGCAAGGCGCGCACGATCGGCACCACCACGGCAAGCAGTGCGGCGATCACGAGCACGGCGGCGATCGGTCGCATGAAGAAGATGCCCACGCCGGCGTCGGAGATGATCAGCGACTGGCGCAGCGCGCGTTCGGCCAGCGGCCCCAGCACCAGCGCGAGCGTCAAGCGCGGCCGGCGAGTAGCCGAGCTTCTTCATCGCGTAACCGAGCACACCGAAAACCAGCATCTGGCCGACGTCGAAGACGCTGTTCTTCAGCGAATAGGCGCCGGTGATGCAGAAGATGATGATGATCGGCATCAGGATGCTGTAGGGCACGCGCAGCGCGCGCACGAACAGCGGGATGAAGGCCGTGCTCAGCATCAGCAGCATCACGTTGGCGATGTACTGCGAGGCGATCAGGCCCCAGACGAATTCCGGGTTCTTCTCGAACAGCAGCGGGCCCGGCCGCAGGCCCCACATCATCAGGCCGCCGAGCATGATGGCCGTGGTCGCCGAGCCCGGAATGCCCAGCGTCAGCATCGGCACCATGGCGCCGGTGGCGGCGGCGTTGTTGGCCGACTCGGGGCCGGCCACGCCCTCGATCGCGCCCTTGCCGAATTCCTGCGGATGCTTCGAGATCTTCTTCTCGATCGCGTAGGACAGGAAGGTGGCGATGGTCGGGCCGGCGCCCGGCAGCACGCCGACGAAGAAACCCGAGCACCGTGCCGCGCGCGATGGCCCAGCGGCTGCGCAGCCCAGTCCAGCGCACTGGGCATCACGTCGCGCAGGCCGTAGCGCCCATGCACGAATGCCGTGCCCTTGACCGCTTCCGCGCCGGCCAGCACCTCGCCGAGCCCGAACAGGCCGATGGCCACCGGCAGGAAGTCGATGCCGTCCATCATCTCTGGGATGCCAAAGGCAAAGCGGGCATCGCCCGGAAATGATGTCGAAGCCGACGGTGGCCAGCATCAGCCCGAAGCACCATGCTGATGTAGCCCTTGACCGGGTTCTCGCCCGTGAGCAAGGTCACGGTCGTCAGGCCGAGCAGCATCAGCGCAAAGGTCTCTGGTGGACCGAAGGCCAACGACCACTTCGCCAGCGACGGCGACACCAGCATCAGCATCACGACACCAAAGGTGCCGGCAATGAACGAGCCGATGGCGGCGATGCCCAAGGCCGGTCCTGCGCGGCCGTGCAAGGCCATCTGATGGCCGTCGATGCAGGTCACCACCGAGGCCGCCTCACCCGGTGTATTGATCAACACCGCGGTGATCGTGCCGCCGTACATCGAGCCCGCGTACAGAGCCGCGAGCATGATGATGCCCGACGTCGGGTCCATGCCGAACGTCAGCGGCAGCAGCAGCGCCACGCCCGACGCTGGCCCGACGCCCGGCAACGCGCCGATCAGGATGCCCACGACAACGCCGCAGGTCGCCATCAGCAGGTTGAAGGGCGTCAGGGCGACCGAGAAGCCGAGGGTGAGGTTGGCTAGGAAGTCCATCTGCGCGCGCTTCAGAACCCCAGCACGCCCACGGGCATCGGCACCCGCAGCCAGAAGGTGAAGACCAGGTAATTGAACCCGGCCACCGCCAGTGCCACCGCCACGCTGAGCGGCCAGGGCTGCCGATCGAGCCGGCGCAGCAGGATCAGCAGGAACAGCACGGTGCCCACGACCATGCCCAACACGTTGAGCAGCGCGACGAACGCGACCGTGACCCCCAACACCAGGCCCAGGCGTCGCAGGCCCTCACGACTCGGCAGCCATTGCGGCCCGGGGTCGCTCGAGCGCAAGGCGCCCAGCAACAACAGGCTGGCCAGTACCGCCATCACCAGGCCGAGCCAGAACGGCAGGAACGCCGGTCCCGGTCCGTTGGGGCCCCAGTAGGCGTAATTCTTGAGCGCGCCGGCGCTGAACGCCACCGCCAGCGCAAGCAGGGCTGCGCCAGCGATCCGGTCAGCGCGACGCACCGTGGTCGACCCCGCGCGCGCTTACTTCTTCAGGCCGCCGAGGGCGGTCAGCGCACGCTCGTAGTCGCCGGTGATGCTGTCGAGGTACTTGTTGGCTTCCTCGCCGGTCCACGAGGTCGGCGTCAGCAGGTTGCGCTTGACGTACTCGTCCTGCCACTTCTTCGTGCCGGTGACCTTCTTCAGCGTCTCCTGCCACCAGGCCACCGCCTCGGGCGCCATGCCTGCCGGGCCGATCACGCCGCGCATCTGCTCCCAGTAGAAAGGGTAGCCCTTCTCGGCAAAGGTCGGCACATCCGCCGCGTCGGGCATGCGCTTGCGCGCGGCCACGGCCAGGTTCTTGGCCTTGCCGGCCTCGACCTGCGCCGCGATCTCGTTCGGATTCATGACGCCGGCGTCGATATGGCCGCCCATCAGCGCGGCCGTGACCTCGCCACCTGAATTGAACGGCACGTACTTGACCTTGATCTTGGCCGACTGCTCCATCAGGTGCGAAAAGATGTGGTCCTCATTGTGCGTACCGGTGCCGCCGACGGTCAGGACATCGGGCTTGGCCCGCGCCGCGGCGATGAACTCCTCGATCGTCTTGTAGGGCGACTCGGTGCGCACCGAAAGCATCAGCTCGTCGATGGCCACGATCATCAGCATCGTCATGGCATCGCGGTGGTTGCCGGTCAGGCGCCCCTGCAGCTTGCCCGACACCACCATCGGCGTGGCGCCGCCAATCACGTAGGAATCGCCCTTCTTGCCGATCACGTACGAGAAGCCGACCGTGCCGCTACCGCCCACGCGGTTGTTGACGTTGAGCGCCACCGGCGACCACTTGTTCTCGTCGATGATGCCCGTGATCATGCGCATCAAATTGTCGGTACCGCCGCCCGGCGCGAACGGCACCACCACCTCGACGTTCTTCGTCGGGTACTTGGCCTGGGCGAGCGCAGCGCCGGATGAGGCCAGCAGCAGCGTCGCAGACGCCATGGATACAGCCAGATGACGCAGTGAGTTCATATCGAATCCCCAGTCATGGAAGCCATTGAGACGCCCGGCCTGCGCCATCCGCACCCGCCGACGCTGGCCACTCTAGCAGCCGACTTCTGGTTTCCGACTTGGTATTGCCCCTACCAGTAGTCACGCTCGCAAGGCCACCGAACGTCGCCAGCTCTGGCAAGATCGCAGCCCATGAGCGAACCCATTCCGACCAGCGAACACGTGATCGTCGAGCGCGACGGGCCGATCGTCACCCTGACCTTCAACCGGCCCGAAGCGCGCAACGCCATGACCTGGGACATGTACCAGCGCCTCAACGACACCTGCGAGGAAGTCGACACCGATGATGCGGTGCGGGTGCTGGTGCTCAAGGGCGCCGGCGGCAAGGCCTTTGTCGCCGGCACCGACATCAGCCAGTTCAGCGAGTTCAAGGGCGGCGACGACGGGCTGCGCTACGAGCGCGACGCGGACCAGCGCTCCGGACGCATCGCCCGCGTCAAGAAGCCCGTGATCGCGCAGATCGAGGGCGTGGCGGTGGGCGGGGGTTTCGGCATCGCCGCCGGCGCCGACATCCGCATCGCGACGCCCGAGGCCCGCTTTGGCCTGCCGATGGCGCGCACGCTGGGCAACTGCCTGTCGATGAACGCCTACGCCAGCTTCATGGAGGTGCTCGGAGCCTCGCGCCTGAAGGAGATGATGCTCACCGCGCGCCTGCTCTCGGCCGACGAGGCGCTGGCGGCCGGCTTCGTGCACGAGATCGTCGCCGCCGATGCGATCGACGCGCGGGTGCGCGAAATCGCCGACCGCGTCGCCTCGCATGCGCCGATCACGTTGCGCGTCACCAAGGAAGCCATCCGCAGGATCCAGGCGGCGCGCGCCATGCCCGACGGCGAAGACCTGATTCGGGAAACTTACGCCAGCGCGGACTTCCGCGAGGGCGTCAGTGCCTTCGTCGGCAAGCGCCCGCCACGCTGGACCGGGCGCTAGCCGCACACCGTTTGGCTCGCGTCACCAGGTGGCCCTGTAGACTGAAATCATGAACGCATCCACTGCCCTTTCGCACATCACCGTGATCGATCTGACGCGCGTTCGCGCCGGGCCGACCGCGGTGCGCCAGCTCGCCGACTGGGGCGCGCAGGTCATCAAGATCGAGATGCCCGCCAGCGATGGACGAAGGCGAAGGCATCGGCGGCCCGCGCGACGACAGCGACTTCCAGAACGTGCACCGCAACAAGCGCGGCATGACGCTTGAACCTGAAGTCGCCCGAAGGCGTGGCGATCCTGAAGAAGCTGGTCGAGCAGCGCCGACGTGGTGGTCGAGAACTACCGCCCCGACGTCAAGGAGCGCCTGGGCATCGACTACGCGACGCTGTCGGCGATCAACCCGCGCCTGGTCTACGCCAGCATCTCGGGCTACGGCGAGGACGGCCCCTACCGCCTGCGGCCCGGCTTCGACCAGATCGCGCAGGGCATGGGCGGCCTGATGTCGATCACCGGCCTGCCCGGCCAGGGCCCGGTGCGCGTCGGCATCCCGATCGCCGATCTGTGCGCCGGCATCTTCTGCGCCTACGGCATCACGGTGGCGCTGCTCGAGCGCGAGAAATCCGGCCGAGGGCCAGTGGGTGAAGTCCTCGCTGCTGCAGGCGCAGCTGTTCATGCTCGACTTCCAGGCCGCGCGCTGGCTGATGAAGGGCGAGGTGGCCAAGCAGGCCGGCAACAACCACCCGACCTCGATTCCGACCGGCGTCTACAAGCACGCGCGACGGCTACATGAACATCGCGGCCTCGGGACACAAGATCTGGGTGCGCTTCTGCGAGGCGATCGGGCGCGCCCGAGCTGGCCGACGCATCCCGACTACGCCACCGGCGAGCTGCGCTCGAACAACCGCGACGCGCTGCATGCCGAGCTCGAGCAGCCGCACTGCAGCAGCACGACACCGCGCGACTGGATCGAGCTGCTTCAACGCGGCCGGCGTGCCCTGCGGCCCGATCTACTCGATCGACCAGGCCTTCGCCGACCCGCAGGTGCAGCATCTGGGCATCGCGCAGAAGGTCGGCGACGTGCGCCTACCTCGGCCAGCCGGTGACGCTGAGCCGCACGCCCAGCCATGTCGCCAGCCACCCGCCGGAGCTGGGTCGAGCACACGGCCGACGTGCTGCGCGAGTTCGGCTACGACGCCGCCGAGATCGAGCGGCTCGCGGCCCAGGGAATCATTTGAGGAAGCAGCATGCCCAGCGACAAGATGATCGCGAAGAAGCAAGACGGCGTCGGCTGGATGATCCTCAACAATCCGGAACGCCACAACGCGATCTCGCTCGAGATGTGGGACGCCGCGTTCGAGATCATGGCCGACTTCAGTGCCGACCCGGCGGTGCGCGTCATGGTGCTCACTGGCGCCGGCAGCAAGGCCTTTGCCTCGGGCGCCGACATCTCGAAGTTCAAGGACGAGCGCCAGGAGGCCGAGGCCCTGGCCCGCTACCAGGATACGACGCAGAAGGCCTATGCCGCGATCCAGGCCATGCCGATTCCGACCATCGCGATGGTGCGCGGCTATTGCATCGGCGGCGGCACCGCGGTCGCCGTCTGCTGCGACCTGCGCATCTGCAACGAAGGCGCCAAGTTCGGCATCCCGGCCGCCAAGCTCGGCCTGGGCTATGGCCTGGGTCGCGCCAAGCCACTGGTCGACCTGGTCGGCCCGGCCTACGCCAAGGAAATGTTCTTCACCGGCCGCCAGTTCGATGCGCAGGAGGCCCTGCGCATGGGGCTGGTGAACCGCGTCGTTGCCGACGACGCGCTCGAAGCCACGGTGCAGGACATGGCGCGCACGATTGCCGAGAATGCGCCGCTCACGGTGCGTTGCGCCAAGACCGTCGTCGGCGAGTTGATGAAGGACGCGCAGGAGCGCGATGTCGCTGCCGCCGAGCGCGCCGTGCAAGCTTGCTTCCACAGCGCCGACTACAAGGAAGGCCAGGCCGCCTTCATGGAAAAGCGCAAGCCGCGTTTCGTCGGCGCCTGAGCGCCACGGCCGCTGTCGGATGGACGAGCGCCCTGCCCCGGCCACGCTGTTGCTGGCCACCTGCAACCTGCTCAACCTGGCCAGCCCCGGCCGGCGCTTCTACGACAGCCAGGACCCCTACAGCGCGGACGAATACGCGCGCAAGATCGACTGGCTGGGCGCGCAGATCCGGCGCCTGGGCGCGGACATCCTTGCCTTCCAGGAGGTCTGGGACGAGGCCGCATTGCGCGACGCCGTGGCCGCCAGCGGCCTGCGCTATGCGCATCTGGCCGCGCCCGGCGCCGAGCAGGGGGCGCAAGGGACGCCGCGTCTGGCCATCGCCTCGCGCTGGCCGCTGCGCGAACTGACTTCGCACCGGGACTTCGCGGCTGCGCAAGTCCTGGCCGTTCCCGACCTCGGCGAGCACCGGGCGTTCGAGCGGCCGGTGCTCGAAGCCCTGATCGACATGCCCGGCGAACGCGGCACGATGCGCGTGTTGATCGCTCATCTGAAGAGCAAACGGCCCAAGTTCCTGCAGAACGAAGCCGGCGAAACACTCGAGGACCGCGACGACGCAGGCGTGCAGGCGCGGGCATCGTTGCGTTCGCTGACCATCCGCGCGGCCGAGTCCGCCGCGCTGCGTGTGCTGGTGCACGCGCGGCTGGCGCAGACGCGAGAACCTCTGGTCCTGATGGGTGACCTGAACGACGGCCCGCGCGCCGTGACGACACAGATCATCTCGTCGGCCCATACGGTCGCCTACGACCGCGCGGCGCGCGATACCGCGCTCTTTCATGCACTGGATGTGCAGAGCGATGCCAGCATCCATCGCGACGTGGCCTATTCGCATGTCTACCAGGGCTGGCCCGCGGTGCTGGACCAGATCTGGGTCTCGGAGGAGTTCGTCGCCACGAGTCGATTTGCCATCGGCGAGGTGCGGCGCATCGAGTACTTCAACGACCATCTGCAGGAGGGCCGCGACCGCACGCGCTCCGACCATGGCTTCGTGCGTGCGCTGGTGACCCTGAACTGAGCACCGCGCATAGATCTGCTTGCAGTTTGTTGTGCTTGCTGACAGCCGGCAAAGGGCCGGCGATCTATGGTGTTCGCTTTTCGCCAGCTTGAGCGCAGCGCCACCATGCAATCCGGATCACTGAATACCCGCTGGGAAGACAGCCAACTGCTCGTGACCCGCGACGAAGCGGAGATCGACCGCATCGCCGCGCGCGACATACAGCGTGTGATCCTGGTCTGCCACCATGGCCGCGACACGCCGAGCGATCTGCGCTACGCCGTGATCGAGACCAGTACCGACTATGTGCTGCTGCCGGCCAACAGCGGCATCGCCGGGCGAATTCACTTCGAGCGCCAGAGCTTCTGGGAGCAGCGTGCGTGTATCTACTGGGTCGACGAGAGCCGCGCCTGCCTGCCCCGACGGCTGTTGCCGGGCGTGTGGCTGTTGCGCCGTCAGCAGCCTGGGTTCATGCGCCTGCCGCATGACGAGCTGGCGGGCGTGATCGAAAAGTGGTCGCTCGAGGGACCGCAAAGCTGGGAGCAGCGCAAGTGGGCGCATATCGTGCGCAGCCACATGCTGCCGACCGCCGCGGGCGGGCCGCGTGTACGACCGCCGCGCTAGCGCCCGGGGCAACAAGAAACCCGGCCGCGGCCGGGTCCCTTCTTGAGTCTGCCGAACGGCGATCAGGCCGGCTTCTTCTCTTCTGCCATCGGCTTGGCCTTGGCTTTCGCCTTGGCCTTCGCCTTGGCCTTCTTCGCGTCGGCAGCCGAGGCGGCCTTCTTGGGGGCAGGGGCAGCCTTGGGGGCCGCTTCCGCCATGGCAGCGGGTGCGGCCGGCGTGGCCGCAACAGCCGGTGTCGCGGCGACTGCCGGCGCGGCCGCCGCGGCGGGAACTGCCGGCTTGGCCGGTGCGGCCGGAGCCGCGGTTTGCGCTTGTGCAGCAGCAACGAAGGCCACAGCGGCCAATGCGGTCAGGAGCTTGTTCATGGTGTCGA
>CAVUEP010000012.1:0-9425 GCA_963740395.1 uncultured beta proteobacterium
GATCGGCCCTTATGACGAGTGGGCGATCGAGTTCGCCTACCGGCCTCTGGACGCAAAGGTCGAGGCCGCCGAGCTCGAACGTATCGCCGCGCGCAGCACCGAGCCGCTGTTGGCCTTTGCAGACGATGGCGATGCGGGGGGCTTTGGCGGCGCTGAGGGGTTTGATCCGCTCGTCAATCGCTTCGATCTGGGCAGCGATCCGCTGGCCTACTTCGACCGCCGACTGCAATTGACACGCGAACTGTGGCGCCGCGCGCAGGACTGGAAGTCCCGCCCTGGGGAGGGCGCAGTGCGCCAGCGAAGTATGCTGAACTCCGGCTTCGGACAGCTTCGTGTGTCCGCAGACTTGGTCAGCAAGTATGTCGGTGGGATGCACACAGCGCGCGAGGTGCCGGGCACGCCCGGCGCGGTGGGGCGCACGGCCACCTTCGTGCCGGTCGACCCCGCACAGCAACGCCGTGCACTGGACTTCCTGGCCAAGGGCCTGTTCAGCGCCGATAGCTTCCGTTTCTCGCCGCAGTTCATCGCCAACCTGGCGCCCGACTATGTCGAGTGGCAGGGCCGCTCGCCGGTGAGCATTTCGGCCTCGGTGCTGCGGGTGCAGAACGCAGCGCTCGACCGCCTGATGGGCAGTGGCACCGCAACGCGTCTGCTCGATCTGCCCTTGTACCTGGCCGACGCAGGCAAGGCCAGATTGATCTCCCTGTCCGATGTCTACACGACGCTGCAGGGCAGCATCTGGAGCGAGTTGAGGCGCGGTGGCGAGATCGATCCGTTGCGTCGCAACCTGCAACGCGAGTACCTGCGGCGCGTGCAGAGCGCGCTGGTGCGCAGCGCCACGCCGCTGCCTCCCGACGCGATGAGCCTGCTGCGCCTGCATGCCAACCGGCTGCAGGCGGAGTTGCGCGTGGCCGAGAAGCGCAAGGGCCTGTCGATCGAAACGCAGGCCCACCTGCAGGAGAGCCTGAGCGGCTTGACCGAGGCATTGCGGGCCTCGATGCAGCGCGGCTGACCTGGTCCGGACGAGATCTCCGGCGCCAGCCAGCGGGCTGCCTCGTCCCCTCTGCGGTCGGGGCGCCGCTCGGCCCCGGCAGACCGTATTTCGTCGCACCGTGGCCGGCAGGATCGTTCGCGCGTGCTCTGTCGGCGGTATCTTCCCGCCATGCTGTCCCGCCCATTGACACCTGAAGCCGCGCAACCCCCGTTCCTGCGCCGATTCTTTGCCGCCGTGTCAGGCCGCAGCATTGGCTGGGCCGTGGGCTTCGCGATCGCGGTCACCGCGATGTTGGCCCCATTCTTCATGCCGCCCTGGCCTGTCGTCTTCGGCCGCACGTTGTTCGTCGCCATCGTGTTGTTGCTGGCCTTCACCGCGGCCGGACAATGGCACGGTGCCCCACTGCCGCGCTGGGTGGTGCAGCTGATCGCGGTGGCGCTGGCCGCGCCGCTCGCCACCACAGCGGTCTATCTGCTGTCGACCGGTGGTGACTTGCAGGCCCTGTTTGGGAATCCCTGGCGGGTGGCGGGCTTCGCGCTGATCGGCGGCTCAGCGCTGGTGCTGGGCGTGGTGCTGGCGCTGGGCGCGCTGTATCGGGAACGCGACGCACAGGCCAACGCCCAAGCGCTGCAGTTCGCGCTCGAGCGCGAAACCCTGCAACGGCAGGCCGCTGACGCCCAACTGGCCGTGCTGCAGTCGCAGATCGAACCGCACTTCCTGTTCAATACCTTGGCCAATGTGCAGGCGCTGGTCGACAGTGGCTCGCCACGCGCCGCGCCGTTGCTGGGCAGCCTGATCGCCTACCTGCGTGCGGCCATGCCTAAGCTGCATGACGGCGCACCGACCCTGGGCCAGGAGGAGTCGCTGGTGCGCGCCTACCTGGAGCTGATGCAGATGCGCATGCCAGACCGGCTGTCTTTCGGCATTGATGTCGACCCCGCACTGCGTGCCACGCGCCTGCCGCCGCTGTCCCTTCTGACGCTGGTTGAGAACGCCGTGCGCCATGGCATCGACCCCAGCGAGGCGGGAGGACGTATCGATGTCAGCGCGCGGCGCGACGCGGGTGCGGGCGTCGTGACACTGTCGGTCCAGGACACGGGGCGGGGCATCGAAGAGTCCAAGGTGCCCGGCATGGGGCTGGCGAATTTGCGCGAGCGACTGGCGGCGATCTATGGGCCCGGCGCCAGGCTCGAATTGCACGCGGTGGAGCCGCAAGGGCTGCGCGCCGAGATCATCCTGCCCCCGGAGACTCGATGAAAGACGTTTCGGCGTTGATTGCCGACGACGAACCGCTGCTGCGCGAGCGGCTGGCCACGCACCTGGCGCGCCTTTGGCCCGAGTTGCAGGTGGTGGCCCAGGCACGCAATGGCCGCGAGGCGGTCGAGCTGTTCGAGGACCATGCACCGCAGGTGGTGTTTCTCGATGTGCGCATGCCGGGAATGTCGGGCATCGAAGCCGCGCGCAGCATGGTGGGTCGCACGCTCATCGTGTTCGTGACCGCGTTCGACCAATATGCGGTCACGGCCTTCGAGCGAGGCGCAATCGACTACCTGGTCAAGCCCTTCGAGGAGGCCAGACTGGCGGCCACGGTACAGCGTCTCAAGCAGCACCTGGCGCCGCGGCACGACTCGGCGGAGCCTGACTCGACCTTGTCGACGGTGCTCGCGAAACTGTCAGGCGAGCTTCAGGCTCTCGGCCCGGCGCGGCGATGGTTGCAGTGGATCAAGGCGTCGGTGGGCAGCACGGTGCGACTGATTCCGGTCGAGCAGGTGGTGTTCATGCGCTCGGACGAGAAATACACGCTGGTCGTCTGGGACGGCGGCGAGGCGCTGATCCGCAAGACGATCCGCGAACTCGCCGATGAACTCGACCCCGAGCGCTTCGCGCAAGTTCACCGTTCCGTGATCGTCAACCTCTCGCGCATCGAGCAAGTCTCGCGCGGCGTCAACGAGACGGCCGACGTGCACCTCAAGGGCCGCAGCGAAGTGCTGCCGGTCAGCCGCAGCTACCTGCACCTGTTTCGGCAGATGTAGCGATCGGCCGACTCAGCTGCGCGGTGCGCGCGCGGCCGCGGCGACCTGTGAGGCTGCCGGTGCGGCCGACATCTGCTCGGCGTCGGCGTGCGGATCGAGCGCCATCGAGTCGATGCCGATGGCCAGCGCCCACGTCATCAGCGTGGCAAGTGCCATGGATACGAGGCGGATGGACAGGCGGTCGGACATGATGGGCTCCTGAGTCTGAGGTTCGTGTTGGCCAAAGAGGCAAGTCGATGGCTGAACTCTAGGAGCCCTGGCGGCGCATTCACAGCGCCATCAGACGAAGCGCCACCCGGCGGCGCCAAAATGCTTGTGGCGGCGACGAACGGTGGCGTTACAGCGGCTGTGTGCGTGCCATCAGCCAGGCCAGGGCCGCGTCTTGCACCCGTGGCGCAAGGCGCTCGCGCACCGTGGCGTGGTAGCTGTTGAGCCACGCGACTTCGTCCTCGCGCATCAACGTGCGTTCAATGCAGCGGGTGTCGATCGGGCACAAGGTGAGCGTCTCGAAGTCGAGGAATTCACCGAACTCGCTGCTCGGCCCGGCCACGTTGAGCACCAGGTTCTCGATGCGCACGCCCCATTGGCCGGGCCTGTACAGGCCCGGCTCGACCGACGTGATCATGCCCGGCTCCATTGCCATCGTGGTGTCGGGGATCGCCTTGCTGATGCTTTGCGGGCCCTCGTGCACATTCAGGAAATAGCCCACGCCGTGGCCGGTGCCGTGGCCGAACTCGAGGCCCTCGGCCCACAGCGGCGCGCGCGCGATCGCGTCGAGCATCGGGCTCAGCGTGCCGCGTGGGAAGCGTGCGCGGCTCAGGGCGATGGTGCCCTTGAGCACCAGCGTGTAGTCGCGCTTCATCGCCGCGCTGACCGTGCCGATCGGCCAGACGCGGGTGATGTCGGTGGTGCCACCCAGGTACTGGCCACCGGAGTCGATCAGCAGCAGGCCGTCGCCCTCGATCGCCGCATGCGAGGCTGGTGTGGCACGGTAATGCGGCATTGCGCCGTTGGCGTTGAAGCCGGCGATGACCGGGAACGACAGGCCGACGAAGTGGGCGCGCTGGGCGCGCTCGGCACTGAGCTTCTCGTCGACCGTCAGCTCGGTGAGGCGCTCGCCGCGGGCCAGCGCGGCCTCGAACCAGGCGTAGAACTTGCACATCGCCGCGCCGTCCTCAGTCATCGCCTCGCGGATGAACGCGGCCTCCTCGGCGGTCTTGCGGCTCTTGGCCAGCGTGCTCGGGTTGATCGCTTCGACGACCTTGACCCCCGCAGCCACCTGCTCGCGAAAGGCCAGCGTGACGCGCCGTGGGTCGATCAGCAGCGTGCCGCCGCTGGGCAGGGCTCCGAGCGAGGCACCGGCCTTCGCGTAGTCGGCCAGCGTGATGCCGTCGGCGGCCAATTCGGCGGCCAGCGCGGCGTCGACCTTGCCGGCCGAGACGAACAGCGTGGCCTGCGTAGCCGTGATCAGCAGGTGCGCCAGGAACACCGGGTTGTAGTCGACGTCGGCGCCACGCAGGTTCGTGATCCAGGCCACGTCGTCGACGGTCGATACGAAGTGGTGCGTGGCGCCATGGCGGACCATGACCTCGCGCACTGCGGCGAGCTTGGCGCTGCGCGCGGTGGCGGCCTGCGGCGCACGGTGGGCGTAGACCGCCGCCTGGGGCAGCTTCGGGCGGTCGGGCCAGACGGCGGTGAGCAGGTCCACGTCCGTGCGCAGGGCCACGCCGGTCTTGTCCAGCCCCGCGCGCAGGGCCTGTGCGGCGGCCAGGCCGATCACCTGGCCGTCGACGGCCACCGTGCTGCCCTTGCTTGAGGTTCGTCGCCAGCCAGTCGATGTGGTGGGTGGCCGCACCGGTCGGAATCTTCACCAGATCGATGCCGCTGCCACGCAGCTCGGCCTCGGCCTGTGTCCAGTAGCGGCTGTCGGCGAACAGCGCGGCACGGTCGGTGGTGACCACCAGCGTGGCCATCGAGCCCGTGAAGCCCGACAACCAGACACGGCCCTGCCAGCGCTCGGGCAGGTACTCCGACAGATGCGGGTCGCTCGAAGGCACCAGCAGTGCGGCCAGGCCCTGGGCAGCCAGGGCGTCGCGCACCTGGGCCAGGCGCAGTGGAATGGGGGAGGTGCGGGTGTCCATCGTGAGGGCTCCGGCTAGAGGGGCCGCAGGCGTCGTGGGCCTGCAGCGGAGGCGCATAAGCGCGATGCGCGGATTCTAGGCGGCGGGCTGCTGCCGGCACGCCGCTCAGCGCGCCTGCAGGCGCCGGCGCACGAACTGGATGTGGCTCTTCAGCGCATACAACTCGTCGGTGTAGGAGAGCGGCACGTCGACATGCGCCACCTTGGACTCGATGGCGTCGAGTGCGGCCAACAGTTCGGGGGTGGGTCGAGCTGCCATGGCCGCTTCGATCTCGCGCAGTTGCCCGTACCAGCGGAACACGCGCGAGCGGATGCGCAGCGTGATCAACGGTGGCAACACCCGCGAGAGCGGGATCAGCACCGCGACGATCGACAGCAATGCCAGCCACATGCGGTCGATCAGGTTGGCCAACCAGAACGGCAGGTAGCGCTGCAGCCAGGGCACACCGCTGCGATAGAAGCGTTGCGCCTCGGGCGAGATGTCGCGCTCGCCGTCGCGCGCATTCGGGAAGTCGCCCTTGCGCTGGAACCAGCCGGTCTCGCCATGCACCTGCTGCGCCGCCTGCACGAACAACTGGGCCAGCGCCGGGTGCAGGGTGTCGCGGGCCACCAGCGTGGCCGTGGGCGCGACCATGTGCACATCCGAAGGCGGCAGGTCGTTGGCCAGGTCGACCACCCCGCGGGGCAGCGTCACGGCCGACAGGAAGCCCAGGCGGCGCGTGTAGGCCTCGGCTTGCACGAAGTCGAACAGCTGCACCCCGGGCGTCTGCAGCAGCATCTGCACGATCAGCGACTCGGGCGCCGAGGCCACGACGATGGCATCGAGCTTGCCTTCGAGCAGGTCGACTACGGCCGGCGTGAGCGGTTGCTGCAGCAACGTGATGCCGGCGGCGTCGATGCGGTTGGCTTCGAGCAGGCGATGCGCCAGGTTGGGCACGCCGCTGCCGGGGGCGCCAATGTTGACGCGCCAGCCGACGAGCTGGGACAGCTGCTCGAGCCGCTCTGCCTTCAGTAGCCGCTGGGCGCTGTCGCTGCGGTAGAACAGCCAGACCGGCTCGTAGAACATGCTGCCGAGCGACGTCAGGCGGCTGTCGGCAGCTTCGCTGCCCTCGCGCGCCGTGTCGGCGCCGCCTTGCACGAAGGCGATGTCGACCCGGGCACCCGGGTCGCGCAGCAGGGCCAGGTTCTCCGCGGCGCCCTGCGTGGGTCGCAGCTCGACGCGGATGCCATGCTTGGCCAGGGCTTCGGCATAGCGCTCACCGAATTTGCTGTACGCGCCCTGGTCGACACCGGTGGCCAACACCACATGCTTGGGTGGCGTCGGGTTCAACCACCAGTAGGCGAGCACGCAGCAGCAGGGCCGCGAGCACGACGAAGGGCAGTGTCGTGCTGGCGAAGACCCGCCAGGCGGGCAGGGCGGCGTCGTCGGGGTCAGGAGATGGGTTGCTCACAGGGCCGTCCGCAGAGTCCAGATCTCGGGGAACAGCACCACGTCGAGCATCTTGCGCAGGTAGCCCACGCCGCTGGTGCCACCCGTGCCGCGCTTGAAGCCGATGACGCGCTCGACGGTGGTCACGTGGCGGAAGCGCCAGAGGCGGAACGCGTCTTCGAGGTCGGTGAGCTCTTCGCCGAGCTGGTACAGATCCCAGTGCCGCGACGGGTCACGGTAGACCTCGAGCCAGGCAGCTTCGACCGCCGGGCTGGCTGCATAGGGCAGGGTCCAGTCGCGCTCGGTATGGCTGGCGGGTACGGCAATGCCGCGCCGCGCCAGCAGGCGCAGGGCTTCGTCATACAAGGAGGGTGCCGCGTACGCCGCCTGCACCTGCGCCAGCAACTCGGGCCGGTGCTGGTGCGGGCTCAACATGGCGGCGTTCTTGTTGCCCAGGCTGAACTCGATGCAGCGGTACTGCCAGCTCTGGAAGCCGCTGCTGCTGGCCAGGAAGGGCCGGATGGCCGAGTACTCGGGCGGCGTCATCGTGGCCAGCACGTCCCAGGCGTGCACCAGCTGCTCCATGATGCGCGACACCCGGGCCAGCGTCTTGAACGCGGTGCCGAGCTCGTCACCGCCCACAGCCGCCATCGCCGCGCGCAGTTCGTGCAGCATCAGCTTCATCCACAGCTCGCTGGTCTGGTGCTGGACGATGAACAGCATCTCGTTGTGGTCCGGCGAGCGTGGATGCTGGGCGTTGAGCACCGCATCGAGGTGCAGGTAGTCGCTGTAGCTCATGTCCTGCGCGAAGTCGAGCTTGGCGCTTTCGTCGCGGACGATCTTCTCGCTGCTCATGTCACGGCGGCCCTCTCGTTGAAGCGGGCTTCTCGCCACTCGCCCTTGTCCAGCACCTGGCGCAGATGTTCCACGGCATCCCAGACATCGGCGAACCCGACATACAGCGGCGTGAAGCCGAAGCGCAGGATGTCGGGGGCGCGAAAGTCGCCGACCACGCCGCGCGCGATCAGGGCCTGCACGATGGCGTAGGCCGACTCGCTGCGCGCCAGCGCCACCTGGCTGCCCCGCAGCGCATGTTCGCGCGGCGTGACGACGCTCAGGCCCTGCCCGGTGCAATGATGCTCAACCAAATCGATGAAAAGGTCGGTCAAGGCCAGCGACTTGGCACGCAGGGCGGGCAGCCCGCCCAGCGGCTCGGCAGCCAGCACGGTGTCGACGCCGCACTCGAGCGCGGCCATCGACAGCAGCGGCGGCGTGCCGCATAGATAGCGTGCGATGCCCGCGGCGGGGCGGTAGCTGGGCGTGAATTCGAACGGCGCCGCATGGCCCATCCAGCCAGACAACGGCTGCCAGAAGCGCTCAGCGTGGCGCGGGTGGACCCAGACGAAGGCCGGTGCGCCCGGGCCGCCGTTCAGGTACTTGTAGCCGCAGCCGACCGCGAAGTCGGCATCGGCGGCATTCAGCGCCACCGGCAACGCGCCCGCCGAATGCGCCAGGTCCCACAACGCCAAGGCGCCCTGTGCGTGGGCGTGGCGCGTCAATGCCGCCATGTCGTGCAGGCGGCCGCTCTTGTAGTCGACCTGCGTCAGCATCAGCACCGCGACGCCGCCGCCAGCGAGTTGCGCTTCAATGTCGTTCGGCGCTTCGGCCAGCACCAATTCGAAGCCCCGCTGACGCGCCAGCGCCTCGGCGATGTAGAGGTCGGTCGGGAAGTTGCCGCGCTCGGACAGGATCACGCGGCGGCCGGGCGCATCGGCTTGCGCGATCGCGAGCGCCGCGCTCAGCACCTTGAACAGGTTCACCGAGGTCGAGTCGGCCACCACCAGTTCGCCTGCGCCGGCGCCGACCAGGCGCGCGATCTTGTCGCCCACGCGCTCGGGCAGGTCGATCCAGCCGGCGCTGTTCCAGCTCTCGATCAGGCCTTGGCCCCATTCCTGGCTTACGACCTGCGCCACGCGGGCCGGCGTGGCGCGCGGCAGCACGCCCAGCGAATTGCCGTCGAGGTAGATCTTGCCCGGCGGCAGGACGAACTGCTCGCGCAGCGCGGCCAGCGGGTCTTGTGCGTCGCGCGCGACGCAGTCCTGACGCGTGGTCATGGCAGTGACCGGAGCACGGCGCGCACCGGGGACGCGTCGGCAGTGGTGAGTTTCAGGGGCAGGGCGATCAGCTCGTAGTCGCCCTCGTCGATCTCGTCGAGCACGAGGTTCTCCAGCACACGCAGGTGGCGTCGTCGGATGACCTGGTGCGCCTCGAGCGTCTTGCTTTGCGCCGGGTCGATGCTCGCGGTATCGATGCCGATCAGGCACACACCGCGGTCGGCCAGGCGCTCGACAACGTCGGGCGCGAAGCCGGCCAGCGCCTCGTCCCAGCGATCGACCGGCATGCGCTCGTAGGTGCGCACCAGCACGCGTGGCGGCAGTGCGGCATCGACGGCGTGCTCGATGTGATGCCACTGGATGAGGGCGCCGCAGCCGATCGCGTGCACGACCCGGCAGGGGCCGAGGTAGGGCGCAAGATCGAGTGCGCCGACCGGCACGCCGTCGGGGTCGTAGTGCAAGGGCGCATCGGCATGGGCGCCGGTATGCGGCGACAGCGTGAGCGTGCTGACGTTGACCGGGCACCCCGGCTCGATCGTCGCGGCCCAGCGCTGCTCGTAGTGGGCATCCCCCGGGAACACCGGCGAGCCGGCGTGCACCGGCGGCGAGATGTCCCACAGGCGCGTCGCAGCCACGCTCACGGTCTTGCATTCATTGGGATGGTCGCGCGCCGCAACACGACCAGCGCGACAGCGGGCGATCGGGTCATGATGGC
>CAVUEP010000013.1:0-75725 GCA_963740395.1 uncultured beta proteobacterium
GGCCGCGACGGGTATCCGCAATGTGCAGACGAGCGTGCCAGTGAACTTCGGACTCGAGCGAACGATGTGTCGCTGTGGTCGAAGAACGTTCGACGTCATGAGCCACCCGGCTGGGGGTTAGCTGGTCAATTCTTGCTCGGCCGCTTCGAGGCGGATCGACTCATAGGCCTGGCAGATCGTCCGGAAGGACTTGATGACTTGGCTCCAGACCTGGGGGTCGGGAGTGGACAATTGACTCAACGCCCAACGGACGAGTTGTCCAATTCCCACCGGTAAGTCGCCCGCAGACAGATCGAGTCCCGCGAGGATTCCGAGAAGTCGGCGCTGCAGTTGAACTTGGGTTGTCGGATGGACACGGCCCTCGGCCAGTTGTATTTGCAGTTGTTCCATCGAGAGGAGCGTCGCCTGGTACAGGGCGATGATCATGTCGATCCGTGTCCAGCTATGTCGACGGGAATCGGAGTAAGTCTGATACGCACTCATGAGCATGTCCTGACACAAGTGATGTACCCAATCGCGTGACCGCTTGCCGGTCGTCGCACATCGGAGGCTCGACGAGCGAGCGAATTCATCCGACCCTTTCATCGAAGAGTTCTCAGTCGAGTTGCGGACCGGCTCGCCTTGTCGAATGAAAAAACAAGAAATGCCTGACACTCGCCGGTTTGACCTCTCAAAACCAATCGTCCGGCAGAATCGCGCCGTCCGCTTAGTTCGACGAGTTGTTTGCGAGCTGCCCGATCAAGCTGCTCACCGATTGCAACTGCCCGAGCGCCGTTTCCATGGCTTGAAACTGACTGAGGAGTCGAGTCCGTTGCGTTTCGACGAGCGCGTTTTGGCGGTCGAGTTGGCTTTGAATCCGCTTCATCTCCTGGGCGAGCGAGTCGTCGGCCGATTGCAGTGGCCCCCCTTCGGGAGCGACAGCGTCCGCCAGGACTTGTTCGAGACGCGCGGAGACGCCGCGGGTCACCGTGACATGCGATTCGCTGGTTGCTCCCAAGTCGCCGGCGCCCAGTGTGACTCGCAATTGCAGGTCAGCCGTGTGGGCGTTGGTGGACGAACCGCTCAGGATTTGTCCGCGTCCTACGGCGTTCTCCTGTTTGCCATCGACCTGGAAGTAGCCAGCGACATCGGTCCCTTGAGAGGATTCCGTACCAGTCCACCCGAGAGCGCTCCAGGCCGAGCCCGAGGCCAGCTTCACTTGAGCGTCTCGACCAAACGAGCCGGTCGAGAGTTGCAGCTGATCGCCGCTGAGCGTGACTCGGGCATCGGTCCCGGTCGATTGTGGCGAGGCTTGAATCGTCGATCTCAGTAAATCAGCCAATTGCGACCGGGAGTAGGTGCCGTGCGTCAATTGGAGATTTCCTGTCGACTGGCCATTGACGGTGAGCGAGAGCGAATCGTTGGTGCCATCGATCACGGTGGAAGCGGCGAGCGATGTCCCGGTCAACTCGGCCCGGGTCGCTGCCTGTGTAATTTCGACGTCATACGGAGTCGTGCTCGATTGAGTCTTCGCCGACCCGAGAATGTACGAGATAGCGGGATTCGACGATTGCCCGTCCAGGGCAAACAATCGTCGAACATCGGCTTCCGTCACTCCTGATACACCACCCTCCAGGGCCGCTGTCACTTTGGCTGTGTCGACCGCAAGGCGTCCGTGATCGTCCACGGTAATTCCGAGGGCCGACAACCGATTGGCTTTCGAATTGGTTCCGGGGACAACCCCCAGCACCGTCGACCGAATCTCTTGCTGGATTTGCCGCGCTGTGCGATTTCCCTGTAACACACCGGAGGCGGCTCCTTCGATTCCCACCTTCGATCGGGTGTCAATGAAGTCCATGACGCCGTTGAAGGCATCGACAAAGTCGTTCACGGCTTTGACAGCGGCTGAGGAATCGCGGGCGACTTCGATCGTGAGAGTGGTCCCGGGATCGGCTTTCAACAGATCGATGCGGACCCCATCGATGAGAGAGTCGAAGCGGTTGGTCGAGCTGGTCACGGTGATCGCACCTGCTCCGGAACCGACCGAGATCGACGCGTCGGTGGCGGCTTGAACCGGCGTCGACAGGTTGAATTCCGGCCTGTCGCCCCCAGCCAGATTGTTGGTGAGCGTGATCGCGTTGGCTGTGCCGGTGTCTCGGCTGGTGAGTAATATGCGAGTTCCGGTGGAGTCAGTAAGCAATGCGGCGGAAGCCCCCGGAGCGGCCCGATTGATGGAGTCCGCCAGGCCCGAGAGAGTGTCGTTCGTGCTGTCGACGGTGATCGTCACCGGGGGCCGCTGACCGACTCTCAGTTCGAGCGTCCCGAGTGGGATCGCCGCATCAGGCGAGCTGAAGGCCTGAGTGGCGACCTGATGCGATTGAGCGAGTTGATTGACACGAACTTGATAGGCCCCTTCGGCGGCTCGGCTGCTGGCGGTCGCCGCGACCAAAGTTTCATTGGAGAGCCGGACAACACGCCGACCGACCACACCTCCCTGGGACCGGACGAGTTCGCCACTGGCGGATCTCAGGGTGGAGAGCTGGCCACGCAGGGCAGACATCGCAGCTTGCTGAGCCACGACTCCCTTCTGGCGGGTCTGAGCGAGAGCGACCTGATTCTGTTGGGCTGTCAACAACCCCTGAATGATGTTGTCGGTGTTAATTCCCGAATTCAACCCGTTGATGTTGATGGGAGCCATTGGGAAACCCTCCGACCGTAGAGCGTGGCCGATTCGTGATCAATGAAGAGATGGAAGGCGTTGAGCCCGAGTGGACTGTGGCCGGACTGACGTTCTTCTCGCCATGTCTGCCATCAATCCATTGATGGAAGTGTGGCGTGTTCTGTGGAACCCGATCAGCACAATGTCGAAAACCGCCTGGAGCCGCGAAGTCGCTTGCGCACTTCGCGTCTGCCGGACGGTGGAGCCATTGTGCAACAGGCGACACATGACATCGCCCCGATGTCCTTGAGGAACCGGGAAGGCGGCTGGTTTGAAACAACGCGCCTTCCCGGTCCGTGACTTATCGACTACTGCAACAGTGACAGGATCAGTTGCGGTTGTTGATTGGCGGTCTTCAGAACCGATGCGCCCGCCTGAACCAGGACTTGGTTCTTGGTCAGGTTGGCGATTTCCTCGGCAAAGTTGGTGTCTCGAATGACCGATTCCGCGCTGACGGTGTTCTCCAGCGTGGATTGAAGGTTCGAGGCCGTCGCTTGGAGGGTGTTCGATTGGAACGCGCCGAGCGTACCGCGCAGGTTGGTCACGTTGTTGATAGCAGAGTCAATCACTCCCAGAGCGTCCTGAGCCTTCGAGCTCGAGGTGACGTTAATCTCGTTGAGGCTGTTGAATTGGTTGCCGCTCACACCGACACCCAGGGCATCGGCGTTCACTTTCCCGATCGCCACTTTGGCGGTTTGGTTGGCGTTAGCCCCAATCTGGAAGACAAGCGAATTGTCTACGACGGTCACGTTGCCGTGAGCCGCGGCAGCCACGGTCAGAGCAGAATCCGCAGCGTCAGCAGCAAATTGGACCGAGAGCCCTTTGGAGCTGCCCGAAGTTGCAGTCAAAACATTGCCCTTCCCCGTGAAGCTGTCGCCGTTGATCGTTCCGACCACGTTGACACCGGTGTCGTTGCTCAACGTCGTGCCAAAGCCGGAGCTGGTTGCGGCGGCAGCCACGTTGGAGACGATCGACACTTTCGCATCCGACCCGAAGGCTTGCGAAAAGACTCGAGTCTTACCGCCGGAGATATCAGCGGTCACGCCGGTTTGATCACTGAAGTCGTTGATCCGAGAGACCACTTCCGCCTGTGAACTCCCCGATTGGAGTTGAATCGCCACACCGTTGATCGTCAGTGTTTCGTCAGCCGCAAGTGGCGAAGCCTGAGCAGTTCCGGCGGCCACGTTCGCTCGTTCACCTGCGGTCGTGATCGCCACCCCGTAGGTTCCGGCCTTCGTATCGTTCGTCGCCTTCAACACCGACACGTTGGCATCGTTGCTGGTGCCCGAGATTCCGCCGCTGCCATCGAGCAGCTTCTTCGTGCCGAACTGCGTGTTGTTCGCGATCCGGTTGATCGTGTCGAGGGCATTGGAGATTTCCGCTTGGTTGGCGGCGAGGGCGTCCGCATCATTCACGCCGGTGTTGGCCGAATCGACCGCCAGGCTGCGTACCTTGACGAGCAGAGAGTTGATCTCGTTCAAGGCCCCTTCGGCAGTCTGGACTACTGACACCGCCTTATTGGAGTTGTCGATCGCTTGTTTTAAGCCCGCGATTTGAGCGCGTTGCCCTTCGGAGATGACCAGAGCGGCGGCGCCGTCGGCACCGCTGTTGATTTTTAAACCCGACGACAATCGCTGGGTCGTCTTGGACAGGGCGCTACTCGCGCGGCTGAGGTTGGCTTGGGCGTTCAGGGACGTCGAATTGTTCACAGCTGACAACATTGATGGGCTCCAGATGAGCTTCGCCACGATATCCGGAGGACCCCGAGTCGTGACTCAGCATTGAGGGGATTACGACTTACTGATGATGTCCGCAGCAGTTTGTTCTGCGGCCATCCTGGTGAGCACTGCCCCGCTGGACAACCGCAGACGAGCTGCGGTCACCACATCGGGACGGACCTCGGGTTCCGCTGCCAGTCGCGAAGACCAGCGTTCAATCTCCGGCGACAGTTCACGCCAAGTCGTCGCGGATGTCGTCGTTTTGACGCTCTGAGACGAATCGGACGCAATACCATTGGAAGTGAAATGCGGACCCCGAGGTCCAGAGAGAGAACCATGCATCGTTGAGAGAAAACGTTCGATCTGCATAGTTCCATCTCACAAAGGGCGCCGCGGGCAATGCGCCGCGCTTCGTGTTCTCGAGTTCGGTCGCGGTGTTCGGCCCCGACCCGGGCCGGCCCCTGCCCGACGTCGTCGCCGACGACACGCTGCCGACGCCGCAAACCTCGTACGGCACGCACAAGCTGATGTGCGAGCAGCTGATCGCCGACTGCACCCGCAAGGGCTTCATCGACGGGCGCTCGGCGCGCCTGATGACCGTCACGGTGCGCCCGGGCAAGCCCAACGCCGCGGCCTCGTCGTTCTTCAGCGGCATCATCCGCGAGCCCATCGCCGGCGTCGAATCGATCTGCCCGGTCGATGAGACGCGTCTCGCACCCGGTGTCGTCGCCCGCGCGCACGGTGGCCGGGCTGATCGCCGTCTTCGAAGCCTCGCGCGAGGCGCTGGGCGGGCGCCTGGCGCTGAACCTGCCCGCGCTCAACGTCACGGTGCGCGAGATGCTCGCCGCGCTCGAAGCCGTCGCCGGCCCGGCGGTGCGCGCGCGGGTGCGCTTCGAGCGCGACGAGCGCATCGCCGGCATCGTCGCCAACTGGCCCAAGGGCGCCAGCGCAGCGCGCGCCGCCCGCCTGGGTCTCACGCCCGAAGCCAGCTTCGCCGACATCGTGCGCCAATACATTGCGGATTGCCGCGCCCGGCCGGATGCCGGTACCACCTTGAAAGGACTCGCCTCGTGAATGCCATCGACCTCAAGGGCCGCTTCGCCGTCATCACCGGTGGCGCGCAGGGCATCGGTTACGCCACGGCCGAGCGCATGCTGCGCTCGGGCGCCAGCGTCGCGCTGTGGGACATGGACGTGCCGCTGCTGGCCAAGGCCAAGGACAGCCTGAGCGCGCTCGGCCCCGTCGCCAGCGTCAAGGTCGAGCTGACCGACGAAGCCTCGGTGGCCGGGGCGACCGCGCAGACCATCAACGAGTTCGGCCGCATCGACATCCTGGTCAACAACGCCGGCATCACCGGCGGCAACGGGACGACCTGGGACCTGGCGCCCGAGGTCTGGCGCCGCGTGGTCGAGGTCAACCTGATCGCGCCCTACCTGGTCTGTCGCGCCGTGGTGCCGCAGATGCTCAAGTCCGAATACGGCCGCATCGTCAACGTGGCCTCGGTGGCGGGCAAGGAAGGCAACCCCAACGCCTCGCATTACAGCGCCAGCAAGGCCGGGCTGATCGCATTGACCAAGTCGCTGGCCAAGGAACTGGCCAAGCAGCGCATCCTCGTCAACGCCGTCGCACCCGCGGCCGCCAACACCGCCATGTTCGCCACCATGACGCAGCAGCACATCGACTTCATGCTCGGCAAGATCCCGATGGGCCGCTTCATCGAAGTCGGCGAGATCGCCGCCGCGATCTGCTGGCTGGCCAGCGAGGACTGCTCGTTCACCACCGGTTCGGTGCTCGACCTCTCGGGCGGCCGCGCGACCTACTGAGCACCAGCCCGGCGAGGTATCGACCATGCCGCACGACCCGCACCTGGCCGACCTGATGCGCGCCGCCCTCAAAGGCCGGCACGACGTCAGCGAGCGCAAGATGTTCGGCGGCTATTGCTGGATGCTCAACGGCAACATGCTGTGCGGCGTCGAGGTCGGCCGCTACATGTTCCGCGTCGGCCCCGACTTGCACGCCGACGCCTTGGCGCGGCCGGGCGCCTCGCCGATGGACATCACCGGCAAGCCGATGAAGGGCTTTGTCTGGGTCGACGCCGACGCCGCGCTCGAAGCCGGGCTCGACAACTGGATTGGGTTCGCCTCGCGCTTCGTCGGCAGCCTGCCGCCGAAGTGAACGGGCGCTGCGCATGACCGCACGCCGCTTCGACGTTGCCCTCTACGGCGCCAGTGGTTTCGTCGGCCGCCAGACCGCGCGCTATTTCGCAGAGCATGCCCACGGCGTGCAGTGGGCCGTGGCCGGGAGGTCCGCGGCCAAGCTCGAGTCGCTGCGCGCGGAGTACATCGCGGCAGCGCCCGGCGTGCTGGTGGCGGATGCATTGGACGCGGCCGCCCTGGACACCCTGGCTTCGCAATCGCGCGTCGTGCTCAGCACGGCCGGCCCGTTTGCGCGCTACGGCAGCGAGCTCGTGGCCGCCTGCGTGCGCCACGGCACGCATTACGTCGACATCACCGGCGAGACGCCCTGGGTGCGCCAGATGATCGAGCGCCACCATGCCGACGCGGCCAAGCACGGCACGCGCATCGTGCCCGGCTGCGGCTTCGACTCGGTGCCCTCGGACCTCGGTGCCTGGTTGGTGGCGCGCGCGCTGCAGCAGCAGCACGGCGAGCGCTGCGTCAGCGTCAAGGCCTGCTTCTCGATGCGCGGCGGTCTCAACGGCGGCACCGCGGCGTCGATGTTCAATGCCCTGGACGACGGCGCGCAGGCGCAGCTCGACGACCCCTTCCTGCTCAACCCCGAGGGTACGGTGCCGGCCGACGCCGCCGCGCACCGCGACCCCCTCGGCGCCCTGCGCGACGCCGACTTCGACGCCTGGCTGGCACCCTTCGTGATGGGCCCCATCAATACCCGCGTCGTGCGCCGCAGCGCGGCCCTGCTGGCGGCACGCGGCCCGTATGCGCCCGATTTCCGCTACCAGGAATACGCGCGCATCGGCCGCGGCGCGGGCGGCGCGTTGGCGGCAACGGGCCTGGCCGTGGGCATGGCCGCGGGGCGCACCGCGCTCGCCTTGGAGCCGCTGCGCCGCATCGCCCAGCGCCTGGCGCCCGCGCCTGGTGAAGGGCCCTCCGAGCGCACGATGGACCAGGGCTCGTTTCGCTGCGACCTGATCGGCGTCGGCGAACGCGGCAGCGTGCAGCGCGGGCGCATCGCCAGCCGTGGTGACCCGGGCAATCGGGCGACGACGGTGTTCGTCTGCGAAGCGGCGCTGGCCCTGGTGCGCGACGCCAGGAAGCTGCCCGGCGGCGCGCGCCTTGGTGGCGTACTTACCCCGTCGACCGCGTTCGGCGACGTGCTGGCCACACGCCTGCGCGCAGCTGGCATGACCATCGAGCCTTGAACTAGCGGCGCTGGCGGGCCGCGCCGCGGCTAGCGCTCGGTCACGCCCAGCTTGTCGAGCAAGCCGTTGAGCTCATCGAGCGAGCCGAACGAGACGGCGATTTCGCCCTGCTCGCCGCGCTGGGTCTTGCGCAGCACGCGGATCTCGACCGACGCGGTCAGGCGGTCGGCCAGCGCCTCTTCCAGGCGCACGATGTCGCGCGACTTGTTCTGCTTGATGCGCATCAGCGGCGACTGCCGGCCGCTGCTGGCGCCGTTCAGGCGCGCCACGAGCTTTTCGGTCTCGCGCACCGAGAGCTTCTTGCCCGCGACTTCGTTGGCCGACAGGATCTGCTGCGCCGCCTCCAGTCCCAGCAAGGCGCGCGCATGCCCCATCTCGAGGTCGCCGGCGAGCAGCATCTGCTGCACCGGCGCGGCCAGGTTCAGCAGCCGCAGCAGGTTGCTGACCGCGCTGCGCGAGCGCCCGACCGCCTGCGCGGCCTGCTCGTGGGTCTGCTTGAATTCGTCGATCAAGCGCTGCAGTCCCTGCGCTTCCTCGATCGGATTCAGGTCTTCGCGCTGGATGTTCTCGATCAGCGCCATCACCGCCGCGGCCTCGTCGGGAACCTCGCGCACCAGCACCGGCACCTCGGCGTGTCCGGCCAGCTTGGCTGCCCGGACACGCCGCTCACCGGCAATGATCTCGTAGCGGTTGGCGCCGACCGGTCGCACAAGAATCGGCTGCATCACGCCCTGGCTCTTGATGCTCTCGGCCAGCTCGTAGAGCGAGCCCTCGTCCATGCGCGTGCGTGGCTGGTACTTGCCGGGCTGCAACTGACTGAGCCTGAGGCTGCTGGGCGCGCCTGCGTCGCGCGGCGTGGCGGGCGCGTCGCTGACCTTGGGGCCGAGCAATGCTTCGAGGCCCATACCGAGGCCCTTGGGTTTCTTGGTGACCATGGGGCGCGATTGTCCGTGATCAGCGGGCGGGCCCGGCTGGCGCGTCTGAGCGTAACGCGTTGCCGGGCATCAGACCCTCTAGCAAGGCATGCCCTGCCGGCCAGTCATCCAGTCCAGCCTCGGCATTGATGTGGCCGCAGCGCCCGATGCACACCTGCCGCGCGCCCCAGTCGCGCACCAGGCGCGCGATGGGTTCGACCGCCCCGAAGGGATCGTCCTCGCTCGTGACGGCAATCGCCGCAAAGGGCAGCGGCTGGCGCACGACCGGCCGCCAGGGGCGCAGATTCGGCGGCATGTCCTCCCGCTCGAGGTCCGGCGGCGCCACCAGCAGCGCCCCCCTGACGCGTGCGACCTGCTTCGAATGCGCCGCCCAGGCCGCCACCAGGTGGCAGCCCAGGCTGTGCGCCACCAGCAGCGCGGGCTCGTCGCCATCGAGCAGCACCTCCTCCAGCCGCGCCATCCAGTCGCCGCGCTTGGGCCAGAGCCAGTCGCTCTGCACGACCCGGGTGTAGCCGTGGTGGCGCTCCCAGCGGCTCTGCCAATGCCCGGCATCGGAGTCGAGCCAGCCGGGCAGCAGCAGCACGCGACAGGGGCTCATCGGGGTTGCCTTATCCTAGGGTCCGCAGTTGTTGCCATTTTGGAGCCGACATGAAGAAGCACACCGTATTCGTCGACGGTCAGGAGGGCACGACCGGTCTGCGCATCCACGAGTACCTGGCCGCGCGCAGCGACATCGAGGTGCTGAAGATCGACGCCGACAAGCGCAAGGACGCGGCCGAGCGCGCGCGCCTGCTCAATGCGGCCGACGTCGGCTTCCTGTGCCTGCCCGACGCGGCCGCCCGCGAGGCCGTCGCGCTGGTGACGAACCCCGACACCTGCCTGATCGACGCCAGCACTGCGCACCGCACCAAGCCGGGCTGGGTCTTCGGCCTGCCCGAACTCGCCTCCGGGCAGCGCGACGCGCTGCGCTCGGGCAAGCGCATCGCCAACCCCGGCTGCCACGCGACGGCCTTCATCCTGTTGCTGCGCCCGCTGATCGATGCCGGCATGGTGCCGACCGAGATGGCGCTGTCGGCAACGTCGATCACGGGCTACTCGGGTGGCGGCAAGAAGATGATCGAGCAGTACCAGGCCGGCGGCGACAAGAAGCTCGAGTCGCCGCGGCCGTACGGCCTGCAGCTCGGGCACAAGCACATCCCGGAAATGATGGCCCACACGGGCCTGACGACCAAGCCGGTGTTCATGCCCATCGTCGGCAACTTCTACAAGGGGCTGTCGGTCAGCGTGCCACTGCACCTGGGCCAGCTGGCCCCGGGCATCGACGCGGCAGACCTGCAAAAGGCCTTCGAGGAGCGCTACGCCAAGGAGCGCTTCATCCGCGTCAAGCCGCTGTCGGACGCCGCCACGCTCGAAGCCGGCTTCTTCGACGTGCAGGGCGCCAACGACACCAACCGGGTCGACCTCTTCATCTTCGCCGACGACCAGCAGGCGATCCTGATGGCGCGTGTGGACAACCTCGGCAAGGGCGCCAGCGGCGCGGCGGTGCAGTGCATGAACCTGCACCTGGGCTGCGACGAGGGGCAGGGGCTCTAGGGCCCGTTAGCGCCGGCCGGCGCGCGTTGCCGCGCCGCGTCTCACTGCGGGTGCCACTCGAAACAACGCTCGCCGAGCGTGAACACCGCCACCCCCGAGGCCTGGCTCGGCAAGCGAAAGAGCAACTCACCGTCGGGGGCGACGACACAGCTGCCCCCACCTTCGACGCTCTCTTCCGGCCGATTGAGTGCGTTGGGCCAGTTGGTTTGCACGACATGCGCCCGGGTCGCGACTGCGAGCCGCTGGATGTCGCGCACATACTCGGGTGGATCGGTCCTCGGCGTGTCGGGATCCTGGCGCAGCGCACCCGGTACGAAGATCAGGTCGACGGCCTGCGCTTCGAGTTGGCCACTTACCAAGTCGAGGTCGCCAACTTCCCGGCAGATGACGGCGGAGCAGCGCAGCCCGTGCAAGATGCCGACCGGCCGGGCGGACCCGCGGGCAAAGAAGGTCGCCTCCGCTGCGGTCAGACCCTGCTTGGCGATGACGGCGCAAGTACTACCCCGTTCGTCGATCAGCAGATGCGAGTTGTACTTGGCGCCGTCATCGTCGAAGGTCGGCGCGCCCACCGCAATGCCCAGCGAGAGCTCGGCGCAGTGGGCCTGGAGCTCCTGAACTGCGGGCAGGACCCGCTCGGGGACGGCTTCCACCCCGATCTTCTTGTGAAAACCCGTGACGGCCAGTTCCGAGAAGCCGCAAAGACGCGCCTCGCGCGTGCGCGCCAGCGACATCGCGCGGCGGATTGCAGCCACGTTCTCCGGCGTCGTCCAGTGCATCGCGATTTGAGCGATGGCCACGCGGACCGTCACGGTGGCGTGCGTGCCTGTCTTGACACGGGCGCCGTGCGGTAGTGGTAGGCGTAGCCGTCGCTGAAACCCAACTGGCGATAGAGGGCGCGCGCGGCATGGTTGTCGCCCTCGACCTGCAGGTAGGCGCTGCGCGCGCCTTCGGCCCGCGCCTGCAGCAGCAGCCGGGTGCACAGGCGGCGGCCCAGGCCCGCGCCGCGTGATGTCGGTGCCGTGAACACGTCGTAGAGCCCGACCAGATCCGCCTCGCGCGCGAACCTGGCCGCAGGCGAGCAAGGCACCATCGGACTCGCGGCGGATCGCCAGCGCCTGGAACGGCACGGGCGACAGCTCGAGACGCTGCGCATGGGCCTGGCGCTGCGCCAGCGGCGAACCGCGCATCTGGCCGACGGCCTGGGCAAAGGCGCTGTGGCCCAGCGATTGCCAGACCAGGTCGGATGGCAGCGGTTCGTCGGCCAGCGCATCGAGCGTCGCGCGCAGCATCACGCGCGTGTCGTCGAGGCGCGGCCACTGCAGCGCATGGAGTTGCTGGTCGAGGTCAGTCGGCTGGCTGAAGGGCGTGATGCGCACCACCATCGGTAGTTGCGCCTCGGCAAACACCGCCTGCGCCTGCGCCAGCTTGTCCACCAGGGGCAAGCGCCCCGGCGCAACCGCGTTGACGCAGCGCGCGCGCTTGGCCTTGCCGGGCGAGAAGCGGATCAGCCAGCCGTCGAGCCAGCGTTGTTGCGGTGGCGCACTGGCGTTGAGGCCGGCGTCCTCGGCGCGTGACAGCAGCAGCGGGTCGAAGGCGGCAGCGGCAGGTGGGTTGCGGGTCACGCCAGGACCTTGACGCGATCGACCATCTCGCGCGCGAACTCGACGTAGGCCACCGCCCCCTTGGACGTCGGGTCGAAGGTCACGCCGGCCTGGCCGTAGCTCGGCGCCTCGGCCAGGCGCACGTTGCGCGGGATCACGGCCTTGAACACCTTGTCGCCGAAGTGCGCCTCGAGCTGCGAGCTGACCTGCTGCTGCAAGGTGATGCGCGGGTCGAACATCACGCGCAGCAGGCCGATGATCTGCAGGTCGGGGTTGAGGTTGGCATGCACCTGCTTGATGGTGTTGACCAGGTCCGACAGCCCCTCGAGCGCGAAGTACTCGCACTGCATCGGCACGATCACGCCCTGTGCGCTGCACAACCCGTTGAGGGTGAGCAGGCTCAGGCTGGGCGGGCAGTCGATGAGGACGAAGTCATACGCGTCGCCCGCGTCGGCCAGCGCATCGCGTAGGCGCCGGTCGCGCCGTTCCAGGCCGACCAGCTCGACCTCGGCGCCCGAGAGTTCGCGGTTCGCGCCGAGCACGTCGTAGCCGCCCTTCTCGCTGGCCTGTCGCGCCTCGGCAATGCTGGCCGAACCGAGCAGCACGTCATAGGTGCTGAGCGCAAGCTGGCGCTTGTCGATGCCCGAGCCCATCGTCGCGTTGCCCTGCGGGTCGAGGTCGACCACCAGCACGCGCTGGCCGACGCGGGCCAGCCCGGCGGCGAGGTTGACCGTGGTGGTGGTCTTGCCGACCCCGCCCTTTTGGTTGGCGATGCAGAAGATGCGCGTCATGTCCGTCCCGAATGCCGCCCCACGGGTGAACCGCACGCCGCGGAGCCCACGAGCGCAGCGAGCTTTGGGGGCTCCATGGGCTCAGTTTCGCATCAATCGCGGACCAGGCGCCAACCGAAGCCGATCAGGAAAACACCCGCCAGCCGCTCGAGCCAGCGCGCGGCCGCGCGGTGCGCCCGCACCTTGGCGGCCACCGCGTTGGCAAAGGCACACAGGCTCAGGCAGTACAGCGCCGTGATGACCGCGATCGTCACGGCCATGGCGGCGAACGTCGGCAGGCCGCGGTGCGTGGCCGGGTCGATGAAGAGCGGAAAGAAAGCCATGTAGAAGACGATCGCCTTCGGGTTCAGCAGCGTGATGAAGAAGGCCTGGCGCGCATAGTGGCGCGGCTGAATGCGCACCGGCGAGGCACTGCCGTCGCCACGCGAGAACAACAGGCGCAGCCCGATCCAGGCCAGGTAGGCCGCCCCCGCGACCTGCACCGCCTTGAAAGCCAGAGGGTAGGCCGCGAGCAAGGCCGCGACGCCGGCCACGGCCAGCCACAGCAGGACCTGGTCACCGACGATCACGCCCAGCGTGGCCGCCGCGCCGGCGCGAAAGCCGCCCTTGCCGGTCGAGGTCAGCAGCGCGAACGTGCCTGGCCCAGGCAGCGCGAGGAAGATCAGGATGGCGGCGCAGAAGGCCGTGAAGTCGGTGATGCCGAACATGTTGACGCGAGGTTACCGGATCACCGCGCTGCGCGGTCGCTGCGGGCGGCCTGAAGGACAATCACGCCCCATGAACCCAGAGATTCCTGGCACCCCCACCAGCGCGGAGCCCGACGCAGCGCCCGCCGTGGCTGGCGCCGATGCGCCGCAGGCTGCCACGACCGAAGCCTCCCCCTTGCCGTCGGGTGACGCCCCCGCGCCCGACGCGGTGCCCGACGATTTGCGCGAGCTGCCACCCGATGCGCCCTCTGAGGCGACACCCGCTACCCCGGTGGAGGCCGGCGAGAGCGCCGTCGCGCCTGCAGCCGCCGCCGAAGCAGGCAAACCGGGGCTGACGCCGGCTGCCTGCGCCACCCGCTTGGCCGAGTTGTTCCCCGCGTTGTTCATTGCGCAGGGTGCGCCCGGGCCGGCCAAGCCGATCAAGCTGCGCATCCACGCCGACATCCAGGCGCGCGCGCCGGGCGTCTTCAGCAAGCGCGTGCTGGGGCTTTTCTTCAGCCGCTACACGACGACGAACGCCTACCTGAAGGCGCTGGCCGCGGCGCCGCACCGGTTTGACCTCGACGGCGAGCCCGCGGGCGAGATTGCCGCCGAGCACCGCCAGGCCGCGACCGAGGAACTGGCGCGCCGCCATGCCCTGGCCGCGCAGCGGCGTGCGGCGCAGCGCCCTCCTGCGCGACGCGAGGCACAGGCACCTGAAGGCGCATCAGCGCCAGGCGAGCGGCGCGAGCCGCGCCCCGCGGGTCAACGCGATCCAGGCCAGGACGCCCGCCTCGCCGAGCGTGCGGCCCGGCCACAGCGCCCCCCGCAAGCGCCGCGCATGCGCGACGACCGGCAGCGGCCCGAGCGTGCAACTGGCGCACGGCCGCCTCGCAGTGGCGAGCAAACAGCGCCGCACCGCCGCGCCGAGCGTGCAACGCCAGTGCGCGACACCGCCCCCCCTGCCGCAGCCCTGCCCACGGATCCGGCACAGCGCGAACGCGCGATGCTGCTGCGCAGCTTCGAGTCCAGCCCCTTGAGCAAGGCCAATTTCTGCGCCCTCAAAGGCCTGAGCGAGGCGACGCTGGATGCCGCGCTCGAGCAGGCCCAGGCGGAGCGGGGTGGGCACGACGCAACGTCCCATGCGCCGCCGCCTCAACGACGCAGCGGCAGACGCTAGGCGCCGAGCCTGGTTCCAGCGCATTGCCACACGCCTGTCGCAACCGAACGGGTCAAGGCGTCACGCCGGTCGGACAGTCCGCCCAGGCCCGGGCATGCAGCGCCACGCGGCAGGCGCTTTCGTAGCGGATACCTCCTACCAGAATCTCTCGCTTGCTGATGGTCGTGTTCAGGCAGACACCCAGCCAGTCGATCGCCACCGAGGCTTCATTGGGCAGCCCGTCTTCCCAGCCGTTGATCGCGGTAACCGCCCCTGCGAGCACGACGACCTCCATAGTGTTCAAGGCGCACTGCGGATTGACGCGAACGCTCCTCGGTAGCTGACCGGCTCGGGCCGGATTCGACGTCGAACGCGCATTCACGGCCAGCGCTTGTTCGAAGCGCGGGCCCGGAAACCAGCGTGACTCGGGCACCTCAACCCGCTCGCGTGCCGCGACGTACTGCGCCTGCACCGCTGGGGTCCTTCTGCCGTCTGCGGCGACCACGGTCACCGAGGCCGCATGATCGACCGCACCGCGGATGTCAGCAGGCATGGTCAGCTCGATGTGCGTCATGGTCCATGCCGCGAACGGTGGCTTGAGCTTGCCGCCAGGAAACTGCCCGATGATCTCGACCGCACCAGGGCGCTCCCCCAGGCACAGGCCGTCAAGCGTCACCGTCTTGCCCGGCCTCAGCGGACCGGACACCTCACTGAGCGTCGGCGGTCCCTTGTCGAGACACAGGAGCGCCCGCGCATTCGGCACAGATCCTTTCGAGATCGCGTCCAACCGCAGGGGCGGTTTGATGGATGCCAACTCCCCGACGCGTGCCTGCGGCGGCGCGGCGACGCCAAGGCGGCTCGCCGGCTCGTTCGACGCCACCTGCGGCATCCGCCGCGACAGCGGTACGCGGCCCGTATTGGCCTGCGCCAATACGGCAGACTTGCGGGTGCCGGACTTGATGGTCTTGGGTGGGCCGGCGAGCTTCGCAAGTTCGGCCAGGATCTCCTGCTTGATCTCTCCCGCAGGCACCGGTTTGCCGCCAACAATGATGATCGCGCGATCGTCCAGTTGCAGCAGGTCGTTTGGCGCTGGCGCCTGCGCAGCAGACGGCGGTATCGTCGGAGGTCGCTCCGTAAGTGTGGCGGGTGTGTCGCGTCTCACAGGCGTGGTCGGTACCTTCGGCGGCAGCGGTTGCGGGTTCAGCGCGCGGCGATCGAGCGGACTGGCCGAAGACTTCGGCGGCAGCGGTTGCGGATTCAGCGCGCGACGATCGAGCGGACTGGCCGAAGACTTCGGCGGCAGCGGTTGCGGATTCAGCGCACGACGCTCGAGCGGACTCGCCAAAGACTTCGGCGGCAGTGGTTGCGGATTCAGCGCACGTTGGTCGGCTGGGCTGACTGGCGCCTGCGCGCTGGCTGCGGCAATGGCCAGCGCGGCAATGATGCCTACGATGACGGGGCTCGGATTCATTGCGTTTCCTTCGGCGTAGGTAGACGAGAAGTGGCCGTCGCGCGTGGACCTCTGATCGCAATATGCGTGGACAGCCTCACCGTGCCGGCTTGAAGGGCAACAGGGTTGCCTTGCACAAGGCACGGCGTCATCGCACTCTCGGCAGACGCGCATGCCGCCGGCCCTGACAGCGGCTACAGGCGATTGGCCGCCGCACGGGCAAGTTCTTCGAGCGCCTTGAGCGCCTCGGCTCTGTCGCGCTGCGACAACTGACTCGAGAACAACCGCACCTGGCGCTGTCCCACCTGAACCACGACCTGTGCCACGTCGTTCAGGATCCCGCGCGCCTCGTCCTTGCGTTCGACGATCGCCATGGCGCGATCCCCGACGCCGCTGAGCGGCTCGAAGCGCACTGCCTGCTTCGCACTCGGCCGCATCGGGTCGATAGCGCCGTCAACCATGCCGCGCGACTCGTCCGCCCAGGACGCCAGTTCGTGGTTCGAGTACTGCACGTAGAACGTGCCGCCAGGATGACCCCGAACGCAGGTCACGATGCCATGCTTTTCAAGGTTGCGGTCGAGCTGGCCGGGCTTGGCCTGCGCGAACACCTTGCGCACCTGCGCGTCAGAGACCAACGTGCAAGGGTTGCTTATGTCGCCCTTGCCGGCCTGGGCCACTGCAGTCGGCGCCACCGCGGGCTGCGAGGTCGAAGTCGGCGCCTCTTGCTTCGAGCACGCGGCCGCAATGAACGCCGTGACCAGTGCGGCGAAGAGATGAAGGCGAATCGAATCCATTTGAATCTCCAGATGGGCTGACTCCTTGGGCCTGTGCGGCAACCCCGCTCGCACCGTGTGCCGTCGGTTCATTGCTTGGGGCGCAAAGACGACGGCGCCGTCGTTGCGGCGTTCGACCATGTGCGTACCGGCATCTCGGCAGCGCTTGGCGTGCGCACACGATCCATGACACGCTGCTCGGGTGATGCGCCCGGCGCGCCTGCCACGGCAAATGCGATCCATGCACCCGGCTCCGCCTGGACAGGCACCATTGCGCGCGCGCGCACCCGCCACTCGCCGGCTACGGCAGTCATCTGCCCCGGCGTTCCCGGTGCATGGCCCCCCCAGCCGGTATAGCCGACACCCTCGATGGCTGCGGCGCCCACGGGAACGCTGGTGACGAACACCCACGCGCCCGCTGGGTTCCGGCGCTGGAACTGGAGCTCGTACGAAGTCACGGCACTGCCCCCGGGCGGCGCAACGCGAATCTTCATTGCCGTCTGCGGCGCGTGTGTGCTGCCGGCCCTCGGCTCGACGATGCTGGGGGCCCCGATGACCGCTGATTGACCTGTGCCAGCGACATTCGCGGCCACGGCCGCGGGCGCTCGCACCGTTGCAGGAGGGCTCGGCGCTGTGAAGGCGGGCTCCTGGCTTGCACGGGAGTGCCCAGAAGATTTGGTTGGCGCCTTGAATGCACGCTCTGGCGTTGCGCTCGCCTGTGCAGCGCTCCTGCCCTGAACCGCAGCGAGCACCTCCACAGCACAGGTCGGTCCGGCATCATTAACGGCGCAGACGCGGAAGGCATGCGGTCGGCGCGGATCGAGCGGCGCCGACTTGAACTGGAATGCAAGGCGGGTCTTGCCGGCCTGTGCGCCCTTCGGACCGGGCAGTGATCCTTCGACAAGCCATGGGCGACCGGGCCCGGGCGGGCTCTGGCGCTCGACCGTGTAGGAGTCGACCGGCCTTGATTGCGACTGGTCCGGTGTGTTCCACTCGATCAGGATCGGTGTGAGTTCCGCATCCAGTTTCGCCGGCGCGCGCGCGGCCACATCCAGAGGCGCTCGCGGCGGCGTCAACGAGGCCGGCGTGCCGCATATCAGGCCGACCTTCTCCAGCCACCAGCCCGCATGGCCGTGGATGCCGACGGCCACCAGGCCCGGCGGGCATGTTTGCGATTCGCGTTTTTGGGAGCCGCCCGGAAAGATCGGGGCCTCGAACCTCGCGTCTGGATAGTCGCCGCGGCCACTCTGCCCAGCGCCAGCCGCGCCGCAGAAGATCTCGATCGCGTTGACGGCGGGGTTCCCACTGGTACCAGGTGACACTTCCGAGACCACGGTCACGCCCAGGACGATCGGCCTGACTTGCGTGCAGTTCAGGCGCCCTACATTCATTCCGCGTGCACTGCCCCCGGCGGTCGGGACAGCGACTGCCTGGCCGACGCGGCCGGCGCCGAGTGCGGTCGCGCACAGGGGCCAGAGCGAGTTCACGTCATCGCCCGAGCGCAGGCCGAAGCCGACCACCTGCTGCTCTGCGGCGCAGCGCGCGGTGAACGGGGCTCCCTTGCCTGCCAATCCGAGTGCGGGCAGCACGCTGTCCGCAGACACGGATCCCAGCGCCGTGCCGGCGAGTGCAAACACCAGGCTCACCCTGCCGCGCACCGCGTGACCCGATACTTTCTGGCCGACACGCTGACGGTGGCGCGCCAATGCATTTGCGACGGGGAACTCGGCGACAGCGTCGTTTTCGGTGCGGTGCGTGATTCACTTGCTCCTGTTCAGGGCCTTGTTGCGCTCACGGTTGGAATCGCTTCGACAGCTCCAGCACTGCGTCGTTGATCGCCGCGCGCAACGCCGAGTCGACGCCCTCGCGCCGCGTCTGCGACGCCTGCACGTCCGGGGTGAATGTCGAACTACGGCCCCGTGGCGCCATGACGTTGCTGATCAGGTTGCCGATGCCGCTGATGCTGGATGCGTCGCCCTTCATCGACCTGCTGATCGTGATCGCGTCGACGATGTCGCCGCTGCCGGCATCGACGACGCGCACGTCGATTGCGATCGAGTCACGGTTGGTGGCACCACCGACTTGCATGCCCGCGATTCCCACGCTTGCCGAGCGCTGCACCTCGCCGACATTGGCTTCCGATACGGTGCCTTCGAATATGTACTGCGCCGGCCGTAGTCGTCGATTGGCGACGTTTGCGGTCGCCAGACCCTGGGCACCGATTTGCTTCTCGTGGATCACGCCCTCGTTGAGGCGTGCGCGCTCAACGACGCGGAACTGCCCGCTCTGAACCAGGGCGGTCTTGAACATGTCGGTCGCGGCACGGCCATTGACTTCGTTCACACTCGAGCGGAACTCGTAGATCGTGACGGCCACGCGCTCGCCCTGCTTGCGCGGCAGCTTCTTCAGTGTCTGCGTCGTTGGTGCCGCGTCGGCGCGTGGCGCCTCGTATGGCATCCCCGCACAACCTGCCAGGCCCAGCGCCGACAGCGCCGCCGCAAGCACACCGTCCCGGACTACGGCCAGGTCCAGCAGACTATGTTTCGCTCTCATCTCGGCCTCCAGTGGACGCAGGCAACGGTTGTCGACGCGATGTGGACGCTGACGGCTGCGCGCATCGTCACCGCCCGTCCGCGATCCCTGGCGCAGAGGCATCCGGCACGACCAGCGTCTGCCGCGCCGTCCGGATCCAGATGTAGCCCGGCGGTTCCACGTCGACATCGAGGTAGAGGACTTCGCGGCGTCGCAGCATTTCCAGCAATGTCGACAGCGCCGAGGGCCGTAGAAAGCCGCGCGCGCCCTCACTGCCGTGCAGCCGAGGCGGGGGTACCGCTGCCGCTTCGGCGACGAACCCGAACTGGGCCAAGCGGCGACCCGCGCCATCCCACAGCTCGAGCCGGCCGGGCTGGCCCGTGCCGCCATCGATCGAGTACTGGAAATGCGCGATGCGCTGGGTGCTGACCGCCATGCGCACAGCTTCCGCCCGGCGATCTGACACCGGACTCACAGAACGCTGAAATGGCCCGCCGGCGCTCAGCCGGCCAGGTGAAGCGCCTCGCGCATCAGTGTTTCGAGGGCTGCACCGGGCTTGCGGCCGATCAGGATCGACAGCACCTCGCGGCATCGGCGGAACACCTGCACCGCCTCCGCGGGTCGATTCTGTTGCAACAGACAGCGCATCAGGCTGCAGTAGGCGTCCTCGGCCAGGTTGTCGTGCTCCAAGGCCAACCGGTAGACGCGTTCGGCATCGGCCCAGCAGCTCAACGCTTCGAGACGCTGGCCCGCCCGACGCATGGCACGCAGAAACTGACTGCTGCACCGATCGGCAATGCCAACCGCCCACGGTTCGGCTGGATTGGCACCGGCAAACCCACCGCGGTAAGTACTGCAAAGTGCGGCGCTGAGTTCTGAGACCTGGTCCGCGTCGAGGTGATCCAGCGTCTCGCTGTCGATGCGTTGCACCAGCGCGGCCAACGCCCACACATCGGCCCAGACCAGCTGTCGATCGAAGCCGAGTTGGCCCTCGCGCAGCACGAGCGCATCGTGGCGTCCGAGCAACTTGCGAAGCCGGTAGAGCGTCGTATCGAACGCCGCGCGCGCCGCGTCGCCATCGGCCTCAGGCCATAAGCTGTCGGCCAGCAGACTCACGTCAACGGCGATCGATCCCGAGCCGACAAGCAGCTTGACCAGGTCCATCGGTTTGCGGTTGCCGCGCTGCGCAACGGGCAGCGGCGCATCGTTGATCAGTATCTCGAAATCGCCGAGGGCCCGCACCCGAACCGGCCACGGCCACTCAGCCTGCGAGTTGTCTGGCGCCGCCAGTGCACGGCGAGAAATCGCCTCGCGCACGAACTCGGTTTCGATGCCGCGCGCAAGCGCTTCGGCGCACAGTTGCGCGGCAAGGCGCGGCAAATGGTTCGCAAAGGCCCACCAGTTGTGCTCACGGCTGCGCGTCAGCACGCGCGCGAGCAAGGCCATGTCGAGTGGATGTCGCCGGCGGATCTGCTCGGCGAGCGGCGCCATGTCGGCGAGTATCTCCAGAAAATCGCGTCGCATCGCCTGCAGCGGCGCCGCGTGCGCGAGTGCGACGCTGCGCGCCTCGTTCTCGCGACCGAGCGCGATCAGCACCTGCACACGCTGCAAATCGAAGATCCAGCGCTCTGCTGGTGGGAACTCACCGTCGCGCGCTGCCTCCAGCGCGAGATCGGATGCGACCAAGGCCTGCTGTGGCTTGCCGGCCAGCAGCAGCTGCCGCGCTTCGAATTGCAGCAATCCCGCCCGCTGAGTCGGCAGCCGGGTGTCTGTGACCTCGCGCATGCTGCGCAGGTACTTCTCTGCGGCGGCGATATCTCCGCGCGAGAACATTGACGCGACAAGGTAGCTCAACGCGGCGTATGCGAGCGCGTCGATCGCGTTGCTGCGTGCGATGTCGACGGCATGTTCGAACAATTGCACCGCGTCGCCCTCCAGCACGCCGTGGCGGCGCACGGGCATGCGCGGGGCAACTGCCGCCAGCGCGATGTACCAGCCCGCCAGCGCGCCGGCACTCAATTCGTTGCTCGCCAACCACGGCAGCGACAGATCGACCGATCGCTCGAGCAGTTCGCGATCACCCCCTCGGGAGGAAAACTCGATCAACGCGATGCCGGCCTCGACAGCATCGTTGGCCTCGATGGACTGGTCGCCGTTCGGCGCCTCGGTTCCAGCCGCCAGCGTCTCGATGATCGAAGCAACCGCGTCGCGAGCACGGGCATCGTCGGCAGCGAAACTGAACGAAACCTCGTTCGCGCGCAGCCACACGAACGCAACGCGCAAGCGCTCGGTCGCGGAAGTCGGGCGCAAGCCGAGCGCCATCAGCTCGCTCATGCGTGACTGCCAGAGCTCTCGTCCGTGAAACACGGACCACCCAGAAATCATGGTGCCGAGCGCGGTCGCGCACGTGACCAGGGCGCGCTCCTTGTCATTGCGCGAAACGAAGCCAACGTAGGCACGCTCGAAATGAGTCAGTGCCGTTCCAGATGTGCGCCGCGCCATCGCTCGACCAATGACTTCCTGCATCGCGGGCTCGCTGGCAGCAAGCGCGGGCGGCAAGAGTCGCGCGGCTTGCAACAGCTCACCTTCACGGCGTGCACGCAGCAGCCCCGCGGCCTGCCCGATGCAGCCGTGCATCGCCGACGAGACATCGCCTGCCCGCACGAACACACTGACTGCGGTCTCCAGATAGCCACAATGCAACGCGAAGTCCGCCACGCGCAATTGCGCTGCGTGTCGCCAGGCGGCGTCACCCATCTGGTCGAACACGACGCGTAGCGCGGCCCGGAACAGGTCGTGCAGGCGCCACATGGGCGGCCGCGTTGCCAGCAATGTGATAAACAGATGCCGTCGTTGCAGATCCCGAATCCACGCTACCGCTTCGGCGTCGTCGCTGAAGGCCGCGCATGCGTCGGCGCCAAACTGCGGCAGCCAGCTCAGCATCGCCAGCAACTCGCGCTGGCGCAGGGGCAACGGATTCACGAAGCGCAACGCCAGGTATTCAAGCAGGTCGTCGCGCATGGCCTCCGGCGCCTGGCGTGTAGCGACTCCGGTGCGCCCGAGCAGGACCAGCCCAGCCGCCCAGCCGCCGGTGTCGGCGTACACGGCCGCGAGCGACTCATCGTCCCCCTTGGCGCCTATCAACTCGCGCGCTTCCTGCGGCGTGAAGGCCAAGCTTGCGCCATCAACAGTGGCAAGGCGTCCGGCAGAAACGAGTTCGAGCCAATCCGTTGGTGGATCACGATGACCCAGCACGAGCACATGGCTGCCAACGGGAGCCTCCTCGATTGCCTTGCGCAACGCCGTGGCGAAGGCAGAACTCTGGGCGGCCTGGGTATCGTCGAAAACGAGGACGCTTCCCGTGCGCAGTCGATCCCAAAACACACGAAAGAACGACTGCCAGAAGAGCTCAAGCCGCCCGGCCCACACTTCACCCCAGGCAACAGGCTCGGCGCGCGTAGCCCGCCGTCGCGGCCGCGGCGTGAGGGCGGCGGCCAAGTACGACGAGACCACCCCTGGATCGTCATCACCGGCGTCAACGCGATAGAACACCGTATTGCCTGGCCGCGTCTGCGTCCACGTCGCTGCAAGCAAGGTCTTGCCGCTGCCTGGCGCCGCGGCCAGCCATAGTCCTGCCGACTCGGCGGCCAAGGAGTCGAGCATTTGATGGAGCCGCGGGCGCACGACGGCACGCCCAGCGCGTGGCCGCGCCAATTTCGCCAAGGTTGGCACAGTCGCGGTCGCGGCGGCAGGCGCCATGGACATGGGTTCGACTTCGCGTCCGACGACGCGTGTGAGACGAGGATTAGCCATCATCGGGCAAGAACGGCTCCCTGTCTGCCGAGAACGGGACCACAGACCGAGGCGAAGTGGCCAGCCTGCGGCGTCGGTACCTTCGCCATTGTCACGATGGCGCAGCCACTTGGGGGCTTGGTCGTCTCCGTCGAGCGCCCGGGGCCTTCGGCCGCGGTTGACCACGTAAGCGTCGCGAATCGGAGTGGGGGTTGCCGCCCAATCCCGCGGCAGCAGTCCCGTCAGACGAGGGCGAGAGCGCCGTCCAGTCTGAGGTCGAACCCAACGCCGGCACAGCAAATGCGCCGGGCCGGCCAAGCCGATCAAGCTGCGCATCCATGCCAAACCCCGGACGCACGCGCCGGGCGCTTATGCCAGACCCGTACTCAGCCCTCTATTCAGTCGCGACAGGAAGCTGCGCGCCCACTTGACGGCGTTGCCTGCCGCGCTCGAGCAGGCCCAGGCGGAGCGCCGCGGCAACGGCCGCTAGACTGCATCGGGCGCTCGCATTGCGAGCGTGGTGGTGTGCGCGTCCACGTCGGATGCGCCGACCTGCGAGCTTTCCAGAAGGAGGGAGTGCACCTTGTCCGACTCTGGCCTGTCCGATCTTGACGCGACCCCGCCCTCCAGCCGCGAGCAACTCGCGTTCTCGCTCTATGAGGCGGCGGAACTCGAACACTGCATCCTCTGCACCTACCTCTACGCCGCGTTCAGCCTCAAGCAAGGCATCGCCGAGGGCTTGACGGCACAAGAGAGCGAGGCGGTCGCGCGCTGGCGCCGCGTGTTGCTCGGCGTCGCGCTCGAAGAGATGGGCCACGCGGTGGCGGTGTGGAACATCACCAGCGCGCTGGGCTTGTCGCCGCGCGTCGGGCGCATGAACTTTCCCCTCGATCCCGGGTACCTGCCCGCCGACATCGTGCTCAAGCTGGCGCCCTTCGGCACGGCGTCGCTGCAGCACTTCATTCATCTTGAGCGGCCGGTGGGGTCCACCGAGCCCGATGGCGAGGGGTTTGCGCCCGTGAATCGCTATCTGCGCGGCGGCGCGGCGGGCGAGTGGTTGACGCCCACGCCGCTCAACTTCGATACCGTCGGTGACTTCTACGCCATGCTCGCGGCCGAGCTGCAGCGCTTCGTCGCCTCGGTGGGCGAGGCACAGGCGTTTTGCGGCGACCCGGCGTTGCAGATCTTGCCGACCGAGGTCCCTCTGGAAGACGCGCAGCGTGTCGTTTGCATGAAGAGCGCGGCCGCGGTCTGTGCCGCCATCGTGGAGCAGGGCGAGGGCGCACCCGACCACATGGAGGGCTCGCACTTCCAGCAGTTCACGGCCATCCGCGATGAGTATGCCCAGCTGTTGGCGCAGAACCCGGCCTTCGTGCCGGCGCATCCGGCCGCCGTCAACCCGGTCCTGCGCCGACCGCCGCGGCCCGAAGGGCGGGTCTGGCTCGAGGGCCCCGACACGGTGGCCACGGTCGATCTGGCCAACGCCTGCTACGGCCTGATGCAACGCCTGCTGGCGCATGCCTACCGCGTACCCACGGGCGCGGAAAAGTCGCTCTGCGTTGACGTCGCGGTGGGCTTGATGCGTGCCATGACGCCCCTGGGCGAACGCGCCGCGCGCCTGCCCGCAGGGCCGTCGAATCCGCAGCTCAATGCCGGTGTGACGTTCGCGACACTGCGCGACACCGCCGCGTTGCCCGCGGGGCCTGGCGCGTGGCAATTCTTCAATGAGCGGCTGCGCGACTTTGCAGCGGCCAGCGCAAGAATGGCCCAGGGCGGGGACGCCCGCGCGAGTGCCGCGGCACGGGTTCTGGCCGACCTTGCCGCACGGGCCGCCAACGGGGCCGATCTGGTTGCCAGCGCCGCCACGGCCCCGCCAGTCGCAGCCAAGGCCAGCCCCATCGCCGCCGCGCCCGCATCGACGACAGTTGCCGGTGTCGAAACCGTCAAAGGCTCCGCGCTGACCTTGATGTTCGAGGCCAAGCGCTGCATTCACGCGCGCTTTTGCGTGACGGGTGCGCCGAATGTTTTCCTGGGCAACGTCAAAGGCGCGTGGCTGCATCCGGATGCGATGGACGCCGAGCGCCTGGCCGACATTGCCCATGCCTGCCCATCGGGCGCCATTCGCTACCGACGCAACGACGGCCGGCCCGACGAAGCGCCGCCGCCGGTGAACCTGGCGGCCGTGCGGGAGGCCGGACCCTACGCCTTTCGCGGTGAACTGATGCTCGACGGCGCCCCGGCCGGTACGCGCGCGACCCTGTGCCGCTGCGGCGCGTCGAAGAACAAGCCGTTTTGCGACAACTCGCACCGCAAGATCGACTTCAATGCCAGCGGCGAGCCCCCCAGCGGCCAAACGGCCGCGCTCGTGGAGCGCAACGGACCCTTGCGGATCGATCCGCAACTCGACGGGCCGCTGCAGGTGCGCGGCAATCTCGAGATCACCAGCGGCACGGGCCGCGTTGTGGCGCGCGTGAACTCAGCGCGACTGTGCCGCTGCGGCGCCAGCGCCAACAAGCCCTTCTGCGACAACAGCCACGCCCGCATCGGGTTTCGCTCGACCTGATCCGCCATGGTCTGCCGCTGGCCGCACGCCGAGCCGGCGCGACTATGCGGCCGCGGCGCTATGCCGCAATGTAGGTGTACGCCGTGGGCAGCGGCTTGGTCTCGACGAGGCAGGCCGTCTCGGCCTCGAACGCGCCGCCGTCGCGCAGCGCGGCGATGAGCCGGTCCAGCTTGTCCGGCCCGATGCCCAGGTCGACGATCTCGCGCGCCGGGGAGACGGCGAACTCGGTGCCGCTCGGCGAAAAGAGCTTGGCCTTCGTGATCGTCGCGCCGCCGGCGCCGGCCCCCATCGCTGTGGCGACGAGGCGATCGGCGCTGCCTTCATTGCAGTTCAGCGTGACATTGACCAAGCCGGTCAGCCAGCGCCTCTGCTGTCGCGGCGCTGCGGCGGCGGCGCCGGCGCGTTGCCGCCATTCGGTGCCCGCCTTCAACTCGTCGATGGCCGCGATGAGCTGGTCCATCGTCGCACTGTGGCGCTGCCGGCCGCGGAATGACTTCGGGTTGGCCACACCGGCGCTGACCGGGTAGGCGCCGATGAAGCCGCGGCCCGGCAGGTCGAGCCGGCCCGCGTCGATGAGGCTGTCCAGGGTCGTCGCGGTTTCGTGCGGCTCGACGAGCAGCGAGACGATCTCCTTCTCGGCGGGGATCGCGATGCGCAACAACCCGAGCCGGTCGCGCACGCCGGTGCCGACACCGAAGTTGATCGACGGCACGTTCGATCCCGACTCGATCGCGCTGCGGGCCACGCCGTTGCCGTAGTCGCGCTGGACGACGCAGTTGATCAGGGTCAGGGGCGCGAGTCGCTCCCCCGCCTGTTGCGCGCCATCAGGAACGGTGAGGTGCGCGGCGCAGAAGTCGATGCCCGGCGGGTTGAGGATGTCGACCTCCTCGGCGTAGATCGAGCCACGCCCGGGCGTGAACAAGTCAAGCGCCCGGGCCCACGCCAGCAACGTGGCGCGGGCCTGCGCCCTGGGCAGGTAGACCTCGAAGACCTCGACCGGATCCTCGTCCAGGCGCGTGGTCGGCGGCAGGAACGGCAGCACGGCGCGCTCGCTCAGCGCCACCACGCGGCGCGGGTGCACCTGCGCGAGATCGAAGTGCAGGCCCTCGAGCGCGGACTGGGCCTGGGCCGACAGGCTCTTGTCGACTTCGCACGTGATCCGGGCCGTCGGCGTCGTCATGGGCATGGCTGCAGGGTTCCTGGCTGGCTGCGCGAATCACGAAGTCGGGAATGGGGACGACGCATGGCCTGCTCTCGTCATGCCGGTGCCGCGTCATGCGCCAGCGCGGCCCGCCGACGCCGGGTCACCCACAGGCTGACGCCGAGCACGGTGACGATCGGGTACACGGAGGCCATCGCCAGGATGCCGAAGCCCTCGACGACGCCCACCTGGCCGCCGATACCCAGGCCCATGGCCAGCACCAGCGGCACCGTGATCGGCCCGGTCGTCACGCCGGCGCTGTCCCAGCCGATGTTGACGAACTCCTCGCTCGAGACATGGGTCAGGTACAGCAGCAGCAGGTACGGCGGCGCCAGCAGCCAGATCAGCGGAATGCCCCAGACGATCTTGGCCACGCCGAACAACATGCCCAGTCCGACGCCCAGGGCCACGGCCTGCATCAGCAGCGACTTCCTGAAGGTGCCGACCGTGAGCTCCTCGACGGTGCGGCCCAGGGCGTTGAGCGCCGGCTCGGCCAGCGTGGCGCCGTACCCCATGACGAAGGCGAACAGCAGCACGACGATGATCCCGGCCAGTTGCCCCGGGCGCCCGAACAGCGGGCCCTTCTGCGGCGTGAAGGTGTAGGTGCGCGTGCTGGCGTCGAAGTTGGCCTCGTCGAACGGCAGGGCCACGTAATCGGCACCCTGCTTGAAGTGGAAGAACTTCGCCTCGGTCCCGTCCGCGGCAACCGATGTGCGCGCAACTTCCGGGTTGAAGTTGCGGATGACCTGGCGCTGGTCGGTGAGCTCGATCGACTTGAATGCCACCGGCAGCTTCTCGCCGACCTGGCCGCCGAGCCGCGACAGGCCGAGCTCGATGCCCATGCTGAAGATGGCCATGCCGATGACGGCGAAGCCAACGCCGAGCAGCAACTCGCTGAGGCGGGCCACGCGCTCGCGCAGGAGCAGCCACAGCACGAGGAAGAACAGGATCGTCAGCGGAATGATCGCCTGCAGCGCCGCGACCACGTTCCGCGCCGTGATCTCGACGAGATTCATCGGTTCGCTGGCGGCGCCGACCGCGACCGCCGTCTGTGCGTCGCCTGCCGCCAACCGGCCCTGGAACGCGGTCATCGCCTCGCGGTTGCCGCCAAAGTAGGCCAGTTGACCCGTGGGGCCGGCCTGCTGCATCGCGTAGCTGGCCAGCTGGGCCTCGGACTCGAACAGCGCCACCGCCTTGGCGCGGTTCTGCGGCCCGAGGAACTCGGCCTCGTTCATCGGCTTGGGCACGCTGGACAGGAACAGCAGCCCCAAGCCGAGCACGAAGACGATCGGAAAGGCCGAGGCCAGGGTCACGACGCCAAAGCCGCCGCCGCCCGATTCGCCTTCCCGCGCGACCACGCGGCACACCCCGATACCCAGTGCGAGCACCAGCGGCACCGTCACCGGGCCGGTGGTCACGCCGCCGCAGTCCCATGCCAGCCCGGTCAGGAAGATCATGTTGGGCTCGAAGGCGCTCCAGATCGACAGGCCGAGCAACAGCGGGATCAGGATGTAGATGAAGGGTTTGAGCGACCAGCCGAACAGGAACCTGAGCATGCCGAAGACGACGGCGATGCCCACGCCCATGCCGATGGCGTAGACGAGGTAGTCGGAGTGCCGATTGAGCAGCAGGAACAGCAGCGGCGCGTCCCAGGCCTTGACGGTCGAGCCCGCGACCTTGAGCACACCCACCGCCGGCTCGGCGAAGGTCGCACCGACGCCCAGGATGAAGGCGAACAGGAGGATGGTCGGCAGGCGCGACTTCTGCGGCAGCCGGATGCCGATCAGTTCCCCGAGCGGCATCAGACCCAGCAGCAGCCCTTCCATGAAGAAGGTCAGGCCGACGACGACGAGCACGACGCCGACGGCGATCACGGCCGCACCGAAGATCGGGATCTCGAGCAGCAGCGTCTGGAAGGCGATCAGGTACAGCACGATCAGCCACACCGCCTTGACCTGCTCGGTCAGCCGCTTGCGCAGATAGGGCCCGAGGATGCCGAGCACCTGCCGCAGCGGCAGCTTTACCTTTGCCGGCGCGTGGCTGGCCGCTGTTTCCACGTCGGTCCCCTCCTCAGTGTCTGCCGCAGGCGCAGCCCCGTCTTCGAGATGCGCGGGCGAGTGCGGGCGATTCTCGCAGAGCGCAGGCACGCCGCGATGCCATCTTCGCTCGGTTGCCGAACGGGGGTGCGCCTATAGTCGTTGCCAGCCTGTCTGGAGTCTGATGCATGCTCGATCAGGAGACCGACGACCGAGTCCGCGCGTTGCCGTGCTGGTCTGGCAATGTCGAGTTGTCGCTGCTGGGCGGGGGCATGACCAACCGCAACGTCCTCGTTGCCGACGCGCGCGGTCAGCGTTTCGTGGTGCGCCTCGGGCGCGACATTCCGGCGCATGGCGTGCTGCGCTTCAATGAGCTGGCGGCGGCGCGCGCCGCACATGCGGTGGGCATTTCGCCCGAAGTGGTCTTGGCTGACGAAGGTTTGATGGTCAGCCGCTTCCTCGAGGGCCGGACCCTGACGCCCGAGGACGTGCGCGATCCGCGCACGCTCGCGCGGATCATCGACCTGGTTCGGCGCTGCCACCACGACATCCCGCGCCACCTGCAGCAGGGTCCCGCGATCCTGTTCTGGGTCTTCCACGTCATCCGCCACTACCTGCGGCTGCTGCGCGAACACGCGTCGAACCCCTTCGATGTCGAACTCGACGCCCTCGCCGCGAAGAGTGAAGCACTGGAGGCGGCGCTCGGCCCGGTGACGATCGTGTTCGGCCACAACGACCTGCTCGCCGCCAACCTGATCGACGACGGCAAGCGGCTGTGGCTGATCGACTGGGACTACGCCGGGTTCAACACCCCGCTGTTCGATCTGGCCAACCTGGCGTCGAACAACGAACTCACGCCCGAGCTCGAAGACGCCTTGCTCCACGGCTACTTCAACGGTCGCGTCAGTGCCGAACTTCGCCGCGGCTACACGGCAATGAAGTGCGCCTCATTGCTGCGCGAGGCGCTGTGGGGCGCGGTCTCGCAATTCAGCTCGGACATCGACTTCGAATATGCAGCCTACGCCCGCAACCACCTCGCGCGCTTCGATCGCCTGTGGTCAACGTCCGAGGCCGGCACGGGCTGATTCTTCACCACCGCGGCTGCAGGGAGTGGTGGCTGCGAGCGTTTCCAGTCCTTGATGCACGTCGCGTCGAGCGACAACCCTGAGTGTCAGACACGGGCCGCGGCCGATAATCGTTCACTTCACATTGGAGCGACCGATCTGTCCAACCGACGTCGAAGTCGAACAAGAACAGAAGAATGTCGGGTTTGCCCCGATGAAGTGCCGGTGCAAGGCACATTGCAATCCAAACTTCCTTTCAATCGCCGGAGTCCCGCATGCATCCTCGTCTTCTGATCCCCGCCGTCGTCGCCCTGGCGGCCGTTCTGGCCGTGCCGCTGGCCGGCGCCCAGAGCAAGGAAATCCGCATCGCCCATGTGCACAGCCTGACCGGGCCGCTCGAAGCCTACGGCAAGCAGACCACCATCGGCTTCATGCTGGGTCTGGACTACGCCACCGGCGGCACCATGATGGTGGCGGGCAAGAAGCTGGTCGTGATCGAGAAGGACGACCAGGGCAAGCCCGATGTGGGCAAGAGCCTGCTGGCTGCCGCCTATGCCGACGACAAGGCCGACATCGCGGTCGGCCCCACCAGCAGCGGCGTTGCGCTGGCCATGCTGCCGGTGGCCGAGGAGTACAAGAAGATCCTCGTCGTCGAACCGGCGGTGGCCGACAGCATCACCGGCGACAAGTGGAACAAGTACATCTTTCGCACCGGCCGCAATTCCACCCAGGACGCGCTGAGCAATGCCGTCGCCGCCGACGCCGACGGCGTCTCGATCGTCACGCTGGCGCAGGACTACGCCTTCGGCCGCGACGGCGTCAAGGCCTTCAAGGAGGTGCTGAAGAAGTCCAAGGTCGTGCACGAGGAGTACCTGCCGCAGGCCACGACCGACTTCACGGCCGGCATCCAGCGCGCGATCGACGCGCTCAAGGACAGGCCGGGGCGCAAGTTCATCGCCGTCATCTGGGCCGGCGGCACGTCGCCCTTCAACGCGCTGGCCGCCGCCGACCTGGACAAGCGCTTTGGCATCAAGGTCAGCAGCGGCGGCAACATCCTGCCGGCGATGGTGGCCTACAAGCAGTTCCCGGGCCTGGAAGGCTCCATCTACTATTACTTCGGCATCCCGCAGAACCCGGTCAACTCGTGGCTGGTGGCCAGCCACTACAGCAAGTACAAGGCGCCGCCCGACTTCTTCACCGCCGGCGGCATGAGCGCGGCCATCGCGGTCGTCGAGGCGCTGAAGAAGACCAAGGGCGACACCGGCACCAACAAGCTCATCAGCGCCATGGAGGGCATGAGCTTCGAAACGCCCAAGGGCAAGATGACCTTCCGCAAGGAAGACCATCAGGCGATGCAGTCGATGTACCACTTCCGGATCAAGGTCGACCCCGCGTTTGCCTGGGGCGTGCCCGAACTGGTGCGCGAGATCAAGCCTGAAGACATGCAGGTGCCGATCAGAAACAAGCGCTGATCGCACCTTGCTCGAGACCCGCGACCTCACGGTCCGCTTCGGCGGGCACGTGGCGGTGGACCATGTGTCATGCCGCTTTGAAGCCGGCACCCTGACCTCCATCGTCGGCCCCAACGGCGCGGGCAAGACGACCTACTTCAACCTCATCTCGGGCCAGCTGCCGGCCAGCGAGGGCCAGGTGTTGTTGGCCGGCGAGGACATCGGCTCGCTGCCGGCGCCGCTGCGCACGCGCAAGGGCATGGGCCGCGCGTTCCAGTTGACCCAGCTGTTCCCGCGCCTGAGCGTGCAGGAGAACGTGCGCCTGGCGGTGCAGGCGCGCCACCGCGGCGGGCTCGATCTGCTGCGCATCTGGCTCGACCATCGCGGCTGGATCGACGAAGCGGTGGCCATCCTCGAGCAGGTCCAACTCGGCGACAAGCTCGACGTCGTGGCCGCCGCGCTGCCGCACGGCGACCAGCGCAAGCTCGAAGTGGCCCTGCTGATGGCGCTCGACCCCAAGGTCTACATGTTCGACGAACCCACCGCCGGCATGAGCGGCGACGACGTGCCGGTGGTGCTGGACCTGATCCGCAAGCTCAAGCAGCGCAGCGACCGCGTCATCCTGCTCGTCGAGCACAAGATGGACGTGGTGCGCGAGCTCTCCGACCGCATCGTCGTGCTGCACAACGGCCGCCTCGTCGCCGACGGCGATCCGGCCGCGGTGATCGCCAGCCCGGCGGTGCAGAACGCCTACCTCGGCCTGGGCGTCGAAGAGGAATCGGCGTGAGCAACCTGCTGCAACTGCAGGGCGTGCACACGCACATCGGCGCGTACCACATCCTGCACGGCGTCGACCTCGACGTGCCCGAGGGCCAGGTGACGATGCTGCTGGGCCGCAATGGCGCCGGCAAGACGACGACGCTGCGCACCATCATGGGCCTGTGGCCGGCGTCGAGCGGCAGCGTGACGATCAGAGGCGAAGACCTCAAGGGCCAGTCCACGCCCGAGATCGCCCAACGCGGCGTGGCCTACGTGCCCGAGAGCATGGGCATCTTCGGCGACCTCACGGTGGCCGAGAACATGCTGCTGGCGGCGCGCGCGGCCTCGCGCGTCGAGACCATCGACCGCGCGCGGCTGGACTGGATCTTCGGCCTCTTTCCGGCGCTGCAGAAGTTCTGGCTCTACCCGGCCGGCAAGCTCAGCGGCGGCCAGAAGCAGATGCTGGCGGTGGCGCGCGCCATCGTCGAGCCGCGCGCGCTGCTGCTGATCGACGAACCCAGCAAGGGGCTGGCGCCGTCGATCGTGGCCAACCTGATCACGGCGCTGCGCGAACTCAAGGCGCAGCGCTGCACGATCCTGCTCGTCGAGCAGAACTTCGCCATGGCCAAGGCGCTGGGCGACCGGGTCGCCGTGATGGACGACGGCCGTGTCGTGCACGCCGGTGCGATGGCCGAGCTGGTCGAGGACGAGGCGCTGCAGCAGCGCCTGCTCGGCCTGTCGCTGGGGGCGCACGCATGAAGGCCGCGGCGAACGCGATCCCGAAGGCGGCCTTCGACTGGATTCCGCTGCTGCTGCTGCTGGGGCTGGCCGGCATCGCGCTGCCGCTGGTCGGGTCGCCATCGACCTGGCTCACGCTCACGGTCGCCGGGCTGGCGATGGGCCTGATCGTCTTTGTCATCGCCTCGGGCCTGACGCTGGTGTTCGGGCTCATGGACGTGCTCAATTTCGGCCATGGCGTCTTCATCGCCTTCGGCGCCTTCGTCGCCACCAGCGTGATGGCCGGCATGGTGGACTGGACGGCGCACCGACTCGTTGGCGCTCAACCTGGGCGCCATCGGCCTGGCGATGTTGGCCGCGATGCTCGTTGCGGCGGCGCTGGGCTGGTTCTTCGAGCGTGTCATCGTGCGCCCGGTCTACGGCCAGCACCTCAAGCAGATCCTGATCACGATGGGCGGCATGATCGTCGGCGAGGAGATCATCAAGGTCATCTGGGGTCCGCAGCAGATTGCGCTGCTGCTGCCGGCGATGTTGCGCGGGTCGTTCCTGATCGGCGACGCGGCGATCGAGAAGTACCGCGTGCTGGCGGTCGTGATCGGCCTGCTGGTCTTCGCGGCGCTGAGCTGGACGCTGGCGCGCACCAAGGTCGGCCTGCTGGTGCGCGCCGGCGTGCAGGACCGCGAGATGGTCGAAGCGCTGGGCTACCGCATCAGCCGCCTGTTCGTCGGCGTGTTCGTCGCCGGCTCGGCCCTGGCCGGCCTGGGCGGTGCGCTGTGGGGCCTGTACCAGCAGAGCGTGACGCCGCAGATCGGCAGCCACATCAACGTGCTGCTGTTCATCGTCATCATCATCGGCGGCCTCGGTTCGACCCTGGGCTGCTTCGTCGGCGCGCTGGCCATCGGGCTGCTCGCCAACTACACCGGCTTCCTGGCGCCCAAGCTGGCCCTGTTCTCGAACATCGCGCTGATGGCGGCCGTGCTGCTGTGGCGTCCGCGCGGCCTTTACCCCGTGACCAGCCGGTGACGTCGCGATGAGCCGCCTCTTGTCGCACGACGGGCCGCGCAGCCGCTGGCTGGCCGGCGCCTTGATCCTGCTCGTGCTGGCGCTGGCGCTGGCGCCGTTCGTGTTCCCCGGCGCCAAGGCGCTGGCGGTGGCGTCCAAGACTGCTGGTCTTCGTGCTGCTGGTGGCCAGCTTCGACCTGCTGCTGGGTTACACCGGCATCGTCAGCTTTGCGCACACGATGTTCTTCGGCGTCGGCGCCTACGGCGTGGCGATCGCCAGCACGCGGCTGGGCGAAGGCTGGGCCGCGGTCGGCCTCGGCGTGGTCGCCGCATTGCTGGTGTCGCTGGTGCTGTCGCTGCTCATCGGCCTGTTCAGCCTGCGCGTCAAGGCCATCTTCTTCGCCATGATCACGCTCGCCGTGGCCAGCGCGTTCCAGACCGGCGTCTCGCAGCTCAGCGACTTCACGGGCGGCGAGGACGGCCTGAGCTTCAAGAACCCCGAATGGCTGAGCCCTTCCTTCGAGCCTTTCGAGAGCGAGATCTTCGGCGTGCATGATCGACGGCAAGCTGATCGCCTACTGGCTGATCTTCGTCGTCGTCGTGCTGTGTTTCCTGCTGCTGCTGCGCATCGTCAATTCGCCCTTCGGCCGCGTGCTGCAGGCGATTCGCGAGAACGACTTCCGCGCCGAGGCCATCGGCTACCGCACCGTGGTCTACCGCACGCTGGCCAGCGTGCTGTCGGCGCTGTTCGCCACCGTCGCCGGTGCGCTGCTGGCGCTGTCGCTGCGCTATGTCGGGCCCGATACCGCGCTGTCCTTCGAGATCATGCTCGACGTGCTGCTGATCGTCGTCATCGGCGGCATGGGCACGCTGTACGGCGCAGCAATCGGTGCGGCGCTGTTCGTGCTGGCGCAGAACTACCTGCAGGACCTGCTCAAGGTCGCGGCCGGTATCTTCGAAGGGGTGCCGTTGCTCGGTGCCATCCTGACGCCCGAGCGTTGGCTGCTCTGGCTGGGGGTGCTGTTCGTGCTCTCCGTCTACCACTTCCCCAGCGGCATCGTCGGCCGCCTGCGCGCGCGTCGCGACAAGGGCTCGACATGAATGGGCCGCGCTCGCGTGGCCGCGTCTGCAATAGCCGCAAGACCGCGCTGCGCCAACCGCGGCCAGCGTGTCGCCCGGGCACAGCATTCCGCACTACCGATTCAGGATCATTTAACAGAGGAGAATGACATGCGCAGCACCGCTCTGAAAACGCTCGCCACTCTTGGCCCGCTCGCCGCAGCCGGTCTACTTTCCTGCGGCGCACTTGCCGCCGACATGAATAAGGCCGTGCTGACACCGCCGGCTGCCTTCGGGACGCCAAGCACCGCGCAACCTGGTTTCACGCCACCCGCCGCGTTGACGCCGCCCGCCGCTAAGACCGCGCCCAGTCCAAGCGTCACGCCAACACAAGGTCCGCAGCCACTACGCCCCAGTCTCAATGCGCAGGACAAGGCGCAACAGGTGGGTATCGACAAGTCTTATGCGGTCAACATCCGTGTTCTCGAACAACGGGTGAGCGATCTGGAACAGAAGTTGGAGAAACTTCAACGGTCGGCTACGACGCAGACCGCACATACGCACTCGTACCGAGCTCCGATGTGCCAGACGTTTGTTACCCTGCCCAACCTGCAGACGGCACTCGGCGATACCGGCCGCTACCCGTCCGGAACTGGCGTCTGTTTGAATCGCTTCTCCACGGCGGGCGTTCCCGATGCTCAGACGTCTGTACCGGGAAAGTAGGGCCTGATCGGACCGGGTAGGCCCGGACGATCGGGCGTCATCGCGCGCAGGAGGGTCTGCCGCGCAATGTCTTGCACGCGACGCTCCCGCGGAGACTGGCGGGCCAGCCACGACGCTCAATGAATGTCCCTCGAACCGATCGCCAGGTTGCCCAGCCACGGCCAACAGGCGCGTGCAAAGCAGTTGGGCTGTCTGGTGCTCGCCATGGGCCCCCTTCATGCCGACGCCTCCCACGCGCTGGCCGGGGGCAGTGCTCGTTGTTGAAGCCTTACCATGCCTCAGACATGGATTCGAACGCAGCTGAGGCCCCCGCCGAAAACACCCGACGCCTCAGTGACGTCACTCCGTGGCAGTTGGTGCTGATGGGTCGGGTGGAAGCGCGGAGCGCCACGACGTCCATCACGCGTTGGCCCAGCAGGGCCGTTGCTGCTTTGCTGGCGCGCCTGGCCCTCTTGCCCAATCGCGTGCACGGGCGCGAGGAACTGATCGAGTTGCTGTGGCCGGGCGTGTCGCTCGACGCGGGCCGGGGGCGCCTGCGCCAGGCGTTGTCCAGCCTGCGTAGTCTGCTGCGGCCTGCGGATGCGACGGCGCCGGCGGTACTGCTGACCGACCGGCAGACCGTGCGTATGAACGCGCAAGCGCTGGATTGCGACGTGTTGCAGTTCGAACGCCACCTGGCCGCGGGCCGCCACGCCGCGGCGCGAGCATGCTACGTCGGCGAGTTGATGCCCGGGTTCTTCGACGACTGGATCGTCGCCGAGCGCCATCGACTGGAGGCGCTGTTCGGGCGTTTGCCTCCGCCCAGCGCCCTCGCACCATGCGCCGCGACGCCGGTGGATGCGGTGGAAAGCCACGGTCGCACCACGCCGCGGTCCGCCCTGCCGTCGTACTGGTCACGCGCGTTTGGGCAAGAAGCCATCGTCGACCGGCTCGTCGATATCGTGCAAGCGCGCCGGCTGGTGACGGTCCTCGGCCCCGGTGGCAATGGCAAGACACGCTTGGCCGTCGCAGCCGCGCGCACGTTGGCAGATGCGGCTGCGCCGGCCTTTGACCAAGTGGTGTTCGTGCCATTGGTTGACGATCGCAGTGCTCAAGAGGTGTGGGACGCGTTGGCGCGGGCATTCCGCGCTGAAGGTACCGGCCGGCCAGCGCACAGGGTGCTGGCCAGGATCGGCCAGCAGACCTCGCTCCTGGTGTTGGACAACGTCGAACAGGTCAACGCCGAGCTCGGCGACGTACTGACGGAACTGCTGCAAGCTTGCCCGGCACTGCACCTGCTGCTGACCTCGCGTCGCCGCGTCGGCATGCAGGGCGAACAGGTGTTCGAAATGCCGGGCCTGCCGGTGCCCGAGCCGAGTGCAGACGGCGCGTACCGACCCGACGCCGTGGTCGACAACCCCAGCGTGGCGCTGTTCGTGGACCGCGCGCGCGAGTCGCGCCCTGAGTTCCACCTGACGCCGCACAACGTCACGGCCGTGGTCGGCCTCGTGCGTTTGCTCGGCGGCATGCCGCTGGCCATCGAACTGGCCGCTTCACGCGTGCGCGCCATGCAGCCACGCGAACTGCTCGAACGCCTGCGCCACGATGCCGGTTCGCCACTGCTCGACCTGTTGGCACGGCCGTCGGCGACGGCCACCGCGCGCTCTCGACACGCCTCGATGCGTCACGTGGTGGCCTGGAGTTGGAGCCAGCTGCGTCCCGAGGTGACCGACCTGCTGCGGGCGATGTCGGTGTTTTCCGCGCCGGCCACGGTGGAGGCCATCACGCAGGCGCTGACCGGGCTGCGCGGGGCCGCGCCGGAGTCGCCTGGCAGCCGGCAGGCTGAATCTGAGTCTGAAAGTTTGGTGCCGGGCACGGCGGCGGTGCAGGCATTGCTGGGCGATGCGCTCGAGGCGTCGCTGGTGCAGGCTGTGCCCCCGCCGACGGCGGGCCCGCCGCCTGACACGGCCCAGCCCGACGCTTCGATCGTCCGAACAGCTTATGCGCTCCTGCCGCCGGTTCGTGAATACGCGGCCGAGCAATGCACCGCCAGCGAGCCACGCCGCGTTCGCAGCTGGCTGCGGCGCTGGTTGGCCGCTCAGGCGCTGCAGGGCATGCCCAGACAGCGTACGGCGCTCGAGGCAGACCTTGTGCACGTCTGGAGCCTGATGCTGCGCGCCGCCGACGACGCGGACCCTCAAGCCGCGCTGGCGCTTGGTGTGTACTTGAAGGGCGAATGGAACCGGGCGCCGTCGATGCCCGAATTGCTGGGCGTGCTCGAAGGTGCCCTGGCACAACAGCCTGCGGGCACCCAGGACGCGGTGGTCAGTCAGGCCCACTACATGTTGGCCGTGCAATACCAATTGCGCGCGCTGAACGATCGCGCAGTGCATCACGCCCACCACGCTGTGGCCAGCGCGCCCGATGATCTGTCACGCGCGCTGGCCCTGTCGATACGCTCTTGGATCGGTGTGCAGCAAGGTGCAGATGCGTTGCACGTTCAGCCGGACCTTGTCGAGTCGGAGGAATTGGCATCCCGATGCGGCGACGCCCGTGCGCAGGCCCTGATTGCCGGTCTGCGCGCGTCGGTGGCCGTCAAGTACTTCGAGGATTACGCTGCCGCTGAAATCCTGTTGAACGAGTGCGTGCGCATGTTCGACGGGCAGGGCGACGTCGGCCAGGCCTGTTTTCGCCGCATCGAGTTGGCCCTCTGCTGGGCCTGGACAGGGCGCGAGGCGCAAGCCCTCGCAGCTCTGGAGGCCGCTGTGCACACCTGCAGAACGGCGGGCCTGTCGCTGATCCTTGTCTACGCCTTGACCTCGCTGGGGCGGGTGCGAATGCGCGTGCACGACGGCGAGGCAGCGCGGCATTGCCTTGAAGAAGCCGCGCGGAACGCGCTGGAGTGCGATTGGCCTGCCTTGTTGCCACCCGTCTTGCTCCATCTGTCCGGCGCCTGGGCGTTGAGCGACAGGGCCAACCCAGCCGCGCTGTTGTTCGGCCACGCGATGTGCCGCTGGGCTCACGACCTGGGGTCGATCAACCGCCCCGAAGCGCGTGAACTGAAACGAAACCGCCGCCTGCTGCGCCTGGCCTTGGGGCCCGCCGTGGCACAGGAATTGATCACCGCAGGCGGCCGCATGTCGGCCGAAGATCTGGTCGCACTGCTGCGCGACGGCGCGACGGCGGCAGACCCCACGCGACACTGATCCCGTCGAAGACCGCGGCCGGCGTCAACCGCGCGGCACGCGGCAATCCGTCAGCCGACCACCTCCCGCGCCTTCAGCTCGACGGCGCCTTGCCACGTCACACGCCACCCGGCCACCCGCGATCAAGGGGGCGTGCACGGGTCGGCACTTTGCGATGGCTGAACGGTCGCTCCGCACCATGGCCCGGTCAGTTCAACCGCGCGCCACCTTGCCGGCGCAACCCGACGGAGTTCCAGGTCACAGCGGTCGAATCCCGGTCTCAAGGAGGAACAGGCCCATGAATGAGTTCACATCGAGCATGCGCTGCGGGCTGCGCAGGCTGCTTGCCACCTTGTTGGCCAGCACGGTACTGGCGAGCGCGGCTTTCGCCCAGGCCCCCAATGTCTGCCAGCTCGCACCCGATGGCAAGTTGGGCTCGATAGGTGTTTCGATCGAGCAGAAGACCACGTCCACGTCGTTCACCATCAATAGCGTGTTCGAGTTCGCGCCCGTACCTGGGGTGCGCAAGTACACGCTGACGATCGTCGAGTTTTCACCGGACACCAGTCCTGCCACGCTGGGCCGCAGCTTCAGCCTCGATCTGGACAATCCCCCGGCGCGCTTCGATGAGTACCAGTTGAACTTCTTCCCCCAAGAAGGGGTGATTCGGCGGGTGAACATCGGCGCCGGCGCCCACATCAGCAATGGTGACGCCATTGCGCAGGCGAAGGCCAACATCGGAGCCATCACCGGCCGCGCCGAAATTCGATGCACCGGTGGTCGCGAAGGCATAGAGATCACGAACTTCCGCTATCAACCCGGCAGCCCTTTTCCAGGCTACTTCGGCACGATGCGCGGCACCGTCACGAATGTCGGCACCAGCACCGTCACCGGCATTGACTTTTCGTTCACCTCCACCCCCGAGGTGGCGGTGGTCGAGCCGGCGCTGGCGGGCCTGGACCCGTCGGTGTCGCCGCGCATTGCCAGCCTGGCGCCGGGGCAAGCCCACGAGTTCCTGGTACCGAGCCTGCTGCGCGTGGAAGTGGGTGACCTGCAGCGCTACAACGTCGACTTCCAGATGACCGGTACCTCGGCCAGCGTGGGCACGGTCACGGCAACGGCCAAGGCGTCGAACGCGCTGGACCTGAGCTTCTACTACCGCACGATCTTCGAGAAGGCGAAGGCTTTCCTGCTCGGCTCGCTCGATTCGCTCACGGATCTCGTCGACCGCTACGCCAAGAGCAGCACCGTGGGCGGCATCCAGGTGGGTACCACCGAAGGCGTGCTCAACGCTTTCCAGGAGATGGGCGACGGCCTGCTCGATGCGGGCTCCCTGTTGGCCCACCCCATAGACACGCTCAAGGGCCTGTCCACGAAGGGGCAGTCGATGGCTCAGAGCATCTCGGAATACGCCAACACCCACACGCCAAAGCAGTTGGGGCTAGACCTGCGCCGCGCCGGCGTAACGGTCACGGAAGCCGGTGTCAAGCAAGTGACCGACTGGTTCGGAAAGATCGAGACGTCCTACCGAGCGGGTGACACGCGCGAGGTGGCACGCCTGTTGGCCAAACCGGCGACCGAAGTCGCCGTGGGCGAGATTGTTGTCGAGCAGGCTGTGGCCAAGTTGTTCGGCAAACTGATCAGCGAGCCGGTCAAGCGCGTGGTCAACAAGACGCGCAAGCGTGCGCCGGACGTTCCCAAGGACAGCGCGGGCGAAGTCGATTGGGGCGAGCTCTGGGACAACGACGTCGCTGACCTGAAGGACATGCCCACCGGCGTGCAAATCGACGCGGCGACCGTTGCGCGGGCCGGCCTCGCCCCGGACGAGTTCAGTCAGCTGCAGCAGATCGCGCGCAAGCTCGGTGGCGAGGAAGGGATCGCGTTCTTCGTCAGGCCGAGGCCGCCGGAAGCCATCAAGTGGGCCAGAAAGGGCTACAACGCCAAGCCCATGGCGGTGAAGTTGAAGTCGGTCAACGATATAGACCTGGACTACCTGGGATTCCGTGAAGCCGGTCTGGACGGCTCACAAGGGCTGGTGATCATGCGCGAACCTGCGGATCCGTACAGCAAGATCCTGGCCGACATCAAGGCCGGCAAGTTCCGACTGGGAGATCCGCAGATCAAGGAAATCGTTGATCGCTACAGCTCGCGCAAGGCCGATTGGCTCGCGAAAGACGAATACCTCGCCAAGCTGAACGCAACAAACGACGGCAAAGGCATCACCATCTATCGAGAAGGCAAGAAGGAGTTCACCAAGGTCAGCCTGGACTCGAGCGGCAAGATGACTTTCGACATCAACGGCCATCCCGTCTACAGCGATGTCGATCTGCTGCACGTGGCGCGCCCGAATGGCGAACAGCTTCCGGAGGAAGTGCACAAGGCGTTGAAGCCATATCTCGAGTCGGCTATCGACCGCCAGCACGGCGACACGTTCTCCTCCGCCGACATGCAAAACAGCACGCAGGTATACGACCTTGCCACCCAGTACGGCAACGAGCACAAGCGCGGCGGCGACCCGTTGCTCATCATCAGCGCGGAGAGTGCGACCCTCGGGTACGTGAAGGACTTCTCCATATCGCCACCCCTCGGGGCCGACACACGAAGCGGCTACGAGCTGTTCGGCATGGTCAACAACATCAGCTACGAAGGAGCAAGACCGTGATGAGAACCCATTGGATCCTTGCCTTGATCGCATTGACCCTTGCCGCTTGCGGCGGCGGTTCGGGCGACACAGCGCAAGACGATACCCGCGTCGCCCTGGCCAGCGCCAAGCCCGGTACCTGCGTGGTGACCGACGGCAACGCCTTCGTGAACCAGGTCCAGGTGGTGCCGTGCACCGGTGCGCACGAGGCCCAGGTGGCCGGCTCCACCACGCTCGACGGCGACAGCCAGGCAGCCTACCCGGGTTGGTTCGGCACCAACTCGGCTGGCTATGACAATTGCCAGGCGGTGTTCGAGCAGTTCACCGGCACCCGGTTCTGGGATTCGCCGCTCGACATCGTGGCCGTCACGCCGTCGGCCTCCACCTGGCGCAAGGGCGATCGGTTGGTGACGTGCCTGATCGTGCAGCCGACCTGATGGGTCGGCTGACCGTGCCCTGCACCACGACCCCCCGGCAACGAGCACCTCGATGACACGCCCCTTCGTTCGGCTGGCCCTGGCCACGCTGCTGCTGTCGATGGCCCAATTGCCCGCGACTGCGCAGGGCTTCGACATGGGCCCGCTGAATCCCTTCCTCAAGGAAGAAGCCGACGCAGTCTGGACGCTACGCAATCAGGGCGGCGCGGTGTTGATGGAGAACCGGTCGACGCCCGGCCACCTGAACTACTACCAGGCCACCACGTCGCCGGGTAGCGAAGGCCAGCGCGTGATCACGCTCGATGTGGCCTTGCTTGCTTCGAACGCCGAGTCGCTCGCCGGTCTGTTGTATGGGTTCCAGTCGCAACCGAAGACCTATTACATGTTCACGGTCGGCGGTGATCGCAGCGTGAACCTGCACCAGATGATCGACGGGCGCCTCGAGTCCCGGATGAAGTGGCGCATCGCCGACCTGAAGTCCGAGCGCACCGTGCTGGCGATCCGCGAGAAAGGAAATACCATCTCGTTGAGCGTCAACGGGGTCGAGAAGTCGACGTTCGGCAACGACCGCATCGGCCGAGGCGCGGTGGGTATCGTCGCCGGCGGCGTCGGGGCTTTCCGCTTCAGCCAGTTCAGGGTTTCGAGCCCCGACCAGGCGCGTGCGAAGCCGGTGCAGGCGGCAGACGCACGACCCGCCGCGCGAGCCGATGCACGAGCCGACTTACAAGCGACTCAGCCGGCCGTGGCGGCCGCGCCCCCACTCGCGCGCGACTGGAAGCCGGGCAAGGTCGTCTGGCATCCGGTCAAGGACCAGAACACCGGTGCGCTGCAATGGCATTGGCCGCTTCCCGCAGGCTGGACCCTCGCGCCACCGAATCCGGAGGGCGTCGTGTTCAAGGGGCCGGACGGGATCACGGTCTCGTTTTCGCCGCAGATGAAGTTCATCACCACGTCGGATCCCTTGATCATTCAGGTGGCACAGCGAAGCGGCGACCGAAGAATCGCTCCCTGGCTGCCGATGGAGCGGGTCCTGCATGAGATCTGGAAACCCCAGCTCGCGCAGAAGGGCTATACCTTCGTCGATGCCCGCCCCGAGCCGCAGGCTGCGGACTTTTGGCGTCGCAAGGACCATGGCCAGCGCGACCTCGGCATGCTCTACGAAGCGATCGGCTCCCACTGGAAGCGGCCCGACGGATCGCCCGCCTACGTGCTGTTGAGCAGAGTCGCCCTGCCTGGGAATCCTTTCACCGGTTGGGATGTGCTCGCGATGGAGGTGAGGGCACCGGCCCCTGCCTTCGAATCGGCCCGGGCCGCCTGGGTGTACGCGCTTTTCAACACCCGCTTCGACGAAGGCTGGCAACGATCACAGGCCATCGCCACGCAGCGCCTCACCGAGGAGGGTGAACGGCGCAACGCGGCGGCCATGGCCCACCTGATGGCCGGACATCGCGCCCGGATGGCGGCGATCGAATCGGCCGGTCAGGCCCGCGCCAGCACGGCGAAGACCTACAGCGACATTCTCGACATCAGCCATGCGGGCTATCTGAAGCGAAGCGACATCGCCAGCCAGAGCCAGGCACGCACCGTCCGTGCGATCCAGGGCTCGACGGTGATCTCCAACACGAACACGCAAGAGTCCTACCAAGTGCCGTCGGGCAGCAAACACTATTGGGTGAATACGCGGGGCGAGTACATCGGCACGGACAATTCACTCCTCGATCCGCGCACCGACCCGCGTCTCAACGCCACCGACTGGACCCGGTTCAACGAACAACGGTGACTCGGGCAAGCAACTTGCCCTGACGTCGGCGGCCCGGCGCGGGCGCTTCAAGTCGGGCGCCTTCCCTTGTCGGCATTGCCCTCCCGGAGTGCCGCCGTTGCCGGTACGGGTCGTTCGGCGGGTTGCGCGAGTTGCTAGCGTCGAGACTGGGCTTCCGCTCAATGAAAGTCCCTCGAGCTGGTCGCCAGGCTGCCCAGCCACGGCGTCACATCTACCAGCCTTCGCGCGATCAGGTGCATGCTGCCGTCCTTGGCCTGCCACTGCCCGGCCACGGCCAGCAGGCGCGAGCGCAGCAGCGCGGTGCGCTGACGTTCGCGCACATGCCGCCAGACGATGATGTTGACGCTGCCGGTTTCGTCTTCGAGCGTCACGAAGATGACGCCCTTGGCGGTTTCGGGCTGCTGGCGCATGGTGACGATGCCGCAGGCCCAGGCGTTGGCGCCGTCTTTCAACTGGGCCAATTGATCGGCACTGCGCCAGCCGCGCTGGTTCAAGCGTTGGCGCAACAGCGCCAGCGGGTGGCGGCGCAGCGTCAGGCCGGTGGCAGCGTAGTCGAGCGTGATGGCTTCGCCTTCGGCGGCTTCGAACAGGTCGGGCTGCTCCTGCGCGCGCTCGACGATCGGGGCGTCGGCGAGCAGCGTGCCTTCAGCGACGCGCTCCTGGCCGGCCGCCGTCCACAACTGCCGCCGGCGGTGGCCGGCCAGCGACTGCAGCGCATCGGCCTGCGCCAGCGCCTGCAACTCGCGGGCGTCGAGCCCGGCGCGGCGCGCGAGGTCATCGACGCCGGCGAAGCCCTGCACGCGACGCGCCTGCACCAGGCGCTCGGCAGCCGCTTGCGACAGCGTGCTCACCAGACGCAGGCCCAGGCGCACCGCGGGGTGTGGGCCCCCATCAGCGCGTCTCTCGAGCGTGCAGTCCCAATCGCTCGCGCCCACGTCGATCGGTCTCACTTCGACGTCATGCCGCCGCGCGTCCTGCACCAGTTGCGCCGGTGCATAGAAACCCATCGGCTGCGAATTGATCAGCGCGGCCAGGAAGATCGCCGGCTCGTGGCACTTCATCCACAGGCTGACATAGGCCAGCAGCGCAAAGCTGTAGGCATGGCTTTCGGGGAAGCCGTATTCGCCGAAGCCGCAGATCTGCTTGAAGATCGCGTCGGCGAAGTCGGCGTCGTAGCCCTTCCTGGCCATGCCCTGCTTGATGCGGGTCTCGAACTGGTCGACGTGGCCGTCGCGCCGCCACGCCGCCATCGCGCGGCGCAGGCCGTCGGCCTCGCCGGGGGTGAAGTCGGCGGCGATGACGCAGATCTGCATCACCTGCTCCTGGAAGATCGGTACGCCCAGCGTGCGGCCGAGCGCGGCGTCCAGGGCGGGGTAGCGTGAGGGCTCGGCGCGCCCCGCGGCGGCTTCGTCGCGGCGCCTCAGGTAGGGATGCACCATGCCGCCCTGGATCGGGCCGGGGCGCACGATCGCGACCTCGATCACGAGGTCGTACAAGGTCTTGGGTTTCAGCCGCGGCAGCATGCTCATCTGCGCGCGGCTCTCGATCTGGAACACGCCGACGGTGTCGGCGCGGCAGGCCATCTCGAACGACGCGGCGTCGTCCTGCGGGATGTCCTGCATGCGCCAGCGCCGGCCGTGCCAGAGCGTCATCAGGTCCAGCGTACGACGGATGCACGACAGCATGCCCAGCGCCAGCACGTCGACCTTCAACAGGCCGAGCGATTCGAGGTCGTCCTTGTCCCACTGGATCACGCGGCGGTTTTCCATCGCCGCGTTCTCGATCGGCACCAGACGGCTCAGTTTTCCCGCGGCGATGACGAAGCCGCCGCTGTGCTGCGACAGATGGCGCGGAAAGCCCTTGAGCGGCGGCGATCAGTTCCAGCCAGCGCTTCGTGACCGGCGCGTCGGCGTCGATGCCGGCCTCGGCCAGGCCCAGGGCCAGGCGGTTGGCGTCGTCGAACCAGTGCACCGAGCGCGCCAGCGCGTCGATCTGCGCCTCGTCCAGGCCCAGGGCCTTGCCGGTGTCGCGCACCGCACCACGGGTGCGGTAGGTCGAGAGGGCGGCGGCCAGTGCGGTGCGCTCGGTACCGTACTTGGTGTAGATGTACTGGATCACCTCTTCGCGCCGCTCATGTTCGAAGTCGACGTCGATGTCGGGCGGCTCGTCGCGCTCGCGCGAGATGAAGCGCTCGAACAGGAGCGTGGTGTGCATCGGGTTGACTTCGGTGATGCCCAGGCAGAAGCACACCGCCGAATTGGCCGCCGAGCCGCGACCCTGGCACAGGATGCCCTGGCCGCGCGCGAAGCGCACGATGTCGTGCACGGTGAGGAAGAAGGCCTCGTAGCGCAGGGCCTCGATCAGCCCCATTTCCTTCTCGATCTGCGCCAGCACCGAGGCGGGCGTGCCCTGCGGGGTAGCGCTCGCGCGCGCCGATCTCGGTCAGCGCGCGCAGGTGGGCGATCGGCGTCAGGCCTGCGGGCACCAGCTCGGCCGGGTACTCGTAGCGCAGCTCGCTCAAGCTGAACGCGCAGCTCTCGGCGATGCGCAGAGCTCGCCTGCAGCCACGCCGGCCGGTACAGCTGCGCCAGGCGCAGGCGCGAGCGCAGGTGCTGCTCGGCGTTGCGCGCCAGCGCGAAGCCGCAGTCGGCCAGCGGCGTCTTCAGGCGCACGGCGGTCAGCGTGTCCTGCACCGGCTTGCTCGAGCGCAGGTGCATCAGCACATCGCCCGCGGCCACCAGCGGCAGGCCGGTGTGCGCGGCCAGCGCATCCAGGCGCTCGACCAGCAGCGAGTCGTCGGCATACAGCAGCAACTCGACCGCGATCGCCGCGCGCTCGGCGAAGCTGGCCTGCAGCCAGCGCGCCTGCGCGAACAACACCTCGGGCGGATCTTCGCGGCGCGGGATCAGCAGCGCGTGGCAGCCGGGCACGCCGCGCAGGTGCGCCGCCCCGCTGTCCAGGTCGCGCACCGTGAGCCGGTACTGGCCCTTGGCGCAGCGCAGCCGCGCCAGCGTGATCAGCTCGCACAGGTCGCCATAGCCTTCGCGATGGCGCGCGATCAACACCAGCCGGCACGGCGGCGTGGCGCCCTCGCCCTGCAGCTCGAACACGCTGCCGATCAGCAGCTTGATCGGGCTGCCGGCCTCGTTCTGGCGTTTGGCCTCTTCATGTGCGCGCACCACGCCGGCGACCGAACATTCGTCGGTGATCGCGATCGCGGAATAGCCCAGCTGCGCCGCGCGTGCGACCAGCTCTTCGGGATGCGAGGCGCCGGTGAGGAAGCTGAAGTTGGAACGGCAGTGCAGCTCTGCGTAGGCCGGCAGCCGCTCGAGCAGCGGCGTCGGGGGTGGTGAGAGCGGCGGCGGGCGCGGCGAGACCGCTTCGGGAGTGGGCCACATCAGCCGAACAAACCATGCAGATACCACTGCGCGATCTCGCCTCGCCGCTCGCGAAAGATCCAGCGCAGCCGGTGGTCGCGCCCTTCGGCGACGTGGTAGTCGCGACAGACCAGTTCGCCGTCGAACCAGCCGGCCTCGATGCGTTCGGCGCGACTGCGCAGCACCAGCGGGCCGCCGTGCAGCGGACGCCCGCTTTGCTCCTGCAGTCGCAGCGGCTCGGGCAGCAGCCAGGTCGGGCGCGGCGGCGTGGGTTGCGGCAACGCCGTCAGGGTTGTTTGCTCCGGGAGATTCGCGGCCGACGCAGCCATGGCGCGCTCGGGCCGGTGGTCGGCGAGCAGCCGCAGGCGCTGCACCCGCTCGGGGCCCAGGCGCGCACCCAGGCGGTCGATCAGGCCACGAGCCTCTTCGTCGCCGCGCTGCTGCGGGTCGCGCCACAAGGCGGCCTCTCGTCCCGCATGGCCCACGGACTCTTCCAAACGCAGAGTCAGTGCATACACCGGTGCGGGCAGCTCGGTCCGCGACAGGCGCTCGCGCAGCAGCAGGCCCATCTGCCTGGGGTCGCGCGGAGGGCTCGCCCAGACCGATGCGCACGACGGTGTCGAGCCGCGATTGGCGGCGGCTGGTTTCGTGGCGCAGGTGCAGCGCAATGCGCGAGGCCGCCAGCCATTGCTGCGCCAGCCAGCCCGCCAACGGTTGCACCAGCCGTTCGGCGGCAAAGACCAGCATCGCCGCGTCGTCGGCACGGTGCAACAGTTCCAGGCTCATCTCGAAGCCGGGCGGCGGCGTGAACCAGGGGCGCGGATCCGGGGCTTCACCATAGGCCTGGGCCAAGCGTTCAAGCAATTCGCCCCCGCCGCGGCGCTGCAGGCCGGCGCGCGGCAGCGCCCGCACATCGGCCAGCGTGCGGCAACCGACGCCCTGCAGCAGCGCGGCGGTGCGTTCGGGCAACTGCCAGGCGGCGAACACGGCGGCCAGCGGCAAGGTGTCGAGGCGCTGTCGGGTCTGTTCCAACCAAGCTGCGACGGGGTCTTCCCCCGCGGCGATGGCACTGCGGCGCCGCGGCGCCCCCAGCCGGGCCAGCAGCGACGCCGCCGCCGCACTGGGCGCTGCAGCCATCTGTACCTGTTGCACGCCACTGGCACGCACGCTGGTGCGCACCGCCCGGGCCAGCGAGCGCGCGCCACCGAATAGGCGCAAGCAAGCACTGACTTGCAACAGTACGCCGTCAGCCTCGACCACCACCTCGGGGGTGTAGCGCGCGAGCGTGAGCGCCAGCCGCTCGATGAAGGCCGCCTCGCGCGCCGCGTCTCGCGGCAGCAGGTGCAGCCCCGGCAGCAAGGCGGCGGCGCTGGCGGCGCTCATGCCCGGCTGCACGCCAGCGGCGCGGGCCCGGGGGCAGGCCAGCCGCACGCGGCGTTGCTCGACTACACAGCGCGCCGACTCGCCGCTCAGCGGCAGGTCGGGCAATGCGTCGAGCAAGGCCTCAAGCGGCAATCCGCTCAGGTACAGCGCGAACCACAGCATCGCCTGGCTCCGACAAGGTGGCCGCCGTCGGCACCGCCGCGGCCTCGATCCGCCGCAGGGTTCGGCGCGCGGGCAAGCCCGCGCCGGGCCGCCCCAAGCGGGCGACGCCCCAAGGACCGTGCGGGGGCCCGTGCCGGTCCCAGGGGGCCGACGCCGCCGTCTTGGGGGCAGAGCATCCGGACGCAGGCAGCATGAGTTGGAGCGGCTGCGTCATCGCCGGGCCGCGCCGCTTGAAGACCGTCAACGCCAAGTGCCCCAGCGCGATGGGCTCCAGCGCCAGGCGCAGTGGTGCGGGCGACGATTGCGCCTGCGCGGTGGCCGGTCGCAATGCAAACAGCGGGCAGGCGCCCTCCTGCGCGGCCAGGTGCAGACGGCGCAGGGCCGTGGCCAGCGTCGCGGCCGGTGCGCGCTCTGGCCCCTGCCACCACAACACCGCCGCGCAGGCTCCCGAGCGCAGACCCTGCTCGGCGGCCCAGGCCGCATCGGCAAGCGACTCCGGCCTCACGAGCAGCAGCCGCTCGAGCGGCCAGCCCAGCGCGTGCAGCGCAGGGGCACAGGGCATGAAGGGCGGCGCGATGCACAGCACCTGGCCCGTGGGGTCGAGCCCGCGCCCGAGCCAAGGTGAGAGCAGGCGCACCTCGCCGCTGCCCGGGGCAGCCAGCAGCAGCTCGGTCAGTCCGGCCGCGGGCCAGCCGCCGCCGGGCAACTCGGCGTCGAGCGCGGCAAAGCCGGTCGGCCGGGCAACGGTAGCCGGCGCGGCTGCGCCCGCCCGTTGGTCGGCCAGCCACAGCGCCGGCAGGTTCGCGGTTCCGGTCGGCCACAAGCCGGCGAGGGCCTGCGCTGCCCCCTGCGGGGGGGCTGGTGTGGAAACCGAAAAAGAAGGGGCAGTGCGCGGCATCGCAGGCCAGAGAGGGAAGACAACAACTGTATGTTTATACAGCTATTGTGCCCTCCTGTGCGCCCTTCTTGCCCGCCGTTGCCGGGCATTTTTTGCACGGAGGCAGGCTTCAGATTGACGGGCGTAACCGCATCCAGACCAGGCAGCGCTCGGCGGCCAAGCCGGGCACCAGCAGCGACTCCACGTGGAACACCTCGACGTCCGCAGGCAGTGTTGCCAGCTCGTCGCTGGGATGCCGGCCCTTCATTGCCATCCAGACCCCACCCGCCGCCAGCAGCGGGCGCGTCAGGCTGACAAAGTCGGGCAGCGACGCGAAGGCACGCGAGGTGATGACGTCGAAGGCCGGCCCGGGCAAGGTCTCGACCCGCGCATGCAAGGCCTGCAGATTGGGCAGCGCCAACTCGCCAGCCACCTGGCGCACGAAGGCCGCCTTCTTGCCCACGGCATCGACGCAGCTGACCGCCCAGCCTGCGCTGGCGAGGGCCAGCACCACGCCCGGCAGCCCGCCGCCGCTGCCGACATCCAGAATCCGCAGCGGCCCATCGCCGACCTGGCGGCGCAGTGGCACGACCACCGCCAGGCAATCGGCCAGGTGCTGGACACGCATCTGTGCCGAGTCACGTACCGCCGTCAGGTTGTACGCCGCGTTCCACTTGCGCAGCAGCGCGAGATAGTCGACCAGGCTCTCGATCGCCGCCTCGGGCAAGGCGAGTCCCAGCGTCGCCGCGTCCTGGCGCACAGCCGCCAGCTCGGTTTCCCGCTCGGGCCCCGGACCCTGCGCCGGGCCGGGCCGGATCACGCGGCCTCGCCGCGGACCGCGCGTTCGTTGCTGGCGAAGCCCTTGATGCGGCGCTTCTTCAAATGCACCAGCAGCAGCGAGATCGCCGCCGGCGTCACGCCGGCGATGCGTGAAGCCTGGCCGAGCGTGCCCGGCCGGTGGCGGCTGAGCTTCTCCCGCACCTCATGGCTCAGGGCCGTGACCTGGGCATAGTCGAGCTCGACCGGCAACGCGAGGCCTTCGAAGTGCGAGGCGCGCTCGACTTCTTCGACCTGCTTGTCGATGTAGCCGGCGTACTTGGTCATGACCTCGACCTGCTCGATGACCGCGGCGCCGAGGTGCGCACCCAACTCCGCGACCAGCGTTTCACGTGAAACCGGCGCCGCCTCGGGATGCGCCAGCGCAGCGATCTTGGCCACAGCATCAAAACCAATACCGGGGCGGCGCAACAAGTCGGCCAGACTGTGCTCATGCTCGATGGCCTTGCCCAGCAGCCGCTCGGCGTCGTCCGCAGGCAGCGTGCCGGGGTGTACCCAGGTCGACCGCAGGCGCTCTGTTTCACGTGAAACGGCGTCGCGCTTGCGGTTGAACGCCGCCCAGCGCGCGTCGTCCACCAGCCCCAGGCGGCGGCCGACGTCGGTCAGCCGCGCGTCGGCGTTGTCTTCGCGCAGCTGCAGCCGGTACTCGGCGCGGCTGGTGAACATGCGGTACGGCTCGGTCACGCCCTGCGTCACCAGGTCGTCAACCAGCACGCCCAGGTAGGCCTGGTCCCGCCGCGGCAGCCAGGCCGCCTCGCCCTTGACTTGCAGCGCGGCGTTGATGCCGGCGAACAGCCCCTGCGCCGCCGCCTCCTCGTACCCCGTGGTGCCGTTGATCTGCCCGGCGAAGAACAGTCCCCGGATCGCGCGCGTCTCGAAACTCGTGCTCAGGTCGCGCGGGTCGAAGTAGTCGTACTCGATCGCATAGCCCGGGCGCAGGATGTGCGCGCGCTCCAACCCGGCCATCGACTGCACGGCGGCAATCTGGACATCGAACGGCAGCGAGGTCGAGATGCCGTTGGGATAGATCTCGTGCGTGCTCAGGCCCTCGGGCTCGAGGAAGATCTGGTGGCTGTCCTTGTCGGCAAAACGGTTGACTTTGTCTTCGATGCTCGGGCAGTAGCGCGGCCCGACGCCTTCGATCACGCCGCTGAACATCGGGCTGCGATCGAATCCGGAGCGGATGATCTCGTGGGTGCGCGCGTTGGTGTGCGTGATCCAGCAGGGCACTTGGCGCGGATGCATCGCCGCGTCGCCCATGAAGCTGAACACCGGCACCGGATCCAAGTCGCCGGGCTGCTCGACGAGGCGGCTGAAATCGATCGAGCGGCCATCGATGCGCGGCGGCGTTCCTGTCTTGAGCCTGCCCTGCGGCAGCTTCAGCTCCTTCAGTCGCGCGGACAGGCTGAGTGCCGCCGGATCGCCCGCGCGACCTGCGCCATAGCGCTCGAGGCCGACATGAATCTGCCCGTTCAGGAACGTTCCAGCCGTCAATACGACAGCCTTTGCGCGGAAGTGAACACCAACTTGAGTGATCGCGCCGACAACCCGGTCGCCCTCCAGAATCAGGTCATCCACCGCCTGCTGGAAGAGCCAGAGATTCGGCTGGTTTTCCAGCCGCCGCCGAATGGCGGCCTTGTACAAGACGCGATCGGCCTGCGCCCGCGTCGCGCGCACGGCGGGCCCCTTGCTCGAATTGAGGATACGGAACTGGATGCCCGCCTCGTCCGTGGCCAGCGCCATCGCGCCGCCGAGCGCATCGACCTCCTTGACCAGATGCCCCTTGCCGATACCGCCGATCGACGGGTTGCAGCTCATCTGCCCCAGCGTCTCGATGTTGTGCGTCAGCAGCAGCGTGGCGCAGCCCATGCGCGCGGCGGCCAGCGCGGCCTCGGTGCCGGCATGGCCACCACCGACAACGATGACATCGAACTCTTGAGGATGGAGCACGGGCAACCCCGAGCGCGACTCGCGCGGCTCGGCAGACGTATGAAGTGCCTCAATTTTAAGCGGCTGGCGCCGCCGCATGGCGCCGCGCCTCAGCCGCCGTCAGTTCAGACGCGCCCGCCGCTCGTCGGCACCGAGCGCAGGTCCTGGGCCACGCGCCCTTCGCCGAGCACGATCACGCGCGACGCGCTGGCGATCGTCTCGGGCCGGTGCGCGACGATCACGCGCGTCAGCGAAAGCTGCCGCACCTGCTGATTGACGATGCGCTCACGGTCGACGTCGAGCGCGCTCGTCGCCTCATCGAGCAGCAGGATGCGGGGGCGCTTGTACAGGGCGCGCGCCAACAGCAGCCGTTGCTTCTGGCCGCCCGAGAGGCTGGCGCCCATGTCGCCGACCAGCGTGTGGTAACCCATCGGCATGGCCTCGATCTCGTCATGCACCGCGGCCATCTGAGCACATTCCGTGATCCATTCGCTGTCGGGCGCATCATCGAAGAAGCAGATGTTCTCGGCCACGGAACCGGCCAGCAGCGCGTCCTCCTGCATCACCGTGCCGACCATCGCGCGCCAGCGCGCCAGCCCGAGTTGGCGCAGCGGCACGCCGCCCACGCGAAACTCACCGGTGTCCGGCGCGTGAATGCCCAGCATCAATTTCAGGAGCGTCGTCTTGCCGCAGCCCGAGGGGCCGACGATGGCCACCGACTCGCCCGGCTCGATCGTGAAATTGATGCCCTTCAGCACCTCGGGCTCGCCGTCGGCATAGCGAAAGCTCACGCCGCTGACTTCGATGCGCGGCGGCGCCAGCGCCTCGGCGGCCAAGTCGCCCCCCTGCCGCGGCAGCCCCTCGTCCTCGGGCGCAGCCAGCACGATGTCGGCAAGCCGCTCGCCCTGCAGGCGCAGCATGCGCAACTCGACCGCCTTGTCGATCAAGGCGCTGATGCGCTGCGCAAACTGCTCCTTGAACGCGATGAACGCGAACAGCATGCCGACCGACAACTGCTGATCCATCACCAGCAACGCCCCCAGCCAGACCACCGCAATGCGCTCGACGCCGAACAGCAGCCGGTGCAGAACGGAGAACATCAACTCGAGCTTGCGCGTGGCCAGGTCGGCATTCATGGTGTCGACGACACGGTTCATGAAGCGCGCCTGGCGATCGGCTTGGCGGTTGAACAGCTTGATCGACTGCACACCGCGCAGCGATTCGAGAAAGTGGCTCGACTGCCGAGCCTCGTGCACCAGCGCCTCCTCGGTGGCCTCGCGCAGCGGCCTGAAGAAAGCCCAGCGCAGGGCGGCATAAGCCGCCACCGCCGCCATCACCACCGCCGCCAACGCCACGCTGTAGATCAGCATCATCGCCAGCGTGACGACGACCAGCAGGCCATCGAGCACGGCTTCGATGAAGTGCGTGGTCAATGTCTTCTGGATCTGCTGTACGGTCGCGAAGCGAGACCAGACGTCGCCGGTGTGCCGCTTCTCGAACCAGGCCATCGGCAGGCGCAGCAGGTGCGCAAACACGTTCGACAGCCACTGCAGGTTGAGTGTGGCCGACAGATGCAGAACCGACCAGGACCGGATCGCCGCGGCGCCGACCTGCAGCAAGACCAGAAGACCGAAACCCAGCACCAACGTCAACAGCAGGTCGCGGTCGGCGCTGACGAGCACCCCGTCGACGACCCACTGCAGGAAGAACGGGCTCAACAGAACGAAGGCCTCGAGGCCCGCCGCGACCAGGAAGATCTGCGCCAGCGAGCGCTTGAGGCCGCGCACCGGCCCGAGCAGTTGCTTGAGCGTGACCGTCTGCCGCTCGGTCTTGGCCTTGAAGTCCGCTGCCGGCGTCAGCTCGAGCGCAATGCCGGTGAAGTGGCGCGACAGCTCGGTCAGCTTCATGCGCCGCACGCCACGCGCGGGGTCGTGCAGCGTGACTCGGTTGCCCCGCACTTCGGTCAGTACGACGAAGTGATTCAGGTCCCAATGCAGGACGCACGGCAAGGCCAGTTGGGCCAACTGCTCGGGTTCGGCGCGCAATGCGCGAGGGTTGAAATTCAACTGTCCGGCCATGCGCACCAGGTCGGCCATCGTGGCGCCCTTGAGCGACAACGAAAAGCGCCGGCGCAGCGTCGGCAGGTCGGTGCGGTAGCCATGCGCCGCCGACACCATCGCGAGACACGCCAGCGTGCACTCGGCCGCCTCGGTCTGCAGGATCATCGGCGCGCTGTGCCCGCCGAGCCAGCCAGCCAGCGACAGATCCAGCGAATCCGGGCTCGCCATCACACGCGAGCGGCCATGCCCAGCAGGGGCTCGATCAACCACTCGTAGAGCTTGCGCCGCTCCACGGGCACGTCGGCGTCGAGCTGCATGCCGGGCGCCAGCGGTTGCAAGACCCCGTAGGCCGACACCTGCTGGCGCTCCAGCGCCACCGTGATGCGGTACATCGGCTCGCGCGCCGACCCCGCCCAGGGCTGCCCAGCCAGTTCGGCCGGCTGCAGCGGCGCCAGCGACACCTGCTCGATGCGCCCATGCTGATGGCCGAATTTCTGGTAGGCGAAGGCGTGGTAACGCAGCAACACCGACTGCTCCGCGCGCAGGAAGCCCACGGCACTCGACGGCGCGTACAGGTGCGCCTGCAGCGCCGAGCCCGCGGGCACCAAGCTGGCCAGCGTGGAGGCCGCAGCGACCGTTTGCCCTGCAGAGACCAGCACCGCGCTGACGACGCCGTCCTGTGGCGCGCGCACCACCAAACTGCGGCGCGCTTCGCTCTCTGCCTTCATTTGCGCCAGTTCGGCCCGTTCGCGCTCGATCTCGCCCTGCCTCGCGCCGGACTGCAGGGGCAGGTCGCGAAGCTGCGCTTGCGCAGCGGCGATCTCGCGCTCGTGCGCGCTGCGCTGACGCAGCTGCGCCTGGCGTTGCGTGCGCAGCCCCAGCAACTCCTCGGTCTTGGCCTGGACTTGGGCCGACGAGACGAAGTTGTCGCTGCGCAGCGACTCGAGCCGCGCCAACGCCTGTTCGGCCAGCGCGATCCGCTGCGTCAACAGGGCCGACTCGGCATCGAGGCTACCGCGCTCCTGCTGCAGGTCGGCACGACGGCGCACCAATGCGGCCTCCTGGCTGCTGAGCAAGGCCTGCTGTTGCTGCGCCGCAGCGCGCAAGCTCGACTCGCGGTCCGCCAAGGTGCGTTGCACCGCGGCCTGCGTGTCGCCGCCGGCGGCGGCGCGGTCGAGCGACAGCACGAAGAGCACGTCGCCGGCACGCACGCTGGCGCCTTCGGCCACGCGCCGCTCCAGCACCAGTGCATCCTGGGGCGGCGACAGACGGATCACGCCGCTGTCGGGCACCAGCACGCCACTGACGCGCACCTTGCGCGTGTACTCGCCGAGCGCCAGGAAGGCGCCCACGGCCAGCACCGCAACGACCACCGCGGTGGTCAGCACGGTCAGCGAGAGCGGGCGAACCAGCTGAATCTCACCGACCCACGAGGTCTGCTGGGCGTCCAGCGCCTCGCGGCGGAAGATGTTCACCAGCCCTTGGTTGGCAGCGACGTGCCGCCGCTGACTTGGCGCAATGCCGGTGCGTCGAGCTCAATCGGCTGGCGCACTGGCTGAGCTGGCGACTCGGCGCGAGTCTTGCCGACGATGCGTTGAACCCAAAGCCCGACAGTCTTTTGTACCTTGTTCATATGCGCTCCTGATTGGCTGGCGTCGTGGAATCGACACCGGATTCCAGCAGCCTTCGGGCGCGCACGTAACTGTCAACCTTTACAGGGTCCTCAATGAAGGAGCCCGAGCCTCAGGGCCTTTACCACGGCAACATGTTTCGAATTGCAGTTCAGCTTCTGCATGGCGTTCTGCAGGTGGAACACCGCCGTGCGGTCGCCGATGCCCAGGATCGTGCTGATCGCGCTCGTCGTCTTGCCGTCCATGGTCCAGCGCAGGACTTCGAGCTCGCGCGGCGTCAAGGCCGGCAGCTCGGGGCGGGCACCCTCGGACACCAGCACCCGCATGGCCGTGTCCTGGGCGTGCACGGCAAATAGCTGCAAGTCCGCAACGATCCGTGTCAGTTCGGCTCCGTCGGACGGCAGCGCCTGATCTCGCTCAACGCCCAAGAGAAAGTGTCGCCCCTCGGGTAGATGCAGCGCCATCGCGATGCCGTTCCGGTACCCGAACTGGGCCTGACGCTCCCACAACTCCGCGGAGTTGGCGTTCACGTAATTCCGTTGTCCCCAGATGATGGGCACCGTGTGGCGCTTGCAATGCTGTGCGATCGGATCGCGCTTGCTGATGCTCAGGTCGTCGAATGTCTCAACGTACGCAGCAGGTGCGTTATGTATCGAAACGAACTCAGGCTCACGGCCCAGGCGGTCGACCGCAACCGTCGACGCGACCCTGTCGAAACCCAGGCGCTGGGCAAAGCGAATCACCACCGACCTGAACTGGTCCTGGTTCTGCGCTTCCAACACGGATTGGTAGTCGCCTTGCAGCATTACTTCGCAGTTTCGCCTGGGTTACCCGGCAACCTTTACAGCTATCGGCGGGCCTGATCTTTGTCCACACTCTTTGCCATCGGAGCCACTCGGTTCCGTTTTCCAACGGCAAGGAGTGCACATGAATTCATCCTGGACTGTTCGCGCGTGGCCGGCCCTATTGTGGCAGGCCGGTAACCCCTCGCAACTGCAATTCGATCACGTTGACACGCAGGTCTTCCCGTCCGACCGGGACGATGCACCGGTCTGCGGCCAAACTGTCTGGGCCGGCCCGCTGGACGACGGCCAGGTTGGCGTGGCCTGGGATTGGGTGCAGGTGTCCCAAGGCGTGGTCGCGATGGCCGACCCGATGTGCGTCGTCAGCAATCTGCGCCTGATCGGCCCGCAGGGTGAGGTGCTGACGGCCTGGGAGTCCGCGCGGCACCTGAACCAGATCGTCTACGGCCTGCCCTGGCAAGGCGAGGTGCAACGCGCCCTGCACCACCTGAACGACTGAGCGTGCGTCGGCGCGCGGGGCCGCAGGCCGCGGGCGCCCTCACTTCAATGCGGCTGTGCGCAGCTGGCGTGACACGAAGGTCAGGCCGGCCGCGACGACCAGCCCGCACACCAGCAGCGGCACCGCCATGTCAGGCACGCCGATGGCCTCGCCCTTGAGTACACGGTTCATCAGCGTCACCTGGCCAAGCGCCGGCACGGCCAGATGCCAGGGCGCCTCGCCGCTCTGGTTGAACACGCTCACCAAGGGCAGCAGTGACACGCCCAGAATGACCACGGTGTTGTTGGCCTGCGCCTCCTTGAAGGTTCTACAGCGAATCGCAATGGCCATCATCAGCGCAGCCAATGCGGCCGCCAGCGGGGCCAGCAGCGCCAGCATCAGGCCCACCTCGCGCAGTCCGAACTGGAACATCGCGGCCAGCGTCTCGCTACGCAACAGGTACTGCGCGGGCAGGAACGAGAAGCAGCTGAGCAAGGCGATCAGCATGCCCACCGACGAGACGGCGCCCCATTTGCCGAGCACCAGCGACAGCCGGGACGCCGGGTTCATCAGCAGCGGCTCGAGCGAACCGCGTTCGCGCTCGCCGGCCGTGGTGTCCAGGGCCGCATTCAAGGCCCCGTACAGCACCGCCATCAGGACGAAGAAGGGCAAGATGCTGGTCAGGCGCGCGGCGCGCGACTGCGGATTGGCCAGGTCGCGGTCCTGCACGTCCAGCACCTCCAGTGTCGCGGGGGCCACCCCGCGCAGTGCCAACCGCAGCACCGCTTGCTCGTTGGAGAAGCCACGCAGCAGCCGCGTGAGCCGGCCGACGCTGCCGCTGGCGCGTTGGTTGGCGCTGCTGGAGACAATCTCGACCAGCGGCGCCTCGCCACGCGCCAACTCCGCTTCGAAGTCCTGGCCGACGACGAGCACCGGGTCGCCCAGCGATTGGTTGGTCAGCCGCTGCTCGTAGTCGGCGGGTGCCGCATTGACGCGATAGGTCTGGCGCAACAGGTAGTTCTGCAAAGTAGGCGCCTGCTCGACGCCCGCGACGAGCACGGTGCGTTCCTCGGCGCGCTTCTCGATGCCGGCAACGAGCGCCGACAACGCGATCAGCACCAAGGGCCCGATCGCCACCGACGACAGCAGCACCACGACCAGCGTGCGCCGGTCGCGCAGGGCGTCGAGCAGCTCCTTGCGAAAGACGATCCACGCGTTCATGACCATGTTTGCTCCCTGGCGCTGCGCGCGGTCCCTCCGAGAGGGACGCCACCTTCCTTGGGACGGCCCTGCGAAAGGTTCGCTCCTGGGTCGGCATTGAACGCCAGCTTGACGAAGGTCTCTTCGAAGTCTTGTTCGCCACAGGACGCGTTGAGATCGGCGACGCTGCCTTGCGCCACGGTGCGGCCGTGCGAGACGACGATGACGTGGTCGCACAGGCGCTCCACCTCCTGCATGATGTGGGTCGAGAACACGATGCACTTGCCCTCGACGTCGCGCAGGCGCCGCAGCGATTCGCGCAGCGCGCGCGTGGCCAGCACATCCAGGCCATTGGTCGGCTCGTCCAGGACGATGTTCGGCGGGTTGTGCACGAGGGCGCGCGCGAGAGCGGTCTTCATGCGCTCGCCCTGGCTGAAGCCCTCCGTTCGCCGCTCCAGCAGCGGCTGCATGTCCAGCATATGCGCCAGTGCATCGGCACGCTGCGACGCGGCGACATCACTCATGCCGTGCAAGCGACCGTAGTAGACGATGTTCTCGCGCGCCGTCAGTCGCGCATACAGCCCCCGCGCATCGCTGAGCACGCCCATGCGCGCAAGCGCAGCCCGCGGCGCGCTGCGCACATCGATGCCGTCCACACGCAACTCGCCCGCATCGGGCGCCAGCAGCGCTGCGAGCAGGCGCAGGGTCGTGGTCTTGCCGGCCCCATTGGGCCCGAGCAGGCCGGTAATGCGGCCGTCCGCTGCCTGGAAACTCACGCCGTCGACGGCTTGCACCGTGCGCGCCTTCTTGCCGCGGCCCTGCGAGAAGCGCTTGGCCAAGCGCTGGACTTCGATCATCGTGCGGCTCCGGGCAAGGCAAACATCGGCGGCCTGGGGATGCCGGTCACGCAACTCGCATCCACCGCGAGCGCCTCCTCGTCGGTCTGCGCATCGACAAAGCGGAACAACACGTCGCGCATGCACCCGATGGCCATCACGCCGTGGCCGGCATGGGGCACCACCGTGTGGCGCGCCTTGGCGCCCAGCGCCGTCGCCGTTCGTTCGCCATGCCGAGGCGGCGTCACCGGGTCGATGCCGCCCGACAGCACCAGGGTGGCCGCGGGCGCCGGCGGCAGCGTGTAGAAGGCCGCCGGCACGTCCCCGCGAGGCCACGGCGCGCAGACCTCGCGGTACAGAGCAAGGAAACTGTCACCGAAGTCAGCGCCCGGCCGGTCCGTCGATTGCGCGATGCGCGGCATGTCCTCTGCGCAGACGACCGAGAAGTGCATGCCGGCGGCCATGCGCATGCCGCGTCGCCCGACCAGCGCCTGCGCCAGCGCAGCCAGGCCGTCGAAGCGCCCCTGTGTGGCTTCGCCGATCGCTGCGGGCAGCGCCGAGCTCAATGCCGGTACGTACAGCGGGCCGCGAACCAGGCCCAGCAGCATGTCGCGCGTCAGCGTCAGCCGCTCGCTTCGGTGGGTCAGCGGGTGGCGCAGCTCGACCGAGCGCGGCAATGAGGCCAGCAAGGCCTGCCAGCGTTCGCGCAGCCGCGGCTCGCGCGCCGCGCAGCCGGGGTCTTTGGAGCAGGCGTCGAAGAGTGCATCGAGTGCGGCCTGGTTGTCGGTCGAGAACGCGGCCGGCAGCACCATGTCGGGCGGGGCCACGCCGTCGATCACGGCGCGCCGCACGCGGTCGGGGAACAGGCGCTGGTATTCGAGCGCGGCGCGGGTGCCGTACGAGCCACCGACGAGGTTGATACGCGGCGCGCCCAGGGCCGCGCGCACCGCCTCGACATCCTGCATCGCCAGCGTGGTCGTGAAGAAGCGCAGGTCGCCGTAGGGCAACGCCTTCAACTCGACCAGACAGGCGGCAAGCCGCTCGCGCTGGCGCTCGAGGCTGAACAACTCCGCCAGCGGCAGCGCGGGGTCGTCGGCATCGCAATGCAGTGGCGCACTGCGTCCGGTACCGCGCTGGTCGATCAGGACGATGTCGCGGCGATTGGCGAATCGCGACAGCATGGCCGACACGGCAGGCGCGATCTCGATCGCGCTCTGCCCCGGACCGCCGGCGAAGAAGAAGACCGGGTCCGGCTGCTTGTTGCGCGCCAGCGCGGGCAGCACGGCATAGTGGACCGCGATCTGCGTCGCCTGCGGTCGTGCCGGGTCGAGCGGGCGCTCCACCGTGCCGCAGAGTGCCTGGTGTTCGATGCCGCGCAGGCGGCAGGGTGTGGGTCCGGCGTCTGTGGCCAACGCCCGGCTTGGCGCACTTGCCGTCGCGCAGGCGAGCGCGAACAGGCACAGGGCGCGGCCGATCAGGGAGGGGATTTGCATGGCACGCATTGTTGACGCGCTGGCGGCGTGTCGGCGCGTGCTCGCGATGAATCACGCGCCTGCCTGCACAAATCAGCGCCGGCCGCAGCTGAGTGGCGCCTCAGGCCAGCATGCGCTTGAGTTCGCCGCTGGCGATCAACTTGGCCAAGTCGCCGGCCCCGCCGATCAGCGTCCCACGCACAAAGATCATTGGCAACGTCGGCCAGCCGGTCCACATCTTCAACGCGTTGCGGCGACGCCAGCCGCCGAAGTAGTTGCCGTAGTCCAGGTCGTGGTGCGCAATGCCGGCGGCGTCAAGCGCCCGGCGCGCCCGGCGCGGAAAGGGGTTCTGGCCCATGCCGACCACCACCACGGGGTGCACCGCCACGGCGTGTTGCACTTCCTGCACGATGTCGGCATGGTGCGCGGCGATGCGCGCATGGATCGCAGGATGGATGTGATCTTCGTCGAGAACGGCGCGCGGCATGGCGGTTGCGCCCGTGCTCACGACTTGCTGGGCAGCACGCCCGCGCAGGTGGCTCGCTGGCCGTCGGCCGCGTCGACCTTGGCGCAGACGCGGTCAAGCTGATCCTGCAGCCGCTTCACGGTCGCTGCGTGCTTGCCATCGGCGTTCCAGCTTGCGAGTTTCTTGCCAACGCGCTGCAGCGAGCGCGCGCTGCGCTCATGGAAGGCGCCCTTGTCCAGCGCGGCTTCGGCGAACAGCTGAGAGGCCGCCTTCTCGATGCGCGCCGCATCGGCTGGCGCCAGATCCACCAGCGCATTGATGTAGCTCGCGCCCCATTGCAGCCGCGTGGCCGGGCCCTCGCTCTTGTCGAAAGCCTGTTGGTACCAGCGCAGGGCCTCCTCAGGCTTGCCCAGCTTCCTGGCGTTGCCGCCCAGCTGGCTCATCAGGTAGTACGGCGAGTGGCTCTTGGCCAGGTTGGCCTTCAGCAGCGCATCGCTCTCAGTCCACAGGCCCGCCTGCCCCAACAGGTACGCGGCTTCCGTGATCACGGCCTGGCGCTCATAACCGTCGGTGATCTCGCGATCCTGGCGCGCGGCCGCGTCGCGCACTTCCTGCACCAACGGCGCGGCCAGTTTGGGTTGGGTCGAGTCCTTGGGCTGCCCGAGGCGGGCCAATGCCACGCGCGCCGTCAGCGCGCTGAGACGGTCCCCGCGCGACAAGGTCGCGTCGGCCTGGAAGCGTTTCAAGACGGTATCGAACTGCGCCACCAGCGGCGCCCGCTCGGCCCCGTCCTCGCTGGCCAGCGCCTTGACGATATCGTCGGCGCCGCCGATCAGCACGTCCATGTGGGTTCTCGCCAATGCGGCGTCGGCAAGGACGCGCTGGACCCGCTGCCTCAGCGCCGCGTCGGGCTTCACGCCCTTGCCGTCGTCACTGGCCGCGAGGGCCTTGAGCCACAGCCGGGTGCTGGTTTCGGTGTCCCCCTGCGTCTGCGCCTGGCACCGCACCGCAAGCTCCGTGAGTACATGGGGGCGGTCAGCGCGGGCGACCAGCCCGCTGTCGTCGGTCTCCCAGGAATGGAACGACAGCATGCGCCACTCGTTGGCCGTGATGGCCTTGCCCGCCCGGGCGTCGGCCAACACGGCGGCGATCGGACGCCCGCCGGCCAGGCCCGCCTGCAACAGGGCCATCACCTGCGGCGCATCCGCGCTGCCGGGCAGGCGCGTGATCTCGCTGCCCCCCGCGGTGAACAGCACCAACGTCGGGTAGCCGCTGACCTTGAAGCGCGCGCCGAGTTTTTGCGCTGCCGGCCGGTCGCCGTCGATGTGAACGGCGACGAAGGCCCTGCTCTGCGCGGCGAAGTCCTGGCGATTGAACAGCGTTGCCTTGAGCTGGTTGCACGGCGGGCACCAAGTCGCGCCCCAGTACAGCAGCACCGGCTTGGCCTCGGCTCGGGCCTTGGCGAACGCGCGCTCGATGTCGGCGTCGGCTGCCGCCGACAGCCAGGCGACGTTGGTCGAAGGCGGCCCTGCCGCGGCCAGACCGCCCAACGGGGCGGCGAAGGCCAGGGCCAGCATCAACATGCGCGTCAGGCGATTGAGCAAGGGCATCGGTGTCTTTCCGCAGCGCCACCATACAGGGCGTTTCTGGCCATCAGGACGCCGATTGTGCGCCCGGACGAGCCCACCTGCCCAAGGGGTGACACGCTTTGGAACGCGGTCGACGAAACCATCGAATGCGGCGTACAAGGGTGCCGAATGCAACCGCCGCGCCGAAGCCCTAAAGTGCCGGCATGACCACCCCTCCTGCCTCCTTGTCTGACCCCCGACCCGTGGAGAGCCTGGTCGTTGGCCGCGCCACCAGCGACGGCGCCGGCGTCAAGCTGACGCGCGTGCTGACGCAGGACCTGCAACGCCGGCTCGATCCGTTCCTGATGCTCGACGCCTTCGGCAGCGACGCGGCCGATGACTACGTCGGCGGCTTCCCCGACCACCCGCATCGCGGTTTCGAAACCGTCACCTACATGCTGGAGGGCCGCATGCGTCACCGCGACTCCGCCGGCAACGAGGGCCTGCTGCAAGGCGGCGCGGTGCAGTGGATGACGGCCGGGCGCGGCGTGATTCACAGTGAAATGCCCGAACAGGCCCAGGGGCGGATGGAGGGCTTCCAGCTCTGGCTGAACTTGCCGGCCAAGGACAAGATGTGCCCGCCTTGGTACCGCGACATCGCCAGCGAAGAAATCCCTGAATGGCGCGGCAACGGCGCCACGGTGCGCGTGATCGCCGGCGCCTACGGTGGACTCGCAGGCGCGGTCGTGCGCGATGCGACTGCGGCGCTGTACCTGGACCTCCATCTCGACGCGGCGGTCGCGTTCGAGCACCTGCTCGATCCCGCGCACAACGCCTTTGTCTACGTTTATCGCGGCGCCGTCGACATCGGGGGCCAGCGGGTGTCGCGCGGGCGCATGGCGATCCTCGCCAACCGCGGCGACGGCGTGCGCTTGGTCGCGACTGACGAAGGCAGTCGGGCACTGTTGATTGCCGGGCGGCCACTGAAGGAGCCGATCGCGCAGCATGGGCCGTTTGTGATGAACACGCAGGCCGAGTTGCGGCAGGCTGTTGAAGACTTCCACGCCGGGCGCCTCGCGGCCTGACGCGGCCGGGTCGGCGCCGTGGGCTAGGGCTCGACCTTGACGCCCTTCCAGAACGCCACCCGGCCCTTGATCGCGGCCACGGACTCGTCGGGTTCGGGGTAGTACCAGACCGCGTCGGGGTTGAGTTCACCGTCGACGAACAGGCTGTAGTAATGCGCCTGCCCTTTCGGGCTGCTGCTGCGGTGGTTGCTGAAGCTGACGTAGTCACGCTTCAGGCTCGCCTCGGGAAAGTAGTGGTCGCCGTCGATCACGACCGTGTCGTCACTCTCGGCGATGACGGTGCCATTCCAGACTGCCTTGACCATGCGGACCTCTGCTCGTTGCCTGACGCAACTGACATCATGCCCTGGGCCCGTGGTACGCCGGCTCGGTGTCGGAAAAGACCGCGCCCGGCGTGCCGCGGTGCTCGATGACGTCCAGGCCACGGGCCAGGTCGAAACTCGAGTCGTAGCAACTGCTGGCCTCGTAAAACCAGTCGTCGTCGGGTCGCGCCGGTGCCGTGTTCGGCCGCAGGCGGCTCAGGCCATCGGATATCAGGTTGAGCATGGTGGTCATCTTTCGAATCAGCATGTCGGCAATCTTCGGCGCCGGGCGCGCAGCCCTCAATCACCCCAAAGGGGGAATTCCGCAGGCGCCGCCGCCTAGACTGGCGCTTGCCGTTCGCCGTACCCACCGCCTGAAGGACTGACCTTGCCGACGCTCTACCCGCACATGCTCGCCCCGCTCGATCTCGGCTTCACGACACTGGCCAATCGCGTGGTCATGGGCTCGATGCACACCGGCCTGGAAGACGGCCGCAAGCATTTCCCGGCGATGGCCGCGTTCTACGCCGAGCGCGCGCGCGGCGGCGTCGGGTTGATGGTCACAGGCGGTTTCGCGCCCAACATCGAGGGCTGGGCCAAACCCTTCGCCGGCACCCTGGCAACGCACGCCGCGTCGCGGCGGCACCGCCAGGTCACGGACGCCGTGCACGCCGAGGGCGGCAAGATCGCGCTGCAGATCCTGCACACGGGGCGCTACGGCTATTCGCCGCTGTGCGTGGCGCCTTCGCGCATCCAGAGTCCGATCTCGCCGTTCACGCCGCGCGAACTGTCCGAGCGCGGCATCGAACGCCAGATCCGCGCCTTCGTGCGTTGCGCTGTGCTGGCGCGCGAAGCGGGCTACGACGGCGTCGAGGTGATGGGCAGCGAGGGCTACTTCATCAATCAATTCCTGGTTTCGCACACCAACCACCGCAGCGACCGCTGGGGCGGCGACTACGAAAATCGCATGCGCCTGGCGGTCGAGATCGTGCGCCGCGTGCGCGAGGCGGTGGGGCCGGACTTCATCCTGATCTACCGCATCAGCCTGATCGACCTGATCCCCGACGGCAGCAGCTGGCCCGAAGTGGTGCAACTGGCCAAGGCCGTCACGGCCGCCGGCGCAACGATCCTCAACACCGGCATCGGCTGGCACGAGGCACGCATCCCGACCATCGCCACGTCGGTGCCGCGGGCAGCGTTCGCCTGGGTAACCAGGAAGCTGCGCGACGAATTGCGCGGCCAGGGCCTGACGATCCCGCTGGTCACGAGCAACCGCATCAACACGCCCGACGTTGCCGAGCAGGTGCTGGCCGACGGCAGCGCCGACCTGGTCAGCCTGGCGCGCCCCTTCCTGGCCGATCCGGACTTCGTCGCCAAAGCGGCTGCGGGCCGGGCGGACGAAATCAACACGTGCATCGCCTGCAACCAGGCCTGCCTCGATCACACCTTCAAGAACCAGTTGGCGACCTGCCTGGTCAATCCGCGCGCCGGGCACGAAACCACGCTGCAGATCCGCGCTGCAGCACAGGCCAGGCGGATCGCCGTGGTCGGCGCGGGGCCAGCGGGACTGGCAGCGGCGACGACGCTGGCCGAACGCGGCCACGCCGTGACGCTGTACGAGTCCGCGAGCGAAATCGGCGGCCAGTTCAATCTGGCCAAGCGGATACCGGGCAAGGAGGAATTCAACGAGACGCTGCGCTACTTTGCGCACCGGATCGAGCGCAACGGCGTCGGACTGCAACTGAACATGCGCATCAACGCCGAGCGCTTGATTGCCGAAGGTTTCGACGAAGTCTGGCTCGCTACCGGCGTGAGCCCGCGCAACCCGCGCATTCCCGGGCAGGACACTCCGGGCGTGATCAGTTATGTCGATGCGATCCTGCGGCGCGAGCCCGTCGGCGCGCGCGTGCTGATCGTCGGTGCCGGCGGCATCGGTTTTGATGTCGCGGAGCTGCTGGTCCACGACAGTGCACACCCCTCGCCCTCGCTCGACCTGCCGTCTTGGTTGCGCGAGTGGGGCGTTGCCGATCCCGGCTGCGTGCGCGGCGGTGTCAGGCGCGCCGAGCCTGCTGCCGCGGCGCGACAAGTCACGCTGTTGCAGCGCAAGGCCGGCAAGCTCGGCGCCGGGCTGGGCAAGACCACGGGCTGGATCCACCGCAGCGCCCTGAAGATGAAGAACGTCGAAATGGTGGCCGGCGTCAACTACGAGCGCATCGGCCCGCATGAGGGCGGGCTGGGCTTGTTCGTCACTTTCGGCACCCAGAAGCGCGACGGCCGTGTCATCGCCTGCGACAACATCGTCCTGTGCGCCGGACAGGAGCCACTGCGCGAGCTGCAATCCCCCTTGGAAGCAGCCGGCGTCAAGGTGCGCCTGATCGGTGGCGCCTTCGAGGCGGGTGAGCTCGATGCCAAACGCGCCATCGACCAGGGCACGCGCCTGGCAGCCGCGCTCTAGATCAGCGCTCGTCGAGAGGCGTTGGCACGGTCACCTCTTCCGGCCAATCGGACTCACTGACCTGCAGCCCATGGTGCAGCTCGTAGCTCGATTCATGGAAGCCGCCCGCGCGCGCCTTCGCCTCGTCGTCGTGGTCGACGCCCTGCGCGTCGGCAGTCGCGGTCGCGTCAGGCTCTGTCGTCGGTGCGCCGGCGGGGGCCGTCGGTGGCCGCGGATTGTGCCCATGCGGGCGCGTTGAAGGCATGCGCGCGCAGAACCGGTGCTGTCGTCGTATCCACATGACGCGACTATCGATCACTTGCGCGCCTCGGTCTATCCATGAGCCAGGGTTGTCCCTGCGAATTAGGGGGTGATCGCGCGCCAAACTCAAGCCCGCATCGCCCGCATGGCCAAAGTCACATCACTGTTGGCGTTGCGCGAACTGGCCCGGTCTTGCCTGTCTTATCGACGCGATAGATCGATGCACCTGCCGATAGTCTTAGCATCACTTTGCAACACCTTGCGACAACCATGCCCGCCTACCCCTACACCGACCTTGACGCCAATCGCAGCCCGGCCGAGCCCTTCGAGTGGGAAGAGCTGCCGTCCTTGGCCAACGTGGTGCTGCGCCGCCATGTGCCCAACGGCTCCTACACGCTGGCCGCCGAGTTGGTGGCCGAAGCGCGCACACGTCTGCGCAGCGAGCCGACATTCGGGCCGGTATGGGTCGAGACCAAACCGGCCGACCTCGACCCCTTGATGCCATCAGAGCCACTGCGGGAGACCGTGGTCGGCGGCCTGGACAGCCGCGAAATCATCGAGCCGGACGTGTTCCGCCACTTCTTCGGCGCCCACGCGCGTTGACGCCTCAGGCGTCGATATTGGCCGCCCTGAGGGCGTTGCTCTCGATGAAGTCGCGACGCGGCTCCACCTCGTCGCCCATCAACGTCGTGAACACGCGGTCGGCTTCGATGGCATCGTCGATCTGCACCCTGAGCAGGCGGCGCACCGTCGGGTCCATCGTCGTTTCCCACAACTGTCCCGGGTTCATCTCGCCCAGCCCCTTGTAGCGCTGGCGGCCGACGGCACCTTCGGCCTGCCCCATCAACCAGGCCATCGCGGCGCGGAAGTCGGCGACCTTCAACTCCTTCTGTCGCTCGCCCTCGCCCCGGCGCACCAGCGCGTCGGTGCCGAGCAGGCCCTTGAAGGTCAGGCCGGCGCGCGACAGCGCTTCATAGTCGGCGCCGTGGACGAAGTCGGGCGTGATCACGCTCGCTTTCACATTGCCATGGTGGCGGCGGCTGACGCGCAGCACGTGACGGTCGCCACGCGCGTCGTACTCTGCCGCGACTTCGGCGTCATGCAGCGCACCCTGCAGTGCCGTCGCGCTCGCCTGCGCATCGGCCAGCGTGTCGAGGTTGAGCGAGAGGCCGTCCGCCATCGCTCTCAGCGCCTCGACGTCCATCCAGTTGGCCAGGCGCACGATCACGTTGTTGGCCAACACATACTGCCGCGCGAGTTCCTCGAGGGCCGGGCCCGTGATCTCGGGTTTGGACTCGCCAGGCAGTACCGAAGCACCATCCAGCGCCACACGCAGCAGATAGGCGTCGAGTTCCTGCCCGTCCTTCAAGTACTGCTCGGCCTTGCCATGCTTGACCTTGTACAGCGGCGGCTGCGCGATGTAGATGTGGCCGCGCTCGACCAGTTCGAGCATCTGGCGGTAGAAGAAGGTCAGCAACAGGGTGCGTATGTGCGCGCCGTCCACGTCGGCGTCGGTCATGATGATGATGCGGTGGTAGCGCAGCTTGTCGGGGTTGAAGTCGTCGCCCCCCATGCCCTTGCCGATGCCGGTGCCCAGCGCCGTGATCAGGGTCAGGATCTCGTTGCTGGTCAGCAGCTTTTCGTAGCGTGCGCGCTCCACGTTCAGGATCTTGCCGCGCAGCGGCAGGATCGCCTGGAACTTGCGGTCACGCCCCTGCTTGGCCGAGCCTCCGGCGGAGTCGCCCTCGACAATGTAGATCTCGCACAGCGCCGGATCCTTCTCCTGGCAGTCGGCGAGCTTGCCGGGCAGCCCCATGCCGTCGAGCACCCCCTTTCGGCGGGTCATTTCGCGCGCCTTGCGAGCAGCCTCGCGCGCTCGCGCGGCGTCGACGATCTTGCCGCAGATGATCTTGGCATCGATCGGGTTCTCGAGCAGGTAGTCGGTGAGCGCCTTGCTGACCACGTCTTCGACCGGACCTCGCACCTCACTGGAGACGAGCTTGTCCTTGGTCTGGCTGCTGAACTTGGGCTCCGGCACCTTGACCGAGAGCACGCAGCACAGGCCTTCGCGCATGTCGTCACCCGTGATCTCGACCTTGGCCTTCTTGGCCAGTTCGTTGTCGTCGATGTACTTGTTGATCACGCGCGTCATGCCCGCTCGCAGGCCCGTCAGGTGGGTGCCACCATCGCGCTGCGGAATGTTGTTGGTGAAGCAGAGCACGTTCTCGCTGTAGCCGTCATTCCACTGCATCGCCACATCGGTGGTGATGGTCGTGCCCTGCTCACTGACTTTCTCGCCAATGGCGCCGAAGATGGTCGGGTGCAGCACCTTCTTGCCGGTGTTGATGAACTCGACGAAGCCCTTGACGCCGCCGGCAAACGCAAAAGTGTCTTCCTTGTTGTTGCGCTCGTCGACCAAGCGAATCTTGACGCCGTTGTTCAGGAAGCTCAGCTCACGCAGCTTCTTGGCAATGATGTCGTAGTGGAAATCGATGTTCGAAAAAATCTCCGTGTCCGGCAGGAAGTGCACCTCGGTGCCGCGGCGCTCGGTCTCGCCCGTGATCTTCATCGGACTGACCTCGATGCCACCACGCTGCTCGAGCACGCGATCCTGCGGAATTCCCTGGCGAAACTCCATGTAGTGAACCTTGCCGTCGCGACGCACGGTCAGGCGCAACCACTTGGACAGCCCGTTGACGCAACTCACACCGACGCCGTGCAGTCCACCCGAGACCTTGTAGCTGTTCTGGTTGAACTTGCCGCCCGCGTGCAACTCCGTCAATGCAATCTCGGCCGCGCTGCGCCTGGGCTCGTGTTTGTCGTCCATCTTCACGCCGGTGGGGATGCCGCGGCCGTTGTCGGTGACGCTGATCGAGTTGTCGGTGTGGATCGTGACGACGATGTCGTCGCAATGGCCAGCGAGTGATTCATCGATCGAGTTGTCGACGACCTCGAACACCAGGTGGTGCAGGCCCGTGCCGTCAGAGGTGTCGCCTATGTACATGCCCGGGCGCTTGCGCACCGCTTCAAGGCCTTCCAGGATCTGGATCGAGCCCTCGCCGTAGGCGTCGGAATGTTGTTGCGGGGTCGGTTGGGTTTCGCTCATCTCTCGCTTCGTTGCTTCTCAGAAAAGCCGAAGCGGGCGTAACGCCCGCTCGGGTGTCAGGGTCGTCGGCTGCGCGCTAGATGCGCATCGGCATCACCACGTACTTGAATCCCGGCTGTTCCGGCAAGGTAAACAAGGCGCTCGAACTGGTGTCCTGCAATTCGAGCTTGACCATCTCGACGCTGGTGTTGGTCAATGCGTCGATCAGGTAGGTGACGTTGAAGCCAATCTCGATGGCATCACCCGCGTAGTCGATTTCGAGCTCTTCCTTGGCCTCTTCCTGCTCTGCGTTGGAAGAGGAAATGCGCAAGGTGCCCGGCTCGATATTCACCCGCACCGCCTTGAATTTCTCGCTGGTCATGATCGCCGCCCGTTGCAGGCTCGACAGCAGCGGCGCCCTTCCCAGGGTCACTGCGTTCTTGTGGTTCTTCGGTACCACGCGGTTGTAGTCCGGGAACTTGCCTTCCACCAGTTTGGTCACGAACTCCATTCCCGAGAACACGAACTTGGCCTGGTTGCCGGCAAAGCGCATCTCGATCGACGTGTCTTCGTCCTTCAACAAGCGCTGCAACTCGAGTACGGTCTTGCGCGGCAGGATCACCTCCTGCTTGGGCATGTCGACCTCGAGCGTGGCCTGGGCCAGCGCCAGACGGTGCCCATCCGTGGCCACCAAGGTCAGCAGCTTGCCTTCGGCAACGAAGAGGATGCCATTGAGGTAGTAGCGGATATCGTGGACCGCCATCGCGAAGTGCACCTGATTGATCAGGGCTCGAAGCGTCTTCTGCGGCACCGAAAAGGCCTGGCCGAAGTCGACCGCTTCGTTCACCAGTGGAAAGTCCTCGGAGGGCAACGTCTGCAACGTGAATCGGCTCTTGCCGCCCTGCAAGGTCAGCTTGCTCTGGCTGGACGAGCTCAGCGTCACGACCTGGTCCGCGGGCAGGGTGCGCAGGATGTCGATCAGCTTTCTCGCTCCCACGGTCGTCGTGAAGTTCCCGCCGTCGCCCCCGAGATCGGCCTTCGTCCGCACCTGGATTTCTAGGTCACTGGTGGTGAACTCCAATTCGCCGGCGTTCTTGCGCAGCAGCACATTGGCCAGGATCGGCAAGGTGTGCCTGCGCTCGACGATGCCGGCCACGGCCTGTAAGGCGCCGAGCAGTTTCTCTTGGGCTGCTTTGAGCACGATCATGTTGTCTTCCTCTTTGGTTCCTGATCTTCTTGGTAGTGCTAGTAGAGGCCCACCAAATCTGTGGAGAAGGCCATTTTCACCTGTTCCATCAACGGCTTAGGTACCGATGAACCCTGTGCGCGGCAACCTCTGAAGGGATCTGACTCGCTGACAACAACTCCGCCGGTTTGCGTTGGCCTGTGGACGAAGGTGCAGTTGTGCCAGAGTTGTCCCCACGGTTGCGAGTTGACGGCGCGGCAACGCTCAGCCCTTCAGCGTTTGCTCAAGGACATGCAATTGCTGATTGAGCTCAGTGTTCTTCTGTCGTTCGCCACCGATCTTGCGTACCGCATGCAGGACCGTCGTGTGATCGCGGCCACCAAAGTTGTCGCCGATCTCGGGCAAGCTCTTCTGCGTCATCTCCTTGGCCAGATACATCGCGATCTGGCGTGGTCTGGCGATGCTGGCCGGGCGCTTCTTGCTGTACATGTCGGCGACCTTGATCTTGTAGAAATCTGCGACTGTTCTCTGGATGTTCTCGATCGAGACCTGTCGGTTCTGGATTGACAACAGATCCTTCAGCGCCTCACGCGCCAAGGCGATATTGATTTCCTTTTGTGAAAAGCGCGAGTAGGCAAGCACCTTGCGCAGCGCGCCTTCGAGTTCGCGCACATTGGCGCGCACGTTCTTGGCAACGAAGAAGGCCACGTCCTCTGGCATGGGTGAGCCTTCCGCGTCCGACTTGCGAATCAGGATCGCGACGCGCATTTCCAGCTCTGGCGGCTCGATCGCCACCGTGAGGCCGGCGTCGAAGCGGCTGGTCAGGCGTTCGTCGATGTTGACGAGCCCCTTGGGGTAGGTGTCGCTGGTCATGATGATGTGCGCACGCTTGGCCACAAGCGCCTCGAAGGCGTTGAAGAACTCCTCCTGTGTGCGCTCCTTGCCGGCAAAGAACTGCACATCGTCGATCAACAGCAGGTCCAGGGAGTGGTACTTGGCCTTCAATTCGTCGAAGGTCTTGCGCTGATAGTTCTTGACAACGTCGCTGATGAATTGCTCTGCGTGCAAATAGAGCACCCGCGCGTTGGGCCGGTCGGCAAGCAGCGCGTTGCCGACCGCATGGATCAGATGCGTCTTGCCCAGGCCGACGCCGCCGTAGATGAACAGCGGGTTGTACATCTGACCCGGCGCGCCAGCCACATGCAAGGCGGCGGTGCGCGCCATCTGGTTGGCGCGTCCCGGGACGAGCGTGTCGAAGGTCAGGGAAGGGTTCAGCCGGTGCTGCGGCAATGCCGCCGGCTGGGTTCGCGCCGCGGCCACGCCGACGTGGTTCACGACATGGCCGTTCAAGCCCAGCGCAGAGACACTTGGCGCCAAGCTCGGCGTCGACTCGCGTGGTGCAAGTTGCAGGTCAAGCCTGACGGGTTTGCCGGCCAATGAACTCAAGACGCCTTCGATTCGCGCCGCGTACTGCGAGCGAATCCAGTCGAGCTTGAAGCGGTTGGGCACACGCAACGACACAACCGTGGATCCGGACGCATCGGGGGCCCCAATGACCTCGGCAGGCGGCAGGGGCCGGATCCAGGTGTTGAATTGTTGTTCGGGCAGTTCGGCGGCCAACTGCGTGCGGCCGCGCTGCCAGAGGTCATCGCTCATTGTGGACAAGTTCTTGTAGAGCGGTCGGATTGTAGACCACTGCGGTTCGGCCAGACGCGGTTATCCACAGTTCCTGTCCTGGCGTCAAGCCCCGCCCACGCCCAGTCTTTGTGAGGCAAGTCGTTGACCGGCAACGACATTTTTGCTGTAATCACGGGTTTCCCTGATTCTCGCCCTCTTACTGCCCAGGCCCAGCCATGAAACGAACGTACCAAGCCTCCAAGACCCGCCGCGCCCGCACCCATGGCTTCTTGGTGCGCATGAAGACCCGCGGCGGCCGCGCGATCATCGCCGCACGTCGCGCCAAGGGCCGTAAACGTCTGGCCGTCTAGGTCGGCCGCACTGGCTCGCTCGCCCTGCGCACCGAGCCCGATGGCCTGCCACGCGCAGGGGGCAGCCGAAAGCCGGCGCCCCTCACCAGTCGCATGGCGAACCTTGAAGACCGCGGACTTCGCGGCGGCGCTAACCACCCCGGCAATGGCCAAGAGCCCTCACTTTGCGCTGCACCACATCGCGGCAAGCCCGGCGTCGGCTGCGTGGCTACCACGTCGCGCAGTTGCTCCGGAGATATCAACAGCGCAGGCACCAAAGCGGGACGCTGCTGTGGATAACATCGAGTCGACCCTGCAGTGGTGGCTGGGTCTCGTGGTCCCCAAACGCTATGCGCGGCATGCGGTGACGCGCAACCTGATCAAGCGCCAAATGCGTGTGCAGGCCGCTGAGAACCAACATCGGCTCCGCGCCGGGCAGTGGCTGATCCGCTTGCGGGCACCCGTCGACGCCCGGCTGTTCACGAGCGCGGCGTCGGAGCAATTGCAAATAGCTATGCGCACCGAGCTAACGCAGGTGTTCGAAAGAGCGGCGCGCGCATGAGCGCCAGGCAGGCCTTGCGACTGTGGCCGCGGCGTGCGCTGGCGCTGCCGGTGCGCGCCTATCGGTTCTTTCTCAGCCCCTGGCTGGGCAGCTCCTGCCGATTCGAGCCGACATGCTCGCGCTACGCGCTCGACGCACTCGAGCAGCGTGGTGCCGTGGCAGGCAGCTACCTCGCCGCGCGGCGCATCATGCGCTGCCATCCCTGGTGTGACGGCGGCCTGGATCCGGTGCCGCAGGCCAAGCCCGCAACGAACCCTTTGATCAAGAGCCGTACATGACCGATATCCGTCGCACCCTGCTGTGGGTGGTCTTCACGATGTCGCTCGTCCTGTTGTGGGACGCGTGGAACAAGCATTCAGGGCAGCCCTCCATTTTCGGGCCGGCGCCGGAGCGCCCGGCTGCCGCCGCGCCGCCAATGCCCGCGCCACAGGCGTCGCAGGCGGGCGTGCCGACCGCGGTAGCGTCGGCCGTGCCCACGCCGATCGCCAGCGGAGCTGCAGCACCCTCAAGCGCCGTGCCCGTGGCTGCGGCCGGTGCCGCAGGTGACCTGGTCATTGTCTCGACCGACGTCGTCAAGGCCAGCTTCGACAGCCGTGGCGGCAATCTGGTGCGCCTTGAGTTGCTGCAATACGCTGACGCGGAGGACCGCAAGCGGTCGGTGCTGTTGTTCGAGCAGAGCGCGGAGCGCGCCTATGCGGCACAGAGCGGACTCGTGACGACGCTGCCGGGCATCACGTTGCCGAACCATTACACGCCGATGAAGCATATCCCCGGGGCGGTGTCGCTGGCCGACGGTGCCAATGAACTGCAAGTGCGCTTCGAGTCGGAAGACGCGGGCGGCATGAAGCTGTCGAAGACGTTCACGTTCAAGCGCGGCGACTACACGATTGGCGTTCGCCACGAGGCGCGGAACAACAGCGCCACGCCGGTGCCGACCCAGCTCTATCTCCAGCTTGCCCGCGACGGCAATCCGCCGCGCGGGGAGTCGTCGTTCTACTTCACGTTCACGGGGCCGGCGATCTACACCGAAGCCAAGAAGTTCGAGAAGGTCGACTTCTCGGACATCGAAAAAGGCAAGACCAGCCACGTTGTCAGCGCCAACGACGGTTGGGTGGCGATGGTGCAGCACTACTTTGCTTCGGCCTGGCTGGTGCCGACCGGCACGCCGCGCGAGTACCGCACCGCCAAGGTGTCGAACAACCTGTACTCGGTCGCCATCGTCTTGCCGCTGGGCGAGATCGAGCCCGGTGCGACGAAGACGCATGAGGCTCAGCTGTTCGCTGGGCCGCAGGAAGAGAACAGGCTCGCGGCGCTGGCGCCCGGGCTGGACCTGGTCAAGGACTACGGATGGTTCACGGTCCTGTCCAAGCCGCTGTTCTGGTTGCTGGATCAGTTGAACAGCGTGTTGCACAACTGGGGTTGGTCGATCGTCGCCCTGGTCGTGCTGCTGAAGATCGCCTTCTACTGGCTCAATGCCAGCGCCTACCGGTCGATGGCCAAGATGAAGGCCGTGGGCCCGCGCGTGGCCGACCTGCGCGAGCGCTACAAGGAAAAGCCGCAGCTGATGCAGCAGGAGATGATGCGTATCTATCGCGAGGAAAAGGTGAACCCGCTCGGCGGCTGCCTGCCGATCCTGGTGCAGATGCCGTTCTTCATTGCGCTCTACTGGGTCTTGCTGTCGTCGGTCGAGATGCGCAACGCGCCCTGGATCGGTTGGATCGTCGACCTGTCGGCAAAAGACCCGTGGTTCATCCTGCCGGTGTTGATGACCGCATCCTCGCTGTTCCAAGTCTGGCTGAACCCGACGCCACCCGATCCCATGCAGGCGCGCATGATGTGGATGATGCCGCTCATCTTCGGCGTGATGTTCTTCTTCTTCCCGGCCGGCCTGGTGCTTTACTGGTTGACTAACACATCCTGTCGGATCGCCCAGCAATGGTTCATCAATCGGCAATTGGGCATGAACAAGTAGCGGTGGCTCGGCAGGGCGGCCAACGCATGAACGCCACGAATGGGGGGTA